>CAVQAA010000011.1:0-151395 GCA_963710335.1 uncultured Spirochaetota bacterium
GGCTGCGCGAGTTTCTCACACGCGTGATGCTCCTCAATGCACCCCTTTCCGAGCCGAAAGACCTTGCATGGTTCCTGGCATCTTACGCCAGAGACGCAAAGGCGAACGTAGAGAAATCTGAGCTTCCAGCGCTGAGCGAAGTGCGTTCTGCCCTCGAAGAGACGCTCGGGATGAAGTTCACCGGGCCCAAAGGGGAACATTTCTTCCGCTCTACTCTCGTTCAGACTATCTTCTACGGCATCTTCTCGGCATGGGACCCTCTGGTGCCGCAGTGGCATACCTGGAAACCAGGTGTCTAGCTTCGATTGGAAACAGGCCCAATGGATCATCAACGTTCCTTTCATCCGCACGCTCTTCGAAAATCTCATGATGCCAGGCAGACTGAAACCGTTGGGACTGGTGGAGTTCTCGATCGTGCTAACACGGTCCTCAATCGTGTCGACCGGCCCGCATTCTTCGGCAAGTTCCAAGAAGAGCACGCCGTCCAATACTTCTACGAGCCTTTCCTCGAAGCATTCGATCCGGAGTTGCGTAAGGATCTCGGTGTCTGGTATACGCCGCGAGAGATAGTGCAGTACCAAGTAGCGCGAGTCGACGCCGTGTTGCGGAAGGAAATGGGCCTGGCTGATGGCCTGGCTGATCCGAGCGTGCTCCTGCTCGATCCCTGCTGCGGCACGGAACATACTTAATCGAAGTCCTGGCGCACATTGCCTCAACTTTGAATGCAAAAGGCGGGGGAGCGTTGGTCGCAGCGGAGATCAAAAAAGCTGCGATGACGAAAGTGTTCGGCTTTGAGATACTTCCCGCCCCTTTCGTTGTCTCCCATCTGCAACTCGGCCTTCTTCTTCAACGATTGGGTTCGCCCCTGAGGAACACTTCCAACGAACGCGCAGCAGTATTCCTGACAAACTCGTTGACGGGATGGGAGCCTCACAAAGAATCCAAAGCAATACCGTTTCCCGAGCTAGCTCTGGAGCATGCGGAAGCTGAAAAGGTGAAACAATCATCGAAAATCATCGTGGTTCTCGGCAACCCACCCTACCAATGCCTTTGCCGGTGTGAGCCCCGAGGAAGAGCTGGGTTTGGTCGATCCGTACAAGAAAGGGCTAAACCGACCGGGGTCGGAGAAGGGCGGCTGGGGAATAAAGAAGTTCAACCTTGATGACTTGTATGTGCGCTTCTACCGGCTCGCCGAGAGAAAGATAACCGAAATGAGCGGCAAGGGAGTGGTGTCGTTCATCACGAATTTCTCTTACCTAAGCGATCCTTCATTTGTCGTCATGCGCAAGCGCTTCTTGGACGAGTTCGATCTTCTCTGGTTTGATTGCATGAACGGCGACAGCCGGGACACGGGTAAGCTCACGCCGACGGGAGCCCCTGACCCTTCCGTTTTCTCAACTGAGTACAACCGTGAGGGAATCCGAGTCGGGACAGCCGTGTGCGTAATGGTCCGAAAGGAATCGAGAGAGAGACCACCAACGGTCCGTTTCAGGCAATACTGGGGCGTGACAAAGCGCCAGGACCTGCTACATTCACTCGAACACACACCGTTCGACGAGTTGTACGAGCCCGGGAATCCTAGCGACACGAACCGCTACTCCTTCCGTCCCGAAAGTGTTTCATCTGCCTACCTGACATGGCCCAAACTTACTGAGTTGTGTGGAGCGGCTCCGAGCAACGGTCTCATGGAAAAGCGCGGCGGCGCACTCATAAGCATCGACCGTGAATCGCTTGAAATGAAGAATGAGAGACTACTTTGATCCCGACCTAACCTGGGATGATTATGGCGCACGGCATAGAGAGCTTACCGAGAAACAGGCGCGCTTCATTCCCGAGCAAACAAGGAAGAAAGTAATATCGAAGGAGCAGTACAATCCGGAGCGAATCCTCAAGTACGCCATTCGACCTCTTGAGACTCGCTGGTGTTACTACACAGGAATACGGCCGGTATGGAATGAACCACGGCCCGCACTTTGGGAACAGTGCTTTACTGGAAACGCGTTCCTACTTTCTCGTACGAAACCAAGCAAGGATCCTGAGGGAGCGCCATTCTATTTCTGCAGAAATCTCTCCGATGATCATCTGCTCTCGCCTGACGCATCTTGCTTCCCTATTCGCCTCGCGCCTAAAGGTTATAAAGACGACATCGAGCGGCAGCAGGGAAGTACGGTGGACATGCCTCTCCACGCAAATCTGTCCGCTGCGGCGCGGAAGTACCTTTCCGCGGTGGGGATCGACAATCCGGATGCCGATGAAAACCTTGCTGCCCTCGTTTGGCTTCACTCTCTTGCCATCGGATACTGTCCTGCCTATCTCAATGAGAATGCCGATGGCATCAGGTCCGATTGGCCCCGCCTACCGCTTCCGTCCAACAAGAAGTTGCTTCTCGAATCGGTGAGTCTAGGCCGCCGGGTTGCCGAGCTTCTCGATACGGAAAGCCAAGCGACCGGCGTCACCGGCGGCAGCAGTATGGAGCCAGTATTCCTTCTCACGGGTGTCGTCCAACGGGTTGGTGGTGGACAACTCGATCCAAACTCGGGAGACTTGGATCTCACGGCCGGATGGGGCCACGCCGGAAAAGATGGCGTCACTATGCCTGCACGAGGCACAATTCGTGAACGGCCTTTCACCGCGGAAGAAAGGGCAGCCATAGCCGCTGCCGCAGAGAGCCGCGGGATCGACGCGGAAAAAGCAGTCGCACTTGTCGGTCCGGACACGCGCGATATCTATCTCAACGAGCACGCCCTCTGGAAAAACGTCCCGGCTTCCGTCTGGGAATTCTATATCGGTGGATACCAGGTCATCAAGAAATGGTTGAGCTATAGAGAACGTGACCTTCTTGGCCGCGCGATGAAGGTAGAAGAAGTCACCGAGGTGACCGCTATGGCGCGAAGGCTCACCGCCCTCGTTCTTCTGAGACCGACCCTCGATGAGAACTATCGCAAGGTCAAGGGAAGCCCATTCGCATGGGAACAGGGTGCCTCTGTGACCTGACTGAAAATGACACACATTGGTAAGAGAGAAGAGCTGCAACGTGCTGGCGCACTGCCGAGATGGCCGTCTGTCAAATGTAGTGCTTAAACGGAAGAGGTTTATCCACGGGCACAGGTCCCGCCGTCAGTATCTCCCCAACAGCATCGGCAAAGCGGAGAGTCACTGGCAACCCATCTGCAAGAAGGCATGTGTTGTAGTTCAGTTTTGTGAGGGCCAGAATATCGGCCAGTACAACCTCGACGTCGGCGTCCCCCTTGTCAACTTCAATACGGAGAGGTTTGGGCACCTCCCGACCGACATAGGTACGAAGACGAGGCGAAAAGCCCTTTGTCCACAAATATGCAGATCTCTGGTGTCTCACATAGGCTATTCCACGTAGCACAGGATGCCTTCCGGTTCGAAACAGGCGTAGATCGGAGTCGTCGCGTATTTTGACCCCAACCAAATTTGTCTCCGCAGAGTTTACTGCGTCTCGAAAGCCGTCCCACTCTTCTTCCGAGAAAGAAACCTTTCCGTGAAGAAACAGTTCCGACGGAGGCTTGCCCTTTGAGTATCGCTTATAGGTGTCAACTGCAAGTGTAACCAAGTCCTGTGCGGCCCTGCGATTCAAATGGAATTCGCGGCTATCTTCAGAATACCACGGCCCAACGGCCCCCCTGAATACCGTTCCATCACCTGAGTCCAGGAACATCTGAGCGGCGCAGCAAGCATTTCGTTGATCAGGTTGCGTCAGGTCACGCTTAAAGACAAGTCCTATATAGCAGACACCTTCTCGGATGCCACTTATCTTCCACGGGCGGCCACCCGCCTTGTAGAACGCAGCCGTACCAAGATTCCAGGCTATTGAAGCTTGAAAATCACGGTTGTCACGTTTAGATCTTTCACTTTCCAGAGCGAAGGAAGCCGGCGCGATAGTGCTCTCACGAACGACCTGGGTCAACGCCTGCGAGCTCAATAGGCGGGCCTTTAGCTGGTTGTGAAAGTCAACCTCATAGTGATAGGGCTCAGCGTCTTTATTCATCTCCTCGAAGAGCATCGGCTCTGTCCTGGTTCTTTGCGCGCTGCTGGCGCTGAACCGGTATTCGGATTTCACTTGGAATTCTGTTGGGACTCTCGATCTTGGACGGCAATTCTCATAGACTATGTCCGGAATCACCACAAACCACAAATCGATAGCAGTTTCTTCAGTGCGGAGCGTCTCCAGGATTCTCTCCGAATAAACACTTACGGTGGCGTGCACGCGTTGGTGACGGTCGTCAAGATTCACGGCCCTGTAAAGCTCGAGCTCGGCTACCTCAACCGACAGTGTAGGCTTCGGCGACCAAGGAATTCGAAAGGCGGATTCGAAGCCGGGGAACGGAGGACGGGCAATCTGCGATCCCCCATCGGACAGAGGATGTTGGATTCGTAGCGCCCAGTCTTCATAGTATTCTATACCGCGCTTGGTGCCGATGGCGCCAACACGAATCCCATATGGCTTGCCAGAATCAAGGGGCCCAAAGAGCGTAAGGCCATCGCGAGGATCCTCCACCGACTGACCGTAGGCAAACATTAGGGTTGGCTCTCTGAAAAATCGAACTGCTTGAACATTCATGATTGATCCCCGTACATGTCGTCAAATTCCTGATCCGTCTCTATGTCTCCTTGGTCGGTATCTATTACGTCGCTCACTAGATCTTCCGGTTCGTCATAGGTAACGGGGGATTCGATTCGTATTGGAGTTGCAGCAACTCGGAGTGTCGTGTTGCTGCCGACCCCTATTTTGATCGTCGAATCACCCGACGCCAGCCAGGATATGGTTGCACCAATGAGACCCCTCCATTTGTCGTTCCACCACGCTTTGCACTGGGAGCGTCGGGCTCTATGCATGCGGTCCACGCTATCCCAGAGGACGGTTCCGTCGTCCGAAAATACGACGTGGGGGCGCATGGTGAAGCCTATCACTGGGTGCGATGTCGGCCTGGCCTCAAGACAGAAATGCCAGTACCGCATTCCTCTGATCTCTCCGCCGCTGTTTTTCAGAGTCTTGTACCCGATGATTTCCCGCCACGTCTTAGCCCCGTTTGCGTCAACGAATGAAATCCGGTCATCGAGTACCTGCCCCTTGATGAAGTACAAGCCCTTTCTTCCATTTGCAAAGGAGCATGATGACAAACCTTTTTCGGACAGAAGCCTGTCCCACGATAGCCGCAACAATGTTGAGAGTGTCGACCGTTCATCACGAAAGCTCCAAAGTCTTTGAGTACTATTCTGATTCGAAGAGGGATTGATGATGCTTGTAATGCTTCTTTGAATTTTGGTGTCAAAGCGGTACTGCCTACCGAAGTCCTCCGCCGGAGCAAACGAAACGAGATATTGGTTGAAGCGGACTGCGGGATATGCTGGCTCCGAGTCCGCAATCTCTGACTGGAGTTCGCCCGTTTGTTCAAGTTCATGGAAGAATAGAGAAGTTGGCTCGAGTGGATACCAGTTTGTTATCAAGGTTTCAGGTTTTTCCTTAAGCCCTCCGGAGGCATCTGCAAAATGCCGCCACCAACTGGAGACTGCCGCTGGGCCGAATTGCGCCTTCTTCTTGACGCCATCTTTCTCGAGCTTAGCGAGGAGTGTCGCAAAACCAGCTGGCCATCGCTCTTTAAAGGAGATGGCATTGATTCGGGCCACCTCGATATTGAAATCTGCGGGTGCAAGTGAATCGATTGCGAGAGGAATGATGAAGTCTTTTAGTTTTTCCTTTCGCTTGACAGCCGCCGCTACAGCCAGCTCATTTCTGACACCTGGCTTCTCGTTGGAGGCTTTTGAGAGCACGTACAGGAATTTGATTGTCCGGTCTCGTATGGCTTCCTCGGCGTTTTCCCAGAAAACTTCACCGCCTAGGAGCTTTGTGAGATCGCACCATACGGGATACCCCTCTCTCGCCAACTGGAGTGCGAGCCAACGCGTGAATTCATTGTCTTCTGGATTTGCATGACTTATAAAGATCATTTCTCGCATGACATTAGTCTTCACATTAGGGGCGACCGAATGCAAGCCTGTTCCAGCGGCCTCCACGGCAGGAAAACAGCACGGCCCATTCGGCAAGAGCGCCAGCACGGCAGCACCACTCACCACACGCAGCGAAGGGCTGGCGGTAGCGAGTGGAGGCGGAGCCAAGGATGGCGGAGCCGTAGCGAGCGTACCGCCACCGAAGCCCCCCTTTTGAGCCTCCCCCTCCCAGACGACCATAGGGTACCTTAGCCGGGGGGTAAGCAGGGGGGAGGGTCTGGGAGGGGGGGCGGCAAGGGGGGCGAGGGAAGCCCGTAGCGTCAAATCCGATTCGAGCGAACCGTTCCGACTTACTCCTCGATGATGAATGAGCGGATTTGGCGTCATGATCAGCTTTGTCTTGTCGCGCCGCACGAGCGTACCCGGCGCGGAATCGTGGATAGCATAGTCAGGCCATCGTGCGGCCTCGAAGACGCTGATGATCTCTGATCGGACCTGGAACAGGCCCCGGCTTGATGCATCGCCCCACCATGGGAAATAGTCCCGGAGTCTTCATATCAGGTCACGGCGTTTGGCCTCGAACTCCTCCTTGCTGATCTCTCCTCGCGCGTATCTTTTTCGCAAGACCTCCAACGCGGAATCTTCCCGGTCACGCGAGCCGCCCTGTCGAATGAGAAAGCGCACGAGGAAGACGATCCCCGTAATAACCGCAGCCCAGAAAAGAACCATGACCAGCGGGCCGAGCCACCCGAGCCAGTTCCCATAGCCGCCGTATCCCCATCCCCACATCACTCACGACCTCCCAGCGGCCTTGTCCAGATCTTTCATCCGAATGAACTTGCCATGCCACTCATGGTACCATACCCAACCGGTGTACCCGTTGACGCCAAGCATCCCGTACACTTCCCCGTTTTTCATCACATCGATGGTGTAATACCCATAATAGACATCCACGCTGTCTTCCACTTTTGTTCCGGGCAGCCGGGCATCGAGAAACTCTTGTGCGTTTCGGCGAGCCTGCTCTGGGGTGACGTTCATCTCCCTGGTCGGGTCCTGCCATCCGCGGTATCCTCCTCTGCCCCCCCAGCCCCACCCAGGGCTGCCCATCATGCCCCCGCCCATCATCCCCATTCCCATCTGGCCATACCTTGTATTCCACATCATGTTCGGTCCGGGCTCGGGAACGACGGCGCCCGTCCATTTGTTGACGAGCAGTTGAAAGGCGAAAATCCCAGTACTTTTCTCCTTCACGTCGGCATAGAACTGATTGTCGAACTCCATGACTTCGTGGATCTCAAGATCCTGGCCCCAGAAGTTGTTGACGTACCTCTGGACGGCGTCCGCCGCCTGATCGATGGAAAGCGCCGGGGCGCTTCCCGGAGGCGCTGAATCCCACCAGCCGCCCATCATTCCGCCCCAACCTCCAAATCCGGGGCCCCTCATCATCCCTTGGGCCGTCGTCATATACGCGCCACCCGCCATGAGAAGCGCTGCGACAAGGAATGCGTTCCGCCTCATACGCCCTCTCCTTTCTCCGCTTCCTCTCTGCCGCGTCATTTCTTCTGCGTGCCTCTCAGAGGCGTACAGCCTCTCGGGCCGAAGCTTGACAGTCCTCGCGGAAGGAACTACAGTGTATAGGCAGTTGCAATAAATAGCAACTGCTAACTTACTTAAGAAGGAAATCGCATGGACGAGGAGATCTTCGAGCTGCACGCCGATGTCTGCCGAACGCTTTCCAACCCAAAGCGGTTGAAAATTCTCAACGCCCTGCGGGACGGGGAAATACCAGTCAGCCGGATCCTCGCGAAGATGGGCCGTATCGGCAAGGCCAACCTCTCCCAGCATCTGGCGGTGATGCGCCAGAAAGGAGTGGTAGCTGCCCGAAGAGAGGGCAACCTCATCTACTACCGGATTTCCAGCCCCAAGATCATTCAGGCGTGCGACCTCATGCGGGAGGTGCTTTTTGAGCAGCTTGAAGGGAAGGGCGCGCTCTTCCTGAAATATGCGAGTTCGACGGAGACAAGGCTTGGACGACGCGCCAGGGCGCCCGCTCGCTCGTGAGGGAAAGTCAGGGAACGGCAAGAATGACGGGAACGAGAGAGCCCCTGGCCGCGCAATTCGACCGCATGGCTGAAGGGTACGATTCCTGGTACAAGACGCCCCTGGGCGCCCGCAGTGATGCCCTCGAGAGGGAAGCGGTTTTCTCTCTCGCAGAAGCAAGATCAGGGGAATACGCGCTTGATGTGAGTTGCGGGACGGGGAACTACGCTATTGCTTTGGCGGGCCAGGGGGTCGAGGTTGCGGCCCTTGATGCCTCCGCGCAGATGCTGCAGATCGCGCGGTCAAAGGCAGCTCGGCAAGGACTCTCCATCGATTTCCGGCGGGGGACATCGGAAGATATGCCTTTCGCCAACGATTCCTTCGACCTCGTGACCGCAGTTCTTCTGCTGGAGTTCGCACCTTCTCCGCAGAAGGTCCTTTCCGAGATGCTGCGGGTCCTCAAGCCGGCAGGCCGTCTGGTGATAGGAGTCCTGGGTAATCACAGCCTCTGGGCGGCAACCAGACGCACCAAAAGCCTGTTTGTTCCCTCGATATGGAGTGGAGCAACTTTCTTCAGCCCTCGGATCGATGGTAGATCTCCTTCGAGAAGCCGGAGCACATTCCTTTCGATGGAAAAGCGCCATCTACTTTCCCCCGGTCAAGAACGGCTGGCTGCTGGACCGCTTCGAGGCGCTGGAAAGCATCGGGCAGAAAGTTTTCCCTGGTCTGGGGGCCTTTTTTGCGTTCAGGGTCGGAAAGTGAGGCGACACTATGATGCATGGTGGAATGATGTTCTCTCCATGGGGGACTCCCTTCGGCGGATTCTGGTTCCTTCTCGTACCGGTGACGATCTTCATCGCCATGGGGATTTTCAGGCTATTGGTTTCCACCGGCCGCCGAAGGGAACGGAAGGGGCCGGAACTTCGCAAAATGCCAATCCAGGACCAGATCATCAAGCTGGCATATCGGAAAGGCGGCCTCCTCACCGTGACCGACACCGTTGCCGAGACTGGCCTGTCCTTCAAGAAGGCAGAAGAGGTTCTGAACGGCATGGTGGACTTTTCCCGGGTGGACATGCGTGTCAGTGACTCCGGGATCATGGTCTATGAGTTCGTGGAGATCCTGCACAAGGATCTGGACACGGCGAAGACTCTGCACGAGATGGGAGTCTGACGGCTCGTGATGGTTTGAGAGTGAGGTCTTGAATGGCGTCGAAAACCGTTCTTATTCTCGGCGGGGGGATGGGAGGAATCAGCGCTGCCTCCGAGCTTCGAAGGCTGCTGCCTTCGGAACACAAGATAGTCCTGATTGAGAAGGAGGCACAGCATGCCTTTGCTCCCTCGTTCCTCTGGCTGATGAGCGCAGACCGCGCGCCGGGAGACATCGTGCGGGATGTCCAACGGATGGTCCCGTCCCGGCGTTGAAGTGGTGATCGATCAAGTTGAGGCAATCGACCTCTCCTCCCGCAGCGTGAGGATCTCATCACGCACGATATCCTTCGATTTCCTGATTGTGTCGCTTGGCGCGGAGCTCGGCGCCTGAAATGATCCCGGGCCTGGGCGAAGCCGCCTCCACGTTCTATACCTTCGATGGCGCCATGAAGCTCAAGGAGACGCTGCGGGATTTCGCCGGCGGTACCGTGGCCCTCGTCGTGAGCTCCCTCCCGTATAAATGTCCGGGGGCGCCGCATGAGGGGGCCATGCTGATCGCCGATGTCCTTCGCCGCCGCGGCCTTGAAAGCAAGGTGAGCATTCACCTGTTCACCCCCGAGGCGCAGCCGATGCCGGTTGCCGGACCTGCCCTCGGTGCGTCGGTCAGAGAAATGCTCGAGGAAAGGAAGATCGTCTTCCATCCCCTCAGCAAACTGGTTTCTGTGGACGCTTCGAAACGCGAGCTTCAGTTCGAAGGGCAGTCAGCGTTTTCCTACGACCTCCTCGTCGCGGTGCCGCCGCACCGCGGCCACCGCGTAGCCCGTGAAGCCGGGCTTGCGAATGAGGCAGGATGGATTCCTGTCGACCGTAATACCCTTGCGACTCGCCATCAGGGGGTCTTCGCCATAGGAGATGCCACTGCGCTTCAGATTCCCGGCCGCTGGAAACCCGACACGCCAATGGTCTTGCCCAAAGCCGGTGTATTTGCGCATACGCAAGCCCTCGTGGTTGCGCGGAACATCGCCGCCGAGTTGAACGGCCCCACCCAAAGAGTCACGTTCATGGGAGATGGCTACTGTGCGCTCGAGTGCGGGCAGGGACGCGCAGGATTCGCCTTTGGGAACTTCTTCGCCGAACCTCATCCAGAGATCGAGATGCGGCGGCCGGGGCGGAGCATGCACCTTGGCAAGGTGCTTTTCGAGAAATACTGGCTCGGGCGAGGTATGAAGCGAACAGGCTTGCGTATCGTTGGGAACTTGGGCGCGCGGCTGCTGAGAATGCCGGCGCTGCTTAAATAAAGGAGGATTTGAAGGATGGCGAAAACTCTCAGCATGATTCTCTGGACGGCGCCGTACGGGTGCCAGAACACGAGCACCGCCCTCAAGCTTGCGCGGGCGGCCACGAAAAAAGGGTATTCCGTCAGGCTCTTCGCATCCGGGGATGGGGTTCACAATTTCACCAAGGACCAAAAGGCGAGCGGAATTCCTCACGCGGAGAGGGAGTTTTCGGAGGCTCTGCAAACGGGCTTGAAGGTTGAGCTTTGCGGGACCTGCCTCAATTTCCGAGGGATCAAGAACGAGGATATTGTCTCGGGAGCCGAGCGGAGCACCATGAAGAACCTGTTCTCCATGGTCAAGGAAAGTGATGTCTGTATCACTCTCTGGACATAGGGAGGGGAAAATGACGGATACGGTCTGCCTTATCATCAGGAAAGCGCCATACGGGAAAATAAACGCGGCCGAGGCGGTCAGGCATGTCAACGGCGCCCTGGCAAGCGGTCTTGAACCTTCGGTGATTCTCATGGGCGACGGGGTCTATCTTGCCAGAAATGACCAGCAGGCGGCGAAAGCGGGCTGGACATCACTCTCGGACGCCCTCAGCCAGGTTCCCACCGCAAAGGGAGGGGAAAAAGCGCGCTTCTATGTGCACCAGGAATCTCTTGCCGATCGCGGGGTTGATCCGCACGACCTTATGGACCAATTCAAAGTTGTTTCCAGCCAGGAAACGGCCGCTCTCATTGCGAGCTGTCCGAAAGTGCTGCTGTTCTAAGGAGGTCTAACGTGAAACCGATTCTCATGCTTATCTCCAGCTCTCCCGACACACATGAAGCCAAGCAGGCACTGGAGTTGGCGCATAGCTTGTTGGAAGCAGGAAACGAGCTGGGTATCTTCTACCTTCAGGACGGCGTGTACCACGCCATGAATCCGAGCGGCTCTCGCCAGATTCTTTCAGACGGGAAGGTCGCCCACTATTGCCTGCGAGAGGATCTGGAAATGAGAGGGTTCAAGGCGGAGGACGTGGCTCATCCCGTGACGCTGTCGGACTATGACGACCTTGTGGACCTCATGATGGAAAGAGCGGGGCAGACCCTTGGAGCTTTCTAAGGAGTGCAAAACATGACAGGTCAGGACGCGAACAGGCTCGCCACCCGCTGCATCCACGCGGGAGAAAAACTCGACGAGAAAGGCGCTATACACACTCCCCTCTACAACCACTCGACGTTCGGTTTCACCTCCACCGCGGCAGTGCTGGATGTCGTCGAGGGTCGCACGCAAGGCAGTCTCTACACGCGCTATGGCCTCAACCCAACCATCCGCTCGATAGAAGAGAAGCTTGCCAGCATCGAGGGCGGTGAAGCCGCCTGGGTATTCAGTTCGGGCATGGCGGCGGAGTCAGCAACCATCCTCTCCCACTGCAAGGCAGGCGATCATATCATCTGCATAGGAGACGTCTACGGTGGCACGTTCGAGCTTCTCGAATCAAATCTCACACGTCTCGGCATTACGACCACTTTCCTGCTGGGCGGCGAACTGGGCAAGCTCGAGGACTCCATAAAGGAGGCTACGCGACTCATCTTTTTCGAGACGCCAAGCAACCCGAACATGGAAGTGTTCGATATCTCCGCGATCTCCGCGATCGCCCGACCCAGGAGAGTGCTGACTGTCGTTGACAACACGTTTGCCTCTCCGGTAAACCAGCGGCCCCTTGAGTTGGGGGCCGACCTTGTCATCCACAGTACGACGAAATATCTCGGTGGCCACAGTGATCTTACCGGCGGTACGGTGATCGGGTCTCGCGCGCTGCTCGATCCAATCTGGGTCTGGCGCAAAAACCTCGGCCAAATGATGGCTCCCGAAGTGGCCTTCCTCCTCGCCAGAAGCCTGCGCACCCTGGTTGTGCGCGTGCATGCTCACAACGCGACGGCCGGAATCATCGCCGAAAGGCTCGAGAAGCATCCCCGGATAAAGAAAGTGAATTACCCTGGTCTGGCCAGTTTTGCGGGCAATTCGCTTGCCAAGCGCCAGATGAGCGGCTTCGGCGGGATGATCAGCATCGTTCTGGACGGGGATGCAAGGGCGACCGCGGCCGTCGTTGACAAGCTTCGCATCTTCTCCATCGGTGCCAGCCTGGGTGGGGTAGAAAGTCTTGTAACCCAGCCCATTACAACGACGCATCACGGACTTACACCGCAGGAGCGTGCTCGGCGAGGAATTGTAGACGGCATGGTGAGAATCTCATGCGGTCTTGAGGACGTTGAGGACCTGTGGTCGGATCTCGCGCAGGCCCTCGCCTGACAAGCCCGGTCTGACAGCGAATGAAGCTCCGTCAGAGCAGCATGCCCGAGGAGGCGTACTGGGAAACGCTTCTCGACGTGAACGGCATCCTGAAACGGCTTCGCATCGGGAAAGGACTGCAGGACGTTGTTGAGCTGGGCTGCGGCTATGGCACTTTCTCTCTCCCCGTGGCCGCATCCATCTCCGGTGTGCTTCGTGCTTTCGATATCGATGCGGCCGTGGTGACGCGGACACGTCAACGCGGGGAGGAAAGCGGGATACGCAACCTCCTCTGCGAACAGCGCGATGTCTTCCAGGACGGCTTTGGCGTCGAGGCGGGATCGCAGGATGCCTGTCTCCTTTTCAACATCCTTCACTGCGAGCAGCCGGTGCGCATCCTTCAGGAAGCTGCGCGCGTGATCACAGAGCATGGGTCCATCTATGCCGTCCACTGGCGCCACGATCCCTCAACACCGCGCGGACCGTCGCTGGACATCCGCCCGCGTCCCGAGGAATGCATCCGGTGGGCGCAGGAGGCAGCGCTCGGGCCGGCCGTAAATGGTGTCATCGACTTGCCGCCTTACCACTATGGAGTCGTTCTGAAGAAGCTCGCCAGAGGGGGTCAGATCAAATAGCTGAAGACCGTGGGAATTTACGCTGGCCCACCGAAGCGTCTCCAGGTCCGGCGTGGGTTGTTCTGGCTGCAGTTTTGGAAGTAGGTTTGCTTCGTGGTAATACGAGTGCTGACATTCGAAGGCTGTCCAAACTGCGAAGCAACGATACGACTCGTGGAAGAAACGGTGAATGAGCTTCACCTCGAAGCACAGATCGAGGCTGTCCGAGTTGAGGAAGAGGACGCCGCGAAGAAATATGGTTTTCTGGGATCCCCGAGTATCCAGGTTGATGGGCGTGACATAGAAACGAGCAGGCGGAATGAGAATGCCTCCTTCGCTTGTCGAGTCTACAGGACTCCGAACGGTCTGAGCGGCGTCCCGCCGAAAAGTCTCCTGCTGGCAGCGCTAAGGGAGGCACATCGGCGGGCGTGAAGAAGTGACGGCATCTCAGCTTTAGGGTGTTGAATAGCAGAAGAGAGAAGCCTATCTACGGGATTCCACTCGTGCTATTGTGCGAGACATTCCCAACCTCCGGAAGCAGGAGATCTTCGGTACCATGAGCACCAGAACGTCTGCCACCTCGCGTCTGAACCAAGGTCTGCGCGTCTTCTTCTCCGAGTTCGTGCGGGTCAGCCTGCGGCACCCGAGCCAGGCGCTGTTCTTTGCTCGGACCGTGTTCTGGCAGGGAAGGGCGGCGCGCCGCCGCGCCGCGGAGGCCCGCAACGGCACTCACGTGCCTCCCATCGCCATCTTCAGCATCACAAACAGGTGCAACCTGCGGTGCAAGGGATGCTATGCGCAAGCCATCCGGGGCGATGCCTCGGAGGAGCTTTCCGCGGACGAGCTTCGAAGCATCGTGGCGCAGGCGGATCAGACAGGCATATCGTTTTTCGTGATTGCCGGCGGTGAGCCTCTTGTCCGGCCTGAGATCATCGACATTGCCAGGGATTATCCGCACATCATTTTTCTCATTGCCACCAACGGGCTCCTTCTCGACGACTCTCTCATGGACAGTCTCGTTTCCCTTCGCAACATCGTGCCGTCGCTCAGCATCGAAGGAAACCAGCCGGAGACGGACGGTCGCCGCGGCGCAGGAGTGCACGAGCGCTTGCAAAGGAAAATGGTGGAGCTCAAGCGCCGTGGAGTCTTCTTCAGCCTCTCCATGACCGTCACCCGCGAGAACTTCCCCACGGTCACGGATCCGGATTTCGTGCGCAGCGCCATCCGCGAAGGCTGCCGGCTTTTCCTGTTCCTTGAATACACTCCCGTCCGCGAGGGAACTGAGGACTGGGTCATCACGGATTCGCAGAGAGAACAGATGAAAGGCCTTGTCGCATCCTTCCGCAGCCGGTTCAAGGCGGTGTTCATCGCAGTCCCCTGGGATGAGGACGAGCAGGGCGGCTGCCTTGCCGCGGGGAGGGGGTTCGTCCACATCAGCGCGACAGGCGACCTGGAGCCCTGTCCGTTCGCGCCCTATTCCGACGTGAACCTGAAGAACGTTCCTCTGAAGGAGGCGCTGAGGTCCCGTTTCCTGGCCCTCATGCGAGCCAACCATGACCTGTTTACAGAGACTTCCTCCGGCTGCGCCCTCTGGAACAACCGGGACAGGGTGCGGGAGCTGCTGGAAGTGAAAACGGGCTGACGGGGGCATTGTGGCAGGCAGCGCAGGCGTCCCGCAGCAGGCTGTACCGGGAGGCGAGCCTCTCTGGACACTGAACTTTTTCCTGCTCTGGCAGGGTCAGCTGGTTTCGGTCCTTGGGGACGTCGTGTACGCGATTGCCCTGGGGTTCTGGGTGCTTGCCGTCACGGGATCCACCGCGTTGATGGGCGGACTGCTGGCAGCATCCACCCTTCCGCGCATCCTGGCCGCGCCGGTGGCTGGCGTTGTTGTCGACAGGAGCGACCGCCGGATGCTCATGATCTGGATGGACGCGGTGCGCGGCGCGGCCGTTGTGGCGGTGGGCATCGCTGCTTTTGCCGGACTGCTCCAGGTATGGATGGTCTTTGCCGCCGGGATCATCCTCGGTCTGTGCGGCGCTTTCTTTACGCCTGCCGTCGGATCCGTGATTCCCGACATCACCTCACCCGGGAAGGTGGTGCAAGCCAACTCCGTCTTCAGCATGCTGCAGACGGGGGGAGCATCATCGGCAACACGGCGGGAGGGGTGCTTTTCCAGATCCTGGGCGCTCCTTTCCTTTTCCTTTTCAACGGCGTGTCCTACCTGTTCTCTGCCGCGAACCTGCTTTTTGCCAGGTTTCCCAGGATCCATCACACGCATGAGAAAGCGCACTTCTGGACCGATCTGAAAAACGGCCTGTCCTTCGTATGGAAGATCCGCGGCCTGCGTTACCTCATCCTTATTGCCGCCGTGATCAACTTCTTCGCCAACATGGCGTTCATGCTTTTTCTGCCGTTCTACCAGAAAAACCCCGCGCTCGGCCCGGTGAAATACGGTATCGCCATGGCGTTGTTCACCGGAGGGATGTTCCTGGGCATGGCTCTCACCGCGGTAGTGAAGATTCGACCGTCCCTGCGTTTCTTCCTGTTCCAGGTGTGCGGCATCACCTCGTTTGCCTGCATGATAGTTTTTCCGTTCATGGGAAGCTTCGCTGTTGCCGTGACTCTCCTGGCGGTCTCGGGCTTTGCGAACGCGGTGCTGAACGTATTCATCATGTCCGTCATGCAGCTTGCCGTCCCGCAGAACATGCGCGGCAAGGTCTTCTCCCTCATGGGAATGGTGACGCAGGGGCTGACGCCCGTGGCGTTTGCCCTTGCCGGCGTCCTGGCGGAGTTCATTCCGATTGCGTTTCTCATGGGGGCATGTTTCGCGGTGACGATCGTGGTGGGTTTGCCGTTCATGTTCCTCACATCCTTCAAGCGGTTCATCGGTTTCGATCCGGCCAGGGACACGGTGCAGAGCATCAGCTGAAACATGCCCTGGAGAACTGGCTATTGCTAATTCCTGACTAAAGTAATAATGTATTATTGCGGTTCTCAGAATCGGTGGTCGTCACGGAAAGCCGTGCCGGCGTCGGATCAGAAAAATCCGTCGAAAAGTGCCGCCATCCTCTGGAAGGAGGTCCACCGATATGAGTCTCTGGTCACGTTACATCCCGGTAAGGTCCGTCGAGGAGGCGCTGCTGGTCATGCGTGAGGCTGACGGTCCAGCCTGCCCTGTTGCAGGCGGGACAGATCTGCTCCTCGAGCTGCAGCAAGATCTTTGCCCTCCTGTGCACACACTCGTCGACATCTCCGCCATTCCCGAGCTCCGGAGCATCGAAATGCGTGGTGAGGTCCTCTTCATTGGCGCCGCGGTTCCTGTGCGCGAAATCCCGTCGCACCCGCTTGTCTGCGAGCACGCACAAGCAGTTGCGAAGGCCTGCGACATGATGGGTGGGCCCCAGGTGCGGACCTCGGCCACCCTCGGCGGCAACGTCGCGCGCGCGCTGCCGGCCGCCGACGGGACGACGGCGCTGGTTGCCATGGGAGCTGAGGTGGAGATCGTCGACTCGCGCGGCTGCCGCCTGGTGCCGCTTCTCGATCTCTACCGCGGACCAGGCGAATCAACGCTGGCTGCCGGCCGTGAGCTCCTGGTCGGCTTCCACATCCCGGCGCGTCGCGCGGGGCAGTCTTCCGCCTTTGACCGGATCATGAGGCCGCAGGGCGTGGCCCTCCCCATTCTGAACGCGGCTGTCTGGCTGGAGCGACGGGAAGAGCGAATCCACGATATTCGCATGGTCGTGGCCCCCGCCGGTCCCGTTCCTGTCCGTGCCGCGGAGCTGGAGAACGCCCTTCGGGGAAAGAGACTCGACGATAAAAGCGCGGAAGGGATGCTTCGGATGATCAGGACTTCTTTGCATCTGCGCACGAGCCCTCGACGGGCAACCGCCGACTACCGCTATCTGCTGAGCGAGGTCCTGTTGCAGCGCGTTGTCGCAAGAGCCTGGGAGAGTGCCGGGATGGTCGAAATGGCGGCGTGATGGCCGGTACGATCAAGCTCACGGTCAACGGCGCCACGGTCGTGGTCGACGAGCAGCCCGGTGAAATGCTCGCGGACCTGCTGCGCTCCCGGCTTCGACTCACGGGCACGAAAATCGGCTGTAACGAGCTGGAGTGCGGCGTCTGCACCGTGCTTGTGGATGGGCGGCCGGTCCTTTCCTGCAGCTATCCCGCGTCCAAGGCACCCGGAAAAGAAGTGATCACGATCGAAGGTCTGGGGAAAATGCAGCCCCCATCCACCGGCATCCATCCGCTCCAGGACGCATTCGTGAAGTATGGCGCCGTTCAGTGCGGCTTCTGCACTCCCGGCCAGCTCATGACCGCATATGCTCTGCTTCGCGAGAATTCCGATCCCAGCGAAGAGGACATCAAGGTCGCGCTCAAAGACACCCTCTGCCGATGCGGAGGCTATGCGGGGATCGTTCGCGCCGTTCGGGCTGCGGCCCGTTCCCTCAAGGACGGCGTGCCGGTTGGGCTGCCTCCTGATATACCGCAGTCCCGCATTCCGCACCGTTCGGTGGGAAAGCTCGTTCCTCGCATGGATGGGATCGACAAAGTCACGGGCAAGGCGCTCTATACGGATGATCTTGTATTTCCGGGGATGCTCCACGCCCGGGTGAAGCGGGCCATGGTGCCTTCGGCTGTCGTGCGCAGCATCGACGTCAGTCGAGCGAAAGCGCTTCCTGGTGTGGCCGCCGTGCTCACAGCCCCCGACATTCCCGGAGACCATAACCACGGCATCATCGTGCAGGACTGGCCCATCCTCGTGGGAGTCGGTGAGAAAGTGCGCACCGTCGGCGACGCCCTTGCGCTCGTTGCCGCGGAGACGCGGGACATCGCGAGCCGGGCGCTTGCGTTGATCAGTGTCGAGCTCGACCTCATGCCGGTCGTGGTGGGTCCGATAGAGGCGCTTCAACCCTCTGCCCCGGCCATCCATCCGCAGGGGAATCTTCTAAAGCACATCGAGGTGCGAAAGGGGGACGTCAGGCTTGGTTTTGCAGACGCAGAGGCGGTCCTTGAGCATACCTTCCACACCCCTGCCTATGATCATGCTTTTCTGGAACCGGAATGCAGCATTGCCCGCCCCACTCCCCAGGGACGCGTGGAGGTGTACGTTGGGTCTCAAATCCCCTACGACGATCGCAGGCAAGTTGCGGCCGCCCTCGGAGTTCCTGAGAGCCAGGTGCGCATTGTCGGCCAGGTGATAGGGGGAGGTTTCGGCGGCAAAGAGGACATCGCCGGGCAAATACACGCGGCCCTGCTTGCCAGGGCCACCTTGAGGCCGGTGAAGCTCCTTTTCGATCGACGCGAAAGCCTCCTTGTGCATCCCAAACGGCATGCGACACAAATCCGCGTCAAGATCGGTTCAACTCGAGACGGAAAGTTGACCGCGTGTGAAACCGAGCTGTACGGCGACACCGGAGCCTACGCCTCGCTGGGAGAGAAAGTGATGACGCGCGCCACCACTCACTCATCCGGTCCTTACGCGGTCCCGAACGTCAAAGCTGATTGCTTCGCAATGTTTACGAACAACCCTCCTGCCGGCGCGTTTCGCGGCTTCGGTGTCCTGCAGTCGGCATTCGCCGTTGAGAGCGCGATGGACATGCTGGCCGAGCAGCTCCGCCTTGATCCGGTTGAGATTCGACGCATCAACGCACTGCGCACAGGAAGCGTGACCAACACCGGCCAGTTTCTCCGTGAGAGCGTCGGCCTGCGAGAGTGCATCGATCGCGTGGAAGCCGAAATGATGCGCCTTGCGGGTCCCGATCCCTTCGTTGCCAAGGAGCTCCCCGGGACGTCCCATGTGCGCCGGGCGTGGGGTTTCGCCGTTGCCTACAAGAATACCGGCCTGGGCGGAGGCGCGCCTGATGGCGCCACTTCAGAAGTTGAGCTCTTTCGTGACGGCAACTTCGAAGTCCGTTGCTCGTCGGCAGAGCTTGGACAGGGGCTTCCTACGGTGCTCCAGCTCATCGCTGCCGAAGAGCTCTGCGTTCCGCCCGAAGCCGTGCGCGTGCTTCTTTCGGACACCGACCTGACGCCGGACGGCGGACCGACCACCGCGTCGCGCCAGACGTACGTCACGGGAAACTCTGTGCGGCAGAGCGCCGCGGCCCTTCGCGCACTGATTACCGGCGAGCTGTCGCGCCGCTCTGCTGTGCCTGCCGAGAGCATACGCTTCTCCGAGGGAACGGTTCTCGCCGGCGGTCGGACTTTCACCCTTTCCGAGGTGGCGGAACACATGATCGCCGGCGGACAAATGCCCCGCGCTTCAGCAACCTACAGCGCGCCTTCGACGCGCCCCCTTGGGGAAGAGGGCGACATGCACTTCGCTTTTTCATTCGCCGCGCAGGCCGCCGAGGTGGAGGTCAACACACTGACAGGGGAGGTGCGGGTAACGAGAATCGTCAGCGCGAATGACGTCGGGGCGGTCATCAACCCGCTGGGGCTGCGCGCGCAGATCGAAGGCGGGGCAATCATGGGGATGGGGCACGCCCTGACGGAGCGCTTTGTCGTCGAGGGCGGGAATGTGATCACAGATCGCCTTGCTCGGTATCGCATTCCGTCCATCAGTGACATTCCCGAAATCATCTCGATTGTCGTCGAGCATCCGGTTTCCACCGGGCCCTTCGGGGCCAAGGGAGTTGGAGAGATTGTCTCAATCCCGACCTCCCCGGCGATCACGAATGCCCTGTACAACGCTGTCGGGGTACGCGTTGATCGACTACCGATCGATCAAGAAATGGTGCTGATGGAGTTTCGTCGCCGCGCGCATTGACAGCACCGCATCCGCCCCTCGCGTGAGGGCAACGATCTCGGAGAGGATGGAGAGTCCGATTTCTTCCGGCGTGGCCGCGTGAAGATCGAGTCCGATCGGACCGTGTATCCGGGCAAGCTCAGCCTGTGAAAAGCCCAACCCCTGCAGTCTTTCGCGTCTCCGCGCCTGGGCACGCGCGCTTCCCAGCGCTCCGACATAGAACGCCGGGCTTCGCAGCGCTCCAGCGAGCGCAGGGTCGTCGAGCTTGGGATCATGCGTGAGGACCGCCACGGCGGTCTCTGGCGTCAGCCCCATCATCGCGTAGGCCTCATCGGGCCAGACCTGCAGGAGTCGGTCAACCTCGGGGAAGCGCTCGGCGTTTCCGAAGGTCTTTCGGGGATCGATTACCACTGTCAGGTATCCGATGATCTTGGCCAGTCGCGCCAGCGCCACACCGACATGGACCCCGCCGACAATGACCAGGGTCGTCGCGGGCGGGAAAACGTCCACGAAAGCTTCCAACCCCTCCCCGATGTCGACCGTGGCGGAGCTGATCTGAAGGCGGGCGGCGCGCATGAGCCGCTCGAACAGGGTCGTTCGCGCGGCGCCAGGCAGCTCTCCCGACTGGGAAAACGCGATCTTTTGCCCCAGAAGCTCTTGGGGGCCCCGAGTGATGGTCGCCGCAATGGCTCGCTCGTTCAGAAGCAACTTTTCTCGCAGGAACTGGAAGTGCTGCCTGTTCAGCCGCTCAACCAGGACATCGATGCTCCCGCCGCACGGGAGCCCAACCTCCCAGGCTCTGTCGTCGGCGGTCTCGAAGTGAAGGATTTTGAGCGGTTGGTGTGCGCCCATCCGCAGGCCTTCCTCGATGACGGCTGATTCAACGCACCCGCCGCTCACGGAACCGGTGATTCTGCCGTCTCCGCGGATTGCCATTTTCGAACCTGCGGCCCGCGGGGCGGAGTTGTATGTGCGTATGACGGTCGCGAGAATAATGTGCCGCTCGCCTGAGTCGAGCCAGCGCTGGACCTCCTCCATTATGTCTCGCATTTCACAGCTAAGATACAAACAATCCGGATGCAGGCAAAGGATGCGGCAAGGAGGCCATGGATGAGTCGGATCAGTTGAGAGGGATTCCTTCGAAGCATCATCAGGGTGTATACTAAGGCCGAGAGATGACTTGGAGGGCAGGGAGGGAATCCAATGAGTCCTCTCGGCAGCACGGGAGCCGTCCTTCCAGGAGTGCGCGCAGCCCTTCAGGCTGTCCGGCGCACTGAGGAAAGCGCACGCGCTCCTGCGGCAGCCCAGCAGCCAACCCAGCCGCAACCCAGCAGCACCGGCCGGCTTTCAGCGTCCGGCCTTTCCGTCCTGTCGCCCCAGGCCACGATCATGCGCGCCGAGATGCTCCTCCAGATTGCCTCAACTGCAGCTTCCTCCCCGGCCCTGCGGCAAATCGCCGCGGCTGCGTACCAGATGGAGATCGACGCCCGAAGAGAAATGGCCAGAGCCCGAGTGGAGGGCATGAGCGGGGGGCACCAGTGGTTCGCGTAGCCTTCATTCCTCCATCTCGCGCTTCATCCTGGCCAGAAGGTCGACCGCCCCTTCCGCATAGTGGCTGATCCAGCGGTTGTGCAGCTCCCTGATGGGGAGCGGGTTGAGATAGTTCCATCGCTTGCGGCCTTCCCGCTTCACGATGATGAGGTCTGCAAGGAGGCTGTCATGGAGCTGCGTTTCACCGTCCAGACGAAAATTCAGAAACCCGTGAACGAGGTTTTTGACGCCGTGTATAACCCGGCGAAGCTCAGCGGGTATTTCACCTCCGGCGGGTCCGACGGGCCGCTGGATGAAGGGAAGACCGTGCTCTGGACTTTCAGCGACACCGGGTCACAGTCGCTCACCGTCCCCGTGAAGGTGACGAAGACCGTCAAGGGCAGGCTGATCCAGTTCTCCTGGGCGGCAAGCGAGGGGCTGTATGATCCTGTTACCGGCGCGGTTCCCCATCCGGGCGGCTATGACACCACCGTCGAGATGAGCTTCGAGCCGCTGGGGAAAAATGAAACGCTCGTGAAGATCGTCGAAGGCAAGTGGAAACCCACCGACGAAGGGCTGCAGGGATCCTATGGGAACTGCCAGGGATGGATGAACATGAGTTGCTGCCTGAAGGCGTACCTGGAGCACGGCATCAACCTGAGGAAAGGATCGTTCTGAGAGGCTTTCCCTCCTCGCGTTGCGCGGCATCCCTCATTTCTGTATAGTGGAGGCATACCAACAGGGGGGATGGATGTCGCAAGCGCCTTCGGGCAATTCCCACAAGTACGTCATCATGATCATCGTTCTCGTCGGTGTCCTCATGTCCGTTCTGGACGGCATCGTTGTGAACATCGCCCTTCCCACCATCACCACCGCGTTTCACGTGGATATCGGGCTTTCCCAGTGGTCGATCACCGGGTACATGGTCACCCTGACCGCATTGCTTCTTTTCTTCGGGCGTCTCTCCGGTTTCACGGGGAAAGTCCCGCTCTTCATCGCGGGTTTTTCCATCTTCACCCTTGCCTCGTTCGCCTGCGGGTTGTCCACCTCGCTGACCCAGCTCATCGCTTTTCGGGTCATCCAGGCCGTCGGCGGAGCCATGGTTTTCAGCATCAGCGGCGCCATCCTGTTCCTGGCTTTCCCGCCGCAGGAGCGCGGAAGGGCCATGGGATACATGGGGTCCACCATTGCGGTTGGCAGCATCCTGGGCCCGATCCTGGGAGGGATCCTGGTGGACACCCTGGGCTGGCAGTACATCTTCCTGATCAACGTTCCCATCGGGATAATCCTCGTGACCTGCGCGCTCATCTTTCTCAGGGTCCATGAGGAGCGCGCTCCGAAGCTCGACATGGACTGGGTGGGCGCCGGCACGCTGGCTGTCTCCCTGTTCTCCCTGATGCTTCTCCTTTCCCAGGTTGAATCCATGACAGGAACGTTCATCGCGGCGCTCGTCCTTGCGGTCGCGTTCGTCGGGTCAACCCTGGGATTCATCCTTCGCGAGCGCTCGGCGCCGCAGCCCCTGCTTGACCTTCGCCTCTTCTCCAACAGGGCTTTCCTGATTCCCGTCATCGCCATGATGCTCTTCTTCGTGTCCAATTTCATGATCAACATCGTGGGTCCCTTTTACTTCGAAGGGGTAATGGGATTCCGTCCCACGCAGGTCGGGATGGTGTTCCTGATCGTGCCTTTGGTCATGGTGGTGGCATCACCCGCCAGCGGATGGCTGTATGACCGGCACAGGTTTGCCCATTACGGGACCATCGGAGTTTCGGCCGCCGCCGCTTCCCTCCTGGTCCTCGGGTTCCTTGCCCGGCGGGAGCTCGGTTTCGGCGCCATGGCGGGACTGTTCGTGCTCCTGGCCCTGGGCAGCGCCCTGTTTCAGAGCCCGAACAACACGGAGATGATGAACGCGCTTCCCCGCGCCCAGACCGCCATCGCTTCCAGCGTTTCCGCGGCCGGACGCAACCTGGCCATGACGCTCGGGATCGCCCTTGCTTCGCTTCTCCTTCCTCTTCTTCTCCGGTTCGAGGGCAACCGCGGGACCGTGATGGAGGCAGGGAAGAATCCGCTCGCGCACGGCATCGGGAACGTCATCATGCTGTCCGCGCTGGTCTGCGCAGCCGCCATCCCCATCCTTGCGCGGGGCGGACGACCGGAGCCCCAGGCCGCGAAATGAGCTTTGCCCGGGACGCCCGAATCGTCTCTCGGGAGCTCGGCCGGTACTACAGGCAGTCCGTTGCCGGCCAGCGGCCCGTCATCCACCAGTCTCCCATCGAGGAGCTCGTGGAAAGCCTGGAGCTGAGACGGCTGGCCACGGATGGAGGCCTGCGTGGGAAGAGGCTCATGCGGTTCCTCCGCCGCTACCTCGAATCCACCACGCGGCTGCATCATCCGGCGTTCCTTGCCCACCAGGTTGCCGTGCCTCACCCCGCCGGCGCCCTGGCGTCACTGATCGACGGCTTCACAAACAACGCCATGGCGATCTACGAGATGGGCCCCGCGGCCGCGGCCATCGAGTTTTTCGTGATCAACTGGATGCTGGAGAAAGTTGGGTGGCCACCCGCGCCGTCTCCGCGGCAGGCCGCCGAAGGCGGCGGCCATGGAGGCGGCGTCCTGACTCATGGAGGCTCCCTGGCAAATCTCACCGCGCTTCTCGCCGCGCGCGCTCGACTTGCTCCGCAGACCTGGAAAGAAGGCGCGCCGGCAGACCTTGCCCTGATGGCTCCCGCGGAATCCCACTATTCGATTGCCCGGGCGGCGGGCATCATGGGCATAGGCCGTGATGCGATCTACGAGCTTGCCGTCGACGGGAACGGAAGGGTGATCCCTGACGGTCTGGGCCCGGTGTTCCAGCGCGTGCGGGATGACGGCAGAAGGCCTTTTGCGCTTGTTGCCAATGCATGCAGCACGGCTGTCGGGATCTACGATCCGCTCTCGGAAATCGGGCTTGCCTGCCGCGAGCGCGGGGTGTGGCTGCATGTCGACGGCGCTCACGGCGCCAGCGCCCTTGTGAGCCCGGCCCTGCGACATCTCCTGACGGGTATGGAGCTGGCTGACTCGGTGGTGTGGGACGCCCACAAGCTCATGCGCACTCCCACCCTGTGCGCCGCCGTTCTGGTCAAGGACGCGCGCACGCTGGATGGGGCTTTCGAGCAGGAGGCGAGCTACCTTTTCCACGACAAGGAACAGCCGGGCTTCGATTTCATCCATCGAACCGTCGAATGCACAAAAGCCGGGCTGGGGCTTCGCTTTTTTGCCGTGCTTGCGGCGCTGGGAGAGCGTGGCCTTGCCGACTACGTTGAGCGGCAGTTCGCTCTGGCGTCGGAGGCGTACAGCTACATATCCGGTCAGCCCGGTTTCGAGTGCCCGGCCCAGCCGCAGGCGAATATCCTCTGCTTTCGGATTGTCGGCGGCGATGATCTGCAGCTCTCCATTCGAAACGCTTTGATCTCCCGCGGAAGCCACTACCTGTCCACCGCCGAGCTCAACGGCAGGCGATACCTTCGCCTGACATTCATGAGCCCCGCAACGACAATGCGGGACGTGGTCGGGCTGGTGGAGCTGGTCCGTGACCTGGCAGCGCGGCTCCCTGTGATTCGTCCCCGGTAACAATTTTCAGCCACTCCAGCGTTAGATAATCAACACGACGAGAGCTCACGGGGAGAGTGGCATGAACGGCATAACAATCAAGGGCCTTCGCAAGGACTACCATCTGGGAAAGACGGTGGTCAGGGCGCTCAAGGGGATCGACCTGGAAATCAAGGGCGGGTCGTTCGCCTGTGTGGCAGGACCGTCGGGGAGCGGAAAGACCACGCTCCTCAACATGATCGGACTGATCGACGCGCCCACGAGCGGCGCTATCCAGATTGCCGGGCAGGACATCCAGGCGCTGCCCGAGAAATCGCGCACCCGCTATCGGTCACGGACCCTGGGCTTCATTTTCCAGTCCTTCAACCTCCTTCCTGTCCTTGACGTGTTCGAGAACATCCACCTTCCCCTCATCCTCCATGGCGAGCTGACGCGGGAGGAGAAACACGCGCGGGTCATGGAGCTGGTGCGCGCGGTGGGCCTGGAAGATCACATCAGGCACAAGCCCTTCGAGCTTTCCGGCGGTCAGCGCCAGAGGGTGGCCATCGCCCGGGCCCTCGTCACGCATCCCCTCATCGTCCTTGCGGATGAACCCACGGCGAACCTGGACTCCGTGACGGGAAACGAAGTGCTGGACCTCATGGAGCGGATCAACAAGGAGCGGGGGACCACGTTCATCTTTTCTTCGCATGACCCGGGCATCATGAAGCGCGCCGCGCGCGTCATCCGACTGCATGATGGCGAGGTACAAGCCGCATGAAAGAGCGCCTCCAGTTGTGCCTCAGGAACCTCGCGCGCCATGGTTGGCGGACGCGCATCATCCTCCTGATCGCCCTGTTCGGGGCTTTCCTGACTTTCGTCTCGGAGAACATGCTGGAGGACGTTTCGATCAAGCAGTCCGACATGTTCGGCCGTTCTTTCGCGGGGCATTTCCGGATCCTTGCCAAGGGCATCGAGACGAAGAACACCTTCGGCTTCTATTACTACGAGCCTGAGGAGATGCTGGAGCCCGGGGAGATTGCCTCAGTCAAGCAATTCCTTGCGGGACTGCCCGAGGTGAGCGGGGCGCAGGAGCGGATCGTTTTCACCGGACTCCTCTACGGGAAAGACGATGCGGAGAAGGGCTTCCAGGGCGTGGCCATGGACATGGGAGAGTACAACAAGGAGCTCAGCGACCTTTACTACGCGCAAGGCCTTCCGGTGCGGCGCGGTGAGGGCCAGACCTGCGCCGCTTCCTGGGCCGAGTATGACAAGAACAAGATCGTGGAGATCGGAAAACGCTACGTGTTCCTTCTCCCGAACCGCGAGGGAGAGTTCGTGGACCGTTTCGTGACGGTCGCGGGCGGAATCGACTACCGCAGCATGCCCAAGGACATCATGGGAGTGAGCAGCATGTTCTTCGATCTGGACGGATTTCGCTCCCTGGTCGGGTATGAGAAGCCCCTGGCCTCCGAAGTCGTCGGGTTCCTTCGCGACGCGCGCACGGCGAACAAGGTGCTGCCGCGGATCGACGCCTACCTGCAGGAGCACGATCCCCGGCTGAAGGTCGTCTCCTGGCGGGAATACGCGCCGATCTTCGCGGAGATCGTGCTCGGGTTCGACGTGGCCATGCGGGCCATCGAAGGCATCCTCATCGCAATCTGTGTTCTCCTGGTGATCAAGCTCACCACATTCTCCATCATCGAGCGCTACAGCGAGATCGGCACCATGCGCGCGCTCGG
Source organism: uncultured Spirochaetota bacterium (assembly GCA_963710335.1). Classification (GTDB taxonomy): domain Bacteria; phylum Spirochaetota; class Spirochaetia; order SZUA-6; family Fen-1364; genus Fen-1364. The sequence continues at coordinate 26,929 of CAVQAA010000011.1, forward strand.
GTTCAGCCGCGCGGATATCGCGTTCCAGTTCGCCCTCGAAGGGTTTCTCATCATCGCGGCGGGCGCACTCATCGGCTTCCTCCTGGGCTCTGCGGTGATTGGCGGCTTCCATGTCACCGGCATCCACAACACGACGACGTTTTTTTCCTGGGTCATCGGAAACGGCTTTTCCCCCGGCTTCCACGGGGACAAGATTGTGACGGTTTCGGCAATCTTCCTTGCTGTCGCCGTGCTGGCTCCGCTCCTCCCGGCCGCGCAAGGCTCACGCCTTTCCATCCTGAAGACCCTGGAGAGGAGGTAGCGGCATGGAGCTGCTTCGATACATGGTGAGCAACATTCTGCGAAGACCCTTGCGGACGCTGTTCGTTGTCGTGGCGGGTTTCCTCAGCGCCGTGGTCCTCGTGTTTTCTTTTGCCCTCGGGGCATACACGACGGAGCACGTTCGCTCGGACACGATTGCAAAGTGGACGGGCCACCTGTGGGTCTCCCGGCCCGATGGGTTCGAGTTCAAAGAAGAGCAGCTGGCCAGCTACCAGAAGCAGGCGGCAGCGCTGCGCGGCTATCTTGAGAACAATCCCAACACGGCCGTGGTGGTCCCGTGGTACATGGGCGCCACCGAGATCCAGGCGGGAACTTCACGAGCCTACGTGATGTTCGCCGCAACGGATTTCCAGAGGGACCAGCAGTTCGCCTCGCACACGGAGCTTGTGGCCGGCAGGCTGCCGGGTCCTGACGACGATTACGGTCTCCTTATCACGACGGTGCTCGCGGAGAAGTACCATCTCACGGTGGGGAACAGCATCACGGTTTTCATCCATACCGCCTTTGGACAGCGAAACGCCATGGACTTCATCATTACCGGCATCAGCCGCGCTTCGGCCCCGTGGTATGACGAGGAGATCGCCATCCGGGCCCAGGACTTCATTGCCATGACGGACCTGGGAGATGCGTTTCCTTTCTACAAGGCGTACGTGAAGGACGAGACCAGGATCTCTCCCATGGTCAAGGACCTCAAGGAGGTGGTGAAGGACTTCTCCGTCAAGGGCTATCGGGATGACGACTTTGTCCGTTTCCTTCTTTCCCTTGGCACCACCAATACGCTCCTGTTCGGCTTCATGGCCATGATCATCTTCCTGGCCCTGCTCATCGGCATCCGATCCGTCATCCTCACCAACATCTTCGACCGGCGGGACGAGATCGGGACGCTTCGGGCGCTGGGATTCCCCCGGGGCACGGTCCGCAATCTCTTCTTCGGCGAGTCGCTCGCATCGCTGCTGCTGGGATATCTCCTGGGAGTCGGCGCCGTGGCTCTCATCAACGTGTGGTTCGCCTCACGCATCGTACGACCGCCGCTCCTGATGCTGCAGTACATGTTCGGCATGACCCGGATGGCCCTCACGATGACCGCCGTCAGCATCACAGCGCCGTTCCTCCTGCTCTTTCTCGTGCTCTTTGCCACGACGTTTCGAACGGTCTCTCGGGAAACAGAAAAACAGGCCGTCACCCAGATGGCCAATCGATAGCAACCGGAGGAGTGATGAAAAGGATCCTTGTTCTGGCAATCAGCTTGTCCGCGGCCCTGCCCCTTGCGGCGCAGAGCTTCCCTGAGGGCGACGTCAACGCCTACATCGATTCGGTTGACGCGGTGATGCTCCCCGTCAATTGCAAGGGGCGCATGGCGGTTGTCGACACGTTCTCCAGCGGGGATGACCGGGCCTCGGACGGCTTCTTCATTCGCAAGGACAACCGCGTGGTCTGGGTTGCCACGGCGCCGGCGTCGCAGAAGAACTTCGCGCTCCTGCGGGACCAGGACGTCTTCTGGCAGAGGTTCGCAGCCACCAACAAGGTGGTGAAGACCTCGGCAACGGCGAGCTCCCGCGGCGGGGAGACTTCCAACCTCGATCTCACCCGGTTCAACACGAACCTCGACTATACGGTGAAATACCTCGGGGATGACGATGTCCAGGGAAAGGCGTGCTATCGGTTCGAGCTGCGCGCCAAGAATCGAAAGCTTGCCTACAGCCTTGTCCACCTCTGGGTGGAGAAGTCCACCCGGATCCCCGTGAAGAAGGCCTTTTTCGCGGTCTCGGAAAAAGTGCTGAAGTACTACACGGTCACGAAGGCGGAGGTGAAGGGAGACCGCTTGGTGGAGATGGAAATGCAGTACGTCGATGCGCTGAAGCCGCAGGATTCCAGCCGGCTTCGCATCTTCGACATCACGCCGCTTTCCGGCGTGCCGGAGCAGTTCTTCACGCGGGAATACCTCGAGTCGGGGCGACTCTACCCGTACGAGTTCTGAGAATGAAGCGATCACTGTGCATCATCGCCGCGGCGCTCCTGCTCGAGGCGTTCCCGCTTGCGGGACGCATTGCGGCACAGGACCAGGCCTCGTTCAAGCTCACCGGCGATGTCGATGCCCAGGCAATTTCCAGCGCTTTGAACGGGTCATCGGCCTTCCAGGGAATCACGCCGTTCTCCGAGGTGACCGCCGGGGGGTTGATCGACGGGAAGCTGGTTTTCTCAAGGCAATATACGACCCTCGGCCTCTTTGACTTCACGTTCCAGGAAAACAACGTCCTGGACTATCACAACGGCGCCAAGATCGAGAGCCTCTCCCTGCTTGTGAACGAGCTGTACGCGGACCTCAACTACGGCGACCTCCTCTACCTCAGGCTGGGCAAGCAGAGGCTCAAGTGGGGCGCGGGCTTTGTTTACAACCCGTCGGACCCCGTCAATCCGCCCAAGGATCCCACGGCGCTTCGCGCCGTGCGGGAGGGCGTGACCGCGCTGAAGCTGGAGCTGATAACAAAGCGCGTGTCCTTGATGACCTTCGGGGTCCTGTTCGACGCCCTTGGCCAGACCGGGATCGGGTCCCGCCTGTCCACGCCGCTCATCCCGAACACCGATCTTGCGCTCTCGGCGTATTGGAGCCAGAGCGAGTCATGGACCGCCGCGCTGAATGCCTCGGTGGCTCCCCTGTATGAGATCCCGGGCTGGGACACGCTGCAGATCTGGTTCGAGGGATGCATCTACGACAAGGCGCGTTATCTCTCCGTGACGCCGAACCCTCCGACCGGACCGAGCTACAGCTTCCTCACCGGGGGAACCGCAACCCTGCCTGAAATCCGCACCGTGCTCCTCACCGAGTACTATCACCTCTCCGAAGGCCTCTCTGCCGGCGAGCTTGCGGGGGTGTATCAGGGGCTGCGGGCAGGCGGGCTGCCCCAATGGTACGCGGAGCTTGCCCGGCGGCCGGCTCGCCAGGGATCCGATTACCTGTTCGTATCGGTGACGCAGCCGACCTTGACTGATGACGGGAACCTCGTCTTCGACAAGATCGGGCTCCTGGCTTCCTGCCTTCTGAGCCTCACCGACGCATCGTTCTTTGCCACGGGGGGCGTCACAACGACGTTCGTCAAGGAATCCGAGGTGGACCTCACCGTGACGTGGGCCAACGGCGGACCCGATACGGAGTTCGGCAACATGCTTTCCACAGTGGCGGTTACTCTCGATGTGAAGGTGTTTTTCTAGGGGCGAAACGGAGTATACTGCCCGCTGGTATACACAACAGGTGGAACCATGAAGATTTCAAGGGTGTTTCTGCTTGCCTCCCTGCTGGGAATTGTTGAGGGATGCAGTGTGACCAGCTCCTACCAGCAGCCCCAGCCCCCCGTGACCGCGTCTCCTTTCGGGGATGCCGTGGATTGCGCGCTGGACGGCTCCGGCAACCTGTTCGTCGGAGGGGTGACGGGAGATGCCAACTCGCAATTGCCGGCGTACTGGGAAAACGGCTCGCTTGTCACGACAATGCCCGTGGGCCCCGGCAACTTTTCCTTCACCGTCGGCTGGGGCGGGGTGGATGCTTCCGGCAACTTTTTTGTCGCAGGGGCGACCGGACAGACCTCCGGTTCCCTGGTTCCCTGCTACTGGGAGAATGGCGCTCTTTCTTACCTCTCTTTGGGCACGGGAAACGCGGCAGGAGCGGCTCTGGGTGTCGCTGTCAGCGGCTTGACTTTCTATGTGGCCGGAGGAGTCGGAGCATCCATCTCCTTCCTTGTTCCCGCCTTCTGGACGGATGGCGTGCAGACCCTGCTCCCCGCCGGGGCCGGCAACTCATACGGTCAGGGCGTTGCGGTAACCCTCGACTCAAAGGCCAATCTCTTCATCGCAGGTGATGTTGGCCCATCCGGATCCGCGCTTTTGCCCGCGTTCTGGGAAAACGGCGCGCTGACCATTCTCCCGGTCGGACCCGGGAACTCGTACGGACTGGTGACGGGCGTGACGGTGGATGGTGCGGGGGACGTGTTCATTTCGGGAGCCGTCGGAACATCGAGTGCTTCATTGGTGCCTTGCTATTGGGAAAATGGCGCCCTGACCATTCTGTCCATGGGAACGGGAAGCACCACGGGGACGGCGAACGGCGTCGCCCTTGACGGCTCTGGGAACCTCCTGATTGCCGGGGCAGTCGGCGCGGGGACTTCGACTCTGGCGCCCTGCTTCTGGCGGAACGGTGTTTTGACCTTCCTCCCCACCGGCGCGGCCAGCGGATACGGCTACACAAACGGCGTGGCCGTGGATGCGGGCGGAAACGTCTTTATTGTCGGGGACACGATGACGTCCGCCGCGCAGACGCCTTGCTACTGGAAGAACGGCATACTCACTTCTTTGCCGCAGGCAGCCATACCTCAGTCTGTCGGGGGAAAGCTGGTGCGCATACGCTAGTACAGACCTAACCGGGCTCAGCCAGCAGGGCAGTCATGGAGCGAGCCATGGCTCCCAGGAGCAGCGCGCACGAGGTTGCCCCGGGATCAAGCGTTCCCCGGGAGCGCTCCCCCAGCCTGCTTGCCCGGCCGATCCGCGCGGTCAGGCCGCGCGTGGATTCCTTGCCTTTCTCCGCTCCCTCTGCCATGGCGGACAGGGCTTCCGGGAAGCCTTCCCCGGCCTGGCATGCGATCCTGAGCTCTTCCAGGGCCGGGGCCAGCGCGTCCACCATGCTCTTGTCCCCGACCTTTGCTTCTCCCAGTGAGATGACCCCGTCGGTTGCACGCTCGAGCATTCTCAGGAATACCGCGGCGCCAATCCGTTCTTCGCCTGCCGCAGCCCGGGACATCTCCAGGAAGAATGTTCCATACAGCGGGCCCATTGCGCCGCCGATCTCCGACAGGAGCACCCGGCCCAGGGTCTTGAGGCCGTCCGTGAGGCTGCCCGGGCTCTCCGCAAGGCGCTGTTTGCAGATGGCGAACCCCTTGCTCATGTTGATGCCGTGATCCCCGTCCCCGATGGCGCCATCCACCTGACTCAGCATGGCGGCGTTTTCCTGGATGACCCGGATCATCTCGTGGATGACCGGCGCTCCGTCGCGATTGGCGAACCCCTCTTTCATGCCGCTGTCCCCTCAGGTCCTAGGCCTTCGGACCGAACTGCGTCAGCCCCATCGACTCAGCCTCCAGGTCCACAAGGCGCTTCAACTCGTCATCCAGCCTGGTGAGCGTGAGCGTAACACCCATCATCTCAAGCGACGTGAAGAAGTTCCCGATGTACTGGCGGGCAACCTTGATTCCCTGCTTTCCCAGGAGCTCGGCAACGTGCCCGTAGAGGATGTAGAGCTCCATCACCGGCGTGGCGCCAAGCCCCGAGACCAGCGTTACCACCTCATCGCCGGAAGCGAACGGGAGGTCGGGAAGGATCACGTCCAGCATCATCCGGGCCATCTCGGATGCGGGACGGATCCTGTCCACACGGATCCCGGGCTCACCGTGGTGTCCGATTCCCACCTCCATTTTGCCCGGCTCGATGGTGAAGTTGGGCTTGCCCACCGCGGGGATGGTGCAGGGCGTCAGGCCGATCCCGATGCTGCGCGTGTTGTCGATGGCCTTCTGGGCAGCCGCTATCACTTCTTCCAGGCTTCCCCCCAGTGCCGCTTTTGCGCCCCCCACTTTCCACATGATCACCTCACCGGCAACGCCCCGCCTCTTGGCCCGCTCCGCCAGGGGGGCGGAAGGCACATCGTCATTGGCGACAACCGTCTTCACCGGTATGCCGTCGTCTTTCGCAAGCTGGATGGCCATCTTCACGTTCATGTTGTCGCCGGCGTAATTCCCGTAGAGGCAGGCCACCCCCTTGCCGGCATCCGCGGCCTTGAACGCCTCGTAGAAAGCATCCGCGGACGGAGAGGTGAAAATCTCTCCGACAGCCACCGCGTCCACCATGTTCCGCCCGATGTAGCCGATGAACGCCGGCTTGTGGCCGGATCCGCCTCCCGTGACAATCCCGACCTTGCCGGAAACGGGCGCCCCCGCGTACTTCAGCACCCGGGGATTCTTCGTCGTTGCGATGCGCTGGGGATGCGCAAGGACAAAACCCTTGAGCATGTCCTCCACGACCATGGTCGGATCATTGATGATGCGCTGCATTCAATCCTCCTCGGGCGGCTGCAAGTATCCAACGTCGAACAACAGGATGTCTATGGCCCCGTAGAACGTCGGGTCTGTCCCATTGTATGGTGACACGCCAGACAGGGAGATGTGTGATGCGCTATGCCGTGATTCTTGCCGGCGGCTCTGGAACCCGGCTGTGGCCAATGAGCAGGGCTTCGATGCCCAAGCAGATGCTTCCCTTCATCCGCGGAAAGAGCCTGCTGGCGCATTCCTGGGAGCGCCTGGAGGGACTGGTTGATCCGGACCGGCGTCTTGTATGCGCGGCCGAGAGCCAGCGGGACCTCATAACGAAGAGCCTCGGCGGTCTTTCCCCCGGACAATTCCTCGGAGAGCCTTCGGGGCGCGACACCCTGGCCGCCCTCGGGTACACCGCCGCCGTTGTTGCCCGCCGGGATCCGGAGGCCACCATAGGGGTGTTCACGGCGGACCACATCATTGAGCCGGTGAAGAAGTTCAGGGACATCGTCGCAGGCGGATACGAGCTTGCCGAGCGGGAACAGCGCGTCCTTGTCACCTTCGGCGTCACTCCGCGGCATGCCGCCACAAGCTACGGCTATCTCAGTCTGGGGGCGAAAGTGGGCCCCAACGCCAGGGTGGTGGAGGAGTTTCGGGAAAAACCCGACCGCGCGACGGCTGAGAAATGGGTCGCCGAAGGCCCTTCGCGGTTTCTGTGGAACAGCGGGATGTTCGTCTGGAAGGCCTCTGTTTTTCTGGACTGCATCAGCCGTTATGAGCCGGAAACTTCGGCCGCTCTTTCCCGGATCGCCGATGCGTGGGGAACACCGCAGTTTCCCAGTGTCATCGGCTCGGCGTACCCGTCCCTTCGGAAGATCAGCGTGGATTTTGCCGTCATGGAGAAGGCTTCGCGTGACACCCGGGTAAAGGTTGCCGCTCTCCCCATGGATCTTTCCTGGTTGGACGTAGGCTCGTGGCCGGCCTTTGCGGAGACCTGCAGATCGGACGAGTCAGGGAACGCGGTTGCGGCGGATGCATCCATTCTGGTTGATACTCGGGGAACACTTGTGGCGTCAAGCGATCCGAAGCACCTGGTGGCAGCGCTGGGCTGCGACGACCTGGTGGTGATCCACACGCCCGACGCCACGCTGGTGTGCCGCCGTGACAGGGCAGAGGACGTCAAGAAGCTCCAGGCCCTTGTTGCGGAGAAGTTCGGCGGCAGGTTTGTGTAAATGTTTTCGGCCCAGGTTTAGCGACGCGGGACACCGGCCCTGAAAAGGACGGTGCGTTTCGAGCCCGTCGCCCGCAGCTCGTACGGAATTCCCGCGGGAGCCAGCACCGAACGGCCTTTTTCCATCTCCAGCCGCAGCTCCCCTGACACGATGCGCGCGGACCCCTCGATGGTGATGAGGCATTCAGCGCCGTGCCCGGCGCCGGCGCGCAGGCAGCCGTTGACCCCGAGCTCCAGGCGCTCCAGGACAAACTCGGAAGCAGGCGTCTCGTAGACACGCTCCCCCTGCCCGACCTCCCGGCCCGTCAGCACAGGGGGCCGGCCGTCCGCATAGGAAACGATCCGAAGCAGCTCCCCGGTATCCACGCTCTTGGGCGTAAGCCCGCCCCGCAGCACATTGTCCGAGTTCGCCATCAGCTCCACGTTCGTTCCCTCCAGGTACGCGTGGAGAGTCCGGGCAGGCTGGTAGGTGCCTTGTCCCGGATGCAGGTGGAGGAGGTTCAACAGGTAGATCGAGAAGATTCCCCTGTCCATGCGGCCGGCGGGAAGCGGCATCTCTCGGGCCGCGCGCAAGGCCCAGAAATCAGGGGCATCCTTGTCGAGGCTCCGCGAACGGTCCTGCCGTGAAAGCCGATCGACAAGGGGCAGGAGAAGCCGGTCCACGTGTTCCTGCGGCATGGTCATGACGATGACGTACAAGTCCCGAAGGAGCTCTTCCCGATCCGCGGCGGCGGTCCCGGCCGCGCGCAGACGCGCTGTGAAATCCGGCATGACAGGGCCCATCTCGGGGACGGCCTGGAGCATGGTCCCGATCTCCTCCAAGGGGCGAAAGCCATGCAGCAGCCAGAACTCGGTGAGCGCCACGTGAGCTTCCGGTTTGTGGTTGTCATCTTTGTAGATCCGGTTGGGCGCATCCAGGGGAACACCTGCCGCATTCTCACGGGCAAAACCCGCGGCGGCCTGTTCCAGCGTGGGATGAGCCTGGATGGAGAGCATGGCGCGGGCATCCAGCACCTTCAACAGGAACGGAAGCCTCCCGGCAAAGCGCGAGGAGTCTCGAGGCCCAAGGACTTCGGTCGGGGCTGCTTCCATGAGCCGATCCAGGGGGATTTTGTTCCCGCCCACTATCGCTTGGGCTGGCGCAAGAGGGTGCGCGCCAATCCACAGCTCGGCGAAAGGAACCCGCTCAGGGTTATGCCGCCCCAGGAGGGACGGAATGAATTCGTATCCCCCCCACGCGTAATGCTGCACAGCGCCCTCCAGCGGGAGAATGCCGGGAGACGCTCGAAACCTGGTGACGGCTGGGAGCTCGTCGAGCGCCGCCGCAAGCCGCCGAAGGATTCCACTCTCCCCGGTCCCGAGCTTCACTATCTCCTCGGCCCTTTGCGGCGTTCCCGCGTTGGCATACAGGCGCAGCTCAGGGGCGTTTCCGGAAGGCCTGACGTGGGCGATGTCCCCGTTCTCGAAGCCGATCCGCACTCCGTCCAGCCAGTTGATCCATGCGACGCCCGCAAAACCGTCCTCCTGCCTGAAATACCGGCCCACCTCCCGGCAGATGCCGTTGACGGATTGGAGGAGCGGATCCGCGGCGGCCAGCACCACGCGGGTCCCGTCCATGTGCGTGAGGGCCCACGGTCCGGTTCCCGGAGGCTCCCGTCGAGCCTCCAGAACCGATGAGTCCTGCAATGAGAACATCCGAACGACTGCAAAGGCTTTTTCCCGCGGGAGCTCACGAAGCAGCCCTGATTTTCCGAACCGTCGCGGCAGCCGGGCAAAAAGTGACTGCAGTGTACTGCCTGCTCCAAGGGATGCGCATAGCGCCGCCAGGATCGGCAGAAAGGCGTCGCGCGTTGGAAGCGCATCGATGACCCCGCCGCCGGGGATGGAGACGGGCGTCGCGGTGAGGAACCCGCCGTTTGCCTCCCAACCGACCTGCTTCATCGCATCGATCACATACGGAGAGCCTATTCGAGTCTTCACGGGTCGGACTCCCCGGGAAGCAAAATGCGCATCCACGGCGTCGTTGACGCTGACGGGAACCGCGATCTCTCGCGCGCCAAGATACTCCGCGGTCACGATGCCCAGGATGTCGCCTGGATAGAAAGAGACTTTGCCGTCCTCCACGCCCAGGACGAGCGGCCTGTCGCTGTCCCCGTCGGTTGAGACCACGGCGTGCAGGGAGGCGCCGCCGTTGGCATCCACAAGCCCCTGGACTTCCCGAAGCATTTCCTCGTTGACCGCTTCCGTGTCCACGGGTACGAACGTGTCGCTTCGTCCCGCGGCCGTCACGTGTGCGCCAAGGTCTTCCAGCACCTTCACCAGGAGGTCCCGGCCGACCGCGGAGTGCTGGTAGACCAGGATTCTCCGTCCGCTGAGGATCCCGCGGGGAAATGCTTCCGTGTAGCGGCGCACGTACTCGGAGCCGGCGTCCGGGGCCTCCGCGGGCGGAGGGCCGCGAAAAGTCGGCCGAAGCGCGCCCCGCTCGTCGAACATGCTTTTCGAAGGCCGGCGTGGCGTACTCGGCTTCGCGCAGGCGTTTCTGCGCGGCGCGGATTGGCTGCTCATCCGCCTTTCGGACCTCGCCGTCGCTCCTGTTCAGCTTGATGCCGTTGCGATCGAAAGGTATGTGGCTGCCGGTGATCATGACGCTGGGCGCATGACGCCTCATTGCGTAAAGGAGGAGCGCGGGAGAGGGAACGCGCCCCAGAAGCACCGGGGAAAAGCCTTCATCCGCGATGGCGCGGCAAACGGGAACAAGGATGCCGTCGGTGCTGGGGCGAAGGTCCCCAGCCAGGTACACATCCCCGCCCGCCCGCGCATCCCCGGCCTCCCGGAGGAACACCAGGAACGCCCGCGTTGCCACGTACGCTTCGAGGTCCGTGATGTCCTTCACCAACCCGCGCAGGCCGCTTGTCCCGAACTCCAGCTCGATGGGCTCGTACAGAAGCGCTTGGCGAAGGGTGACGGCCGGCTTCACTCGATGCGCGCCCTGCGCGGAACAGGCGGCCGCGCGGCCTTGCCCAGCGTGTTGAGGAGGATGACACCTCCAACCGTGATGATGCCGCCGATCACCGAAATCAGAGTGGGGACCTCACCGAGGACCACGAAAGCAATGGCCAGTGAGAGGATGGGGGAGAGATTCAGGGTGCTCGTGACCCGGGAGACATCCGCCCGGGACAACGCGAAGGACCAGAGCACGTAACCGATGGCGGCGGGGAAAATGCCCAGGTACGCCACGGCAAGCGTGGAAGCCATCGGCGCCCTGCCTATCTGGCTGATCAGGCCCGGCAGGTAGACCATCATGAAGACAGTGCCGGTCCAGATTGTGTACGTGGTGAGCTGGAGGCCCGAGTATCGGGAGAGCAGAGGTTTCTGCAGAACGAAGAAAGCGCTTTCGCCAAGGGCGGCAAGGACGATGTACAGGGCGGCAGGCTCGAACTTCAGCCCCGTGCCCGTTCCCATGGAAATCACGGCTACTCCCAGGAAGCTGATGGCGGCCCCCGTCCAGCCGATGATCGTCAGGCGCTCCCGCAGGAAGATCACGGCAAGAAGGGTGGAGAAAACAGGCACGGAAGCAATGATGAAGCTTGCGGCTCCTGCCGGCACGGCAACTTCTCCCGCGTTGAGGCCGACGTGGTAGACCGTGAAGCCCAGGAAGCCCATGAGAAAGAGCATGGGCAGATCACGGAGCTTCGGCATGGGAAGCCGGGTGATCAGGGCGTAGATAAGGAGAGATGCCGAGGCGATGATGAAACGAAGGAGCGCAAGCTGGCCGGGACCGAAGCCGCGCAGACCCAGGCGGATTCCGGCAAATGCAGACGCCCAGAGGATCAGGCTTATCGTCAGGGCCATGACCAGGTCGGCCCTTCCCGTGCGATTCATGGCACCTTATAGCACGGTTGGCTCGGCAGGGAGAATAGCAGCGCCCCCGGTTCGCAGTCCCGGTGTATACTCGTGCACGCGGAACATTTCAAATTGGAGGTCGTCATGAAAGCAGTCCTCATGAGAGAAAACGGCGGCCCGGACGTGCTGAGGCTTGAAGAGGCGGAAATGCCCACGCCGGGACCCGCGGAGGCGCGGGTGCGCATCGAGTATGCCGGGGTGAACTTCCTGGATATCTACGGGAGAAAGGGTTTGTACAAAGGGCAGCTCCCCCGGATCCTCGGCGACGAGGCGGCGGGGGTCGTGGATGCGGTGGGGCCCGGAGTTGCCGAGGTCAAAGTCGGGGACCGTGTGGCGTATGCCATGCAGAGCGGGTCGTACGCCGAATATGCTATTGTGCGCTCCGCGTACCTCGTACAGATCCCGAAGGGACTGGAACCACGTCAGGCGGCCGCGGCCATGCTGCAGGGCATGACGGCCCACTACCTTGCCGTCAGCACGTATCCGCTCCAACCCTCTGACACCGCGCTTGTCCATGCGGCGGGCGGCGGAACCGGACGCCTTCTCACCCAGGTGGCGCGCCTCCGCGGGGCCCGTGTCATCGGGACCGCCTCCACGGAGGAGAAGGCGGAGCTTGCCAGGAAGGCCGGGGCAAGCGACGTGATTCTCTACACCGCAACCGATTTCGAGGCTGAAGTCCGGCGGCTGACGAACGGACGCGGTGTGGATGTGGTGTACGACTCCGTCGGTCAGGCCACTTTCGAGAAAAGCCTCGGCTGCCTTCGCCCCCGCGGAATGCTGGTGCTCTTCGGCCAGTCAAGCGGCCCGGTCGCGCCCTTCGATCCGCTCCTTCTCAACAGGAAAGGATCCTTGTTCCTGACCCGGCCCACCCTGGGGAACTACATTTCAGATCGCAACGAGCTCCTCCAGCGTTCGGGAGACGTCCTGGGCTGGATAGCCGGCAAACAGATCGAGCTTCGCATCGACAAGGTCTTCCGACTCGCCGATGCGGCAAGCGCGCATAAATACCTCGAAGGGCGGATGTCCACCGGCAAGATCCTGCTTCACGTGTAGCTGATCTGCACGCCGTCGCGGATCTGGCGCGGCAGGAAAGAATGTCTCAGCGCCGCCTCATTGAGGGAAAAGAAGTCCTCCCTGCCGAACCCATAGTGACGGGCGCACACCTGGTATTCGTGCACAAGGTCGATCCCCATGAGGTTGGGATCATCCGAGTTGATGCACACGGGAACTCCAGCCTTGTAGAGACGGGGAAGGGGATGCAGCGCCAGGGACGGGACGGAGCTCGTAAGCCAGTTGGACGTCGGACAGACTTCCAGGAGAACGTCCTCGGCGATGAGCCTGTTCATGACCTCCCTTGCCCCCCATGCGCGGATCCCGTGACCGATCCGTGACGGCCTGAACAGCTGGAGAGTCCTGGCGACATGCGCCGCATCAGTGTCTTCACCGCTGTGGATCGTTATCCCGAGGCCGGCGTCTCGCGCCTTGTCCACCAGCGGGACGAATGGCTGGGGGTCGATCCCGGCCTCCACGGCCGCGAGGTCCAGGCCGCAGATCCGATCCGCTCCGGCCGAGTTTCCCCGTTTCCACCTGAGCAGGTCCTCCAGGGCGCACTCGTTGACCGCGGCTGGAAATCCGCGGGGAAGGATGCCGATCAGGCCCACTTGGACCGGATAAGCCATCATGCCTTTCACGAGGCCGTCCAGAACGCCGGCAATGATCTCGTCATTGGACAGGGCCCTTCCTTCGGCGATGAAAGGCGGCGCAAACCTGAGCTCAAGGAGCTTCACTCCGTCACGGAACGCGTCCTCTATGTTTTCCCGGGTGACGCGGCTGATTGCCTTGAAGGAGAGAAGCGCTTTCCTCTGGGTCTCAAACCGCGCCAGCGCCTGGGAAAGCGAGGTCACCGGCTCGCGCAAGACGGCTTTCTCACGCAATTCCTCCAGGGACCGCGCGCCGAGATCCAGGCCGTTGTCCGCGGCAATCTCCCAGATCGTCGAAAGGCGCACGCTGCCGTCCAGGTGTCGGTGAAGCTCGACCTTGGGGAGTGAACGCAGCGCCGCGTCTTCGCTCATGATGCATGTATACCACGGAAATTTGACTTCGTAATGATTCGATTCTACCCTTGTGAGAGTCGATATGAGTCCCCCACCCCTTGCCGTTCGTGAACAGGTCCGCGAAGAGCGGTTCCGCGCCGTATGGAACCAGCAGTTGGATGCCGTGTTCGCCGACGTGGCCCCTTACTACGACCGCGCGAACAACGTGGCCAGCCTCGGGCTTTGGAAATGGTTTCTGTCCGTGTTCATGTCGACCGTCGAGGTGCGCCCCGGGCAGAGGGTGCTGGATGTGTGCGCGGGAACCAACGCGGTCGGGATTGCCCTCCTCAAGCGGGAGCCCACCCTCGAGGTCCACGCCATCGACAGGAGCGCGGAAATGCAGGCGGTCGGCCGGGCCCGCGCCCAGTCGCAAGGCCTTGCCATCGACGCGATTGTCGGCGACGCGCACGCGCTGCCGTATCCGGACAACCATTTCGATGTGGTCACCCTCCAGTATGCGTCGCGCCACCTGCGCGTGGACCGGGTCTTCCAGGAGATCTACCGGGTGCTGAGACCGGGAGGACGCTTTCACCACTGCGACATGCTGCGTCCCGGAAACCCCGCGCTGGAGAAGCTGTATTTCGTCTACCTGCGCATGTCCCTGGCGTTCACGGGCTTGCTTTTCAGAAGCGGCCCCGCCGCCCTTGAATGCAAGCGGTACTTCATCAGCACACTTTCCCTGTTTTACTCCGCCGCGGAGCTTTCCGACGTGCTGGGCTCCCTGGGCTACGGCGGGGTGACCAGCAAAACCATCCTTGCAGGGATGATCGGCTGTCATAGCGCGGGAAAGCCCGGGCTTCGGCTGGACCGCTCTACTTGATCTTGAAAACCATCTGCGTGGGGCTGACGAAGCGCAGGGCAATCACCAGGCAGATCATGGTCGTGAGGAAATAGATCACGGCAAGCGCATCCACCGCCTGCGGAGGCCGGGCTCCCGCCGCGTATGCGTCCGCATACAAGGCAACCACGATGGTCTGCGACTTGGCGCCGGCCACCAGATAGGTCAGCTCGAACATCGATATGGTTTTTACGATGGAGAGAATCCCGGCGGTGAGGATCCCGGGCAGGGTGAGAGGGACCAGGACCTTGCGGAAAACCGTCCAGCGGCGGGCGCCGAGCATCTGTGCGGCGGACTCCAGGTTGGCCCCCACCTGCTCAATGAACGGCATCAGGATGAGGATCACGAATGGCACGATGGGCACCAGGTTGGCAAGGATGACCCCGATGACCCGGGCGGCCAGGTGGAACTTGTAGAGGACCATCGCAAGAGGGATCCCATAGGTCATGGGCGGGACGATCATGGGCAGAAGAAAGAGGGAAAGGAGCGCAGCCTTGCCGCGAAACTCAGAGCGGCTGAGAACGTACGCCGCGGGAAAGGCTATGAGGATGGCCGCGGCCACCACGGTCACCGCGACGATGAAAGTGATGAGAAGCAGGTACGGGATATTGTGGTCGGACGCCACGTAGGCGTACCACTCCCCGGTCAGGATCTTCGGGAGCGCTCCGGAATACCAGCCCTTGGAGACGGAGTTGAGGATGACGGTGAAAAGTATCCCGAGGACGTTCCCCACGTAGACGACCATCGCAAGGAAGAAGAATACGGCGCCCGTCGTGAGCTTCCTGGTTCGCACAGCGCTACCCTTTTCCGACCATTGACGCGCCCCGGTACATCCTGTTCCGCCATACCAGGACCGCTGAAATGACAATGAGCTCGATCACCGCCATGACCATGGAAATGGCGGAGGCCGTGTTGAAGTCGAACTTCTCGAAGGCCCACTGCCAGGCAGCGATTGCCACGACGCGCGTCGGGCCTGACGGCTCGCCAAGGAGCATGGCGGAAGGGAACACGGAGAACGCCATGACGAAGTTCAGGCAGAAGCAGATCGCAATGCCCGGCACCATGAGCGGGAACAGCACCCTGGCGAAAGTGGAAAGGCGCGAGGCCCCGAGCATCCGGCTTGCCTTTTCCAGGTCCGGGTTGATGCCCGAGACGTAGCCCAGGATCATGAGAAAGGCGAAAGGGAAGCCCTGGATGACAAGGGAGAGCAGGACGCCGGTGTAGTTGTGCGTGAAACGGACCGGCTTCCCGACGATGTGGATTGCCTGCAGGAGCTGGTTGAGCCATCCGTTGGGCCCCATGTACGTGAGCATGCCCTCGGAGACGAGCACCGTCCCCAGCGTAAGGGGGACGATCAGAAAGAACGTGATGATTTTTTCCCCGCGGATCCCATGTCGCATGAAAACGGCGAATGGAATGGCTACAGGCACATTGATGAGGGTGGCGGGAACGGAGATCCAGAGAGTGACCCATATCGTGCGGGCTTCCCAGGGATCAAGGAAGAATCGGGCGTAGTTGGCAAGCGTGGGCGCCCCGGAAGCAGTCGTGAAGCTGAGAAACAGCCCGTAGAGGAACGGATACACGAACAGAAGAAGCACGAACAGCAGCGCCGGAAGGAGAAGAAGGAACCTGCCGCCCCGCAATCCCTGCTGCACTGTCTACTCCCTGCTTCCCGCAAAGACGAACAGCTTCTCCGGTGGAACGGTCAGCTCCAGGGTGTCCGAAATCCGCACCGGCGCCGTTGGCCGCAGCTCGATTGTCGTCCCGTTTTCCGCCCGGGCGGTCACGAAGCTGGCCTGCCCCTGGTACTCGACAAGCGCCACCCTGGCGCGGATGCCGGAGCCGTCATGGCTTTTCCCGACATCGATGTCTTCCGGCCGTATGGCGGTGGTCACCTTCCTGTCGGTCCTGGATGCTGCAAGAAGCGCGTCCCTGCGCGGATCCCCGGCCAGGTAGGGCAGGCGCGCGAGAAGGCGCAAGCCGGCCACCGTCACCTCCGCGTCAAGCCCGCTGTTCTTCTCCCGCAGGGACTCCAGCTCCCCTTCCCAGATGTTCTTGAATCCCATGAAATCCGCCACGAAGAGGTTCGCCGGATCCGAGTACACCTGCTGGGGCGTGCCGACCTGCTGGATGAGGCCAAGGCGCATCACCACGATGCGGTCCGAAAGCGCCAGCGCTTCCTGCTGGTCATGCGTGACATAGATGGTGGTGACCTTCAGGCGCGTGTGGAGCGCCAGGAGCTCGTTGCGCATCTCCACGCGCAGCTTTGCGTCGAGGTTGGAAAGCGGCTCGTCCAGCATGAGGAGACGGGGCTCAAGAACGATGCAGCGGGCAATGGCGACTCGCTGCTGCTCCCCGCCCGACAACTGGGCCGGAAACTTCGTTTCGTGGCCCTCCAGGTGCACCAGCTTCAACGCCGCGGACACCTTGTCCTTCACGGCAGCCTTCGGCAGCTTTCGAATGTGGAGCCCGAAGGCCACGTTGCCGAACACGGACAGGTGCGGGAAAAGCGCGTAGTTCTGGAACACGAGGCCGAACCCGCGCTTTTCCGGGGGCACTTTCCTCCTGCCGTCATCAATGCGTCTCCCCGTCTATCGAGATCTCCCCGCGCGTTATGGGGAGCAGGCCGGCGACGCAGTTCAGAGCAGTCGATTTTCCGCATCCCGAAGGGCCCAGGAACGTGACGAACTCACCGTGCGAGATCGAAAGGGAAAACCGGGAGAGCGCGGTCTTGCCGTCGAACTCCTTCGTCACGTCCCTGATGTCAAACCGAGTGAAATCCTTCATACCGGTTCGACCCCCGCTTATTTGATCTTGGCGCCGACCAGCTTGTCCCACATGTCGAACGCCTGGACCAGCGGCTTGGCGTCCAGCTGCGATGCGTTGGGATATTTCACCGCGGCCGCGTCGTAGGCGGCGCGCATGGCGGGCCGGATGCGCTCCTGGCTCGTTTTCGGCGCCATGCTCAGGGGGACGCCCCTGATGGCCGGGCCGGGATAGAAGTAGCCGTCGTCATAGGTGACCGCCTGCTGCGCCGGCTGCATGAGCCACTCCATGAGCGCGATGGTTGCCTTCTCACGGCCTGCGTCCAGCCCCGTGGGAACAACCATGAACTGCGTGTCGTTGACCCAGGTGGTCTTATCAAGGAAGAAGGCCTGGAAGTTCGGCGGAATAGTGGCCAGAATCCGCATGTTCATATCCCACCCCAGGTGGCTGGCAATGATCCATCGGGTCCCTTCCGCCAGCTCCTTGAATGTGATGGAAGTTCCCGAGGGGTAGTAGTCGATGGAGGAGTCCAGCTCCTTCAGGTATGCCCAGGTCTTTGCCCAGGTGGCAGGGTCTTTCGGGTCGGGATCACCCAGGATGTACGGCAGCCCCTGCAGGAACGCCCGGCCCGGGCCCGAGTTCGCGGGCCTTGCATAGAGGAATTTGCCGGGATTCTCTTTCGCCCATGCCAGGAGTTGCGCGGCGGTCTTTGGCGGAGACTTTACCTTGTCGGGATTGTACGTGAACATGGGCCCGCCGGGGCAGAAAACGAACGCAATCCCATAGCCGTCGAACAGGTTGTACGCTGCCCGCGCGCCCGGAAGGTAGGAGTCCACGGTTTTCTGGAAGACCTCCTTGTACTTGGGCATGATCTGCAGCCACACCCCCTGCTCCTTTCCGGCCGCCATTCCGTCATAACCGGTAAGGACCATGGTGGTGTCCAGGTTTGCCGCCATCTGCTGGGCCTTGATCTTCGCCACGAGCTCCGGGGCGGTGGCAATGGTGTACTCGATGTCGGAAATCATCTTCGGGTTGGCGGCCTTGAACGCCTCGATGGCGGGCTTGGAGAGCTTCAGGTTGCCCGCCACGTCGATGATGCTGAGCTTCACCGGTGCGCCCGTCCAGCCCGCCTGGGAGAAAAGGAGCACTGGTGCAAGAACCAGCGCGCACGCAATACCCGAGGTTCGAAGGACACGTTTCATGTTCTCCTCCTGTCCTGCATGAAATATTCCGGCGGGTAGTCCCGCACGACGCGATTGATCGTCTCCCATGTGAGGTGCTGGTCCAGGACTTCATCAACGTGGTCGGTTTTTCCTTCCCTGATGATGTCCCTGATCAGGCCGTGCTCCGATATGATGCGGTCAATGGAAAGGGGCATGACCATGACCCGCAGCCTGTCGTAGTTATAGTCCAGCTTCTTGAGGTAGAGCCAGCTTCTTTCCTTGCCGCAGTTGCGGAAAATGAGACGGTGAAAATCGTTGTCCACGATCAGCATACGGTCGAAAGCCCCGGCCCGGCGGCAGTCATCCTGGGCCTGGAGGTTGTCCTCCAGCGCCGCCAGATCCGCGGTGGAAAGGCTTCCGCACGCCTCCCGCAGCAGGGCTTTTTCCACGGCAAGGCGGACAAATCGGGCCTCTTTCGCCTGTTCCAGGTCTATGAGAGAGACAATCGAGCTCTTCTGCGGCGTGACATTGATCAGCCCGTCCTCGGCCAACCGTATGAATGCCTCACGAACAGGCGTCCGGCTGACTCCCAGGGCAAAGGACACGTCGTTCTCGCTGATCTGCTGTGCCGGCCGAAGGATGAGCTTGATGATGTTGTTTCTCAGTGCCTGGTATACCCACTGATGGATTGGCTGGTTTTTTTCTTTCTCGAGGATCTCGACCTGCAGCCCTCCGGATGCTACCATACTTGTATGGCACTGATTGTGAACCCGCTGCACTTTCCTGTCAAGCAAAATCAGGTCGGGGGCTTGTAGAATAGGCTCGTAGCTTAGGATGGAAGTCAAGGAGGGGGTGACGCGATGGGTCAAGGCACGGAATTCCTGGAGCAAAAGTTCGGGCTGAAAGGGCGCACAGTCGTCATCACGGGAGGAGCTGGGGTTCTTGCGGGCTCCATGGCTGAAGCGCTCCTGAGGGCAGGGGCCCGGGTGTCCCTCTGGGGCAGGCACGCGGATTCCCTTCAGGAGGCGGCAGCGCGCATTGGCCGTACCGCGGACGCCGGGGACCGCATCGACTGGGCGCTGGCGGACGCGCAGAGCGAGGCTTCAGTTGAGGAAGCCGCGCGCGCCTGCGCTCTCAAGTCCGGGGGCATCGATGTCCTGATCAACGCCGTGGGGGGGAACAAGGGCAAGACTTCCTTCCTGGACACCGACATCGCCTTGTTCGAAGAAGTGCTGAAGCTCAACCTTGTTGCCGGTTTCATGGTCCCGACAAAAGTGCTCTGCCGGTACTGGATCGACAGGAAGGCGCACGGGTCGGTCATCAACATGGCCTCCATGTCATCGTACGTGCCGCTCTCCGGGGTATGGGCGTACGATGCGGCAAAATCCGCGGTGTTGAACCTTACCATGGCGGCGGCAAAAGAGTTCGCCCCTCACGGGATCCGCGTGAACGCCATAGCTCCGGGCTTCTTCCTGGGCAAGCAGAACAAGGCTCTGCTTCTGGATGAGAAAACCGGGCAGCTCACGCAGCGAGGGCGCGACATCGTGGCCAGGACGCCTTTTGCAAGGTTCGGGGAGCCGGAGGATCTGGCGGGCGCCGTGGTGTTTCTCTCAAGCGACAAGGCTTCCGGCTTCGTCACCGGCATCTGCATCCCGGTGGACGGCGGTTTCCTGGTGGACTGCGTCTGACATGAAGCTGGGAATCGGCCTTTACCGCCACATGCTCACTCCGGCAAACTACCGGTTCGCCCGCCAGATCGGGTGCTCTCACGTCGTGATCCACCTCGTTGATTACTCTGCCGGTGCGGACAACCAGCCGGTGGACCGATCTGCGGTGGGATGGGGAACGGCCGGCGATCCGAACGCGCTCTGGACCACGGAGGAGCTTCTGAGCATCCGTCGGGCAATCGAGGCCGAAGGGCTGACCCTGGAGGCCATTGAGAACTTCGATCCCGCCCACTGGCATGACGTGCTCCTGGACGGCCCCAGGCGCGCAGCCCAGATGGAAAACCTCAAGGGAATGGTGCGAAGCGTCGGGGCCGCGGGAATACCCGTCATGGGTTACAACTTCAGCCTTGCCGGGGTGGCCGGCAGGGTGACTGGTCGTTTTGCCCGCGGAGGGGCGGAGTCGGTGGGCGTGGAAGGCGTCGACCAGACCCCCGTGCCGGCAGGCATGGTCTGGAACATGGTCTATGACAGGCATGCTCCCGCCGGGACCCTGGCTCCCATCAGCCATGAAGAGCTGTGGAGAAGGCTGGCCCGGTTCCTGGAGGAGCTTGTGCCGGTTGCCGAGGAAGCCGGCGTCATCCTGGCAGCCCATCCGGACGATCCTCCCGCGGCCATGGTAAGAGGCACGCCCCGTCTGGTCTACCAGCCCGACATGTATCAGAAGCTCCTGGACATAAAGCCAAGCCGGTCCAACGCCCTGGAGTTCTGCGTCGGCACGATTGCCGAGATGACGCAGGGCGACGTCTACCAGGCAACGGACCGCTACAGCGCGCAGGGCAAGCTGGCTTACGTGCACCTGCGAAATGTGCGCGGCAGGATCCCCCGTTACCACGAGGTGTTCATCGACGAAGGGGACATTGATGTGCCTCGGATCATCGGCATCCTCAAGCGCAATGGATATGCGGGTGTCATTATCCCCGACCACACGCCGCTCTTGGAGTGCGCGGCCCCGTGGCATGCCGGCATGGCGTACGCGGTCGGGTACATGCGTGCGCTGGTGGGAGGCCCGTGATGCGTGGATCATTCCTGGACGAAGACTTTCTCCTGGACGGCCGGGCCGCCCGGCGGCTGTACCATGAGCACGCCGAGGGCATGCCAATCTTCGACTTCCACTGCCACCTGCCGGTGAAAGACATTGCGGAGGACAGGCGGTTTTCAAATCTCACGGAGATCTGGCTGGGCGGTGACCACTACAAGTGGCGCGCCATGCGCGCCTCCGGCGTGCCTGAGCGGCTGATCACTGGAAATGCATCCGACGCCGAGAAGTTCAAAGCCTGGGCTGACGTTGTGCCCTCCACGATCGCGAACCCCCTGTACCTCTGGACCCATCTCGAGCTGAAGCGCTATTTCGGAATTTCGGCGAAGCTCCTGGGGCCTGGGAGCGCAGAAGAGATCTATGACGCCTGCTCGATGCTGCTCTCCCGGGGAGAGTACACGGTGCGCAGCCTTCTCACTCGAATGTCCGTGCGGGTCGTGTGCACGACGGATGATCCCGTCGATTCCCTGGAATACCATCAGCGCCTCTCTTCGGACAGAGGTTTCGGCGTGACCGTGGTGCCGGCCTTCCGGCCGGACGCCGTCATGGGAATCCAGCAACCCGCCGCTTTCAACTCCTGGGTGGACAGCCTTGGGCTGGCTGCCGATCTGGAGGTCAAAGATTGGGCCGGCCTCCTGGAGGCCCTCAGGCGGCGCCACGACTATTTCCATGCAAACGGATGCAGGATCTCCGACCACGGAATCGAGGTCCCCTTTGCGGAAGAGTTCACGGAATCAGAGGTCAGCGCCATCTTCCTTGATGCGCGAAAAGGCATGGCGCCCGACGCGGCGCAGGTGCGGCAGTTCAATTCCGCAGTCCTGGTGGAGCTTGCCCGCATGGATGCGGAGGCGGGATGGGCGCAGCAGCTGCACCTGGGCGCCCTTCGTGACATCAATTCCCGGTTTTCCCGAAGCCTTGGTCCGAACTCCGGCTTCGACACGATTGGGGACTCGCCCTTTGCCGGCTTGCTTGCCCGGTTTCTCGACAGGCTTGATTCCCGGGGAGCCCTTCCCAGGACCATTCTGTATTGCGTGAACCCGTCCGACAACGCCGTCCTGGCGGCCATGGCCGGCAACTACCCGCAGGAAAAAATACGGGGGAAAGTGCAGTTCGGTCCCGCGTGGTGGTTCAACGACCAACCCCACGGGATGCGCCAGCAGCTGCAGATGCTTTCCGACATCGGGCTGCTTGCGCGTTTTGTCGGCATGGTCACCGATTCACGCAGCTTCCTCTCGTATCCCCGTCACGAGTGCTTCCGCCGGGTCCTTTGCACCTTCCTTGGCGACGCCGTGCGGCGCGGCGAGGCGCCTGAGGACTATGATCTGCTGGGCGGGATGGTTCGCGACATCTGCTTCAGCAACGCAGCGGAGTATTTTGCCATCCCGTTGAAACAGGCCGTCTGACGGATCGGGGCCGGACGTTGACAGCGGCCGCGCTCAAGCCCGGGGCGCCGCTCCCAGCAGGCGGATATGCTTTTCGATGTGCTCCTCCACTGCGGCGTAGTGAAGATCTTCATTTGCCGACAGTGTCTGGAATATCCCTGCCCTGATCCCCGCATCGTTCAGCAGCCCGCCGTAGGTGATATGCAGCAGCTGGCGGGAATCCCTGGCGTCCAGAAGGCGCGGAAGCTCGGTGTCCGAGAGGCTGCCTGCCTTCGGGATTGCGTTGATGTCCGTGGTGACATGGTAGAGCCGTGTGGCATCGGCGAACGACGCAAACGCCTTGGCAAGCATTTCTCGAAAGAGCGCCGGGTTGGCGCGCGCAATGACAAGAACGGCCTGGAGCCAGCTGGTCCCGGCTGTCTTCAGGTGCAGGCGCATGCCCGTGTGCCGACCGATGCATGGATAGACGGAGAACTTGTCGCTTCCCGAGTGGATGGAGATCTTGTACCCTCCGTAAGCCTTTGCGATGTCGCAGTGCACCGTAAACTGCTTCTCGAACTCCCCGACATTTCCGATGTAGTCGATGCCTTTCTGGAACTCCCCGACAAAACGGGGGGCCAGCGAGCTCACCGTCACCTTGCGAAGCCCAAGCTCCCGCGCAATGAAGAGGTGATGCTCCGGCAGCGTCGGAGCGGTTGTCTCGTCGATGCTTATCTCCAGGTCGTAGCTGTCTCCCCGCCGGGCCCTGATGTGCTGGTCGACTTCACGGGAGAAATCCAGGGCGCGCAGGTACATCAACGCGCAACGCTTCGCCTCCAGCGCGCTGAATGGGATCACCGAGGCTCCCGTCGGGAAGGTCTTGTCAGCGTAGGTCTCGAGCACGTGCTTGCGCGCCTCGGCGCCGAGCTTCTCAAACTCGCCGTCCACCTTCCCGGCGCTCCAGAATGCCGGCTCCGCGGACATCACGTCGCTCAAGTCCAGGGTGATCATGGGCATCCCGGCTGCCAGGGCAGAGTCTATGTCCGCAATCGTCTTGAGGTGGTCCCCATCCGCCCCATAGCCAAGCTCATAGCCCTCCTGGAAAACGAGGAACGCCGCATCCGCCACAACGACGGGGTAATTGCGGCCGGTCATCGTGAGCTCACGGATGGACTGCTGGGCCAGCACGGGGGCCACATCGTAGCCCGCCGCCGCGCGCACGTGGCCGGGGGTTGCAAGCCCCAGGCGGTCTCCGCATCCGATGGTTGTCTTCCTTTCCCGCAGGGACACCGGCGCCGTGAACGGGAAGGTCTCCTGGAGGCGCTGCGCGTTCCGGGGGGAAAGGGAGGCTTTCAGGATGGAAAAGCCTCCGATGCGCGCGTTCCCTCCCTCCATGCCGGAGGGCAGCGCCTTCTGGCTTACAAGGTAGAGGTTTTTCTCACCGGCCGCGCAGCCCATGAAATACAGGACTCCGTCGGTCAGGTGAATGGAGCGCCGATAGATGCATGCGTCTCCGTCAACGATCTTCCGGGCGCCCCTGGCCCTGAAAGCATCAAGCCCTGTCCTGTCCAGGCCGGGGAGGCCGGACTCCTTCACGATGTGCAGGATTGTTTCCATGGCTATGGTATACCCCAAAATCCGCCAAACATGGTAGGTTTGCGCAAATGAGCGAGGTATTCCGAATCAGAGAGTTCCTCATGAGTGACTACGACGCCTCGTACGCCCTGTGGACGGCAAGCGAAGGGATTGGCCTCAGCGCAGCCGACTCGCGGCAAAACATCGAGAGCTTTCTGTCGCAGAACCGGGGCTTGAGCTTCGTCGCTGAGTCCCCGGAGGGCTCCCTTCTCGGCGCGCTGCTGGCAAGCTGTGATGGCCGACGCGGCTTCCTCTATCATTGCGCCGTGGCCAGGACGCACCGGGGGAAAGGGATCGGCAGGGCGCTGGTGGACCGGTCCCTGGCGGCGCTGGCCAACCTGGGCATGCGAAAGTGCCATATCTTCGTTGTCGCGGACAACGCGGAGGGCAAGAAGTTCTGGCGGAAGATCGGGTGGGAAGAGCGCACGACCATCACGGTGATGTCCCATGACGTCGTGCCGGGCACCGGCGCGCAGGGGAGGGGGCGGAGTGGCGCTTGAAGAGCTGGTTGTCAGCATGAACCGGCTTGGCATTCGCTACACGGTGCTGGAATCGGGGGCGGATGGGGCAATCCTGATCCTGCCCGAATACGGCCGCGTCCTGGGAGTCTGGCCGCACTGGAGGGGGGAGAATGCCCTGTGGGTGAATTCCGATTTCCTGCGCCTGCTGGAGATCGGCGCCAAGGAGGACGGGTGGCTCAACCCCGGCGGAGACCGCATCTGGCTGGGCCCTCAGGAGGAGTTTTTTCCGCAGGATTCCGTGCCTCCCTCCCTGGACCCGGGCAAATATGAGGGAGTTGCTGAGAAAGGCTGCTTCTCAATGGAAAACAGGGGGGAGGTCCATGCCTGGAAGTCGAACGGGATGCTGGGGTTTCGGATCCAGCGCCGGATCCGTTCCCTGACGGATCAGGAGATCTCCGAGCTATGGGGCACGCGGTGGCTGCGCCAGGCCGGATACAGCGAGGAGACGACGCTGGAAGTCTCACGGGAGGTTCCGCCCGGCGTGTGGCTCTGGAATCTCACACAGATACCCCTGGGTGGTGAGGTTCTGACCGGCAAGGGCGCGTGCGTGGAGCCCCGGGCGGCCTCGGAGCAGGATCGCATTGTCTGCGTGGAAGAGCATGATGACGGCCGCGGACAGCTCCTGGTCAAATCATTCGATGCGCATGCGGGGGGTGCCCGCGTCCAGCTGCCGGATGAAAGATCACGACAGGGAGTGATTTCCTGCGTATCTGCTCCCGCGGATGCGCGGGACCACAGGCGCGTCGTCCTGCGCACCACCCTGTGCGCCTTCTCAGGGAGGACGGCCGAGATTCGGGCAGCCGCTTCCATGATCGCTTCGTAGGCCCGGCTCGGTATTCCACGCAAGCCTTCGGCCGCGCTGGCGTCGACTTCAATCGTTCGTGTGACTATACTCCTGGAAGAGTGAGCCGCGACAACATGGCTGCTGCTGACGACAAGGAGAAAAACACTCTCTATGAAAGTCTGGTCAGGCAAGGAGTGTCGAAGGACCAGATCGAGAGGGTATACCGTGACCTGCGGGAAAAGGGCTACGGCGAGGAAGAGGCCCGCAGGAGATCCCGGGCAGCCCTGGAACGTCTGAAGTCCCAGCAGCCTGTCGTGCGGGAAAGGCGCGCCGCCGAGGCTGCGCAGCCGGCCCGCAAGACCTCCCCCGGGCGGGAAGCGGCCGCCGCGCCGGAAAAACCAAAACCCTCTCCGGAGGTCGGGAAACGGGCCATTGATTGGCTGCCCACCGTGCCCCCCTGGCTCCGCAGACGCATCAACCGCTGGGCGTATCGCAATGGGTTTCTCATCACCAGGCTCCTGGAGCGCGTGGAAGACCTTCTCAGTGTTTTCGACCCCGGCCGGGAGGACCTGGTGAGCTTTGCGTTCATGCGCCTCCTTGCGGAGAGAAAGGGCTACCGGGGGGGCAATCCCTTTGCCTTGTCGTTTATCGATGATCTGGACGCGCTTCGCGACTCCGCGCGCACTCTGATGGGCCGGGGCCCGTTGGGGCCGGCGAGCGATGAGCAGACGAACGGCGAGGCGCCCGGGGACGATGTCGTGAGGACGCTGCGCTCCCGCGAACCCTTTGCCCTGGAGTTTTTCGGCGAGTTCACGCAGCCCTACGAGATGCTGAGAAAGAGCCTCGGCTTCCTGGAGGCGAAGCTGGCCTCGGGATCCCGCGCCCGCGTGGCGGAAGTTGCCCGGGTGGTGAAGGACGGCGGCCGGCTCATCGCCGTCACCGAGGCAATTGAGAGGGAGAAGCTGGAGGCCCTGTATGACATCGTGCGGGAGACCAACCTTGCCCTTCATCCCGGTGAGCAGGAAGCCAGCAGGCTTGCCGAGGCTGAGGGACTGTTCCGCGCGGCCTACCAGAACCTCCGCAAATACAGCCATGAGCTGTATCCCGCGCTTCTCAAGATGATTTCCTCTTTCTATGAGGAAAACGACACGAACCCCGAGAAGCTGGATCGGATACTGGAGTTCCTGGGGATGCGCGTGGACCAGATCCTCACCTGGGAGGGCTGGCAGCGCAAAGCGCGTGAGGAGCGCGAGAAAGCCCTGGCCGAACAGCGCGCGAAGGAGCTGGAGAGACTGGAGCAGGAGAAGACGGAAAAGTTTTCCACGAAATTCGAAGGGACTCTCACGACTCTTGCCTCTCTTTTTCCGGGTTGCGGCGTGGAGCGGGTTGAGCAGGGGGAGTTCATCCTGCCGTATTTCGTGAACAGGGTGTTCACGCGCACGACACTTTTCCAGTCCCGGCTCTCGGACCTGGAGCACCTGGCTTCCTCCGACATCATCGGGCTGGTCATGGTTTTCCACTCCATTCTGCATGACCTGCTCTCTTCGGTGGAGCCGTATGCGCTTGAAAAAGCTCTGGGACGGGAGACGCTTGCCGGGGAGCTGATCACGCTTCGCGGGCTCTGGTCGGAAGCGTACGCGCGCCTGTTCGATCCCTATCTCGATGAGATACGGGAGTTCACCCGTGAGATTGAAGGGGACGCGCGATTTGTGAAGATGTTTCGTGAAAGCCAGCGGGCGCGCGGGATAGAGGAGAGGATCAACCGGCTGCGCAACAGGGTGATCAGGAACTTCGGGCACGTGATCATCGACCAGGACCATTACGAAGGGCCCAAGCTGTACGAGCTTGCAGCCCGGCTTGTCGAGATGCTGACCGACGTGGGACAGGTCGTCAACCAGGACCTGCTTGCCGCTGATGACCCGGTACGCCGCAAGGTGGCGGCGGAGCTGGCCTCCCGGCGGCTGGTGGACTATATCGCCCGGTCGCAGACCTCGTCCCCGGACTACCGGCCGGTCACGCGACAGATCCGCCGATGGATCGAAGCCAGGTTCCATGAGTCCGTCCTCGACATTCCCCAGAAGGCTCAGGTGGGGTTCATTGACGTGTTCCGGGGGATCGCAGAGATGTACAATTATCTCCTCAACGACCCCAAGAGCTTCGCCGCCACCGCGGGGCACGGGGTCCTGGTGGCATCCACGGGGGAGGGGGAGAGATGGTCGCGGGAGCGCAACGCCCGCGGGAGGACATCCGTTGAGACACTCCAGGCCACTCTCAAGGAGGAGTTCCCCGGCCGATACGTCGATTCCCTGACGGGGCTGAGGAACAAGGACTACTTCCTGAACGAGCTGCCCAGGAAGCTTTCGAAGCTCAGGACCCAGGGCAAGCCCCTGACTCTCATGATGATCGACATCGACCACTTCAAATGGGTGAATGACGAGCTGGGACACGGCCGGGGTGACGAGGTGCTGAAGGCCACAGGCCAGCTCATCCTGGACAACGTCAGGGAGGGAGACCTTGCGGTGCGTTACGGCGGGGAGGAGCTGCTGGTGGTCGTTCCCTCGGACCTGCACACGGGCATCATCCTTGCGGAGAGGCTGCGATACGTCCAGGAGCAGGGGGTCCGCGGCCATGAGGCGATGCGCGACGTTCACCAGCTGGAAGGCGTGCACGGTGAGCCGTGCGGCACTCTTTCCATCGGCGTTGCCGACGTGACGGGCACGAACGACCTTGCTCGCGCCGTGGAGAAAAGCGACAAGGCGCTGTACTTCGCCAAGAGGTCCCGCAACACGGTGGTGTTCCTCGATTCCTCCAAGGACCCGTCAGTCCCGGACCCGTTCACCACGTATGCTGAATACCGGCAGAAGGCAGGGAGAGTGACAGGGTGACGGGCGTTTTCGCCCTCACCGGCGGCAAGTGGTTGCTGGCCGCGGTCACAGCATTCATCGTCGGACTCAGCAAGACCGGCATACCAGGCCTCGGCATCATCTTCGTTCCGCTTTTCGCCATGGTCCTGCCCGCCCGCATCTCCACGGGCGCGCTTGTTCCGATCCTGATCATCGGGGACCTGGTGGCGGTCACGTGGTACCGACGGCATGCCGTCTGGCATCATCTCTTGCGTCTTTTTCCCTGGGCCGTGGCAGGGATCGTGATCGGCTTCTTTGCCCTGGGCAAGATAGACGACCGTCAGCTGCGGCCCGTGATCGGAGCCGTGGTCATTGCCATGCTTGGCCTCGGCGTGTGGCGGGACCTGGCCACGCGGGGAAAAGCGGAGATACCGTCCACCTGGTGGTTTGCCGCGCTGGCCGGAGTCCTGGCGGGCGCCACCACCATGGTGGCAAACGCCGCCGGCCCCGTGATGATGGTTTACCTGCTGGCTATGCGCCTTCCCAAGGACGAGTTCCTGGGAACCGGGGCGTGGTTTTTCGCTTCAGTGAACTGGGTGAAGGTGCCGTTCAGCATAGGGCTGGGACTGATCACGCCTCAATCCCTTGTTTTCGACGCAATCCTCTCAGGCGCCGTCATCGCAGGCGCGGCCCTGGGGATCCTGGCCGCGCGACGTCTCCCGCAGAAGGCTTTTACCATCGCCATGCAGGCGCTTACGTTCGTTTCCGCCGTGTTGCTTTTCTTTTAGGCTCGCTGTAGGGCGCCAGCTTCTCCGTCAGGGCGTGCGGAACCGCTGCGCTGATCCGTATCCCTCCCGCGGACTCCTCCTTTGACAGCACCGTTCCCTGCTCATAGATCTGTGAGACAAGGTCGTAGCGTTCGAAGGGGATGAGGAGGTGCATTTCGGCAAGCCCTCCGGCAAGCGCGCTCTCTATTTCCTCCAGGAGAGCCGGCATGTTCTCCCCGGTTTTTACGCTGATTGCCAGGGAGCCGTTGTGGGCGGTTCCGGACGGCTGGGGAAGGCTTCGGTCAGGAAGCAGGTCCATCTTGTTCCAGATCATGAGCAGCGGCGTGTCGGCAACGTGCAGGGAGGACAGCACGGCTTGCACGGCAGCAACCTGCTCCGATGAGTGGGGGTGGGAGCCATCCACGATGTGGAGGATCAGGGAGGCCTCCTCGATGCCCTCCAGGGTGGCGCGGAAAGCGGCAACCAGCGCGTGGGGCAGCTTCCGGATGAATCCGACGGTATCCGTGAGAAGAGCCTCCCGGCCGCCCGGAAGGGTCAGCCGGCGCGTCGTGGGGTCAAGGGTGGCGAACAGCTTGTCCTGAACCAGGACCCCGGCGCCGGTCAGGGCGTTGAGGAGCGAGCTCTTGCCGGCATTCGTGTACCCCACCAGGGCGATGACGGGCAGGCCCGCCCTGAGCCTCTGCGCGCGATGCTGGCGCCTCTGCGTCCGAACCTCTTCCAGCGCGCGTCGCAGCGCC
The DNA here is from genome assembly GCA_963710335.1 of uncultured Spirochaetota bacterium. Taxonomy (GTDB): domain Bacteria; phylum Spirochaetota; class Spirochaetia; order SZUA-6; family Fen-1364; genus Fen-1364. Next base: position 56,747 of record CAVQAA010000011.1, read on the forward strand.
GTGATCCGCCGCCGCGCCTGGCGTTTGTCCATCTCCAGCTGCGTCTCCCCAGGGCCTCGAAGACCGACAAGGCCGGCTCCCGAACCGCCCACCTGCTGGGCCAGGCCGGGGCGCATGCCCGCAAGCCGCGGCAGCATGTACTGGTACTGGGCCAGCTCCACCTGGAGCTTGCCTTCCCGCGAGCGGGCATGCAGGCTGAAAATGTCCAGAATGAGCCGGGTGCGGTCGATGACCTGCGCATCTCCCCCCAGCGCCTCCTCCAGGTTCCTCTGCTGTCCCGGTGACAGCTCGTCATCGAAGAGGACGTATTTCGCGTCTTCGGCGGCCATGAGCTCGGCAATCTCTTTCACCTTGCCGGATCCGATCCATGTGGAGGCGACGGGATGCGGGAGCTTCTGCCATGTCCGCCCGGCCACCGAGAGGCCGGCTGTCCGCGCCAGGCGGCCAAGCTCTTCCAGGGAGTCCTGGATGGTCCAGGAGCCCGTCCGGCCTTTCAGCTCCACCCCGACGAGTATGGCTTTATCACCAGGCACGGGGAGAGTGTATCAGATTTCGCCCCAGAGCGCCGATACACTACCTGAAGCCGATGCACTACTTGACGGAAGTGGGGGAGTCCAGGTGAAAGCCCCGGAAATAAATCTTTCTGGGCGGAAAACTCCCTTGCATTCTTTTTTTTGTTGTAGTATGCATTGCTTTGACAGCATGGGGGAGGGGAGCCGCGGACCGCACGTGAATCAAAAAGCGTGACAGTGCACGGAAGACTCGTAACCCACGGGAGAGGCGTTGGCCCCTCCCAGCAACAGTAAGATGAAGGAGTTTTGACAGAAATGGAAACCAGGGTGCTCAGCACTGAGGAGGCAGAACCTCCAGGTACCATGCCCGTAGTCCAGGAGCTTGCCGGGCTTGCCGGTATCCTGACTACGATCCCGCCGTTCAAATCTTATCAGCGAACATTCAAGAGAACCTCGCCACCCACACCGAAGTTTCCCGTTTCGCGCCGCTCGGAAGAGTTTCGCGTCCGGCACTTCCCGTATGCCACCATGGCGGAGTGGTGCGACTGGCGCTGGCAGATGAGAAACCGCGTCCGCACGCTCGACACGCTGGAGAAGATTCTCCGGCTCTCGGAGGAAGAGCGCACGGCAATCACGCGCCGGACCGGGTCCCTTCCGTTCGCAATCACGCCCTACTATCTCAGCCTGATCGACGCTGATGATCCGAACCAGCCCTTGCGGCGCACCATGATTCCCGTCATGGAGGAATACCTGCGCACGCCGGGAGAGGCCGAGGACCCGCTGTGTGAGGACAGGGACAGCCCGGTGCCCTGCATCGTGCACCGCTACCCCGACAGGGTCCTGTTCCTGGTGGCAAACACCTGCGCGTCCAACTGCCGTTATTGCACACGGTCGCGCATCGTGGAAAACCCGGACGCCAACAGCATCTTCTTCCAGGCCCAGTGGGAGCAGGCCATCGCGTACATCACGGAGCATCGTGAGGTGCGGGACGTGCTTCTCTCCGGGGGAGACCCGCTGACTTTGTCGGATGAGAAGCTGGAGTGGCTCCTGAGCCGGCTTCGACGCATTCCCCACGTGGAGTTTCTGCGCATCGGCACCAAGGCGCCGGTCGTGATGCCCCAGAGGATCACCCCGGCCCTTACGCGGATGCTCAAGCGCTACCACCCCCTCTGGATGAGCATCCATTTCACGCATCCGGACGAGCTGACGGAGGAGACCAGGGAAGCGTGCGCCCGCCTGGCGGATGCCGGCATCCCGCTGGGAAGCCAGACCGTGCTCCTTGCCGGCATCAACGACACCGTGGAGGTGATGAAGCGCCTGATGCATGGCCTTCTGATGGCGCGCGTGAAGCCGTACTACCTGTACCAGTGTGACCCCATCATCGGCTCCGCGCATTTCAGGACCCCTGTTCGCACGGGCCTGGAGATCATCAAGGGCCTGCGCGGGCACACCTCGGGGTATGCGGTGCCGAACTACGTGATCGACGCCCCGCACGGCGGGGGGAAGATACCCCTTCTCCCCGACTATGCAGTGGGTTGGGACGGTGATGATCTTGTCCTGAAGAACTACCAGGACTTGTATTTCCGCTATCCTGATCCTCAGAAGCCCTTGACATAAGGAGACAATGCGCTGCGCCGGCTTTCCGGCGCGGCGCACGCCGATCCTCATGGGCCAACGAACCATAGCGCTCCTCTTTGGACAGGTTGAGGCGGACGCGCCGGAAGACGAAAAAGACGTCCTCATCCAGGTCCAGACGGTGCGCAGCGCGCTTCATTCCCTGGGGTATGCCACGGAAGACGTGGAGCTCACGCTTGACCTGGCAACGCCGGCGGCCAGGCTTCGGGCCATGCAGCCCCTGCTGGCGTTCAACCTTGCAGAGACAATCGAAGGCAAGGGAAGCCTCATCCACCTTGCTCCCAGCCTCCTTGAAAGCCTGGATATCCCGTACACGGGCGCTCCCGCGGAGGCCGTTCTCCTCACGTCCCACAAAGTGCTGGGAAAGAGGATACTGGCCGCGGCAGGAATAGACACGCCGCCATGGGTGCCCGCTGGGTCAGCCCTGCGCGCCCAGCCAGCCTTTCCGCCTCCTTTCATCGTGAAATCCCTTTGGGAGCACGCCTCCATAGGCATGGAGGACAGCGCGGTCGCCTCCTCACGGAAAGAGCTTGAAGCCGAGATATGCCGTCGGTCCGCCAGGGAAAGCGTGGACCGGCTCTTCGTCGAGCGCTACGTGGAGGGACGGGAGTTCAACCTTTCCCTCCTGGGCGGACAGGATGACAGCGTGTTTCCCCAGAGCCTCCCTCCCGCGGAGATCCGGTTCGACGATTACCCGCCGGGCAAGCCGCGGTTCGTCGGCTACCGCGCCAAATGGGACGGCGGCTCGTTCGAATACGGCCGTACGCCGCGCAGCTTCGATTTTCCGAGGCGCGATGAAAAGCTCCTGGCTGAGCTGAAACGGTTGAGCGTGGCATGCTGGGAGACTTTCGGCCTTCGTGGATACGCCCGGGTGGATTTTCGAGTCGATTCAGGGGGCAGGCCATGGGTGCTTGAAGTCAACACCAATCCCTGCCTTTCGCCGGACGCGGGTTTCATGGCAGCGGCCACCCGCGCCGGGCTGTCAATCAACGATGTGGTTCGGCGCATCCTGAATGAATGTAACGGTTTACACGATAACCTTGCCGAAATGGAACTGAAGAAGGAGCCAGACACATGGGCACCCAGGTGATAACGATCCGAAACTCAGTGGAAAAAGCCGACGTGGAGAGAATCCGAACCATCACGGAGTCGACGGGTTTTTTCTATCCGGAAGAGGTGGAAACGGCGGTGGAGCTCATCGAGGATCGGCTGCTCAAGGGGCCGCGCTGCGGCTACCACTTCCTGTTCGCGGAGGAGGACGGACGGACCGTGGGGTACACAAGCTACGGTCCCATTGCGTGCACCCGAACCAGCTTCGACCTGTACTGGATCGTCGTGGCCGGGGATTTCCGCGGGAAGGGGCTGGGCACGCGGCTGCTGAGCGCCAGCGAAGACGCCATCCGGGCCCTTGGTGGGAACCGTGTGTACATAGAGACTTCCATGCGGCAGCTCTATGAGCCCACGCGCGCGTTCTACCTGGCGCGGGGCTACAGCTCCGTTGCCGTGCTGGAAGACTTCTACGCTCCGGGGGATGCCAAGGTCATCTATCTCAAGGTGATCTAGGAGCGCGCAGGGCGATGGCACGTTTGACCCGTGACGTGAGCGGCAGGGCCGGCCTTGCGTCGAGCCTGGTGGCCGGCATGGTTCTTTTCGACATCCTCATCAACCTGCCCGGCGTGTCCGCCGCTTCGCCCCTGGCGTCCCTCCTTGTCCCCTCCCTGGACCTTCTTGTTGTCCTGGCAATTCTCATGAGCGCCGCCCGCGCAAGCCGGGGCGTTCGAACCGGCCTGGCGGCCGGCATCTCAGTCCTCCTGGCGTCGCTTATCGGCTGGCAGGCCTATTCCCGGTGGGGAACCCCCGAATTGGCGCGAATTGCGGCACTGGGGATCGCGGCTGCCGGGGCCGGCGTGGCGTCCTTTTTCCTGTCGAAGCTTGTTTTTCGCGGCTTCAACGACGCCGTGCTTCGAAGCCTGTTTCTCCTGGCCGCGGCCTCCTGCGCGGTCGTGCAGGCGCTTCTTGGAGTGCGCATCTTCGTTGGAAGCAGCGTGCCGGGGGCGTTAAGGGTGATCAGTCAGGGCTTCAAGTGACAGGCCAGGGTCCAGCGTTGATGACGGAAATGGGAAGGGGATGTGAGAGGCTCATGTCAGGGTGACTCTCTTTGAGAGCCCATCATCCTCCGTCGGGAGGTCCCTGCTTCTCACAATCCCCTTCAGTGATGAATGAAATTCATCGCGGCCATTATACGCCCGCCCTGCCGGGAATGCAAGGAAAAAGAAGAATGGCGATCTTTTCCACGTTGATCATGTAATCACGACATAGTACCTTCCTATCGATGTCCGAGGCGAAGATGGGAGCAGTACCACGGCTGGTGAGCCAGATAGACTGGCAGCATTGGAACCCGACGGAACGCGCCACGCTTTTGTTTGTTCTCCAGAACAGCCACATTCTCCTGATTCACAAGAAAACGGGGCTCGGCGCCGGCAAGATCAACGGCCCCGGCGGCCGCATCGACCCTGGAGAGACGGCAATTCAGGGGGCAATCCGGGAGGTCCAGGAGGAGCTATGCGTAACGCCCACCGGTGTGCGCCCGGCAGGCGAGCTGTCCTTCCAGTTCATCGACGGCTACTCGCTGCACGGAAGTGTTTTCACGGCAACCGGTTTCGAGGGTCAGCTGTGCGAGACCCGTGAGGCGGCTCCCATCTGGACCCCGGTGGACAGGATCCCGTACGAGCGCATGTGGGCGGACGATTCCCTATGGCTGCCGATGCTCTTGGAGGGCAGGGGGTTCAGCGGTTTTTTCGTGTTCGACGGAGACACAATGCTCGATTCACGAGTGAACGAGACCTCTCTCTGAGCCGGGCCGCATGGAAGAAAGAGGCACTGTCATAGACTGCGCCGGCGGCATGGCGCGGGTGCTGATCGAGCGCTCCGAGGCGTGTGAGGGGTGCACCTTCTGCGCCCTCTCGGAGACCGGTGATCACATGATTGCCAGCGCCGTGGACCGCCTGGGAGTCTCTCCCGGAGACAGGGTACGGATCGAGACCCGGGGGCCTGCGCCCGTTCCCGCGGCGCTCCTGCTCTTTCTTGTCCCGCTTGCGTTCCTTTTCGGCGGCTATGGAGCGGGCGCTTTGATTGCGAACGCGCTGCGTGTCCCGGGTGCCGGCCAGGCGGCCGGCGCCGCCGGCGCGGTGGTGTTTTTCGCAGCCTCTTTCGCGCTTCTTTCCCTTGCCACCCGGCGCAGGCTGGCTGGCCGGGATGGGAAAGCGCCCTCCGTCATTGTGGAGAAGTTACCATGAAGACAGCTATCGCTTGCGCCTCAGGGTCTGCCAAAGGGGTTTTTGTGCACGGCGTCATCGGCGCCCTCATCCAGCAGGGTCTTTCCGTCGATGTATTCGCGGCGTCTTCTTCATCGACAATCCCGGCCGCCTTCGCCGCGGCGGGGCGGCTGGATGAGCTGGCAGGGCCCGCGTACTGGCAGTTGACCGCGGACACCCTCAAGGAACGCAAGGACGTGAGTGATTCGATCACCTGGATCATTGCGCAGCTTGCCCCGACTCTCCGGCAGAGCCTCTTTTTGCCCGACGCCAGGCGATTCATTCTTGCCGCCAGTTACGTGAAAAGCGACGAAGAGGCCGAGAAGTGCCAGGGGTTGCTGGCCAGGAGGGTCGGTCTTGATCAGCTGGCCTCTGCCAGGAAGAAAGACGGCCTGTGGGCGGACATCAACCTTGCCACCCACCTTTTCGATACTCAACCCGAGCCCCGGACAAATCCCCTGACCGTGGAGAACCTTGCGGATGCGCTGTACGCCACCACCCGCATGATGCACGCGTGGAAGGCGCCCGGATGGATCGATGGATTGCCATACGTGGATGCCTCCTACACCTGCTCGTGTCCTGCCATCGAAATGGCCGAGCTTGGATACGACCAGGTCATCGCAATCTCGCCGGAGACAGGACCGTTCTATCGTGACCTGTACCAGCGCGAAGTCCTGCCCACCGAATGGAAGGCTGCCCGGATTTCCGCCATCCAGCCCGAGGTGGACCTGAAAACGATCGGTGTCGACTACCTTTCCGCCGTTGATGGCGCCCTGGGGAAGGCATTCGCTGCGGGAAAACAGGCGGGCATGCGTTTTCTCGACTCTTCCCCGATCATGCGATGACCAGGCGAACCCCGCGCGCGGCAATCAAGGCGCGGTGGCCTTCTGATATCCCGCTGTCCGTGATGATCGTGTGAATCTTTTCAAACCCGCACAGAAACAGGCTCCCACGCCTGTCGAATTTGGTGGAGTCTGCCAGCACGACGAGGTGGCGTGCCCGCTCGATCATGGCGCGTTCGGTCTTGATCAGCAGCGAATCGTTGTTCGTGGCTCCGGTCTCGTCGATCCCGAATGCCCCCATGAAGAGCTTGGAGGCGCTGTAGTTGGCGAACATGTCACTGCCAAACGGATCCAGGACCAGCTGTGAATCCATGCGAACCACCCCGCCGTTGAGGATGAGGGTGCACCGGGAGCGCGGCACCAGGACGTCGGCGATGGCGAAGGAGTTCGTAATGATCCTGATCTCCCTGTCCATGAGAAACTCCGCCATTTGATACGTTGTGGAGCCGCCGTCTATCATGACGGTCTCACCGTCCTCACACATCGCCGCGGCGGCTTTTGCGATGAGCCTCTTCTTTTCAAGGAGGATGCCCTTCCGGTACTCCAGGGGAAGCTCCTCCGCGCCCAGCGTGCCTGCGCTCCCTTCCTCAGCCTGGATCTCCGCGCCCCCCCTCACCCGCCGAAGGAGCCCGGCCGCCTCCATTCGCGCAAGGTCCCGTCGGATTGTCGCGGCTGAAGACCGGACCGCCTCCGAGATTTCGGTGACCGTGGCGAACCTGCCGCGGCGGAGGACGCGAAGGATCATCTGGTGACGCTCTGCGGACAGCATGGAATCAACCCGCGCGCGCGGACTGGCCCGCGAGGGAGCGCATGCGCTCGATGTTCAGAGCCAGGCCGGCCTTGCCGTCGTAGAGAGAGGAAGTCCCTGCCACCAGCACATTGCCGCCTGCTTCCACCATCCCAGGGATGTTTTCCCAGCTGACGTTTCCGTCCACCTCGATCTCGACGGGGTGGCCGGCGGAGGCCGCCATATCGGCAATCTGTCGGATCTTCCCGAGCATTTCGGGGATGAGCTTCTGCCCCGCATACCCGGGGTTGACTGTCATGACGCAAACCAGGCTCACGTGGGGGAGCATTTCCGAGAGCAGGGAGGCCGGCATTGCCGGATCCACCGCTATGCCCGCCCGTGCGCCGAAGCCCCTGATCAGGTCTATTGTCCGCAAGGGATGGCGGGATGTCTCGGGATGAAAGGAAACGATGGCCCCGGGGAACGTCGCGAACTTCTGCGCGTGGGCATCGGGATCTTCGATCATGAGGTGGATGTCCAGCGGAATGGGCGAGTAGCCGGCAACGCTCTTGCAGAAGTCCGGGCCCAGCGTGAAGTTGGGAACGTAACGCCCGTCCATGATATCGATGTGAAGATAATCGACGGCGCTCTTCCTCATGATGTCCAGCTCGGGGCCAAGTGAGATGAAGTCCGCGCACATCAAAGACGGCGCAATTTTCGCTCGTCTCATAACCCGGCCAGCTTTTCGCCGTTGGGCGCTACCACGACCTTCAATCCCGCGCGCGATTCGTGGAAGGCAAAGGCCTCACGCGTTTCGGCAAGGGGGAACACGCGGGAGATGTACTTCCTGGCCTGAACCGCGCCGCTTGCAATCAGGCCCACCGCGGTACGGTGGTGCCGGGGCAGCGAGCCGTGGCTGCCCATGACGAAACATTCCTTGTAGTGGATGAGGTTGGAATCCAGGGCCAGCTTCGGTTGATTCTTCAGTCCGCCGAAAAGGTTCACGAATCCGCGGTGTCGCACCATGCGGATTGCATCGTCGTGGGCCTGGACCGTGCCGGCGGTCGTGATTGCAAGATCGACGCCTTCGCCGTCGGTCTCCCGCATGACCACGTCCACCAGGTCCTCGTCCTCCGTTGCAATGAAGCGCGCGGACGGAAGGAACTGCCTGGCCATCTCCATCCGCGCCTTGGAGCGCTGGGCGGCGAAAACACGCGAGGCGCCAAACACCTTTGACAGCTCCAGCATCATGCATCCAATCGGTCCCAACCCGATGACGCAGATGCTCTTTCCCACCCCGAACTGGGCCAGCTCCAGGCCGTTCACGGCGCACGCCAGCGGCTCCGCTATGGCCGCCTCCGCGAAGCTCAGGCCCTCCGGGATCGGCGTCACGGGCCCGTATTTGATGGTGGTCTCGTTCAGCACCATGAGCTGCTGGAACCCGCCGGGGAACTGGTAGCCGATTGCGTAGTTGATCCGGCAATTGGTCCCCATTCCGTTCGTGCACCAGTAGCAGGTTCCGCAGGGGACATCCGCGCCCAGGGCAATCCGGTCGCCTTCCCTGAGATTCGCCACACCCTTGCCCACGCGAACGATTTCTCCGGCAATTTCGTGGCCGATGACCGTGGGAGGCTTCACCCTGTCGTTGCCGTAATGGAAGATGCGGATATCGGATCCGCAGACGGCGCAGGCGTTGACCTTGAGGATTGCCTCATTTTCTCCGCAGGCGGGCTCCTGGACATCCTTGACGATGATTTTTTCCAGCGATTCCAGCACAGCTGCTTTCATCGATATCCCTCCAGACAGGTTTCAATTGTACTCAGAATCGAGCGTTTTTCAAGCAACTCAAATCATCATGACGCAGAATTGATCACGTGCTACTTGATCATCGCCAGGTTGTCGTATAACGTGTCGCCAATGAAAGCTCTCGTGCTCGTGCGTGACAAAACGCTTGAGTACAAGGAAGTCCCTGACCCGGACCGCCCCGGCCCCGGCTGGGCCCTCGTCAAAGTTTCGTTCTCGGGGATCTGCAACTCCGACATTCATCGAGGCTTTGAAGGCGCTTCGTACCACTACCCGCTGATCATGGGCCATGAGTTCTCAGGGATTGTCGAGGAGCCCGCGCTGGAAGGGAGATTCCCGCGAGGCGCGCGCGTCATTGTTTTTCCGCTGATTCCCTGCCGGCGCTGTCTACCCTGCCAGACCGGCGACTACGCGCAATGCGTGGACTACGACTACCTGGGCTCGCGGAGGGATGGGGCGTTCGCGGACAGGGTGTGGGCCCCGGATGCCAACCTCATGAGCGTCCCTGACGACGTGGAGATGCGGGACGCTGCCATGACCGAGCCCTGCGCCGTTGCCCTGCACGGCGTCGGCAAGCTGGCAATCCGCGCGGGAGACACGGGAGCGGTGTTCGGGGCAGGCCCGATAGGAAACATGGCCGCCCAGTGGATGCGCATGCGCGGCTGTTCCCGGGTGTTCGTTGTCGACATCGACGAGCAGAAGCTTTCCCTGGCCCGCGCCATGGGCTTCATTCCCGTGGACTCGCGAAAAGGCGATCCGGTGGCCCAGATCACGTCGATGACGGAGGGCTACGGAATCGACAGGGTCGTAGAGGCGGTCGGATTGCCCCAGACTTTCCTCCAGGCGGTCATGGCAGCGGCGCGCTTCGGTGAGGTGGTTTTCCTGGGAAACATTCGGGGGAGCTTCCAGATTGGGGAAAAGGACTTCTCTTCCATCCTGCGGCGGGAGCTCACCATCAGGGGAACGTGGAACTCCCGCATCGTTCCCGAGGGCAGGAACGAGTGGACCACCGTCCTTTCCTCCCTTGGGCACGGCATCGAGGTCGCGAGTCTCATCAGCCATACACCCAGGCTTGCAGACGGCGTGGAGGTCTTCCGCCGGATCGTGGCAAGGACCGAATCCTTCAATAAGGTGGTGCTTGCACCATGACAATCCACCTCGGCGTCAAGAGCGATCCCATCGAAGGCCGCTACAGCTTCGACTGGCTTTTCGGGATCATGGCGGACTTTCGTATCAGCCATCTTCAGATGGGAAGCTCTTTTGTCACATTCACTGCGGACGAAGGCTATTTCAGGCGGCTGCGGGAGAGCGCGGAGAAGAAAGGCATCAGGATCGCGAGTGTTTTCACGTCGCATCGGGAGCTGGCAGGGTATGCCAGCGGGGACGCCTCCCTGGAGGCAACCGCCCGATGGGGTTGGGAGAGGCTCATCCGCGTTGCGGCGATGGTGGGGGCCGACAGCGCCGGCTCCAACGCCGGCTGCCTGATGCGCGATCAACCCGAGCTGAGAGAGCGGAGCAGGGACACCTTTTTCAGGCACATGAAGGACTTGATGCGGCTTGCCCGGCGGGAAGGGCTGAAAGCCATCACCATCGAGCCCATGTCCTCCCTGTGGGAGTACCCGTCAACTCCCGAGGAGTTGAAGGAGATGACCGCGGCGTTCGACTCCGAGCATGAGGCGCAGCCGCAAGGCACCGTGCCGGTGTACCTCTGCGGCGACATCTCCCACGGCGTTGCTGACGAGCAAAAGCGCGTGCTGCACGACAACTGGGAGATGTTCGAGAGGGAGATTCCCTGGATGTGGGAGTTTCACTTCAAGAACACGGACGCCATCTTCAATTCCACGTTCGGCTTCGGCCCCCAGGAACGGTCCCGCGGCATCGTGGACCTCCGGAGGCTCAAGGCCGTGTTGACCAGGAACGCCGCGCGCTTTCCGACGGATGAGGTCATCGGTTACCTCGAGCTCCCCGGCCCGAAGCTCGGGCGGGAGTACACGGACGGGCTTCTCCGCGGACAGCTGGAGGAATCATTTGCCGCGCTCCGGGAGGAGTTCAAAGACTCCTGATCCTGCGCAGCCCTGCGATTGCGCGGCAGGGCCGCGGCAACTATACTCAGCTCATTCTCAAGGAGGAGGGCGTTCGATGATCGATCTCAAGAAGCTCGAAGCGTGGTTTGTCACGGGAAGCCAGGTCCTGTACGGCAAGGAAGTCCTGGACACCGTGGCGCAGCATTCACAGGAAATCGCCCGGTCACTGTCGGGCTCACCGGCCATACCCCTGACCGTGGTGTTCAAGCCTGTGTCCACGGATTCAGATTCCATCCTTCGCCTGGTCCGGGAGGCCAACTCCTCCCCCACCTGCGTCGGGATCATCACCTGGATGCACACCTTCTCCCCGGCCAAGATGTGGATTGCGGGGCTTGCGGCGCTGCAGAAGCCGTTCGTTCACCTCCATACGCAGTTCAACAGGGACATTCCCTGGTCGACAATCGACATGAACTTCATGAACACGAACCAGTCCGCTCACGGGGACCGGGAGTTCGGGTTCATGGTTACCAGGATGCGCCTTGCGCGAAAGGTCGTTGTGGGGCACTGGCGCGACGGCGAGACTCTTGCCGAGCTGGGAGTCTGGATGAGAGCGGCGGCAGCCTGGCATGACGCGCAGAGCCTCAAGGTGGCGCGCTTCGGGGACAACATGCGCGAAGTGGCGGTGACCGAAGGCGACAAGGTCGAGGCGCAGATGCGCCTGGGCTATTCGGTCAACGGCTTCGGGATCGGGGACCTTGTGGAGCGCGTGAAGGCGGTCACGGACGCGCAAACAGACAGGCTCCTTTCAGAGTACGAGCAGCGCTACGTGGTGGCAAAGGACTTGAAGCAGGGGGGCGGCAAACGGCAGGCGCTGCGGGAATCCGCCCGCATAGAGCTGGGGATGAGGGGATTCCTGGAGGACGGGGGGTTCCATGCGTTCACCACGAACTTCCAGGACCTCCACGGCCTCCCGCAGCTACCGGGCATCGCGGTTCAAAGGCTGATGGCGGACGGATATGGGTTCGGCGGGGAAGGGGACTGGAAAACCGCCGCCCTTGTGCGATCCATGAAGGTCATGGCATCGGGCCTGCCGGGAGGAACTTCCTTCATGGAGGACTACACCTACCACTTCGACCCAAGCGGCAACAAGGTCCTGGGCGCGCACATGCTCGAGGTATGCGAATCCATCTCCGACGGCAAGCCGTCCGTGGAGATGCATCCGCTGTCCATCGGCGGGAAGGAAGATCCGGCTCGGCTTGTTTTCACCGCAAAAAGCGGTCCGGCGGTCAACGCCACAATCGTGGACATGGGGGACAGGTTCCGCATGATCGTCAACGAGGTGGACGTGGTTGCGCCCCTTGAGCCGCTTCCCAAGCTGCCCGTGGCGCGGGCCCTCTGGGTGCCCCGGCCCACCCTCAAAGTGGCGGCAGCTGCCTGGATTCTGGCAGGAGGCGCCCACCACACCTGCTTCAGCCATTCGGTGACTGCCCAGTACCTGGAGGACTTTGCCGAGATGGCCGGCATGGAATACGTGCTGATCGGCAAAGACACCACGGTGTCAGACTTCAAGAAAGAGCTGAAATGGAACGCGGCCTACTATCACCTTGCACGCGGGGTGTGAGTTGACAATCTGACCTGCTCCACATAGCATAGGCTGTCAAGAGCATAGATTGTCTATGCATTGATAATCTATGTACTACGGTGTGGAGGTGGAAAATGCGCAATTCCTGGCTCACTTTGGTCCTGGCAACTTCTGTTGCTCTTGCACTGCCGCTCGCCGCAGGCGCCGTCAGCATGGATGTCGAAGCGAAGGTCGCCGGCGGACTGGCTCTGGGATCAACGACCAACCCCGACGAAAGCGGAAGCCCGCGCGCTGGATTTGCTGGAGGAGTAGGCTTGGATCTGTTCCTTCTCAAAGCCGGACCGGTGGACCTTGGCATTTCAGTCGGCGCCGAATACGACTACCTCATGTTCCATGGGGTTCTGAACAATTTCGAGAGCGCCCTCGTCGGTCCGGGGATAACTCAGACATCGGACTCGACCTACGTTTATCTGCAGTTTCCGATTTCTCTTGTCGGCAGAATCCCCATCACGCAGTCAGTGGACGTGACCTTGCGTGCTGGAGCCTTTATCGGTCATTTCATGGGCGGCTCATCCACTCTCGCCTATAATTCGAATCCAGGGAACATATTCCCTACTTCCCAGACTCTCAACTCCAGCACGACGATTGTCGGGGAGTACGGCCTTCACTTTACCGGCGGGGCGGACATCGCGTTGAGCAGCAGTCTGGCTCTTTCTCCGGCCGTCCAGTTCGATATGGGGCTGACCAATACGAATGCCGCCAATCCCAGCGGCGCTCCCGGCCAATACCCCTACTCGGACACTTTCTGGTCCATCACTGCGACCATCGGAGTCAAGTACATGGTATTCTGACCTTCGGAAGCCCGCCCGCAACGGCGGGCTTCTTTTTGTGCGCTGGGCATGTTCACCAGCTTTGGGGTGGAAGTCCCCTCGCCAACCTGGTGGAGGTGAAGGCGTAGCGAAACGCAAGGGCACCTATCCCGCGAGGGCGTGTCCGAAGGAAGCGTGGAGCAAAGGCGTGAGCCGACGAACAGAAACTGGATACGAGGCATACCGGGTTGGGCGAGCGGGCAAATGACCGACAAGCCCATATCCATCAAAGGCTCGGGTTGTAAATCCAGCGGTTGTGCGCCGAAGGCGGGTGAGCTTACCCCAGGAGGTCTGGCAGATGTCTCGAAGAGAAGACTGAGGGATCCGTGAGGGTTCCTGATCGTCTGCCAGAAGTCAGCAGAGGGCATAGTAGGGCCGTTGGCCCGAAGGCCCGAACGGCAAGAAGGCGAGTACAGGGAGCGACTCGGCGTGAGACAGCGACAGAAAATCCAGCATGAGCTGGCCTTCGAGGATGCGGGTAGGGGTGAAACCCCGAGATCATCCGAGGGAAGGGTCGAAAGCACGACGGCGGGACTCAGCACGGAAAGCCAGACGAACACGGACAAGCTGATGGAGGAGGTCTGCGAGAAGGAGAATCTGAAGGAAGCGCTGAGACGCGTGAAAGCCAACGCAGGAGCAGCAGGAATTGATGGAATGATGGTCAAGGAACTGCCAGACTTCCTGCGGGAGAATTGGCTGCGAATCAAGGAGCAGCTTTTGTCAGGCACCTATCGGCCCCAGGCTGTGAGGCGGGTGGAGATACCGAAATCGGGAGGAGGCATGAGGAAGCTCGGCATCCCGACGGTGGTAGATCGATTCGTACAACAGGCGGTGCTGCAGGTGCTGCAAAAACAGTGGGACCCCACATTCAGCGAACACAGCTACGGATTCAGGCCGCAGCGATCGGCCCATCAGGCGGTGGCGAAGGCGCAAGAATACATTCAGCAGGGTTACGACTGGGTCGTGGACCTTGACTTGGAGAAGTTCTTCGACCGCGTGAACCACGACGTGTTGATGAGTCGAGCCGCCAGAAGGATCAGCGACAAGCGGATGCTGAAGCTGATTCGAGCATTCCTGAACTCGGGAGTGATGGAGAACGGGCTTGTGGGACCGACGGAGGAGGGTACGCCGCAAGGCGGACCTCTTTCGCCGCTTCTGTCCAATCTGCTGCTCGACGATCTGGACCGAGAGCTAGAGCGACGCGGACATCGCTTCGTTCGCTACGCGGATGACTGCAATATCTACGTTAAGAGCGAGCGGGCGGGTCAGCGGGTGATGGAAGGCGTGAAAGACTTTCTCACACGTAAGCTCAGGCTCAAGGTAAACGAATCGAAGAGCGCGGTGGCACGGCCAAAGGATAGGAAGTTTCTCGGGTTCAGCTTCACAGGGGGAGAATCAGTAAAGCGGCGCATTGCGCCGCAGGCGGTTCTCCGCTTCAAGGAACGGATTCGAGAGCTGACACGGCGCACACGCGGAATCAGTATCGAGCGGATGGTCGGAGAGCTCCGCACCTACATGCTCGGATGGCGGGGATACTTCGGCTTCTGTGAGACCCCCAGCATACTCAGGGACTTGGATGGATGGACCCGAAGGCGTCTGCGCTGCCTTCTGTGGAAGCAGTGGAAACGCGGGAAGGTCCGCTTCAAGGAACTGAGGTCGCGGGGAATCGGCAAAGACCTGGCCGCACAAACGGCCGGAAGCGCACATGGACCATGGAGGCTGAGTAACAGCCCCGCGCTGGCCCATGCGCTGCCGAATGCTTTCTTCGACTCCCTCGGCTTTCCGTCGCTTGCCACATGAGCGCTCAATCTTGCCGAACCGCCGTATGCGGACCCGCATGTACGGTGGTGTGACAGGGAAAGCCCGTGAGGGCTCACCTATGTCGATACTTGTTCAGCAGCTCCACGGCGCTGGCGTTCTGCGCCACCTGCTCCGCGTTCTTGCAGCCGGGGATGACGGCGGTCACCGCGGGGTTGCTGAGACACCACGACAAGGCCCAGGCGGCCATCGGGACCCCCTGCGGGACCTCGTCCTGCTGAACTTTTCGGGCTTCCGCTGCCATGGCGTCCAGCTCCTGCGATGTCTTGCGGGACCGGAAATCATCAGGGCCGAACTGAACGCCTTCCCGGTATTTGCCGCTGAGGAAGCCGCTTGCAAGCGGGACCCTGGCCAGGACCCCGAGGTCACTCGTACGGCAGATCGGGAAAATGGCCTCCTCCGGCCACCGCTGCAGCCGGTTGTACACCACCTGGAGACTTTCCGCCCCCACCTCCCTCGCGCGCCGCGCCTGGTGGATCTGGTCCTCGTGAGCGATCGAGCTGGCAATGGAAACGCCAATGTGCCCCACTTTCCCTGCCTTCTTCTGCCTGTTGAGCATGGACCAAAGCTCGTCGTTGTCGAATACCTTGGTGGTTCCGGAATGGAACTGGTAAACGTCGATCATCTCCATGCCGAGCGCGGACAGGGATCCCTCCAGCTGCGCCTGCACCTCCGCGGCGCTCCACAGCTGGTCCCGTTCGAAAGGGGTGGTGTAGCGATGGCCGAACTTGGTGGCGACCACCCACCGCGCGCGGTCCGCGCTTATCGCCTGGCCCACGAGCTTCTCCGACAAATGGTCCCCGTAGCACTCCGCCGTGTCCACCAGCGTGATGCCCCTCTCCTCGCGGCGTCGAACATCTGGGCGACTTCTTTCCCAGTGAATTGCTTCCCCCATTCGCCGCCCAGCTGCCACGTTCCAAGCCCCACCACGGACACTTTCAGTCCCGTTGACCCGAGAGTCCTGTAGATCATGCATCTAACATACAATGATTTGCGCGACGTTTCGCCGGGCACGCACGCCCCGCAAATTTATTGGAAACTGCTTCCTCAGCCGGTATATTAGGAAAGGTGGCCTAGTGAGATGTCAGAGTTAGACAAGGTAAGCATCTTCGAAACCATTGTAAATATGTCCAACGACTTCATCACTCTCATCGATCGCGGATACCGCTATGTTCTGGCCAACGACGCGTACTGCAGGGAAGTGCAGAAAGCGCGTGAGAACATTGTCGGCCGCACGGTGGCCCAGGTCTGGGGAGAAGAAAGGTTCCGCGCGCCCATCAAGAGCTTTCTCGATCGCTGCTTTGCCGGCGAAGAAGTGAACAATATCGACAAGTTCAAGTTCGGCCCGTTCATGAAGTACATGCACGTCACGTACTTCCCCTACAAGGAGGGGAGTGAAATCACCCATGCCCTGGTATTCTCCCACGACATCACCCACATCGGGGAAATAGAGTCGAAGCTTACGAACTATGAATACCGGGACCCGGTGACGGGGCTGTTCAACAGGCGTTCCCTCGCTGTCATCCTGGAAAAGGAGATCGAAAAGGCAAAGCTGTCCCAAAGCAGGGACCCCCGGGCTGTCCTGGTCATGGGACTGCATGACATGGATGCGGTGACGCAGCTCCATGGCTACGAGATATCGGACCTGCTCCTGGAAAACACCGGGATCCGATTCCGCAAGACCCTGCAGCCAAACGATTACGCTTTTCGATTCGACGGCAACGAGCTTGCCGCCCTCCTGACCGACATCCCCGACAAGGCGGCCCTGGCTTCGCTGGCTGCCGCCATCTACACCGAGGTGACCACTCCCTACCGGTTCCATGACATGGACATCACCATCTCCTGCAGCATGGGCATCTCCCTCTACCCGGACGATGCCGAAGAAGGGGAGACGGTCACTCGCAACGCGCTGACGGCCATGATGGAGGCGCGCCGCCGCGGAGAGCCGTACCTGATCTTCGACCAGAAGCTCCACGAAACTGCCAACCGCCAGCTGCGGCTCCAAAGCGAGCTTTCCAACGCGTTCCGCGGCAACGAGCTCTTCCTCGAGTACCAGCCCATGGTCACCCGCGCCGGACATATCGTGGGGGCCGAGGCGCTGGTCCGCTGGCACCATCCCACGCGGGGTGTGATCATGCCCATGGATTTCATCCCGTTCGCCACGCGTTCGGGCCAGATAGACAAGATTGGCAGATGGGTTGTGTTCAACGCCTGTGAGCAGGCTAGGCGCTGGATGGACCTGCGCGACATGTTCGTGTCCGTCAACCTCTCTGCCAGCGAGTTTCGCGGTCCCCACCTCGTGGAAAACCTGGAAAGGGCGATGAAACGCGCGGGGGATCTCCCGCCGGACCGGATCCGGCTGGAGATCACGGAGACCGAGAGCATGATGGACCCCGAGGCCACCATCAGCCGGATGCGGGACCTGCGGAACATCGGGCTCGAGGTGTTCATAGATGACTTCGGAACCGGCCACTCCTCCCTCAGTTACCTGAAGGAGCTTCCGGCCACCGCATTGAAGATCGACAAATCCTTCATCCAGCACGTCGACCACCAGGAGGAAGAGCGCCAGTTCATCCGCTCCCTCGTGGAGATCATCAAGATCAGGAAAAAGATGGTGGTGGTGGAAGGGGTTTCCTCCCCCGATCAGGCCGGCCTGACGCGCACGCTTGCCTGCGACCTGATGCAGGGCTTCCTTTTCAGCCCTCCGGTGTCTGCCGCGGATTTCGAGAAGCTGCTGGCCAGTGACGGCAACGCTCTCAAGGTGTCGGGCTCGTAGGCGCAAAGACAAGTCGGACCGCGTCACGCACCATTTCCACCGCGCTGAACCTTCCCGTCTCCGGCCTGTCCGCGCCGGCTCCGCCCGGACCAACCAGGGCTTCGAATCCCATGTCGCGGCAGGCCCGGGCACGCTTTTCGATCCCCGGCACAGGCCTCACCTCGCCGGTAAGGCTGACCTCTCCGGTCACGGCGGTGGCGGCCGGAAGAGACACCCCGGTGCGCGCGGAGTACAGGGCAAGGGCAAGAGGCAGCTCCACCCCCACTTCGGCAATACGGATGCCGCCGGCGACGTTGACGTAGATGTCATGCTCAGCCAGGTGCAGGCCCAGGTGCTTTTCAAGAACGGCAGCCACGCGCGCCACCCGCCCCGCATCTATCCTGTCGGAGTAGATCCTGCTGATCCCGCTTTTCGCCGGGACCGTGAGGCTCTGGATTTCCACCAGGAGGACCCGTGAGCCCTCGAACACGGGCGCCACAGCCACCCCCGCGGGGTTGCCTCCTTCACGTCGGGTCAGGAAAAGGGTGGAGGCGTCATCCACCTCCTCCAGGCCTGTTTCCGTCATCCGAAAGAAGCCGATCTCATCCACGGAGCCGAACCTGTTCTTGACCGCCTGCAGCGTCCTGATCTCGGCGCTGGCCTGCTCGAAAGACACAACAGTATCCACGAGGTGCTCGATCAGCTTCGGCCCCGCGATGGTCCCCTCTTTCGTCACGTGCGCCACCAGGAGCACGGCGGCTCCGCGGGAGCGGGCCCAGTCAACAAGCTCCTGCGTGCAGACCTTGATCTGGTTTACCGTGCCCGGCAGCGCGTTGACCTCACGCGTGTAGAGGGTCTGGATGGAGTCCACGATGATCAGGACGGGCTTCACCTGCTCCAGCACCTGCATGATTGCAGTCAGCTCGGTCTCGGAAACCACCTCGATGCGCTCGGAAGAGATCCCGATCCTGTCAGCGCGCATGCGAAGCTGCCCGGGTGACTCCTCTCCTGATATGTAGAGGCTGCGTCCGCGGACCTCCAGGCGGGCGGCAAGCTGAAGCATGAGCGTCGATTTGCCGATCCCAGGCTCTCCTCCCACCAGGACCGAGGACCCGCGCATCAGCCCGCCCCCCAGGACCCTGTTCATCTCCGCGATGCCGGTGTCCAGGCGCATGCCCTCCCTCGTCTCGATGGAGGAAAGAGGGATGGCCAGCCCCTTTCCGTTCGAGCGGTCCACGGAACCGCGCGCCGGGGCGGCCGTTGAAACCACCTCGGAGAAGCTGTTCCACTTTCCGCATGACGGGCATCGCCCCAGCCACTTGGGTTCCTGGTGTCCGCATCCGGTGCATTCGAAGAGTGTCTTGGGCCGCATTTCCCGAGGATAGGGGCAGACGACGCGTTGCGCAAGGCATCCCGCACCGCTATAGTGTGTGCGGGAACTCCTGCACATGAACATCACCCAGCCGGATTCGCGCACCATCAAGGTCGTGACGGAAAGCGGCATGAGTTTTTTCCTCCCCTATCGATTCTCCTGGAACGGCCACGACAGGGAGCCGGCCAGCGTGGTCCTGGAGACCACGGGCTCAGGGCAGAAAGCCGCGGCAGAGGTAAAGGCCTTTTTCCTCTTTGGGATGGTGAGAGACAGGATCACCTCCAGCCCCCCAGCCGGGATCGTCATCAGCAGGAGCTGGAGCGTCATGACCCCCGGCGCGGTAAAGATATTCCTGGATGTCGAGTTCGACGCTCATGACGACCCGGTGTGCCTTTTCCCCGGCGTCCACATTGCCCGCGGCCTGCCGGCATCGGCCATTTCATTCCTCGGTGAGAGGACCAGCTACCCGGCCGCCCTCATCGTGAGCCTGGGAGATAACGCCGCTGCCATTTTCTCCCGATCAGTCCAGAGCGGTGAAGAGACGGTGAGCATCGGCATCAGCCGGACTGACAGGGATGAGGAGTCGACTCGCTTGCGCGTCGAGGTGAGGCTCCCCGGGGTGGAGGAGCCCACCTCCCGAACAGGCCCCAGGCCTCAGGACCAGGCGCGGGCCGAGGACCCTGTCATCGACTGTTCGGGCAGCCTCGAGAGAGCCCACGAGCTGTTTCTCGCTTTTTCATCAAGGGATCAAATCCTCGAGACCGCACCGGCCGCGGTCATCAAGAGACTTGCCGCGGGAGCGCGCCCAGAAGCCAGGACCAGATCCGCTCCGGAGTCCGCCGTCCTTGCGCGTGAAGCCCAGGGAATCCTCTCCACCCACCTGGTTGAGGATGGCCCGGCTGTCGGGCTCCGCGAGGTGCCCGGAAGCCAGTGGCTTTCCTCATCGGCCGGCCTGGCATTGGCTGTCTCCCTGCGAAGGCTTTTCCCGCGGGATGAGAAAATCGGGGAGACCGCGTTGCGGCTTGCGGACTTCTCCCTGAGGGGGCAGCTCCCTTCCGGCATGTTCTACGAGAGCTACAACCAGGGCAACGGAGAATGGCGCGGCGTGAGAGGCCAACCGGCGCGGACCATGCTTTCCGTGCCTCACTCCGCCCGGATAGCCGACCTGCTTCTCATGCTTGCCGAGGACCTGGAGAACGAGGGGCGTCCCTTCGAGAAGTATCTCCTTGCCGGGCAAAGGTTCGTCGACCTTTTTGTCGACGAACGGGGGCGATGCGCGCTGCCCGGCAGCCTGTGCCCTCCCGGTTATGCCCCCGCTTTCAACGAGGGGGACCGCCGTGAGGCGCGCCCCTCGCGCCCCGTCCGCCCCGCCCGCGGTGCACAGCCGGACGCGGGGGACATCGGGGGATGGGCCATTTTCTTTCCCCTTGCCCGGGTCCTGGACCGTCTGGGCAGGGACCGGTACAAAAAAGCCCTGGGCGTGATAGCCCAGCGGTTTGCGGACGCTTCCTGGGACATTTTCAATCCGCCGATATCCCGCGCGGGCCGTGACCCCGATTCCGCGGCGTCCCTGCTCGTCGTTCGAATGTTCATAGAGCTGCGAAGGCGGGGATACAGGCCGGCGGAGCCGCCAGGAGGGAAGGCTTCCGCAAAGTCGCATTCGGCGCAGAGCGCGCGGCTGTTTGCTTCCCTCCTTCTGCCCTGGATACGCATTCATGGGGAAGGAGCGCAAGGAAACGGGAAACCGCTGTTGGACGGCACCCTGGTGGATTCCTTTGCGCGCCAGCGGCTGATTTTTGCCGGCAATGAAACCGCATATCTCCTTCAGGGCCTGGCGCAGCTGGCCGGCAATCGTGAGCAGAAATCACTCCTGGATAACGTTTCGCGTCTCTGCCTGGTTGGGGAGCGCGGCGTCCCGGCGGGGACCGCGTTCTTCCAGCACACTCGCCGGGATGAGCAGATCGGGCCCATTGACTCGCGCAGGCTTGCAAATGAGGTTTTGTATGGCCTCCTGGCCGCTGGCCGTCGCGCTGCAGCCCCTAGACCTTCCGCGCAATCGGGACGCGGCGCCCGGTCCCGAAAGCCTTCGGGGAAACCTTGAGCACCGGCGGAGCCTGCCGGCGCTTGTACTCCGCCTTGTCCACCATCCGAAGCACCGAGCGTACCAGGGCCGGGTCAAACCCGTTGCCGGCAATCTCCTCAGCGGACTTGTTCTCCACGAGGTATTCCTCAAGGATGGCGTCCAGGGTTTCATAGGGGGGCAGGCTGTCCTGGTCCGTCTGGTTGGGGCGCAGCTCCGCGGACGGGGCTTTCGTGAGGATGGCCTCCGGGATGAGCGGCTTTCTGTTGTTGATGAAGCGCGCCAGTGAGTATACCTGGCCCTTCAGAAGGTCGCCGATCACGGCCAGCCCGCCGCTCATGTCGCCATACAGCGTGCAATACCCAACGGCCAGCTCCGACTTGTTGCCCGTGGTGAGCAGCAGGGAGTTGAACTTGTTGGAGTATGCCATCAGCAGGGTTCCGCGAATGCGGGCCTGGATGTTCTCCTCCGCGATGTCAGGTGTCCTGCCTTCGAATACCGGGGCAAGTGTCCCGAGATATGCGCCGAAGATCTCTTCAATGGAAAGCACCTTCAGCGTGAGCCCCAGGTTCCTTGCGAGCTCTCGCGAGTCATTCACGCTGCCTTCCGAGGAATAGCGCGAGGGCAGGCCGAACACCTCCACTTTGTCGGGCCCCAGCGCCTCCACGGCAAGGACCGCGACCAGGGCGGAATCGATGCCGCCGGAGAGCCCCAGATGTACGCGCTTGAACCCGCATTTGCGCACATAGTCCTTGATCCCGAGGACCAGCGCGCCTTCGATCTGGGACCAGATGTCCGCGGGCAGAGGGATTTCGGGGCATGTGGCCGCGGTGTCCACGAACGCAAGCTCTTCCTCGAATGCCGCGCCGAGGAAAACCAGCTTTCCTTCGCGGGAGGTGACCATGGACTGGCCGTCGAAAATGAGGTTGTCATTGCCGCCTGCAATGTTCACGTACACCACCGGCACCCCGGACGCCTTGCCCACCCGGGAAAAAAGCTCAAGCCGCGTCCGTGGCTTCCCCGCGTGAAACGGGGAGGCGGTGGGGGCGACAATGAGGGTGGCGCCGGCGTCAAGAAGCTCGGCAATCGGATCCACGGGGTAGCGCAGCCCGGGCGCCGTCTCTCCGTCCCACCACAGGTCCTCGCAGATGGCTATTCCAATGCGCTCCCCGCCAAAGCCGACAACGGTCCTGCGGTCCGCGGGCTCGAACCAGCGCGCCTCGTCGAATACGTCGTAGGTGGGGAGGAGGGTCTTTGCCTGCGTGTGGATGACCTTGCCGTCGAGGATCAGGGACGCGACGTTGAGAAGCCCCTTGCCGGGCCGGCTCCTGTTCCGGTCCACGTACCCCACCACGATCCCGATCCCGGGGGGAGCATCGCTTTGAACCTTGCGAAGCGTTTTGAGGTTTTCCTCCACAAAGCTGTCATGCTCCAGCAGGTCCATGGGCGGGTAGCCGCACAGGCACATCTCGGGGAACACCGCGAGAGCGCACCCGGCCTCCCTGGCCCGGCGGGAAAAGGAAAGCACCTTTTCTAGATTGCCCGGGAAATCCCCGATGGTCGGATTGATCTGCCCGCACGCGATCTTCATGGAAAGAATCTATCAGGGAAGGGAGGGTACGGCAACGTGAGGCTGCCGAGCCGCTTCGATTGACCCTCGTTGCCGGCCCGGGGTATCATGGGCGCGGATGGGGAAGGCAGTTCTCGTTACAGAGGGTGACACTCCGCTCGGCGCTGCTCTTGTGCGCCTTTTTCGCGCCAAAGGTTTCTTCGTCGTGACAACCACGCCTGCCGCCGGTGAAGGCGCGGAACAACGCGCCATCGCGGAAGGTGACTCGGTGCGCGTTGTTCCGTGGAACCGCCGGTCCCCCCTGTCCGCCAGGAACGTTCTCCTTTCATCGCTGAACGCCTTCGATGCGCTTGACGAGGTGTTCATCCTGGAAGCGCCGTGCCCCTCGGCAAATGCGCTGCATGAGGCCGCCAGCGCGGAGATCGAGCGGTCATTCGACGAGGCCAAGGGGCCCGTTTTTCTGGCCCGGGAGATCCTTTCCTATTTCCCGCAGAGGAGACACGGGCTGCTTGCGCTGGTCAGCTTCCCCTCCGCGGGATCGGACACCGCGGTCCAGGCCGCAATGCGGGAAGGGTTTCGCGGGTTCGCTTCCTCCCTGATGGCGCACGCTGCCGGGGACGGGCTCATCATCAACGGGTTCCAGTCCTCAGGGGCGGGCGTGGAGGAGTTTGCCGGCTACATCGACCAGACCCTGACGGAAAAGGCGCGAAAGATTTCGGGCCACTGGTTTGCCTGCCAGCCGCGCGGCGGATTTCAAAAAAGCATGGCCTCCATGAAGCGGGCCTGAAACTCGGGCTTCCCGCCCAGCTCCATGAAGCGCGCGCCCTGCGCGGCGCTGTCGGAGCGTCGGGCGCATTCCCGGGAAAGAAGCGCCATGACGGCTCCCCGCAGGGCGGCGTTGCCCACCACTTCCACTTTCTGCAGATCCATGGGGGGAATGAGGCCGATTCGCATGGCCGCGCGCGCGTCCAGACCTGCGCCGAAGTTGCCCGCCAGGCGCAAGGCATCCAGCCCGTCCGCCTCGATTCCCGTGGCTGAAAGCAGCGTGTCGATGCCGGTGCGCACTGCGCCCTTTGCCAGCTGGAGGGTGCGGATATCCTTCTGCGTGATGTGCACGCTCCGATCCTCCGACAGAGCAAAAGCCGGCTCTCCTCCCTGGGAAAACACCCTTTGACGAAGAGCGGGAATGGATATTTCAGCAGGCTCCAGCAGCCTGCCGGTCGAGTCGACGACCTCACGCTCAAGGAGCTGCGCCACCGCTGATACAAGGCCGGTTCCGCAGATCCCCTTCGGCTCCGCGTCCCCCACGGTGTGGGCCAGGACAGCTCCGTCCAGACCCAGGGAGAGAGCAACGACCGCGCCGGGGAGGGCCCTCATGCCGCAGGAGATTTGCGCTCCTTCGAAGGCCGGTCCGGCAGCGGTGGACGTTGCCAGCAGGCTCCCGCCGCGCGCAAGGACCATTTCCCCGTTCGTTCCGATATCGATGGAAAGCGTCGTGGCCTTTTCCCTGTCCAGGCCAAGGGAAATGATCATCCCCACGGTGTCCGCGCCGACGTATGCCGAGATCAGGGGAAGGGTTTCCACATAGCCGCGCTCCTGGAAGCTCAGCCCCACCTCCCGTGGATCGCGGCGCAGCCGCGCCGAGGTCACGGCGACGTACGGAAGGCGCGTGAGGCAAAGCGGATCGATTCCGTGAAGGATATGCACCATGATGGGATTACCGACCACCACGGTCTTCAGCACGCTCTGCGGGCTCTGTCCTGCCTGGGCAAGGATCTGCCGGGCCCCTTCTTCGATTGTCGAGAGGACGGCGTCACGGACCGGACCCCGCTCATCATGGAAGCTCTGGGCCCGGGAGATGACATCCGCGCCGAATGCGACCTGCCTGTTGAGGAAGGCGCTGCGGCCGAGCAGCTCCCCGGATTCCAGGTCCAGGAGCGCCAGGTCCACCGTGGTGGTGCCCAGGTCGATTGCGAATCCTGTCGTGCGGCCGGCTCCGTCGTCGAGCCACAGAAGCTCGCTCTCCTCACAGACGGCGTGCGCGGACCAGTGGTGCGCGCGAAGGATCCTCGAGACATGCTCCAGCGCCGCCGAGCCGGGCTGGCCGGCGCTTATTCCCCGCCGCGCCAGCTCCTGCGTGAGCCTTTCCCAGTCCGGCCTCTGGTCTTCCAGGCTCGGTTCCCGCAGCTTAACCTTGATGCGCCTGATCGAGGAGTCCGTCACGCCGCGGATGTCATCATCTTTCATTCCCTGTTTCCAGGCCTGGTTGGACACCTGCTCCGGGGCAATTGTGACCGTGCAGTCCTCCTGCACCGCGAGCTGGCACGCAAGACGGACGCCGCCAGCGGATTGCTCCGGGGCCAGCTTCCCTTTCCCTCCGGCAGGGTGCGGGGAGACGGCCACGCGGCATTGCATGCAGCTTCCCTTGCCTCCACACGGATAGTCCAGGAGGATCCCCGCGCCGTGCAAAGCGTCGCGAAGAAGGACGCCTGTTTTCACCGTGAAAGTCTGGCCCAGGGGCTCCACTCTGATTGTGGGCATCGCGGCGATACTATGGGTTTTCCCGACACGGAACAAGGGCAGGGGCGCGCATCGCATGTGCGATTGACGTTACCGGGAGTATCCAGTAGCGTTTCCGGTATGCCTCGCGCCATGCGCCTGATCGCGCTGATTCTCGCCTCAGCCCCGCTTCTCCTGACCGGCGGCTGCAATGTCACCCACACCGTCGTTCTCAACAACGATGGCTCGGGCACGATGACGATGCATGTGGAAGTATCCAAGCTCCTGCGCGACTACGCTGTCGGGCTGGCCGAAGTGTCAGGGGAGCCGAGTGCTCCCCGGGGAGACGCGATATTCGATCTTGCAGCCATCCGCAAAGGCTTCGAAGCGCAGCCGGGCATCACGGTTCGGGAAGTATCGTCTTCGGACCCGCGCTCCCTGGATGTCGACGTTGCATTTGCCTCACTGTCGGAGCTTTTTGCAGGCCGGGCCGGCCTCCGAGGGGCGAACGTCATTTCCCTTGCGCAGGCGGACGGCGTGGAAACGTTGAAGATCCACCTGGACCGCGAGAACTACCGCCAGATCGCCTCCTTTTTCCCGATGCTCGAGAGCCCGGTTCTCCGGAGCCTGGGCCCGCAGGTGGACCAGAAGGTGACAGAAGACGACTACACGGAGATGGTGCGGTTTTCCCTTGGGGATGATGCGCCCGCCCTCGTGAAAAAATCCTCGATCGTCATCTCCATCCAGCCGCAGGGGGAGATCCAGTCTCAAACAGGGGGAACCGTGAGCGACGGGAGCGTGATGTTCAAAATCCCGCTCTTGCGCCTGCTGCTGCTTGATACCTCCCTGGATTTTTCAGTGTCTTTCAAGGAGAAAAACCCATGAGAGCAAGGTCTGGCGCGGTCTTCGCAATCCTTCTTTTTGCGACCGTCGCGGCGTGCGCGGAAACCAATCTGGGCGTGGGGGCTTCTTATGAATCAGGGAACAGCCCCCTGTCCAGCGTGATCCCCCAGGTCTTTGTGGAGAATGTTTATCACGTAGATTCGTGGGAAACGTTCGGAATTGACCTTTTCATCAGCACCGCCCCGTCGTCCGCCGCATCCTATACAAACGGGCTCTCCGCCGGTCCGGAGTTGTATTTCGGCACCGACCTGTCTTTTCACTTTCCCCCGGTCGGACCTGCTGACCTTGCCACGCTGATCGGCGTGATGAGCTTTCAGGACTACGAGAACAGGGCCAACGGCATTGCCGCGCAGACGGGTGTGGAAGCAACCCTGCACCTCAGCAGCTTCTTCGTCCAGAGCCGGGGACTTTTCAGGTTCTATTCGTCCACCGGGATGACGGGTGCCCCCGTGCCGGTTGGGATTTTCAGTGTCGCAATCCTCGGAGGCTATACGCTTCTGTAGAGAGGAGGGGAAGCAAAGCTTACGCAGTTTTTATTTCGAATGTTCTTGCTGATTTGCCTGAGCTCGGTATCCACCGTTTCCCTGCAGGCAGCTGACACCGTCACGCCGCTCGTCAAAACAATCCGCGTGGGCGACATCGACATAGCCTGTCAGGATCTCGGCTCGGGTGATCCGCTGGTCATGATCATGGGATACGGCGGATCGATGGATCTCTGGAGCCCGCGGCTGCTTCAGCTCCTGACCGCCTCCCACCGTGTGCTTGTGTTCGACAACCGCGGCATGGGGCGCACAACTTCATCGGATGCGGAGTATTCTATTTCTCAGTTCGCCCAGGACACCCTGGGCCTCATGGACTCCCTGTGCATCGATGAGGCGATAGTGCTTGGCTGGTCCATGGGGGCCGAGATAGCCCAGGAGTTGGCGATACTGCATCCCGAGAGGGTCCGGAGGCTTATTCTCATATCCGGAGGACCCGGTGGGAAGGAACAGATCGCGCCGGGCCCCGGGATCATGCAGCAGCTGGCCGACACTTCAGGAAATTCCCTGGAGCGGGGATTACGCATCATCAGGCTGCTGGTTCCCCAAAGCTGGCTGAATGGTCATCCGTTCATCTGGACCTGGTTTCCAATCAACGCCACAATGAACCCGCAGGAACGGACCCTTCGGCAGTTGCGCGCCATCATGGAGTGGGAAGGGTCCTTCTCGCGACTGCATCAAATAGTATCACCCACCTTGATCATCACGGGGGATGAAGATGCGGTGTTCCCCACGCAGAACTCCACGCTGCTTGCCGACGGCATCCTCGGGTCTCGGCTGGTACGGATCCCCGGCGGAGGCCACGGGGTCATTTTCCAGCATCCTGACCTGATAGCAAACGAAATCTCGGTTTTCCTGTCGGATTCAGGGACTTCCGGACAGTAAACGCCGGCCTTACGTGTTCTGCGCGCCGGGAAAGGCTCAGGGGGCGGAAAGCGAAGCCGGGAACACCGGTCCCCGCGGCTGCGAGAGAAGGTCGAACGAGGACCCGACGGGGATGACCATGGGCCCATCCTGCACGCCCATCACGGCAACACTCCCGGCTTCCGCTTTCAGAACCCCGTCGCTGAGGAGGGCACTGCCTTTCTCTATTTTAATTGCCATGCCGCGGAACCGGACCTCGTAGACGACCGCACCGGAATCCACCCTCACGCCGCCGGCTTCCACGGACAATCGCACCTGCCCTGTCCCGATGTCAACCAGGGTGAGATGGGTGAGCGGCTCCAGGCTGACTATGCTGTCCCCGTAGCCGAGCTTCGCGGTGGCATCGATCCAGGAAGTCACGACCGCGCCTGCGGGAAGCTGCCGCCCGATGACCGCCTGGCGCCATCCCAGGTTTTCCAGGAGCGCCTCGACAAAGCCGCTGGACTGCTGGACCTCAAGGACCTGGTCCTGCGCGCTCAACCATGCGCCCGCAAGCAGAAAAAACGAGCCGATGATGGCGAGCTTTTTCACAGGCCTATCCCCGCGTCCAGCCGCACGTAGGGGAGGACCGTCCCGGCTGCAAGGAGCGTGCCCCCACGAGCAAGGATTCGGACCCCGTCCAGGGGCGAAAGCCCGGCGGACAGCTCCAGCTCGGTGCCCACATACGGTCCGACGAGTGAAAAGGTGTAGCCGGGAGCCTGTTCACCACTGGGGCGCAGGAGCAGCCGGGTGGTGAAACCGGGGACAAGGACCGCGCCCGCCGGGGCGGCGGGGAGGGCTGCGTCGATCCCCACCTCCAGGCGGACTATGTCTGTGAGGTTGGCGGAGAATGAGTCACTCACGGGAGGTCCCGCGAGCGCGGGGAATCCGGCAAGGGAACCGCCCGGGCTGCTGGCCCAGAGCACGGAGAACCATGCTTCGTGAAGGAAGCGGACGGGAATTCGCCAGGCAACCATCTCCCGGATCAGGAAGCCAATGCCCGCGGATCCGTCTGAAGGCACCGCAACGGCCGTCACAAGGGCGCTTTCCTGACGGAAGGCCGGAACAATTGGCCCGCTGGCCACGAGCCCGACGTACCAGCTGTCGAAGGTGGAAAAGCCGGTTCGGAAATCCTTCTGGCCTATCCCGAACAGTCCGACTCTCTGGCCGGCGAACAGGTTGTCCGCTTCCAGGCGCAGCACAGCGATGCCCCGTGGCGGAGCGAAGTACACCGAGCTGTCCGAAAGCTCAACGTCGTCCTGCGCCGTGAAGCGAATGCGGTTCAGCCGCTTATCAAGCAAGCCAAGATAACCAGCGCCAATGGAGCCGTAGAAACCCTTGAACCGGGCCTCGAAGAGCAGGCCGTCGGCCAGCTGGCTCGGGAACAGGGCGGTCGGGTTGTCCAGAAGGAGGCCCGTGGGCTCGTCCAGCACAAGCCGGCCCGCGCTGGCGCGAAGCCATAGTGCGACCGGCCTGGGGGGAGGCAGCTCGAAGATGAGCGCGCTCACCGTGGGGTAGCCGGTCAGGGCGGAGACAGGCGGCGCGCCGGATGCGATCCGTTGCGGCGTGTAAAGGGCCTGGCCGCTTACCTGCAGGCTCATGAGCCCTGGGCCGGCGCCGTGGGTCAGCTCGAACTTGACGGAGAAAGCGTCCTGCGAATCAACGGCCGGCCCGGCGCCCGTGCTGGCCACCGTGCCGATAGTCTGAACCGACGCGCCCCAGCCGAAAGTCAACGGCGCCTGCGCGTGCGCGAAAGCGGCCGCCAGAGACAGGAGGAGCACGGAGGCGCAGAGGTGACTTCGGGAGAATGGACGTGCGCTCACCGGGGGGACCCTCGCTCCTCGACCACGCGACGCAGGAGCAGAAGCGCATCCCCTCCGCTCACGGAATATCCGGACCGCTCGCGCCGCGGGATCAGTCCCCGGGACTGAAGCTCGTCGAACGCCGAACGAGGTCCGGGGAAAAGACCGTACGCCACGCTCCCGCGGAGGTCGAAGAGCTGGGTGAGCAGGAACGCATACCCGCCGTAGGTGATGGGTGAATCATCAGGGTCCATAGGCAGCCGTATCCCGAGCTTCTGCAGAGTGGAGCGGGCCTCCTGGGCGCCGATCTCGGGCCGCAGGCTCCCGGCCGCCACGCCGACAAGCTGGATTGAGCTCCCGATGCTGAGCCTTTCTTCGGCCGCCGCAGCGTGCAGGATGGTCCCGTACTGCGCAAAAAGATCCATGCTGACCATGACGAGGAGCGCTGCCGCGGTTAGAACGACACGTTTCATCGGCGGCGAGTGTATCCCTTCGAATGCCTTTTCGCAACCGGAGGCTGCTTGGTTTGACTCTCAGCGCCGATTCCGGTACAACATATTCAAGGGGGAAGAGCGGGACATGGCCGACAATCGCGCGGATTTTCCTGCCCTGGAGAACGAGGCGGGCATCACACCCGTCGAACGCGACGAAATACGCACGCACATCGAGAAAGTTGCCACCGAGAACCGCATCCCGGTTGAAGCGGCCCAATTCTCCCTTGCGGGAGCCCGCAGGGGCCTCCTGCTTCCTTTCATTGTGAACGCCGGCGCGGCGGTGGTCATTGTCGGCGTCATCCTTGTCCTGGGCCTGGTATTCCGCAAGGACGAGCACAGGGTGCAGACCCAGGCCACTCAGTACGTCAGCGTCGAAGGCAAGCTCATCCGGGAGCTCCGTCAACAGTCCACGGAGCAGCTGAGCGCGAAAGAGAAAGAGATCGAGGAAGTCCGGAACAAGGTTCGGGAGCTCGAGGAGCAGCAGAAGACCCTTGCGGAGACCTACTCCCAGAAGCTGAAGGCAAAGGAGGAAGAGTTCCGCCTGAAGCAGGCGCAGGAGGTATCCGCAGAGCGCGCGCGCCTGGTTTCCCAGGGGGTGGGAACAACCGACCTGGAGAAGCGCATGGCGGCGTTCGAGGCCGAGCGCAAGGCATATTACGAGAAGCAGCTTGCCGAATACCGAAAAGGTCTGGACGCGGAGCGGGCGCAGCTGGCGGCCGACATCAGCCGCTTGCGCGCGGAGTACTCGGCGCGGCTCGACCAGCTTGAGAGAGAGCGGCGCCAGATCGTGACGGACTACCAGCAGCGGGAGGCCGCTCTTCGAGTCCAGCTGGAACAGAAGACTCAGGTGCTCGACCGCCTTCGCTCCCAGGGCGCCGTCAACCTCGAGGCTGCCCAGCGCGAGCTTGCGCAGCTGGGACAGAAACAGGAAAATGTCCAGGCGGTGGTGAACCAGATCGACGGCCAGATCGGGCGCATCAACCAGGAGCTGGGCGCCGGCAACGCGGACGCCGCGCTCGCCGACGTTCGCGCGCTCCAAGGCTACCTTCGCCAGGGAAGCGTCCGCTCCGTGGCGCAGCTTTCCGACAGGATCCAATCCGAGTCCCTCCTCCTGGAGCAGCTGGGCAGCCTCCTGGAGGACCGCGTAAGGGCGCAGACCTCAGCCACCGGCCAGTCGCTGGCAAGCCAGCTTGAGCAGCTCAGCAGGATACGCAGCCTCTCCCAGCAGGCAGCAGCGGCCGCAGGCCCGGCCCAGCTGGACATGTATCGCCAGCTGGTTGCCTCCCTTCCCGAAGTGCAGACCGCCACCGCGGCCCTTGTGAACGCAGCCGCCACCCAGGCCGCTGACGACCTTCAGAAGAAGCTTCGGGACGAGACCCAGAAGAACACGGAAGCAGCCATTCGGCTCATGGGGGCCGGGGACTACGCGGGAGCCCTCAACCGGTACAAGGCCGCGCTGAACGCCTCCCCGGCCCTTGCCCCTGACGCGTCGCAGCTCCTGACGGACCTCCTGAACCTGGGATACCGCATGTCGGACTACACGCGCACGGGCAGCAAGGCCCCCGGCACGGATGCGCTGGCCGCCCAGGCCGGCATAGATCTGGAGGCTGAGCGCGCCGCGTACCTCAAGAACCCGGCCGGCGCGCTGAGCCAGCAGGAGGCAAGCGTGCGCGCCGCGGCGGATCAGCAGGTCACCGCCGCCGCGGCGGCACAGGAGCAGAAGCTTCGAAGCCAGATCGCGGACGCGCAGGCGCGCATCGCCCAGCTGGAAACGCAAAGGACGCAGGCGGACGCCCAGCACACTGCGGAAATAGACGCCATAGCCGCGCGCGTCAAGGCGACCCGGCAGGATCTCAATCAGAGGCTGGATGCTCTTCTGGCCTTCGAGGGAGAGGTGAATGCCGCCCGCACTGCGTATGCCACATACGTGACTCAGGAAAAGGCTGCCCGGTCGGCAAATCCGCAGGACCCCGCAACGGCCTCCCGGCAGGAGCTCAACAAGTTCCTCCGCGCGCAGCCCGTGCGCGTGCTCTTCTCCGACGTGGCTGACAGGGTGAGCTCGCTGTACTCCGTCACGCAGACCGCCGGCTCCTCCGCGGCCCTGGCGGGCGCGGCGGACATCATCGCGAACGTGGCGAAACAGCCGACGGTGAAAGCCAGCAGGCAGGCGCTGCAGTTCGAGATCCAGAGCGCGAAGGGCAACGACCGCCTGATAGCAATTCTCTCCGCGATTGACGGGGTGCTGACCAAGGCGCAAAGCGGAAACCAGTAGTCGAAGTCAGAAGTCCAGTCGGAGCCCCAGGTACAGGTTGCGCAGGTCGAAAAGCCCCCACGGCAGTATGACGTACCCCGGCACCTGCCCGCTGGGGAAGCTGTTTGCCACGAACGACAGGTTGATGAACTGCTGCGGATTCGACGCGAGGATGAAAGCAGGCTCATAATCCACCACGAACCGAAGGCGTCGCGACGGAGAATACTCCGCGCCAAGGCTCAGCGTGATTGCGCCCGGCGCCGCCTGGTTGTCGATTGTGAAGCTGGGCGCAGGCGGATGTGAGAACCGCAGATAGCCTCCCACCCCCACATAGAAGCGCAGCAGGCTCTCCGCCGGAAAAACGTACAGGCCGGCATCCAGTCCCACCTGGCTCAGGGGTGAGCCAACCACCACGACGCTTGGCGCGTTGTCGATGGGATAGAATCCGAACAGCTCCGTGGTGGCGCTCAGGCGCAGAAAGACTTCGGCCGGCACGATGTACCACCAGAAACGCACTCCCGGGAACTGAAAGCTGCTCAGCCGCACCTCGGCCCCGAAACGGGGCTTGGCAACCTGGGGGAGGTTGATGTTCAGCGGCTCGATGCCCAGGAAAAGAGGCTCCTCCAGGTCATAGTATCCCCCGGCCCGGGCTTTCATTGTGAATGAAGAGGGGTAGGGGATCTTCTGCACCAGAATACCGCTCTTGTCGATGCGATAAGGCCCGCCGGGCACGCCCGTCAGCTCGGTGCCGGGCACACCGCGCACCGTGAACGTGGTCACGTCGACAATGCGCGTGTACGAGGTCTTGATGGCTTCGACGATCTTGTCCCAGAATCCGAGGGAAATAGTGCGATAGTCCACCACAAAACCCGGCCGGATGACCTCCTGGCCGAACGTCTCCTGCCGGAGGATGTCGAAGGTCTCAGCCTGGATGGTGAGGTTTACGAACCCGCCGCTTGCGGACACGAAGAGCCAGCAGTCCGCATTGATGCGCCGCGCCAGCTCCTCCCTGCCCTGCCGTGTATCCGGCACCGTCTGGTCAGGGGATTCCAGCAGAACGACATCAGGGTTTGCCTGGGTGGCCGCAGCCAGGATGGAGTTGTACAGAACGAACTTTTCTGTTGGCGAGAGCGTGTCCGGCTCAGCCTGGAAAAGATAGATCATGAATCGCGGCCTGCCGAACGCTGCCGAAGGGGACGGGGGTGCCTGTTCCTGGGACGGCTGAGCGGGCAAGGGCTGCGAGTCCGCCGCAGGCTGCTGGGCGCCTGCGGCAGCGGCGCATAGACACAGAACGAACAGGGTGACGAGCGGCCGAAGATGCCTCACTACCACCACCTCTTGTACCGCGTGAGGATGCGCGAGCTGGGATCGAAGCGATACATGTACTGCGGCAGCCCGACGGTCTGCGGCACCAGGAACCCATAGCGACGGCTCAGGGAACGGTCACCGACGATCTGTGTCGGGCTTCCCAGCCAGCCAAGGGGTTGATCAGGGGTCGTCCAGGCGTAGCGCGTCATCCATCCGTCGCGCTGCACCATGAAGATCCCACCCGCGTCCGCGTGCAGCTCCGGCCTGTCCTGGTTCACCGCGACGGGCCACGCGTCTGAGCCGACGGGCCAGCCCGTTACGGTTGGAAGCAGCACGCCGGTGCCGGAAGTGGCTGCGGCAAGCCCGATCCGCGCCCCGAGGATCCTTCCCTGGGCGGGCTCGGAGAAGACGAAGGTGATTTCATCAGTGCCGCTGTCGTAGGAAAGGCCAACGAGCTGGTATCCCAGGTTCACGTAGTTGGGGCTGGAGGGGTCGGGTCTGGCGGACTGCGGGATGATGGCAAGCGTGCCCTGGGGGACTCCAATTGTCCACGTGGAGTTGTTGTACCCGATGAACGTGAGGTCGAAGCTCGCGTACTGGCCTGCGGGGGTCGCGAAAACATACGTGAAAGGGGCTCCAGGTCCCGTGGGCTTTGTAAAGGCGAAACCACCCAGCGGAGGCGCCGGGTTGAGAGATCCCACGGACGTGGTGCCGCCGACCGGATTGAGAACGATGTATCCGGCCAGGATATTCCCGTCATGCGAGTACGCGTACGGCTTGCTGAAGTAATCCAGTGATGTCGCGGTGGCTGCCTGACCAAGGACATTCAGATCCTGGTCCATGAAGATCAGCTGCCCCTTGTAGTTGAATCCCAGGGTCGGATCGCTGGAGGGCGGCTCCACCAGGAGCAGGACCCGCGGGGACAGCCCGGCCTGGTCCACGATATTCAGATCGTAGGTGACCGGCGAGGCGCCCGAGGTGATTGAGTCGATCCGGCTGCCCAGGTTGATGGAGATGTCGGTCTTGTCGACAAATCCTGGAAACGGGCTGGTGGTGAACAGCTCGCACCCGGCCAGCAGGACCAGGGGCAAAAGAAGTGCAAACACCGCCGTGTGCTTCCTCACCATGATGTTCGAACTCCGATTGTCAGGGGAGGTATCCCGAAGGGCGTGCGGATCCATTCCCTTCCCAGGAGGTTGTAGTCCACGCCCAGCGCGTAGTGCAGCTCGGGGCGGAAGAAAACCTTCACCGGTCCCAGCGCAAGCTCGGCGGTCGGGTCGCCCGCCAGGATATACCAGTCAAGGTAGTCGCGTCCGCCCAGCCCGGCGACGTTCGTCACGATGAGCCCGACCCCCAGGGCTATGTGGAGACGGAATATTGACGTGTAGGGGAAGATGATGTACTGCCCCAGCTGGACATTCGTGTCGTAATGGCGCACGAGGGTGCTGGAAAGGCTGTCCACGTCGAGTGACCGGTAGGACTCGATTCCCAGGAACAGGGAATCCGGGATGATGTGGACCCTGCCGCCAAGCCCGATGCCCATTGCCTCCCCGAAGCTCCATGCAAGGTCGACGTCGAAGCGTGTCTCACGACGCAGCGAGGGGAGGTGGATGCTCACCTGGGGTGAGTCGAGCTTGTAGGAGCCTGCGTAGGAATGATACCCGTCTTTGTGCGCGCGCACCGGGATGACGGTGCCGATCTCGAATTGCGTGTACGGAACGACGAGCATGCCCCCCTCAATCGTTCCTGCCTCGCGGTCCAGCAGGACCACGCTGCTGCCCTCCGGTGGGCCGCTCACCTCGATGCGCTCGACGATCCCCGTGGGAGGCTCAACCTGATAACCGCCCTGCACGTAGCGCTGGATTGCGGGCTCGAACTGCTTGACCGCTTCCGACACGCTGTCAAAAATCGTGAGGCCCTTGCGCGCGTTGGCGAGAACGCCCCCGAGCATTGTGTGGACTGCAGGATCGTACAGCGCGAACTGGATGACGAGCGTGTCGCCCTGCGTGAGGTAAAACGCCGCCACCACGACGCTGGCGCCGGCGGCGTTCAGGCCGCGCAGAAGATAGGAGACTCGCTGTTCCTGAGGGAGGTTGGGCTTGTCGGCGCCGACAGGAAGCGCAAGCCGGCCAGGCGCCACCGATATGCCTGCGTTTTGCAGCGTCGTTGTGAGCCCCGTGGCAAGAATGTCCTCCACCAGGCGGTCAACGACGCCCGCGGACAAAGGCGTAATGAAAAGCGCGGCCGTGCGGGCCTGGTCCGCCGCGAAGAGGAC
Source organism: uncultured Spirochaetota bacterium (assembly GCA_963710335.1). Classification (GTDB taxonomy): domain Bacteria; phylum Spirochaetota; class Spirochaetia; order SZUA-6; family Fen-1364; genus Fen-1364. Next base: position 92,624 of record CAVQAA010000011.1, read on the forward strand.
TCTGGGGAGAATTGCAAGCAAGGCGACCAGGATGGTCCATCGTCTCATGATCGGCCGTGCTACTTTGTGTCCATGATTTCCACGCCGTCCCAGTCGGGCGGAGGTGGAGAAGCGGCCAGGTTCTCGCAACGCTCGATGAACATGCCGGCCAGGAAGTCATCCGGCAACAGAGTGCGGACCTCACGGAATCCCCGGGCCGCCTCCGCGAAGCTGCGCGCGTAATACAGCTCCATCGACTCGTTATGGAGCCGGATGGCCCGTTCCTCCCGCTCGGAGGGGTCCTTGCGAACCGAGTGGATGCGGATACCGCCATGCCTGCCTTTGACCGCCACGGAATCCACGGTCCGGCTTGCAACGGCCCCGTCCACCTTTTCCTTCAGCATCTCGGTGATCAGAAGGGGCTGGTGGTAGCGCTTGGTCAGCCCTTCCAGCCGTGAGGCCACATTGACCATGTCCCCGATGACCGTGTAGTCCATCTTCCTCTCTGTTCCGATGTTGCCAACGGTGACGGTGCCGTAGTTGATGCCCACGCCAATATGAAACTCCGGCTCACCCAGGGACCTCTGTCCCTTGTTGAACGTCTCCAGGGAGTCCAGCATCTCGACGCCTGCCAGCACCGACTGCAGCGCGTCATCCTCATGCGGCACGGGCGCGCCGAAGAACGCCATGATTGCGTCACCGATGTACTTGTCGATGATTCCCCCGCGGTTCATGATGATGTCCACCATCACGGAGAAGTACCTGTTCAGCCCTGCCACCAGGAGGCCCGGGTCCATGCCTTCGGAGATCGTGGTGAAGCTGCGGATGTCGGAGAACAGCACTGACAGCACGCGGTTCTCTCCCACCAGCATCGACTCCGGGTTGGTGAAGAGCCTGTCGATGAGCTCCTGGGGCACGTACTTCTGGAAGATGTGGCGGATCTTCGTCTCTTTCTTCTGGGAGACGACGGCCTCGAAGGCGTAGCGCTTGATGCGCTCATACGCTTTCTCCAGCTCCCCGACCATCACGTTGAACGTCTGCGACATCTCGCCGATCTCATCACTGTAGTCCACCTGCACGCGCGCGCTGAGGTCGTTGGAGCTGATGATTCCTTTCATGGCGCTGGCCGTGCGTCCCAGGGGGCCGGTGAGGTGCCGCACGAAAAGAAAGACAAGCGCCACGGCGACGAGGCACGAGCCGAGCACCAGAACGACGGTCTGCCAGGTGATGCGGGACACATCGCTGTAGAAGGCGGAGCGGACTTCCGTGGTATAGACGGTCCAGCCGAACGGCTCGAAGGCGAAGCGCGTGGCCACGCGGGGTATGCCTCCGATGTTCACGGTCAGAAGTGAGCGATCCCCCGGCACGACGAGCGTCTTGAGAGCGGCCTTTTCCGCGTCAGTGAGCGTCAGCTTGCTTGTCGCCATGGCCACGTTGCCGGTCTGATCGACGGCAAAGACAAGCTCGCTGTCGCTGAGCAGGAGAGTCCGCGCGTATGCCTCGATTCCGGCCTGCGCCGCCTGGACCATGTCCTGCCGGCCGCTCAGGTTGTTCTCCACGAGGATCCGCCACTGGCCTTCCATGTACTGGGAGAGCTGGTCGGTCTTGAAGTTCAGGAACGTGACAATGACGCGCGTCACGGCGTTGCGAGCAAGGGAGGAAGCCGCGATGCCCCCGATCACCAGCCCCGCGATGAGGAGCGGGAGCACGAGCGCGATGATTTTTGTTCTAATTTTCACTCCGAGTGCCCTTGCGAAATAGTAGCATAAGCAAGCTTCCCTGTCATTGCCGCCTCCGCTCCGCCGAACGGCGGCGGTTGAAAATTGCCTTCCAGAGCAGTAGATTCCTGCGTGCAAGAAACTGAATATGCGGAATCAGCCAGGACATCCGAACGGTCGAATTGAGAAATACAGGGTCTTCCTTCCGCTCGTTGTCGCCGCGCTTGTCGGGTGCCCGTTGCCGTTCCAGTACACACGGCCTGGCTGGGTGGGCAATCCGAGCGTCGTAGATCCCTCCACCCCGGGCATCAGCGGCGAGCCGCGAGCCAATTATTCCCAGTCCTCGGGAAGCGGCGGAACACTTCAGAGCGGCGGCACCGCAACCACGTCTTCCAACACGTCCATCACCCTGGTGAGCGATACCACAGGCGCGGTGATCTACTACACCACGGACGGCACGACCCCTGATCCCCGCTCCTCCCAGACCAGCAGGTTCGATTCCTCGTCGCCTATTCAGCTTTCCGTGCCCAACCCTACACCAAACGATTCCTCCGCGTCCATTACTGTAAAAGCGGCGGCCATCGGCCCGAACATGAAGCCAAGCCCCGTCATGAGCGTGGGAGTGACGGTTCAATATCCTCAGGCGGCTGCTCCCGTGTTTTCAATTGCAGGCGGCGCATATACCACTGATCAGAGCCTCGTCATGACCAGCTCGACTCCCGGCGCAGGAATCTATTACACGATGGTGAACGGACCCGGTCCCGCCCCCGCGCCTTCGCCAGGCCAGGCAGGGACCGTCCAGTACACCGGCGCGATTGCCCTGACAGGACCGGCGAACACCTGGACGATCTCCGCCGTTGCTACTGCCGGCCAGATGATTCAAAGCACTGCCACGAATGCCTCTTACTCGATCACATATACCGGGCTGGCCACGCCTACCTTCAATCCGCCGGCTGGGAACTATTCCAACGATCAGACAGTGACCATTGCAAGCGGTGCGGGCTCCACTATCTGGTACACAACTGACGGAAGCACGCCTGTGCCGGGCACATCCCCAAGCATCCCTTCGGGCGGGACGGTAAGCCTTGCCGGCGGTGCTCCGGGGACGGGCGCCGTTTCCATTCATGCCCTTGCCACCCAGAGCCAGATGGCGAACTCCCCGACGGTTGCGGCAAACTACGTCTTCCAGGCTTCACCGCCGGTCGCATCTCCGGGCAGCGGCACGTTCAACAATGACCTCACCGGCGTGGCAGGCGTGTTCATGGGCACGGTCACGAACGGGGCGACCATCTACTACACCACCGACGGCTCCACCCCGACAACCTCCTCCACCGCGTATAGCGGGGCAATCCAGATAACGACAAGCACGACCGTGAACGCGATCGCCGTCCGCGCAAACTATATGAACTCCGCCGTTGCCAGCAACACGTACACGCTGCAGGCCGCCACTCCCAATTTCAGCGCTGCGGGCGGGACCTACTATTCTGCTTTGTCCGTCACCATAAGCGACGCGACCTCCGGCGCGTCCGTCTACTACACGACGAACGGGTCCACGCCCACGACATCATCGACTCCGTATGCTGGACCGATTTCCCTTCCGAACGGACTTTCGACGAACGTGAAGGCCATCGCCGTGAAAACGGGATACGTCAACAGCGCGGTCGATTCTGTAACGTACATCGTTCTGATTCCCCCAACGGGGCTCACCGTGGGAACGGCGACGAGCACATCGATATCGGTTTCATGGAATCCGGTCCCCGGCACCGCGCTGTTCCAGTATGTGGTTGTCCGCGGAACCGAACCCACTTTCACGGTCAGTCCGTACTACCTGTACCCTGCGGGAACCAGCTTTACCGACTCCAGTCTGGCCTCATCGACGGGCTACTACTACGAGATTCAAGCAGCCTATACCGCCGGATCCAGCACGTTCGCCGGGTCGCCGCAAGGATACACACTCAGCTTGACCGGCGATCCGCCGGTCGTGAACGTAACTCTCCCGGGGCCGTACCCGACGCCCAGCGGCTGGGTCGCGACCTACTTCACCTCATCAAGCTCAAGTGTCCCAAACGGTCCTGCTCTCCGATATGGCGGCTACACGTATATTCCTTACAGCCAGGATTTCAATAACGACCTCTTGATTCTCATGGCGGTGTTTGATTCGAATAACCAACTCGTCGTGTCATACACACTTGGGCCTCCCACCTACACGGCCAACCGGTATGTCTATGCCATGTCTGCGCTTCTGGGGATTGTGAGCATTACCGGGCAGGGGGGAGTAGTGACAACTGTGCCGTGGTCGACGATCCCGCCTTAGCCGCCGTGGGGCGGACGGCCTGTTTGCAAGCATTTGCAACGATGTTGCCTTGTTGCCCACCATACAGGCCTGTACGTCGCGAAAGGGGGTGGCTCAAAACTGATATTGACTATAGGCTATCGAGGGGGGCTTTGGCTTGAATGAAATCTCTCTACTTCCTGACCGACGAAACGGGCAAGCTCTGTTTAGCTTCCAATATCATACAGCGCGCGATCATTGAGGTCCTCGACATCCCCGAGGACTACACTGATACTGAAGTATTAGCCATCACCGATACCGTCCGCAAGGCTGGCATCCTGAAGGTTCCGGGTCGCAGCGGTGTCGCTGGAGGGCCGGTCCGTATCACTTGGGCGGCGCTTGTTGAGAAAGGGATCGCTGCGGGAGTGCTAGCCGAAGAAGATATATGAGAGATTGTGAGCGCTATTTTGAGCAGAAGTCGGACTGCGTTCGAGGAGGTGATCGAAATGGTCAATGAGATTGGCGAGAAGGCTGGAGAAATCTGGACGGTCTTGGTCAAGGAGAACAAAGCGATGACTGTCGGCCAGCTCAAGAAGAAGATCAAGCTGCCGGAGGATTTGCTTTTGATGGGAATAGGCTGGCTGGCACGCGAGGACAAACTTCAGTTCTCCGGTACGTCTAAGAACATGGAGGTTTCACTCAAGTAGCCTGGACGGCTCTCGGGTGCGGAGAATCGTGGAACTGGTCAAAAAGGCTCGGATCTTTCGTTGTGGGCCTGCTGCGCGCGTCGTTCAACTGCTGTTCGATGAAACAACGAGCAGGCTTAGCTTGGGGAGAGGAGAAACGACATGAAGGCAAAGGTATTTGAGGCCCGTGGGGGCAGCGTTCTGGACAAGAAGACGCCCGCGAGCGGCGAGAGAGAGCCACTTGAAATCGCTCTGAATCAGTTCCTGGCCGAAGTGAAGAAAGTACACTTCGTTACTCAGAGCGAGTGTGCCGTGAACCATAGCTTTGGCTCGGCGACTCGCTACACCACCGTGACCGTCATCTACGAGTAAGACAGACACGCTCTAGTCTTTTCCGGCGCGAAAGGACGGCAGAGTCGGCAGCGCATGATAAGCTCCGGTTTTCCGGGGCTCATAATGCACTTCAGCGCGGATAATCGAGAGGCCATCCAGGCGGTAGCTTGTAGTCAGCTCTGTACTCTTCCCAGAGTCGTTCGTTTTGCCCGTTCTCTTCTTCCACCTCATCCTTCGCATCTTCTTTCATGATCTTGCTTATATCGGCACGCTCCGCGTCCTCGTGCTCTTGCTCCTTTTCTTCCTGCTCATCGGCGTCATAGTCTATCCACAGCTCTTCCAGCGAAGTATGAAGATCGATCATTTCGTTATCCAAGCCGGTGAACCGCTTAGCGCATTCAGGGTTTGCTACCTTCATTTCGACAAGGAAATTCATCGCCGCCGTCAGTGTCGCGTATAGATGTCTAAAGACTTCGTCCGCATCTTCTTGACTATACTCTGCCATTTCCTTCCTCCGCGTTTCCCGCCGCCAGACAATTCAAAAAGTGGGGGTCCCAGCGCTTTATGGCCCCCTGCGGTTCATCATGCCTAGTTCAAAAGGCAAATCCCCACCGGATTGACATTCGGCTAGCGGGAACGCTCCATGGTAGCCGCTGCAAGGTGCCTCCACAAGGATGCCTCGGCGCTCTCCTGCTCGCTGAAAATCCGATGAACTTCTCAAGGGAAACTACTCTATCATGTTGACTGTGACTTCGCTCGATGGGACCCACTGGAGCGAGTGGTTATCGTCCTCCAGCAAAACATTGATCTTGTAGAATTCTGTGTTCTCGAAGTGAATTGCGAGGACCTTGTAGATTCTGTCCAGCGCGAAGGTCCGCTCTTTGTGCGGGCCCTGGATGACCTTGACTGAAAAGTTGCGAAAGTACATCTCTCGTGCCTCCTTGCGTTCGGGCGTCTGAAAGGAGGGCGTCTATGTGGGCCGGCCAGGGCCTTTCGGACAATTCAGCCATGCAGCAGACCATGGGGCTAATGAACTCCGTCTGCTCCTGCCCCTGATTTCTCCAGCGAGGACGGCCTCAGGATCTTGTCGATGAGACCGTACTCGACAGCCTCCTCTGCAGACATGTAGTAGTCTCTCTCGAGATCCTTCTCCATGGTTTCGGGGGACTTGCCTGTGTGTCTGGCGAAGTACGACACGATGAGCTTTTTAGTCCGGATGAGCTCCCGGGCCTGAATGCTGATGTCCACCGCCTGGCCGGACACTCCACCCCAGGGCTGGTGGATGAGAATGCGCGAGGAGGGCAGGGCCATCCTCTTGCCCTTGGCGTCGCAGGCGAGTAGCAAAGCAGCCGAGTAGGCAGCCCCCCCGAGACAGATGGTCTGCACGTCCGGCTTGATGTATTGGATCGTGTCATAGATGGCGAGACCCGCCGTCACCGCGCCGCCCGGAGAGTCGATGTAGAGGTGGATGTCCCTCTCGGGGTCCTGGCTTTCGAGGAACAAGAGCTGGGCGACCACGAGATCGGCGTTCAGGTCGTAGATCTCTCCATCGACGAAGACGATCCTATCCTTGAGGAGGCGGGAGTATAGGTCGTAGGCCCGGTCTCCGAGGCCAGTCTGCTCGATTACTATTGGGACGAGATCGGTGTTCTTCTCATCCATGAAGCTGATGCCTCACCTTCTGCATAGGGGTACGGTTCCCCGGCGGTAACATCCGCTGGCTCCGCAGTGCTTGATACCTTGAGACGGCTGGTTTACCACCTGATAGTCTATCGGGTCATCAGCCTGTGATTTTCTTGGTTTCTGCGCCACCTGCTTTAATAACGACCTCCACAGCATCTTCCATCGGATCTTTGAAGGGCACCTCGATTCGAAGCAGGCCGTGCTCGTAGGTCGCTTCTGCTTTGTCAGGTTTCACCGGCCATCCCAAAGCCAGTGAGGAGACATACTCGACGTCCCTTGCTGGCGCTGTCAGGTGGACGTTGCCTTGCAGCATCTTCAGATCGATGGTATCCGCTGGCGCTCCTGGGATGGCGAACTCTACTACCAGCTTGCGGTTATCCGAGTCAGCATACGCCACTGTATCAGGCGCAATTTTCATTCGACTTTCGGGCATCGTGGCACCCTCCTTTTTGTTCTAAGCTACAATGTAACCATGGTGGGATGTAGAAAGATAGGGACTTCGAGAGGGAGACTACGATCATGTGCCGCCTCCCATCCGGTCCTACGGGCCCGACAAGAGCGTCATCACGGACGGTCCGCGGGTTCCGCTCCTGGTGATTTCACCCTACGCCCGCGTGCATCATATTTCGCGTGGTGTGGGAGACCACGGCTCCGTAGTCAAGTTCGCGGACGTTCTGTTTGGGCTCACGCCGCTTGCGCAGCTGCCTGACGAGCTTTCCGGGCGGGACAAGGGCAAACAGGAGCTGGGACAAAGCGATTGGGGACCCAACGATGCCATCACTGCCGAGGTGACCGATCTTGTCTCAGCCTTCGATCCAGCGCGCCTCTCCGGCTCCGCCCAACCGCTCCCGGCGGAGTACGCGATCATCCCGGACGAAGTCGTGAACGTCCTTCCGCAAAACAGCGGATACGGCTTGAAGGACGCCGGGGTGACTCCGGTCGATATCGCACAGAATCTGCCGAATCCCGTCCCGACGGATTTCAATCATGGGCCGAAGACGAACCCGACTCCGCAATGACTTTCCGTCGGGGGCTTTGTCGCCCCCGGCGCCCTTTGCGAGCCTTTTGGCTCTCGCGCAGCCGTCGGTTCAAGTCAATCCCATGGGTTGAAGTTGAGCCGCGTGATTTGCAGAGGGCACGTCATGCAGGGCTTTACGCCCGCCGCCGACATTCTGCCATAAGCCCGTGTAAATCCACGAAATTGGCCACTGATCAACGTACCCCACAGCAATACTGAAAACGAGACTCCGGGCTCGATAGAACCCGCGGAGGGTTGTCTCAATAGAAGAATGGATTTGCTCAACATGAAGTCCCGATGGCAGCTGGAACAACGGGTCTGTAAACGCCTCCGGAAGACGGTTGTACCGTTTTGAGAAAACTCCGACCTAGATTTACGCTAAGTAGAGCGGAACCACCGTGCCCTCAAACACCTGCTTCCAAGGTTCATCATTTTGGCTGCAGCGTCTATATCGGCGTGACCAGGGTGTTGGCAAAGCCTGCGCGAATTGCGCCCAAGATAGCATTGGCTTTTCGAGCACCGCAGGCTACGACGATCCGAGCAGGAATGGCTCGCACATCGTCAGCAGATACTGTAATGGTACGGCTGTTCAGGAAGATTGGGAGCATCGCGCCTTGAATATCGAAATGCATCCCTTTCTTGGGTCAACGCGCTACTGAGGGCCAGACCTTGCTTGGCCACCGCAATTCAAAGGAGCGCCAGCACATCGAGAGGATGCCTCACAAGGGCTCGCGCTCCTGAATTGCGCAATTCCTGCGCCGTGCGAAACCCCCAGAGCGCACCTACAGGTAACATTCTCGCCGCAGTAGCGGTCTGCATATCCGTATCGGTATCCCCCAAGTACAAGAAAGACTCTACGGGAATGGCCAGACCCCGACTGATCTCAAATGCCGCCGTCGGATCCGGCTTTCGGGGCGTCTCCGGTCTTGCTCCCTGAACGGCTGCGAATCTCCATTTCCCTAGATAATGCATGACGATCTTTTCGACAAAAGCCTGAGGCTTGTTGGAGAGAATGGCTAGAGATGTACCGATTCCCACAAGTCGGTCCAGAAGATCAGGCACTCCCGCATAGAGCTGAGTTTTGCAGTTCCACCTACGCTCGTATGCCTCTCTGTAATCCGAGACACATCTCTGCAACATCTGTTCATCATTTCTCAGCGCGATAGGGACCGTCTTTCGCGCCAAAGCTTCGAAGCCATCACCCACAAAATACCGGTAGCTATCTACAGAGTGCTTGGTCCACCCGTGGGAGGCGAGGACCTCGTTCATGGAATCAGCAAGGTCATCAAGTGTATTGAGCAGGGTTCCGTCGAGATCAAACAATACAGCCTTGTGGGTCATCATCACAGGTGGAGTATATCCGGCCAATACGCATTTGTCGACTAACTGAGGCATCCGTTGACTCCTCTATGACCGGGGTCGCTAGAAATTCTAATTTAGTGGAGAATTTGCTCGATGTGGCGGATCGGTACCTTGATTCGTTGGACAAAGCTTTCGTTATCGCTGGATAAAAGACAGGTCCGGCGCGGGAACGAACAAGACCTTTGCTGCTGTTGCGGCCGGGGATTCCCGCGCAGCAGACCCACGACTATCGGCGCGATAAAAGCAAGATCTTATACGCCGCATAGCGAACGCTGGACGGGAAGGTCATCGGGGATTGCATGCCGCGGCGCCGCTCGGAGAAGTTCATCCGGTTTCTGCGCGTGCTTGATCGTCAGACACCGGCGGATCGCGACGTGCACCTATCACCTATAAGGCCGTCCGGTGAAGAAATTCTTGGCGTGGCACAAACGGTTGTATTTCACCCCCAACAGCAACTTGACCGAATACGGCGGAGAGATTGGTTCTGAGAGCGCATAAATGGGCGCGGCCCCAATGGTGCGATCCAACCACCGGTTTGGCCAATTTGATCAAAAAGCGATGAAAGTTGAGTCTCCAATTTCGAATGGAAGCTATGGGAGGTATGGACATTTCTCTGTAATTGTGCTTCGCTAAATCTTGGATTTTATGGCCTCCTGGCTTGCAGATCTGGCTGCTCTAAGAATCACAATTTGCTGCACCAAAGCGCCATTTTTCTGTCTAAAGAACTCAATCGGCAAATGCAGCTATTTAGTAAAGAAGCGCAAGTGAACATTACGCTAGTATAACAGTTTAGTTATGGAGGGAACAAATGGATCCTCAAACTAAGGACTTCTTGGAACTAGTACAGAAAGGGACACCAAATCAGGTATCGAAAGAGTTAGAGGCGGGTGCGGATCTTAACGCTCAGGACATGTGCTACGGTTGGACCCCGCTGATGCATGCGGCTGTTAAGAATCAGCAACCCGAGGTCATTGCAACACTCTTGAAAGCCGGCGCGGACACGAACGTTCAAGACAATTGCGGGATGACCGCGCTGATGTGGGCCGCCCTGGGCAACCAGAACACCGAGGTGCTCATCACGCTTGTGAAGGCCGGAGCTGACATTAACGCTCGGGACAAAAACGGTTGGACCGCGGCTATTTGGGCTGCTCAGGGAAACCAGAATGCTGAGGTGCTTGCTACGCTGCTGAAGGCCGGAGCTGATATTAATGCCCGGACTAAAAACGGTTGGACCGCGCTAATGTATGCCGTTTGGGCCAACCAGAACCCCGAGGTGATCACCACGCTCCTAAAGGCGGGCGCGGACTTGAAGGCGAAAAACAAAGTGGGGAAAACGGCTTTTGATTTGGCTTACCGCTTTAAAGGTACTGCCGTCTATCACGAACTCGAACCGCGAACAAGTCTATGACCTCAATTCCACGGCATCGAATTCAGTTACGTCGGTATCAGGAACGGCACGCAAATCTTGAGGAGGAAAATCAAACGGATCGATGAATAGAGGAAGGAATGGCAGTAGGAATTGGGAGTCAAGATTATAAACTCAGTGATGAACAGATAGAGCAAGCTGTCCTTGAGGGTACGTCCGAATCCCTATTTCGAGGAAAAAAAGTCCTTGTGCTTACTCCAGACTCAACCAGGTCATCGCCGCTGTCTTTTATGGAGAGGACAATGAAACGATCAAAATTGGCTCACGGAGAGCAATCGCCGGAATTCTTCAGAACGTGGCCTTCCAAAAAAGTGCAAATTGCTATCCTAACCTTTGCTTCCAATCACGTCCGGAAGGCAAGTAGCTTCGCAGGACATCGAAAGACTCTTAACGCTACCTGAAAAAGTGGGCGACCATCGAAAAGATGAGAGAACGCCATGAAAGATGGAGAACAAAGGGACTTGAGCTGCGTTGGGAGGCGAAACAAGACAGACCCAGCCGTTCGCACAGGCAAAGCAGATTAGTTTACTTTTTCAGCAATCCCACCTTAAGACAAATTGATTGCGCTAAATCGAAACTTACAGACTATCTGATAGCCCAGTCCCATTTTTTAACACCCAACCGAACAGCCGACAAAACTACCAAGAAGAAATACTTTTCTTTCACCCGCCAAGTCATGACATGTCGTGTTCTATTCTCGCCAGGCTATCGTAGAAACTGTAACTGATGTCGTAGAATTGACTGTAGAGCCCGAAATACTGCATATAACTTGAATGGGCGGATGAATCTGGAGAGAACTTTCTTGCAATCCGTACACACCGTTCGGTCCCTTTTTCAACATTCTCATATCGGTTAATAGCTTCACCAGATAAAATGGCAATTCCCAATGTCTCGGCTTCCTCTTCCGCGGGGACACATATTTCTTTTCCTAAGATATCAGAGAGAATCTGCATCCAAATAAAACTTTTCGAACCCCCACCTCCCGCATGCAGAACGTGCATTTGATGATTGAGATCTTTCTCTATGATAAGCATATTTTGAAAGAGCGCGTAGCCTGTCCCCTCCAACGTAGCGCGAATGATATCATTCCGCGTGTGACGGGCCGTTAATCCAACATACGATCCTTTAGCGTTCGGATTCCAAATGGGAGATCGTTCCCCTAACAAATATGGGTGGTAGATTATGCCATTAGACCCGACACGCGACTTTGAAGCGCATTTGTCCATAAGGATATATTCATCATTACTCACGTCCCTTACGCCGCTATCGACATCGTCTTTAGGAAACAAGATACTACGTATCCATCTATAAGACATTCCAGCGGCATTAATCGGCGACATTGTGAAAAACGATCGCAAATCCAAACTGGGAGTCGTCATAAATCTTAAGTCATATTTCGGTGTCTCGATGCAGAAGCGACCAACAGTACCAATAACTAGCGCATCTACGTCATTCTTAGAGGCACCTAAACCAATCTGTGCTGCTAACGAATCCATACATCCACAAATTACCCTCGTCTTCTCTGAAAGCCCAGTTTCGCTTCCCGCTTTTCGAGTCACTGTGCCAACTACTTTATCAGATTTTACTATCGGAGGTAGCAAGCCTTTTTCAACGCCCAAGTAGTCGCACATCGTTTCATTCCATTCATGGGCGTTGATATCGTATAGCATTGTCGTCGCCGCTCTGCTATGGTCAATTGTATAGACGTTAGTCAATTTATAGACAATGTAACTATGAGGACAAAAGAAATATCTTGCTCCATTGAAAACTTCAGGAAGATTCACTCGTAACCACAACAATGTTGGTCCCCAGAATGCACCTGAAACAATGCGATTACCTGTAATCGCACCAACCAATTCCGATCCCAAATCGTTTTCTATTTTGCTCACTAGACCAGAAGCACGTTGATCCAATTGCATAATCGCGGCGGTTAATGGTCTCTCTTTAGCGTCCAAGATGATCAAAGCATTTGTGCTGCTAACACCTATACACTCGATATCAGACGGTTTTATTAAGTCGTCCCTAAAGATTTCTCGGAGACATTCCCCGACTGCTCTCCACCATACCTCTGGATCCATTTCAACGCTGTCGGCAGAGTAGATTAGTTCATAGCTTCTGTAAGCTCGCTTCAAGTTTCGGCCATCATCAGTATAGACAGAAACTTTTGTTCCTGCTGTGCCGACGTCAATTCCCATTAGATACGCCACGCTCTCATCCATTATTCACCCATGGATCTATTAACACCTTTATACCGCGATATTGCTGTTTCATCTCAAGCGCCTTTTTCCAGTCCTTGATTGGTACAATTTCTGATATTAACTCATCTGTTTTGAGGCGACCTACAGCCATCAAATCTAGAACTTTTTTTTGGATTTCCGGTGTGGAAGCAGAAGATCCTGTAAAGTTGATTTCTCGGTAGTGAATTACATTTGGATCAAATGTGACGAGTGATCCCTCTGGACAACCCGCAAATAAGACGTAAGTCCCTCCTTTCTTCAAATATCCAAGAGACTCGGCAACCAACTGAGGAATCCCTACATCAAGAATTACGCTGTCAGCTCCTTCGTTGTGGGTTATATCGAGAATGGCAGATTTCAAGTCATCGGTATTAGGATCCAACGTCAAACTTGCGCCTAAAGAGCTAGCCAGCTTCCTTTTTCCAGGGTCAGGTTCTACAGAAATTATTGTTTTTGCACCTTCCAAACAAGCAAATTGTACATGAAACAGCCCCAACGGCCCAGCACCTATTATTACCACCGTATTTCCTTCGACTATGTTTGCCCGTTCAATCCCATGGTAGGCTGCAGTCATTGGCTCCGAAATTGCAGCCGCCTTGTCGCTAACAGCAGATGGCACGTGTAGTAGATTCCCTTTGGCTATAGCTTCTGCCGGAATTCTAATATATTGAGAAAAGGCTCCAGCTATTTCGTAGCCAATTGTCTTACGGTTGACACAAATATTCTTTCTCCCGGCACGACAAGCATAGCATTCGCCGCAGGTAATTGTTGGATATGCGGTTACTCTTTCCCCTTCAGAGAAGTTTACCACGTTTTTTCCCGCGCGAGCTATCACACCGCAGAACTCATGACCAATTATCATGGGGCCGACAATTTTCTTTGTGCCCTGAAAAATTCGATTGTCAGTTCCGCATACCCCCGCATAAGTCACTCGAACCAACACCTCATCTTTAGTTATAGCAGGTATATCCGTGCTTTCAACACGCATGTCGCCTGGCGCATGAAAAAACAGAGAGACCATCGTCTTTTCCATAATCGACCTCCCTATAGTCCTTTTAGTGACCTAGCCTTCTGCCCCGAAATAAAGAAAATTCTGAGGTTGTCCTCAATTTCACTGGCGGTAATTACAGCTTCTTCCAATGTTTTGCCGGCAATAATCACCCCATGATTTTCAAGAAGAAGTGCTCGGAAGCTTGTTATGTTCTCTCTTATCAGATCACCCAGCGCTTGTGAGCCGGGTACGCGAAATGGGACCAACTTTACTTGGCCAACTTTTGCCAGCATACCTGGTGTATATATCGGAATGAGAGCGTTAACTTCACCGGTACATGAGTAAGTAACAGCAAATGGAGAATGCGTATGTACTACAGCACAAGCGCCTGTATTAGCAGAATAGACGGCGAGATGCATCGGGACTTCCTTGGTAGGACGTGCTCCAGAAATGTGCTCCCCCGTCAGTCGTACACAAGCAAGTGTAATAGGGTCCAGACCACCTAGTGACACACCCGTTGGCGTGCAAATCATCCGATCCTCGATTCGAACTGATATGTTGCCACCGGTTCCACTGACAAGGCCCTTGTCATACAGGTCCTTGCCGTATTGACAAATCCTCTCGCGTGCCTCTTGTTCGTTCATATTCCCTCCTATTCCTGTTGGGTTGGCTTTGGTTTATTCTTTCCCAGATATTCGAAAAGTTCCCGCGTCTTTTCATAAACTTGCCTGTAAATAAAATAGAGATTGTCGTATGTTTGCTTCATTTCTGGGGCAGGCTCAACGGTCCACCTATTTCGTGTCAATCCGCGGAGTACAGCGCCCGCATCTTGCCATATCCCAGTACCGATGCCCGATAGCACTGCGGCCCCAATCGGTGAGCCCAGGCTTCCTTCAATTACTCTGATTGTGCAGCCAGTGATGTCAGCCTTAATTTGCGCCCAGAGTCGGCTTCTGTATCCACCGCCCAGGCCCACGAATTGTTTAATCACGACCCCGGCTTCTGCGAAAGCTTCCAAGTTGTGCCTAAGACCGAATGCAACACCTTCCAGTACCGCTCGTCCCAATTGAGCACGATTAGTTTTGAGCGAAACCCCAAACAGCACGCCTCGAGCTAAACTATTCCAGATCGGCGAGCGTTCTCCCATCAAATAAGGCAAGAAAACCCCGCCTGAACCGGGGAGAGTGGCTGCAATTTGACCCATGAGTGAATCGTATATATGGTCATCGACGCCGCCATCCTCCATAAAAGTTGCAGACGTCAATTCCTGCAGGAACCAACGCAACGCTGCCCCCGTTGTACTCATGCTTCCTTTGAGAATCCAGCGATCCTTAAACAGATGTCGAAAACGAATAAGCTTCGGGCTAAAAGTCTCACGAGACAAGCAAACTCCTATACCGCTCGATCCACCACTCATTTCGAATGCTTGACCAATCTCCAATATGGATGCCGACAGCGCTGCAGTTGCAGCATCAGTCGAACCAGCAACCACTGGCGTGCCCGGGCGCAATCCTAAGACGCTCGCGGCGCTTCCTGAAACAGTGCCAATGGGAGTGGCAGATTCGTAAATGGGCGGTAATTGCGCAATTGGAAACTGCAATTTGTCAATTAGGGAAGTGACGATTGACGCATCATTGTTGAAAAGTAGCAATAGCGAAGCTGTTGTCGGGTCAAGACTCGCAACGCCTGTCAATCGTGCCACGATATAGCTGTGGGCCTGAAGAAAGCTTCGCGCCCGATGAAAAATATCCGGAGCTGTTCTCCGCAGCCATAGTAATTTTGGTAATCCGAAATATGGGTCTACCCTATTGCCGACAACTGGTAAGAGGTTTTCCTCTATCCATATCTTTCTTAACTCATTTGCCTCTATTTCTGCGCGTTGATCCATCCAAATGACCGCACGATGCAAGGCGTTAGTGTTCGCGTCCACTGCCAAGGCGCTTGGCGCATGTCCGCTAACACCAACTGCGCGAATGTCCTTGCCCTTTATAATCGAGGTTTTGAATACATCTGATAGCGCACCAAGCGTCGCATTCCACCAGTCGTTCGGATCCTGCTCGGCCATCCCACTATCTTCGAATTTTGTCGGATAGCCCCTAGAAGATGTTCCGCATATAGCGCCTTGGTCGTCAAGAATCGCGACTTTTACACTGGTTGTACCTATATCAATGCCAAGAGTTCCCCCCATACAGCTATCCCTTGTTTTCCGGTACTCTTGCTATGTTGTTAGGCCTCAGGCCTACAGTCCACCTCTTTAGATCCTCTAGGATCATCTTTGATTGTCGGGTGACAATGTCGCTAGATGCGCCGCCGATATGAGGGGTAATCGTGACATTTGAGAGGAAAAGAAGCGGGTCATCATGATCGATCGGTTCGACTTCGAGAACGTCAAGACCTGCGCCTGCAATTCTTCTTTCTTGAAGAGCCACTGCCAATGCAGTCTGATCTATAATAGCTCCTCTCGAAACGTTAATAAGATACGAAGTTGGTTTCATTAGTCTGAGTTGTTCCTCACCTATTAAATGCCGCGTCTCTGGCGTCAACTTTGCACAGACAATCACAAAGTCTGATTCTCGCAATAATGTCGGAAGATCCACACTTACAACCGCATCAGGTCGCGAGCTGTCGGCTTTCCAATACGGATCGAAAACTTTAACTTTCATTTCGAAGCCAATGCTTCGCCTTCCAACCTTTTGGCCAACTGCCCCATAGCCGATAATACCGATCTTTTTTCCACAAAGTTCCGATCCAGAGAATTTTTTCGAAGGAGTATTCCCAGCGATATCCCAAGAGACTTCAGCCCAATTTCGGTTGAGAATTAGATTTGAAGTCCGCGCAATATTCCGAACCTCACATAGCAATAGGCCAAATGCAAGGTCAGCCACAGCGTCCGCATTTCTGCCTGGTGTATATATTACAGGGATCCCTCTAAGAGACGCCTGTTCAACATCGACGTTGGCCTCTACCCCTCCGCGCGCACATGCAACTACTCGAAGGTTGGCCAACTGATCGATCACCTGTTTGTCCACTGGCTCGTAACCAACAATAAGGACTTCAGCGTCATGTGCCCATTTAGCGAGTTCGTCCGAGGAAAGTCGGCGTCCTGTGTACCCCCATCCACCGGTGATAACTTCAAACAGACCGCACATTTCCTCGAGAACTTCTTTGTCAAATGTTGCAGTCAAATATGCTTTTCTCATATTTTCTGTCCTCTCGCGCTCCATTTGCATTAACATATGGGTTGAAGCTTTCATGCGACCATCCCGCCATTTCCCCGTTACCAGCGATTTCTGTTAGTGCCTGGCGGCATATCACAATCCCGTCAACTTTCCAACTGCATTCAAATGCAAGGCGATGCCTTTCGCTATTACTTGTGGGCAAAAACACTGTGTTGCTTGGCCATATCCGGATCAGGCCTACGCCTCTTCGAAATAGCTTCGTTGAAAGATTGTTTTTCTGAGTTGAGCGCCTCAAACCTCTGCGCATTTTCACTCCTGATTACCCCGCCTGCCGGATCTTTTCAGCGCTAGATGGATGTTCGTCGAGTTTTATTCCATAAACGCCAATTGCGTTCTTTCCCATTATCAGATTCAAGTCCGTGCCGCTTAGAAAAGTGCAGTGATGATCGACAAATCGGATCGCTTGCTCGTACGTACACTTCGTAAAGATTCCTGGGGCGTCCGTACCAAAGATGAGCTTTTTTGCTCCAACTTCCTCGAAAGCGGCCTTAATGAACCCTTGAGCTGCGGGAAATGGATATTCATCTCCGGGTATACCGACTAGCGACGAGACATCGAACCAAACATTGGAAATACGTCCTAGGCGCAAGGACCGACGCCATTCTCTTATCCTTTCCTCCGGCGCGACCTGCCCGGGCGGAAAAAGGAGATGAGTGAAGACGAGCTTTAAGCCATCATACCTCTTCGCGACGGCTTCAAGGCTGTCGACGTCGCAGGACGGCGAATCGAAGGCCCCAGCGTCCACGACTACAGTCAGTTCCGCTTGGTTTGCGCGCTTCCACACCGACGTGAATCTTTCGTCCAGATAGTCAAGGTTTGGGTGTATGCCGAAGAGACCGTACTCTTGGCTACACTCCAGTTTTAGAATCCGGAATCTCTCCATTAGCCAATCTAGACTCTTAGCTGCGTCCATGATATATGGATCAATCATAGCGGCCGCGGTGAATCGATCCGGCCAGCTCTCTACCGCATTCAGCATGAACTCATTTAGATCACCGTAAAATGGGCCCTGCATTAATACTGCGTGATTTACATGAATCCAGTCCATGTACTCAATAAGCGATTCCGCAGGAAAACATGTTTCTGCGAATGAGGGAGGAAGTAGTCGAGATAACTCTCCAGATCCGTAACGAACGAATCCTCTTTTGTCGGATCGAACAACTCCATGACCGTTGTAGCCATCTATGACCGGGAAAATATGCGCGTGGCCATCAATTAGCATTCTTTTCCTCCCATTCTTCACCAAGTCTCTGAAATGAAAGAACCTGATGCCTCTAAACGCCGATAGACATTCCGATTCGCCAACTTTAGTCCGAATATTTCGGGAAACATCGATAGGTGGCAGACTATTCAACCACCTTAGAAAAATAAACTAAAAACCATCGCATATGTTCCGCAATTGAATGACAAGTCGCTCAGAATAGCTCAAATTAACCAAACACACACTACTAACTAATGAGTTCCCGAACTAGCGAACCGGAAATCTTTTCTGCGACATATGCTCACTTGAATCCTCAAAAGCAATCGCGAAAACTCCTCTGATCTTGAAATCGCGCACGCGAGCATTCTTGTTCCTATGAGTCTCTCCTTCTACGCTGCAACAATAGTGCCAAAAGTATAGCAAAGCCCATCATGATGTTTTGCATCGGAGTTTGCATATTCATGAGGTTGAAAATATTCCTTAATATTGCAATCACAAATGTGCCATAGATTGTCCTCCCAACTCCTCCCTCACCACCGAAAAGATTTGTGCCGCCGATCACTACTACTGCGATCGCGTCCAGCTCAATGCCGTTCGCAGCTTGCGGCTGGGCAACGCTTGTATAGGAGGTGTAGACAATTGCGGCGACGCCGCTCAATAGCCCGCCTATGCAGTAGACTCCCAACAGAATTCTCTGAATAGAAATTCCCGATAAACGAGCCACCTCTTTGTTGGCACCGACAGCATAAATCCCACGCCCGAATGGGAAAAACTTCAACACGAAAATTAAAATGGCGACAACAATGAAGAACATCACCGCCGGTATCGGGACGCCCAAGAGGGATACATTGCTTATGTCTACATAATGTGGTATATCGAAATATATAGGATTTCCGCTGCTGACCACGAGCGCGAGACCCCGGGCTATGCTTAGCGATGCAAGGGTGACGACAAATGGTGGTATTTTGCCAAATACAATTAAAAGGCCGTTGAACAAACCAACAAGCCCGCCTGTCAGAGCTGTGAAAAGCAGGAAACCTGTTATGTCATGTGGGCTGTAGCTGGCGCCTATGACAGCGCTCAGCGCTAATACGGCACCGACCGAAAGGTCAATGCCAGCGCTCAATATGACTAGCGTTTCACCTGAAGCTAAAATCCCGGTAACCGCAGCACCCTGCAGGATATTTTGCATGTTCGATCCCGAGAAGAAGTACGGAGAAAGAACGGTGCCTATTACCAGGAGCATTGCAATTACGCCGAGCAAGCCCAGATAGCGCAGGGACCTTAACTGGCGCAATTTGAACAGAAGATTCTTTGGTTCAAGCATATCGTGTTCAATCAAGCGCATTTGCAGCCAATTTCTCCTCTGAAGTTTCTTTTGGATCCAGTTCTGCGACAATCTTACCAGCACGCATGATGATTGCTCGGTCTGCAACACGTAACACTTCGTTCGAATCTGACGTTATTAGTAGAATCCCCACTCCACTCGAGGCAAGCTCACGAAGCGTCCCATACAGATCGAATCTTGCAGAGACATCTATCCCCTTCGTAGGTTCGTCAAGAACTAGCACTTTACTGTCAGCATGCAACCATTTGGCGAGACCTACCTTTTGTTGTGTTCCGCCGCTCAGCGTTTTGATTTCACTATGGAACTGTGCCTTCACACGCATCCTTTTTATGTAGCTGCTAACAGTAGTCTTTTCGAGCTTTGTAGAGAGAAGGCCCCATCGGAGAATTTTGCTTAGTTTAGTGATGGTCATATTAACGTTCACATTCAAAATCTGAAAAAGTGCCTGATTCTTACGATCTTCCGGCATATATCCGATTCCCTTTCGTATCGCCTTCGTTGGATCATTGCTCTCCAACGTCTGCTGAAATAACATGACTTCCCCGGCTTCACGGCGATCAATGCCGCAGATCGCTCGCGCAAGCTCTGTGCGACCAGAGCCAACCAGTCCATAAAGAGCAACAATTTCCCCTTGGTGCACCTGAAGGCTAACGTTCTTGACGCGGGGCGCAACTATCCCTATTACGTCGAGGGCAATTGGAGCGTTTGGCCGTGGTGGCTTTGACACCACCGTGTCGGCGATCGAGCGACCAACGATGAGTTCGGCAAGCTCAGCAGTTGTTGCAGACCGCGCCGCAACCTCCGCGACAATTCTGCCATCTCGCATCACCGTGACCTGATCAGCAATTTGAACAACCTCGTGCAACCTGTGACTTATGTAGATAACCGACTTATCTGTCTTTATCAAGTTTCTCATGAGACGAAATAGTCGATCGGTCTCTTCCGACGACAAACTCGCCGTTGGCTCGTCCATGATCAAGATGTCCGCCTTAAGCGCTAATGCTTTAGCAATTTCAACAATTTGCCGTTTTGCCACCGTGAGAGAACTAACCAGTGCGTGCGGATTGAAATCAACCCCCAGAAGATCAAGCAAATTATGGCTATCATTGGCAAGACGTTTCCAATCAACAAGCCCGTTCTTGCGTGGTAGTCGGCCTAAGTAAAGGTTTTCAGCGACGGAAAGAGTAGGGATCAAGGAGAGTTCTTGATGAACAAGTCCTATACCTGCCTGCTGCGCTTGTTTGGGTCCAGTAAATCGGACCAACCGGCCATTAAGGTCAATTGAGCCTGCGTCAGGCGACAGCTCACCAGCCAAGATGCGTACCAACGTGGTCTTTCCGGCACCATTCTCCCCCAACAAAGCATGAATCTGACCACGTCCCAGGCTAAACGTCACATCTTCTAGGACTCGCACGCCGGAAAATGATTTGCCTATTCCCCTCATGACTACGACGAATTCAGACACGCCTTCACCACCTACCTGCTTATAATCGGCGGCAGAATTACCCGCCGCCGACTAAGAGACTCCGTCAATTGATGTATGTCTTCCGTGCAGGCTCGCCTATTTACCCGGTTGTCTACCTACAGTCCAATAGCTTTCCATTCCCTGAGGTAAAGGTCCGTATGCGGATCCACCATATTGATCCACATTTGCATTTGTAGCCAATGGCTGATCTGGGAGCCAGATTGTTTTCGGCACCGGCTTCCCTGCCAAATCATAGAACAACGCCCTTAATGCGACGTCGCCCATGTACGGCGTCCAGGCCGCCAGCGCGGACATTCGCCCATCCTTCAGCCACTTAACTCCCTCTTTCGAAAGATCGCAGCCAAGAAACAGTACCCCATTAGCTTTGCCCGCAGCATCCATGGCCTTCCATGCCCCCATCGTCATGTCCTCAGAATGCGTATAGACAACGTCAAGATTCGGGTTAGCCGAGAGTATGTCCTTCATGACGTCGTACGCAAGGGTCTCGTCAGACTTTGCACTTTGTAGTCCAACGATCTTTATCCCCGGGTATTGATCTACTACCGTCTTGAACGCGGTAAAGCGTGCGATTTGGGGAGTAGATCCCATGTCAGTTTGGATTTCGGCAATAGTGCCTTTGGGCTCTCCGTATTTTTGTTTTAGCTGCTCAACAACCCATTTCGCAAGATCACGTGGCCCCTGTGAAAAGTCACCTGTGACAACATTGGTGTAGGCCGGCTGAGTTAACTGTCGGTCTACATCGACCACAGGAATTCCCACTTGCATGGCTCTCTGCATGGCGGGAACTAGGGCGGCCTCCTGAAGTGGATCTACGATAATTCCATCCACGTGCTGTGAAATCAGCGCCTGAATATCATTGGCTTGCTGAGTTGCGTCTTGATTTGCATTCCTAACAAGGATCTTTACGTTAGGATGGCGCTGAGCTTCAAGTAATGCGGAATCCTGAACCCCCAGGAACCAAATGTTTGTTGTAAACGGTAGCGAGAGACCAATTGTATAAGTATGGCTTGCGTTGCCTACAGGTCCCTCCGGAAGCGGCAGGACATCACTATAGGGCAACGAGACGGGTGTTTTCGTTGCAGGTCCCATCTGGACAACACCGAGGGTAGGTCCTGCAACAATCGGGCTAGACTCGCTGTAGTCGACAGAAGTATAGGTAGCCTGGAATGCACCAGCGCTTCCTGGCTTTGCTGCGGACTCGGATTTACCGCTCGCATATGTAAGTAGCGGGACGATAGCACACAAAACACAGATTGTAAGAATCTTTCTAGTCATCTTCATCTTCTCCTTTCACACGAAACCAAGGCGTGACGCAGGCACCCAATCAACAGGGTAACTGTTCAATCCGGGTGAATTGGGATATAGTCTGCGATGCCTCGACAGCTCGCTTACGAACGCTCCGCTGACAAATCGACACCTTTCTTGAAACAATTGTGGTTTCTTCCAGCTTTCTTTTCACCTTCTTTCAGCATTTCCCGGCTCCTGATGGGTTTAAAGAGCATCTTCAGCGTGCAATCCAGGTGCCGCCTCACGCAGAACCGAGCTTGGCAACTCTTCATGATCCTCCTTTCTATTCGCACACCCGTTCAACGACCCGGGGGATGACAAAGCGTAATCGCAACCACGAAGCGCTACCGCAGAAGGTCTACCACCGCGTCTACCTCTCCTCGCAGCCTTGTGTTCAAACAATGCTCCCCAGAAATCAAGCCACTGACTGTTGTTCTCCATTGCGGCTAACAGTTATCACCTTGATATTGTTTTTAGCCAACATTTCCAGATACTCCTGCTCAACTCCAGCATCTGTGATCACTTTATGAACGTTCATTACTGTAGTGACAGTAGCCAAGGCAGACCGACCAAATTTGCTATGATCGGCTACAATGATTATCTCTTTCGCTGCCTTGATCATCGCCTGCTTCAAGGGAACCGCAAGGATATGGGAATTCGTGAAAAGACCATCCAACCCAATGCCGCCCATTCCCATGACAAGCTTATCAACCTTAATTTCCTTGATCATACCCTCGGCAATGGGTCCTACAAATGAAATTGTTTCAGGAACAAAAACTCCTCCGGTTGAGATGAGCGTGATGTCTTTACAGTCCTTGAATTGATTAGCGATATCTAGCGCGTTTGTTGTGATCGTAATATTCTTCTTCTCTTTCAGATACTTCGCGACATAAAAGGTGGTAGTTCCAGAATCCAAAATAAGATTATCGCCGCTGTTAATTTGATCAGAAGCTGCTTTGCCTATCTGCTGTTTCTCTACTTGAAACTCATCGCTGTTCTTCTCCACGCGAAGGTGGGAATAAATGAAATCCCGTAAAGCAGCCCCTCCTTGCACCCTGGACAAAAGGTTCCTTTGCTCCATTTGCTGGAGATCTCGCCTAATCGTGGATTCAGATACTCCCAAAGCCTCGCTCAGGGAGGATATCGAAACATATTCATTGCTCTGAAGTAATTGCGAAATGTTCATATATCGCTTGGCAGGAATCATTCAATGGTCTCCATTTATTTCCTTATTTGAGCAAATTTCCTAAGTTATGTCAAGAAAATTTTATTTTTTTTAATCTTAGCGCACTATTACGCAAGTCCTTGCTTCATGAGAAGTTCGGAAAAGGACCAATCAGGTGACCGCCCCGGCTTGGCCTGTCCCCCAGTTTTTTGCACCACTTCCTAAGGCACAACGCCAGTTGACCGAGGGCCGGGGAAGGCGTGCCTATAGCCCCCGAGGCCCATATCCCAAGGCACTGTGCGGTCTGGTCGTGTTGTACTGCCCGACCTACGCTGCGCATTGCGTCTTTGCTTCCCACAGGGTGTCCGATGAGCTCTGGATTCAGCAGTTCGTCGCGCGTCTTGCCGTTGAAGGTCTCGACATAGCCGTTCTCCCGGGGACTGCCGGGCTCAATGAATAGCGTTTTCACTCCCAAGGACCTTTCTGATGTACTCCGTAGGGGCCAATCAAATCCCGAAGTGATAACAATAGTCTTGAAGGCCGGCCCGGACCTCAAGGGATACTGGACGGAGGTCATACTGGCCAAGGGATGGACGAGCGTGATCGATAGGGCTTGGTGCAGATGGGGTGGCAAATCAACTTACCGTAGCAGTGAGACATACAGGGCCCTAAAGGGCATGCAGGATTCGGGGGCGCTTCGCGCGGCCGGCCGAGGAAAACGTGATTACGGCCTCGATGTGGCTGCACATCGACGCAAACACGGACCAGCGCGTGCGTGTGTTCATCGGCACCATGACCGCCGAGTCGCCAGGAATCCGCCAGGTCGGCACCAGGCAGATCATCTGTATTCGCGCGAAGATCGAGCTGCCTTCCCACAGGATCCCGCCCCTGCTCTGGGTAAGGAGCCCCGTGAGCATGGCGATGGTCGTCGACTTGCCGACGCCGTTCGGACCGAGAAGCCCGACGATCTCGCCGTGGGGAATAGCAAGCGACATGTCCCTGACCGCCGGATGGCGTCCATAACTTTTTAAAAGGGACTCCAGTAGAATGAATTGCGTGTACACCGTGCCATGGTGGCATTGCACGTCGTGCCCGTCAATCGAGGCGAGAATCGGCATAGTGGACCATGTGAAGGTAGACGGAAAGTCCTCACAACTCCATGCACTGCGGCCCCGTGATCCTCGCATCCGGGGCCGCTCTTTCCCTTGGCCCGTTCGGGCCTCACTGGCCGGTTTTCTGCCGGAGTTCGAGCTTTCATGTAACGTTATGTGAAGGCACGGAGTTCGGTGGCGGTAAGTCAGCTCTGGGAAGGATCAACCCTTGTTTCTTGCACTAAGCGATCATGTACCAGCGCGGGAGATCGTCAGCATGGAGCAAAAGAACCTTTTAAACGAGGGATAGCAGCCATGCCTCCGTGCCTCTTTTGTCCTAAAAATTGCCCCCGGAAAGGGAGGTTGGAACCGGGGGCGACATTCCAAGAGGAAGAAGCTTGCCTAGAATTTTGCCGCGATCATCGGTTAAAAACAAACTACGCACTCACTCCGAACACTCGTTGTCCTTCGACGACATACGGAATGACCGTGGATCACCCGTCGAGCTGAGCCGCAGTGGTCCTGTACGCCCGTTCCGCGAGCTCGCGAAGAGGCATAGTGAGCAGCTTTTCGCCGATGACCTCTACTCCCCACGGGCCCTCGTAGCCACTTTTCTGCACGGCCTTCACGAATCCACTGATATCGAAATTCCCCTCGCCGCAGAACGTCCGCGGATTTGCATCGTCGGTTCGAATGCGGGACCCGTCCATGGGTGCGTCGTTGAGCTCGATGCCCATCAGGAAGCGCGGGGCAATGCGGCTCACCTCTTCCAGGCTCATGGCGCGGTCGACGACGTGCCAGATATCGAGCGTGATGCCGCCGTTCTTCGCACCGGCTTCCGAGACCATGCGCAGCGAATCCCCTAGGGTGCTAACGACTGCTACACCCATTGGCTCGAACGCGATCGAAGCTCCATGCTTCGCCGCATCTGCGCACAGAGCAGCAAACGACTCAACCAGACGATCAAATAGGCAGGTTTCGCGGTTGAAGTCGCCAACCTTCACCTGCTTCGCATGGAGGGCTTCGGCTGCTGTCAGCAGCTTCTTCCTCCGGTCGTCGGAAAGCTTCTTCTTCTCCCCCGTGAGAAACCAGTCGGTGAGAAACTCCACCTCGACGTGCTTTATGCCATTGTCGTCGAGGATCCGCTTCATGTCCGCGAGCGTTCTGCGCTCCAGGATGTGCTCCAGGTCGGCGTGCCAGATGCCCAGACCTTTGAATCCTGCCTTGGCCAGGGCACGGACGCGGTCCTGAAACTCGAAGCGGCTGTACTCCACGGCACGGCCAGGAAAGACTCCAGCGATTGTCCAATACGATGCGATCAACTCGACCGGTTTTCCCATGAATGACCTCCCGTGGCATTCTACGACATGCGGCACCGCACGGCAAACGATTCAGCTCGATCAAGCCTTGCTTGTCTTGAGCTTTGCTGTTCCGCGCTTCCCTTTAAAAATCTGGGCCCGCCACGCGAGTTTCACCTCGAGTCTGTCATCGCGAAAGCCGTTCCTCACTCCATGTTTCCCAGTCTCTCCCGCTGTGTGCGCTGCCGTACAGAAGTGCACGAATTTCGACAGTATTCTTATTCACGTTGGGCTTCAGGAACATGGTGGCTAAGAGAATGAGCATAACCGCGCTGAGGTAGATTCCCACTCAACGTATGCGCCACATCATGGGCTAACAGATCGTCAGGATTCTTAAAATCCTCCAGTCTGCCGACGCTTCGTTGTAGAGCTTGAAGCTGGATAAAAGGACCTGAAATGAAAAGCAACACTGAGGTGCAAGCAGAGGCCAATTCTTCAACCCTTCCTTGCTCCCCGGCATTCTCAAGAAATCCGATCGCTCACGTGACACGTAACGTGCAGAGCGAGATCCGCTCCATGAGGGGAGCCCTCGGCACGTTTGCGAATGTGATCGATTTCGTCAACCTCGAACAATCCGTAACAGCCTCTCTTAGGCAACGCACTGCGGCACTATTCGGCGTTAATTTAGCCCCCAATTGGGCGAGAAAATGCTTGTAAAAGATCCAAACAAGTCCCGACTGCCGTCACCGCTCAACCGGAACTTCTCACTCTGGGGGGTAGCCGCGTCCGTCGTTCTGGTCCTGGCTCTGAACTTCCTCCTGATCCCCAAGCCCCCGGCCATGATCGTCGATTTCAGCGCTTTCAAGAAGCTGATCACGGATGGCTCGATCAAGCGCGTGGAAATGACCCCGGGCGCCTATTACGGATTCGCTCTTACCAAGGAGCAGCAGGATGCTCTGCGGCAACAGGCTCAGCAGGGTAAGGTCACCCAGACGGGCAGTGCTCCCGCAAAGGAGTACCAGACCGCACCCGTTCAGGACCCCGGGTTCGTAGCGCTGCTGGATTCCAAGGAGGTCGAATACTACGAGGTCCTGCCGCAAAACCATCCTATCCTCGGCTTTCTGCTTAGCTGGATTCTTCCCTTTGGCGCCATGTTCCTGATTTGGCGGCTTTTGTCCCGGCGCATGGGCGGCCTGGGGCGCGGTGTGATGAGCTTCGGACAGAACAAGTCCCTCTTGGTGGCCGAGGGGAATACGGGGGTCAGATTCGACGATGTGGCGGGAGCCGAGGAGGCGAAGGCGGAACTCGTCGAAGTCATCGATTTCCTCAAGCACCCCGCCCGCTACACTGCCATCGGCGGAAAGATCCCCAAAGGGGTGCTCCTTGTCGGTGCGCCAGGGACAGGGAAGACTCTCATGGCTCGGGCGGTTGCCGGAGAGGCAGGCGTGGCCTTTTTTAAGATCAGCGGCTCGGAGTTCGTGGAGATGTTCGTAGGAGTTGGCGCCGCACGGGTGCGAGACCTGTTCCAGCAAGCCAGGGGCAAGGCACCCTGCATCATCTTCATTGACGAACTGGATGCTATTGGGAAGAGCAGAGCACAAGCACTGTCCGCCAACGACGAACGAGAGCAGACCCTGAACCAGCTCCTAGTGGAGATGGACGGGTTTGATTCGCGAACCGGAGTCATAATTCTGGCTGCCACGAACCGGCCTGAGGTGCTGGACCCCGCCCTTTTGCGTCCCGGACGCTTCGACAGGCAGGTCCTCATGGACAAGCCCGACCTGAACGGCCGAGAAGCGATCCTGCGCATTCACAGCCAGGAGGTGCGGCTGAATGATTCGGTGAACCTCAGGGATGTAGCCCGCAGGACTCCCGGGTTTGTCGGAGCGGACCTCGCAAACCTGGTGAATGAGGCAGCGCTTCTGGCAGTCAGGGCGGGGAGGGAAAGGGTGACGCAGCCTGACTTCGATTCGGCCTTCGAGAGACTGGTCGCGGGGCTGGAGAAGAAAAACCGCTTGATCAACGCGAAGGAGCGAAAGATCGTCGCCTACCACGAGACAGGCCATGCAATGGTTGCGCACCTGACTCCGGGGGCGGACTCAGTGGAGAAGATCTCCATCGTGCCTCGCGGCCTTGGCGCTCTGGGGTACACCATGCAGCTCCCTACCGAGGACCGTTTCCTGATGACCGAAGGTGAGCTCAACACCCGGATCGACGTTTTGCTCGGAGGACGGGCCGCGGAGCAGCTGGTTTTCCACGAAGTCTCAACGGGCGCCACGAACGACTTGGACAAAGCGGGAGACATAGCCCGTCGGATGATCACCGACTTCGGAATGAGCGAAAGGTTCCGCAACACTTTCCTGCCCGCCAGGAGGCAGGGCCAGCTACTTGGAGACGCCAACGCCATAACGCTACGCGAATACTCGGAGGCCACCCAGCAGTACGTCGACGAGGAATCCGCCAGGATCATAAACGGAAGGTACGACAAAGTCGCCGAGCTGCTTGGTCGTTATGAAAGTCTCCTGCACGAGATAGCCGAAAAGCTTCTGGAGGTCGAGGTATTGGATAAGGCACAATTCAAAGCCATGATTGAAAAACACTCGGACGAAAAGACGGCTGCTGCCGGCACCACGGAGACGTCGAAGGGCCAACCGCTGCATTAAAGCACGTTTCTTGACAGTAGACCTGGGCCTTATTGTTGTTCCGGAGAAATCGATCACAGAGCAGAACTCACAATTGTACGGACAGCCTCGTGTTAGCCGGATTCATCGCTTCTGTCACGATATGACGAAATGGAAAAGGCTCTTCAATGCTTTAGTTACGTTTGCCCCAGAGATGACTCGAACATCCGACCTACGGTTTAGGAAAACGGGTCCGAGCAGATTCGCTGCGCGTCTCTCTGCGGCTCACAGCTGACTAATAGTATTCCCTACAAGAGGTTGGGTCAATAAACATTCGCTGGAGAATTGCACGTCGTGGATTGGTTTGGATCAATTTGCAAAGAATTGCGGATTTTTCTCACATCTTTTATCTGACACTACATCCAGCGAGTTTTTTCCCAACAGGTTCGTCTTGCGGATAATCGGTGCTCGGCCGCTGGAGATCGGGCTCGCCGATGTCTGTGATTCCCGAATAGCTGTGCATGATAGTTATCTCCCTCTCGCCCAGCGACGATACGCTTCAATCCACTCTGCCCCTTCAGGTCGAGGAGATGGAAGGGAAAGGTCCACCAATGGGATCCTCTGCTTCTCTGGGCCTCTGGAACAAACGGCAACAATCTCCCCCGCGTCATTGAGTTCGACTTTCTGCACATTGACCTGGATGCCAAGCACGATGGTTGAAAATGGGAGGCGGAGATTCTCCTCGACCATAGTGAAAAGACCCATCGCCTGCTCACTATCATTGTAGCAGTCGACGATTGCCTCTGAGATCATTCGCTCAAGACGAGAGGAAGACGTTGGGCTGCGTGGGCTACTCGACCCTTGACGTATGCGTTTCGGACTCTTCCCTTGTTTCATTGTTATCCTCTACACGGACGTATCCCATCGCCCGATAGCCACGGAGACGCTTTTCGAACATCCGAAGAAGCATTGGGACTTTTCGGTCGACGTAGTCATATATCCGCACTTCTGTCTTGCCGGCATACAGACGATGGAGACGGCCCGAGTATTGAATCAACGTCCCTTTCCACGACACCGGCAGGGCGAGAAACAAGCTATCCAATCGTGCGTCGTCGAAACCTTCCCCGATGTAACGCCCTGTCGCGAGGAGAAGCCGCGGCTTGCCGTCGGGCGCCATGGCGAAGTGTGCAAGCGCCTCGCGCCGCGTCGACGTCTTCATTGTCCCATGGAGCACGACAAGATCCGGAACGTACAAACGCAGCTCATCAGCCAGTCTTTCCAGGTGCTCACGCCGCTCCGTGAGCACGATCGGGGAGCGCCCGTCTTTAAGGGCTTGGATTACATCTTTGCAGATGAGATTATTGCGGGCCGGATCGGCTGCCAGCATCGAATAGAGCTCCTGGATGGTGGTTCGCTTGGCCTGCTGTTTGATCGCGAACTCGGTCGCGCGGACAATGAGAGATTGTTCAAATGGGCGTTGTGCGTTCTTGTTTCGAGAATCCACAGCGAACCGCGCAGGACCGAGTTGCATGTGGAGGATCGGCTGCTGACCGTCCCGGCGACGTGGAGTTGCAGTGAGTCCTGTGACAAACCTCGCCTTCACTTCAGAAAGGACCCGCTCAAACGAAACGGCAGGGACGTGGTGGCATTCATCCACGATGACTTGTCCATAACCGGCAACAAGGTCAGCTACGCGGCCAAGGCGAATCAGGCTCTGCATCATCGCTACATCGACCTCGCCGGTGGGCCTGTTTTTCCCAGAGCCGATTTGCCCGATTTCTTTCGGTTCTTTACCCAGGAACAAAGCAAGTTGTGCGACCCATTGATCGAGGAGAGGCTTCCGGTGAACAAGAACAAGCGTGTTTCGGCGCCGCATGGCGATCAGAAAAATCCCTATGACGGTCTTGCCAGTCCCCGGAGGTGCTACCAGGACGCCTATGTCGTGAGCGAGTAGAGCCTTTGCAGCTCGTTCTTGACTTGAGGTGAGAGTACCCGTGAAGGAGCAATCGAGCGCGGTGCCCTCCTCGCGCTTGTCTGCGACAGAAAGGGCGATGCCATACTCGTTCAACAGGGCCTCAACCTCGGGCCAGCACCCACGAGGCAGGGCGATATGCTCAGAGAGCTCTTCGGCACATGCAATAACCCTGGGGGTGAGTGCAGTAGAAAGCCTCATGCCCTGCCTCTTGTAGAACTCTGGATTCTGGAAGGCAGCCAGACGCTTGATCTGATTGAGAAGAGGAGAGGGTAGGCCGTTTCGTTCGAGAAACAAGCGTTGAGAAATGACAGCGTGCACTTCGCGCGGAAGGGTCTCTTTCATGGACACCCGTTCCGAGTAGCCCGATGGAGGTCGTTTCCACGGAGTCTGGTCGGATTCCTCCTCGGCATCGACCATTCGTAGTCCCATAATCTTGCCGCGACGGCCAGCGTCTTGGACGATTTCGCGAACCCTATTCAAATCGGTGCGCTGGATGCTCGATATGAAAGCCCACTGGTCATCGTAAGGAGTGAATGATGCATCAACGAATACCGAATTGCCTTTCGCCCTCGCTTGCCGTTGAAGGGGAAGGGCAATGAGGTTTCCAAAGGCACCTTTGGGGACCGTATCCTGGCTTGGGAAGAGCCGATCGTAGGACGACATCGAAAGTTGGTGGCGACGAACCATGGTCTCGGTTATCAGGAAACACCCCAAACTCCTCGCGAGGCTGGAGGAGACGGGTTCGGAGAAGAAGAGCCAAGCGTGAGCGCCTTTACCAGACCGCGATCGTTCGATCGCGACGGGAACATCGTATGAACGACACGTTTCACGGAACGAAGCGACATCTTCCTGCCACGCGCCATCGTCGAAGTCCGCGGCTAGAAACCAGCAATTCTCATCGGCAAGAAGCGGATATACCCCCATGACTTGAAGGCCTTTGAGATGCTTCTCTATTTCCTCATCGGTGACGCGAAAGAACGCATGCTGACAGCATTCAAGACAGTTTGTCTTTCCAGAACTTCCTGGACCCCTTGCTTTTCCACAGAGCACCGGATCCCATTCGTTCGCACAAGCCGGCGAATAGCCAGCTTTTCCTGTTCTACTGCTCACCCAACGGCGCGCGAAAACATCCTCTCGGCCGCGAAACAGCCAGCGAAAGATCCGCACTTTCTCCTCGCTTGAGAGCGTTGCCGTTGTCGAGGTTGCGCCTTCGTCAAACGCAGTCGGTCGGTCGGCATGTGGCTCAATAGCTGCCAACTGCTCTTTGAAAGAAGAAACAAGGGCACGGCGGTGTTCGAGTTCAGCATCGATTTCTGAAATGTGTTGTTCTTCCCGAGCTATCTGTTCGGCGAGTGTTCGGCGTCTCTCGTCGCTGCTATCGTCGTCGTTCAAGTGTGCTCACCCTTCTGCGCGAGGCGGAACAATCACTTCAGCTCGATCATGAGTGACCTCTTTTCGCAAACCGCGTGGGTCTTCTGGAGGACGAAGGCGACTTGAGGCGTCGCAAGGGTTTGTTGGGAAGCGCCTTAGCGCTTTCCGCTGCAACCCGTTCCGCGAGGTACACCTTGAGCAGCGACTGATAAGGTACATCGCGCTTGTTCGCCAGACGCTTCAAGTCTGCGAGAAGCTGAGCCGGAAGCCGTAAGGAGATTGTGGAAGTAGACAGCTTGAGGTTCGGAAACTGGACGACCTCTGCCCGCGACCAGTCCAAATAGTCGGCCGTATCGTGCTCTTCCCAAAAGGTGAGCTCTTCAGCTTCTGACTTGAACTCAGGTACTGGTTTGCGTGCGCTTGGCATAAATCCCCCGTTCTCGCCGGCTCATGGGCCGGCCTGAAATAACCCGCAGCAACGAGCCGCGGACAGTGAAAACGACAGTTAGTTGGCGACCAGAGTCAGCGCGTCCCAGCGCCACGAACCTCCGTTCGAGCTTGGAATGGCCCTCGTCAAAGGTTACGACAACCGGTCGATTGAGGAACAACTGCTCGCACTCGGCCTGGGACACCTCTTGTCTTGCCCAAGTTTTTTCGGAATTACCTTCATCCCACTGAAAGCCTTTCAGACTTTCAAAGAACTCGTCGAGCAGGCTCACATACAATGTATACGATGAACATATACAACTGTCAACCTAAATTGGGTGTGTCCCATTCGGCCAAATTTGTCGTCACCCGGCTACCCCCCGGAAATGCTGGGAAAAACAGCGGAAGCTTTTTTTGTGACTCGGTAGCGGTAGCGGCAAAGATCCGCTGCCGTTCTTCAAGGGTCAGACAAAGATTGCCATCTCGCGAGCCCAGCATGAGCGCACACAGGATGAAACGCCACGGTTTTCGGAGGAACTTGGATTGATGTGGAGGCTACGGCCGCTCTGTCTGGAGACATGCGGAAGATACCCTTCCCAGACCTCACGTTCGATGCGGTCGTTTCCAACATCGCAATCCACAACATCCCCGACAGCGAAGGGCGCCGAAGAGCAATTACCGAAATTGACCGAGTTCTTCGACCAGGGGGCACGATCGCGATCATCGACTTTCATGTCGACGAGTATGAAGAGACGTTGCTGTCTATGGTTGGAAGGATTTGAAGATGTCAAAAAGAAGCTTCTTGATCTTCCCGCCCGTGCGAGTCCTGGGGGGGACCAAGCCCGTCACCTGACGAGATCTGAAACCCTGAGTCCCTAAGCGGGCCAGCACTGCCAACCCCAACCCGACGTAGAAAACATGCCTTTCCGTAGACTCATGCTCTGATCCATGCAGCTTCATGCAGGCCCCAACGAGTTCCCGAGCGGGCCGTCGAGCCTTTCCTGGCCTGGGTGGGTCTACCTGAGAGCTCCTGGATTCCAGTTCTCGTAGGAAGTCCATCCTGGCTTTCGGTAGGTCATCTTGAAAACGTTCCTGGAGCGGCTCTCGGCATTTTTGAAGTAGATGTAGGCCGGCCATCGGGAAATCGAAATTGGATTTTGTTTTGTGAAGGAACTTCATAAAATTCAAAGATCCAAATCATTTATCATCCAGAGGCTTTTTGACATGACAAGGGAAAGGATTCGCGTGGGCTACAACGCATTTTCTGAGGGTCTGCGGTCGTTTCATCTAACTCTCCGGGCAAAGTGTTCCATATTTTTGGAAACAGTCATGGAACGTGGAACATTGGCGAAATAAGATTTGACATATGTAGACCATTCTACATAATTATGAGCTAGGATGGAAGATTGGTCTTTTAGTGCCATACACTAACACAAACTTGAGGAAACGTTCCTGCCCACTCATTGGTGGACGTGGAAAAGAAAGGATGGAGGTTTTATGTCTTTAAAAAACTAAGGATTGGCACAAAATTGATCGTGGCGGGGACGGTCCTGATGATCATTCCGCTTGCGGTCGTGACTCTCATGGCTGTCCGGAGCGCGACGTTCGCAATCACTGGAATCGAGCCTGAGCAGCTCGGGCGAGGAGCGCGGCACATCGCTGGTTCAATCAATAGTGTGCTAAGGAGGAAGAAAGCGCGTTAGGAAAGACATCTCGTATCATTCGTACATATGGAGGAGAACGAAAATGAAGATTCGTGTGAAAATCACTTTTATGGGTGTAGTCTTGCCGATTATACCCGTGGTCGTCGTTCTTTGCCTACTAATTGGGCAAAAACAGAACCTCACAACGAGGCTGGACAAGGTTATTGATGCCCAGGTGAAAAACAATCTCGCCTTGATCACTGACGATGTCCTTGCGCTTTGCCGCACCCAGAACGACAGCGTCCAGCAGACGCTGCAGGCCGACCTCAACGTTGCGCGTGACGTTCTTCAGCGAGCTGGCGCAGTCGGCCTTTCCCGGAAGACAATCCCATGGGATGCGAAGAACCAGGTGACGGGAGTGACATCGCAAATCACCCTCCCGCAACTCCTTATCGGAGAGACGTGGTCGGGGCAGGTGACGGACATAAACGTGCCTGTTCCGGTGGTCGACGACACCGTGAAGATGGTCGGCGCCACCTGCACAATCTTCCAGCGAATGAACGATAATGGGGACATGCTGCGGGTAGCCACTACGGTCGTCGAGAAAGACGGAACCCGCGCAATTAGAACGTACATCCCCAGCGTCAACCCGGATGGCTCGCAGAATCCGTTAATTGCCACCGTCCTCGGCGGAAAGACATACTTGGGCAGAGCCTTCTTGGTCGATTCCTGGTATATCACGGCATACGAACCTCTCAGAGACCGGAAGGGCTCTCTTATCGGCATGCTCTATGTCGGGGTGAAGCAGGAGAATGTCGCGAGTTTACGCCAATCCATCGAGGCCATTGCCATCGGCAAGAGCGGATACGTATATGTGCTGGGTGGCACGGGAGACAAGAAGGGAGCGTATATCATTTCCAAGGGCGGAAGCCGCGATGGCGAGAATATCTGGGAGTCGAAGGACACAAACGGTCGTTTCTTCATCCAGGACATCGTCAACGGTGCCCTCGCGGCCAAAAATGGAGAAGTTATCTTCGTCGACTACCCGTGGAAAAACACAGGAGAGACCGTGCCTCGCATCAAGACCGCAGCCGTCGCGTATTTCGCCCCCTGGGACTGGGTCATCGGCACTGGAGCGTATGCGGATGAGGCGGGCCAAGCGAAGATAGAGGCCAGCGCCTCATTGAACCAGTTGGTTTTGCTCGCCCTCGTGACGGGTATCGCCGTGACCGTGGTCGCAATCATCTTGGCCTTGGTGATAGGCACGAGCATCGCCCGGTCAATCGCTAAAATTCTCGGCGCCGCTCAGCGCATGGCGGAGGGCGATTTGAGCCAACAGGTCGGGGTGAAGAGCCGCGACGAGATGGGCGACCTTACGGTGACTTTCAATCTCATGACGAGTAAGCTCAATGCGATGATGCGCCAGGTGCTGGACTCATCCAATCATGTTGCCTCCTCCAGCGAGCAGATCACCGCAAGCGCTCAGAAGCTGGCAGAGGGGGCGCAGAACCAGGCCTCGACCCTGGAGGAAGCAAGCGCTTCGGTTGAGGAGCTGACTGCGTCGGTTGGCCAAGTGGCCGAGCACGCGCAGAGCCAGGCGGCGGCGGTGGAGGAAGGGTCAAGCTCCATGGCGCAGGTGAACCAATTCATCGAGGACGTGTCGAAGAACCTCACCGAGATAGCAGGGCTTGCCAGCAGGTCAGTGGAGAACGCGCTGGAAGGAACGGAGGCGGTCTCTGAGGTGGTAGCAGGGATCAATCTGATTGCGGGCAGCTCGGAGAAAATTAGTGGGATCGTGGACGTGATCAGCGACATCGCCGACCAGACCAACCTGCTGGCGCTGAACGCGAGCATCGAGGCGGCACGGGCCGGGGAGCACGGGCGGGGGTTTGCCGTGGTGGCCGAGGAGGTGTCGAAGCTTGCTGATCGGAGCTCTTCGTCGGCGAAGGAAATCGAGGGCCTGATCAAGGAAAGCGCGAAAAACGTGACCAAGGGCGTAGAAACGGCTAAGGGCTCGCAGACGGCAATGGAGCAGATCCGAGTCGCGTCGCAGAAGGTGAAGGAGATGATCAGCGGTCTTTCGGAGTCCATGACGCAGCAAGTGGAAGCGGTGAAAGAGCTGGCGAAGGCGCTTGAGAGCGTCAGCGAGATGAGCCAGAGCATCTCTGCAGCGACGGAAGAACAGACCACCAACGCGAAGCAGGTCAGTCAGGCGGTTGAAAACGTCAACGAGGTAACGCAGGGCGCGGCCTCTGCAGCGGAGGAGATGTCCTCGGCCACGGAACAGCTGGCAAGCATGGCGCAGGAGCTGCAGAAAATGACGTCGCAGTTCAAGATTTCAACCGACGGGAGCCAGCTGGCAGTGGAGAGCGAGGTGAAAGCGCTAAGTAGCGCCACGGCATAACAGATCTCGTGCCTGACGATAGGAGAGAGGGGCATGCGTGGTTCTTCAACGGGCCTCACGCTCAACGTCAAGGTTTCTTTGTTCGGGCGAGCATGGTCGTCACGAGCGCCAGATTCTCACGGCCGACCGGAGACGTATCTGTGCGCAGCCATCGCAGGAGCGCGTCCGCCTCTGCCTTCGTCAGTGCTGCCTTCGTTCGCCGCTTTCTTCGTGATCGGCCGAGCTTGTGCGTCAGCTTCTCGCTCATAGTTTCGAAAGGGCTCGTGAAGATTGGCAGGACTGCGCGGACTCCGGCAAATAACCGCTTCAACCCCATGATGCGCGGACAGGCAGTATTCAAGTCAGCGCGTTTCAGAACGTCATCGTAGAACGCTTCGATGTCGGCGGCAGTTACTTACAGGGGATGCTTGCCGCCGGTGAAGGCAGAATAGCCAGGACGGCTTCCCCGAGGCGGGTATAAGGGATTTTGTCGTACAACCTTCGGTACCTTTGGCGTCTGGCATTATCGGTGGGAAGTGTCCTCTAAGTCAGCGGTTACAGCCGACTACAAGCTTTCCGAGGACGGTAAGACCCTTCGGATCAACACAAAAAAAGGACACCCCTTGTTGAAGCTGATCCGCCTTAAGTGAGGCCAAAGAAGCCGAAAGGGTTCCTTTCCTCTTTGCGGCGTACTCCCGCATGTCCACCAGTCGGGCAGCGCCGAAAGTCGTGCCAATACTATTCCTTCTTTGACGCAAGCGGCAGTTATCCGAACCTCCCCGCCGCATCGACTGGCACGTGGATCGTGCAAGTTGTTCAGTGTATGATGTTACTCGATGAAAGACGACCCTGACAAAATCGCCATCCCCCCTCTCAAGGACACGACGTGCGATTTCTGTCTTTGGAAACACACCTACGGAGAGCACTGCCTTTATCGAGACCTCGTAGACCAACTGCCAGGCCTCAGGATATGCAAGCATTGGCAGAAGCGCTGAGTTCGATCGGTGCTTATTTCTTTGTCGTCTATGAGACAGGGCGAAAGCAAGCGACTTAAAAAGCAGCGGCTGGATCGCGACGCGCTGAGTGCAGCCATAGCGAGTGGAAATAAAGCGCTTGTTTAATCGTTAGCTTGAGACAGGGAGAACAATCCATTTGAATAAACCAAACTACGGACTTGATGCTCCGCCGGTCATCAGGAACCTCATTATCGCTGGAATATTTTGTCTTATCCTCGCGTTGATCTCCTATCCCCTATTCAGGAACGCCCACCGAGGACTGGCACTCAGCACTTTTTTCGTCGTGTTATTCTCAGGGCTGTCCTTTTTAATCACCGCGCTCGCAATGATCTGGAGCAGCAAGCGGGGGAAGCTCTTGGCGCGAGAAAGACTTATCAACTCCGTCAATCTCAGGGGCCAGGAAATCATTCTCGATGTTGGGTGCGGACGAGGTCTGCTCCTCAACCATGCTGCCAGAAAACTGAGTTCGAGGAAGGCGATAGGCCTCGACCTTTGGCGGACCGAAGATCAGTCTGGAAACGACTCACAAGTGACCCTCGCCAATGCGCGCCTCGAAGGAGTTGCCGACAAGGTGGAAGTCAGGAGCGATGACATGCGCGCAATACCATTCCCAGATGAGTCAATTGATGTTGTTGTTTCGAGCATCGCGATCCATAACATCGCGGAGAAAGCAGGGAGAGAAAAAGCCATCGGGGAAATCAGCCGAGTGCTCCGTCCCATGGGGAAGGTCGCTTTGGTGGACTTCCGATATGTCAAGGAGTACGCGGCCAAGTTTTTTTCTCTCGGATGGAAAAAGGTCGAGGTGTCGCTCCGAAGCCTCCTGATCTTTCCTCCAGTTAGAGTTCTCACGGCGGTGAAGCCCGAGTAGACGTCAAAGTGGACGATCGATTCCAAAGAGTTCTTGGATCGGCAACATAGCAGAACGGCTTGATGGATCTGCTCATACCTCCTCGCTGTCGAATAGGAGCGTGATGATGTCCGATTCATCGCGGGGATGCTCCAAATAGGTTTCTGGCCTTTTGAGTTCGCGTTGTCAAACGGTGTAAGATGTAACCATCTGAAGGCAACAGTCAAAAAGGAGGAACAAGCCGATGAAACGTGATGCGTACCAAATGCACGCGAAATTCTACGACAGGGTCTACGAGCCAGCTGCGAAAAGACTAAGGGAAGCGGGAGCCAGGCTTTGCCCCCCAAGGAAGAACCTGGCGGTGCTTGATGTCGGCTGCGGGACTGGCACGCAACTCCTGCTCTATCGAATGGAAGGCTGTCGGCTATCCGGGATCGACTCCTCGCCCGCTATGCTCGAACGTGCTCGGGCAAAACTGGGTAACTCGGCGGAGCTCCTACTGATGGACGCGTCGCACATGAGCTTCGCGGACGCCAGCTTCGACTTGGTCACAGTCGTGCTGACCCTCCATGAGATGCCAGCTCCCATGCGGACAGATGTGGTACGAGAATGTCGTCGTGTCACCAAACCTGGAGGCCATGTTATGCTTATTGACTATCATTGGGGACCGTATCCATTCCTTCGGGGCTGGCTTTGGAAGATCATGGTCACCCTCTCAGAGATTAGTGCGGGCCGGCGGCACTTCGCCAACTATTGCGACTTTCTGAAGCGCCACGGCCTGCAGTCGATCAGTGAAAAGCAGGGAGTCAGAGTCAAGAGAAAGTACGTGGTCGACAGTGGCGTTGCCGCCATCTACTTGATTTGAGAAAGCATATGGATGCGAGCCGGAGAACAAGGAAGCGGTCCAATTCCGCGTTTCGTTTGCCGTAAGCCATCGGAAGACTCCGCCACAAGCACGAACGGCGCTTTTAGACCTGCCGAATGACTTGAACTACCCCGGGAAGGACAATGCCTACGAAGTAAATGCGCTCGTCTGGATACTCGTTTTCATCAAAAAATAGCTCCTTGCTGAATTGTATCTGCTATGGAGTTCCAATTTCTACAACGTCAAAGTAGTACGTCGGCTGCGCGCTTTTCGAAGTTGCTAGGACTTCAAGCGGCCGCCGACGTGGTCAGATTTCATAGATTATCTGATGCGAGTGTCCACGAGCCAGTTGGAGTGAAAAACGGCCTAATAATTTCCTTCCTCTCCTTTTGGTTTTCCTTCGCAAGCTCGGCAAACCCCAGATCGTTCGTTGCAACCCCACCACGCGCGACCTCTCGGGTGCTTCTCCGAGAATACCTTGGTGTCTGATATAATGCCTTGAAGTAAAAAAGGAGAAATGCCATGTCAGAGACTGCAATCAGATTTGCCTGCCCCAAATGCAAACGTCCGCTGCGCTCTACTGAGACTGCT
Source organism: uncultured Spirochaetota bacterium (assembly GCA_963710335.1). GTDB lineage: Bacteria > Spirochaetota > Spirochaetia > SZUA-6 > Fen-1364 > Fen-1364. Next base: position 132,182 of record CAVQAA010000011.1, read on the forward strand.
CTCCTATGCAGCGAGTGCAACCGGACATATCCCATCGCTGAAGGTATCCCCGACTTCCTTTCAGAAGCCAGCCTCGCCCCAGCTACCTTGCGTATCGCCAAGACGATGGATTTAGTTGCCCCCATCTACGAATCTCGACCCTTTGTTTCACTTCTCGTGAAACTGTCCGGCATTAGCGGTGGGTCGCGGTTCATTGACCGCATCGCGAGTTTTCATTCTGAGACTTTGAAGGAAATAACTGGGTCCGTGCTTGACGTGGCGTGTGGACCGGCCACCTACACTCGTCGTATTGCATCTCCATCCATGACCGTTTTCGGCATTGACGTCTCGATGGGCGTGCTACGGCGGGGCATGACCTATGTCGTGCGAGACGGCATACAAGGGGTCCACCTCGCCCGAGCCAGCGTTGAGGAACTACCTTTTGAGAATGCCGTTTTCGACGGTGGCATATGCTCTGGATCCCTCCACCTCTTTCCTGACACGGTACTTTCTCTGCGTGAAATCGCGCGAACCATGAAACCGCGCGCTCTTCTGTCGGTCCAGACATTCGTTGCGGGGGCCACAGTCATCAATCGGTTCATGCAGAAACGGTCTTGGCTTCATACTTTTGAACTCGCTAAATTGCAGCGAGATTTGACCGAAGCTGGTTTTGACGAATTCCGACCGAAGCTGGAGGGCATCGTTCTCACTTTCAGTGCACGTAAAGCGATGCCGCGCGCGTAGAGCATGTATTCCCGCCCAAAGCTATACGCCAGACCTCCTGCGCGTTCGGTGTAAGCTCACTGGGAGAGTATGGGCTCACTTGACCATCTTGGGGGATGTGATATCACTGAATCGTGGCGAAGCGTATCGGCGAAGTCCTGGCGCTTATGGGAATGATGAAGCCCGAGCAAATAGAGTCCGTTCTGGCAGTACAACGGGCAGGAGACAAGCGATTATTTGGTGAGATTGCGCTTTCCCTCGGTTTCATCGAAGACAACGCCTTGCGGCGATATGCTGACTATCTCAATGAACACGCAGAAGGCGCAGTGTAGTGCACTTTTCAAAGAGATCAAATTGTAGATAGTTCTGAGACGAGAGCATGGGGTGGCAAAATCTAAGGAGAGACGGAAGAACCTTCCACTAACATGTAAAAAATGGGACTTGACCAATCAGACAATCGGAAAGACGATGATCCGGTCTGACAACGCATGTTGTAACGAAGACTGTTTTCAATGGCAACGGCACGTGTTAGGTAGTACGGGCTAGCTACCTGTTACTCAAACCTACCGCCTACCGAGAACCGCATATGCAACAAGCCATAAGATCATTCGGGGACATAACTCCAGACTGGCTCAACGAAATCTTGGGTTTTGATCCAGCCACTGTCTCGTCGTGCAGAATTACTCGGGAATGGGTTACAGTCACAACGCGGGTCGCACTCGTGCGTCTTAATTACAAAGTCGTTGAGCCGGGAAAGCCAACGTCTGTCTTCATCAAGCTCGCGAAGCAGAATGAGAGCCAAGAACTCAAGAAGCTTTGCGCCCGAGAAGTACTCTTCTACTCGAGCATGGCGGGACTGGTGCCTGCACAATGCATCCCTCGATGCTATCTTGCGGTGCATGAGCAGGAAAACGACGACTTCTGCATCGTACTTGAGGATCTTTCCCAGACCCACTTCCAAACGGAGTATCCCGTGCCGCTTTCTGTGAGCTGGTGTCAAAGGGCGCTCACCTGCCTTGCGCAAATCCATGCGGCCGGATGGAACAAAGGAGAGCTCGAGCCGGTATTGGGAGGATTCACTACCAAGGAATCAGTTGAGCACTGGAGCGACCTTTTGCGAAAGGCATGGAAGGAGTTTTCACTGTTTCTAGGCGACAGATTGGCCAACGGCCGGCGTCAAATCATTGAAGAAGTCATGGACAACATCAATCGGGTCCTCGGGCGCTGCCTGAAGACAGAGCAACTCACGATACTACATCGGGATACGCACCTATGGAATTTCTTCTTTCCGATGGAGGAACAGGGCGACGTAAAGCTTTTTGACTGGCAGCTTTGCGAGTACGGTCTGGCAGCCGACGACTTGGTTCCTATGATGGCACTGAATTGGTTTCCGGAACGCAGGAGCAGGTTCGAGAAGGTCCTGCTGAAGGAGTATCATTCCGCACTGAGCGAGGCGGGAGTAGAGGGCTATAGAGCGCGCGGTCCCGCAAAACACCGACAATCCGCTCGACGTCGTCGGAGGAGAGCGGGGCGGTACTCAGGGTTGCAAGCGCCGTGTCCAAGTCAAGCAGCTCGCGAAGGCTTCGGAGGCTTCGAACGCCGCGACGAGGTTCAGGCACGCCGTTTTTCAGCCATTCTGCGACTGCGAGGAGAGCGGCGCTCGGCTGGACTCCCTCGTCGAGCGGGCTGGGAGATACTTGCGGGTGATCGGATTGTAGAACTGGACGTACCATGTCCCGTTCCGCGGGTACATCGAGAATCTATCACGGCACATGTCAGCCTCCCGATGGATTTCCTACATCTCCATCTGACAGTGAGCTGAGAACGCGCCAGTTTTCTGGTAGCGATCTGTCATAACTCCCGCAATTCGTTGGTCCGATGGGAGTTACGTTTGCCCCAGAGATGACTCGAACATCCGACCTACGGTTTAGGAAAACGCGTCGGTGCCGAATCTGGGCGTGGCTCTTCACAGCTCACTGCTGACTAACAGTATTCGCTACAAGAGGTTGGGTCAATAAGCATCCGCTGGAGAATTGCACGTCGTGGATTGGTTTGGATTAATTTGCAAAGAATTGCGGAATTTTCTCACATCTTTTATCTGACACTACATTCCGGCGAGTTCTTTCCCAACAGGCTCGTCTTGCGGATAGTCAGTGCTCGGCTGCTGGAGATCCGGCTCGCCGATGCCTTCGATTCCCGAATAGCTGTGCCTGAGGGTTATCTCCTCTCGCCCAGCGACGATACGCTTCAATCCATTCTGCCCCTTCAGGTCGAGGAGATGGAAGGGACAGGTCCATCCGAATGTTGCATAGTCCATGACGACCCTCGCAAACCCCGCTTGTCGGACGGCGGGTATTGCTCGGAACGCGCGACTGGAATCTTTGCGGGCCGGGCACCGTGGGCGTGGAATGGGATCTTGCCTGAATTGGCGAGCAAGCTCATCTTGTGAGGTGAGCGGCCCGTCCAGGACACTTCGCCCACGGCAAGCCTTGTGTGGTACACAATTCTTGATGCTTATCGTTTTTTGTTGTATACTCGCTTTTGAGGACTACAAGATGAGCATAGTCTATGCCGTACTCAGAAATGAACTTTCTCGCCTTGCAGCTCTAAGGCGGAAATACCACGAGGAGCGCAAACTCCTCCCTGTAGGATCGGTTTGCGTCAAGAAAAAGTCCGCCAGGGTATATGCATATCTCGCCCATCGGGAGAATGGCCGTGTCGTTCAGCGCTACTTGGGCCGAGATCAAGACCCGAGGGTCGGGGAAATGCGGCAGCTCGTTCAGAAACGGCGGAAGTTCGATAAAGAGATCAAAGGAATCGACGTGGACATCAAGAGAATCCGAAAGATGCTTAATGTCAGATGATACACAGGCGTTCGTTCGCCTGCTGCGCGCTCTGGATGAAGCTGGCTTACTTCGCGACGTCTTGATTATCGGGACTTGGTGCCAGGTAGTCTACAGGGCTCATTTTGACAATCCACCGGAGCTATCACAACTTCGAACCTTCGACGTCGACTTTCTCATACCTCACCCCCTTCGCATAACGCACCCTCAGGACCTTCGCCTCTTGATGAGCAAACTTGGCTATAAGGCCGACACGGCTCTCGACGGGAGCACACATTTCTTGTCGAAGGACATAGATGTGGAGTTTCTCATGCCCGAGGTTGGAAGAGGTTCTGATGCATCGTTTCACGTCGATGCCCTTGGAATCAATGTGCAACGGCTCAGGCTTCTTGACCGGCTACAGGCCCGTCCTCTGACAGTGTTTTTTGAAGGTCTATCTGTTCGTGTTCCTGATCCGATCGATTATGCCTATCACAAGCTCCTCGTCAGCATGAGACGGCGTGACAAAGACAAAGTTCAAAAGGACATCATGACTGGCAAGCAGTTGCTTCTGTTTCTCAGCACCCACTCATCTTGGCGCGAATGGATTACTCCCCGCTTCGAAGCTCTGAGCAGGAATGCCAGAACAGACCTACTGAATCTCGCTCGCAAGAGCCTGCCCGAGCTGCTCCCACTCATTTCACACGGGCGGCACGCACATGAGGCTGGCGATCTGGAACTCTGACCTTTTCGAGCCCGAACAAGTGGAGAAGCTCGCCGTGTGGTTCGCTTTGCACTGGTAATTCGGACGGCAGGTCATCAGCCCGAGAGAGCGCACCAAGGCGGCCGGGAGGCTCATTCGCATGGATTGGGCAAGTTTGACCATCGGTGAGGAAGCCCCGCACGTAGAGCCTGACCGCCTTCTAGAAAAGTTCGGTGGCGCCTTCGTGGCGCAGATCACGCTTAGCTCTTAGTACAACGGACTAGAGGGGTCCCAAAAACCGCCAATATTGATCAACCGACACCAAGAGGAAGCAACAGTGTCAGGAGATTCCACACGCCTTGAGCGGCAGAAGCTCTATGAAGAGGTTTGGCTGACGTACATGGTCAGGCTTGCCAAAAAATACGGCTTGTCCGATCGGGGCTTGGCCAAGATCTGGCGCCTTCAAAGGGTCTCACGGCATGATGGAAACCATTACAAAACCGCGGCAGAACCGGTGCCCATTTCTAAAGGCCTATAGCAACGAGCTGACGCTGTTTCAAGTGGGCTCATAAATGTCGGAGTGTCGTTGATCGCGCCGCAACGGGGCACAGAGGATCGGCCAACTATCAACCTCCAGATCAATACTGCTCATTGTGATATTCCTACCGCCAGAATCCGGGAAGAAGGATGCGCAGGATCGTCTCACCCGTCAGGCTGAGCATGAACAATACCCCGAAATGGCGGATGTATCGAAAGGCGATGGGCGCAAAGTAAAGCGGCCAACCTCCCTGGCCTTCGGGGAAGTCGACAGGGCGGACTGCGGGCTTCGGCGTGAGAAAAGTCGGAACGGTTTTGAACAGCGATGGCATCGCAAGTAGGACGAGCGCCATGGCAGGAGTGAAGTATCGTCTTGCGATGAGAAGGGCTATAAAAACGAAAGGGAACACGAGGAGGGTGATGACGGCGAACCGGCTGGCCTTCTCACCGATGATGACAGGCAGCGTGTGGATCTTTTTCTCGCGATCGACGCTGACTTTGTCGATGTGCTTGCCGAAGATAACGGTTGTCACTCCCAGGGCGTATGGCGCGCTCCCCCAGATCACATCCCAGCTCCAGCTTCTGGTGAGCACGTAATATCCCCCGCCGATGAGGAGCGGCCCCCACACGAGCAATACTGAGACTTCACCCATTCCGATGTACTTCAACGGCCACGTGTACAGAAGCACAAAGGCCATTCCGACGGCGAGGAGAAGGAGGATCACCGGATCCCACTTGTCCAGGGCGAACAGCAGCAGGGCCATGACGACGACAAGCCCCGTTGTAACTCCGAAATACGCCAACAGTTGCCGCGGAGCCAGCAGGCCGTGCGCCACCGGCTGGGGTCCGTACAAGGACCGAAAATAGTTGTCTTCGTCCACGCCGCGAACGAAGTCAGTATAGTCGTTGAACTGGTTGTTGGTTGCATGACCCAGGACAAGGCCGATGGTCATGATCACCCAGGGAAGAAGTCTGAATCTGCCGTCGCGCAGAGCAAAGAGGCCGGCCACGGCGCTGGACGTGAAGGTCATGACGAGCACCGCGGCGCGCGATGAAATGAGCCATTTCGAAATGATGTCAAGGGAATCCCATTCCATCTTGCTGACGGAAGGTATGACGCTCAACGCTTTCTTCCACATTGTGAGGTTCATGACTGCTATCCGGACCCCGACATAAATCCTTTACGAAAGCCATACAAAGGTACTAAATTAGGAAGGATAATTCAGAACTATGGAGAGCGACGGGAGAAGCCAGTCAGACTCTGATTCCTCATTCAGTCGATCGGAGGTGACATATGTTCATTGATTTCCTAACCCTGATGCTTACGAACCTGGTCGTTGCTTTTGTCCTCTTTGCCTTGTTCATGGGCAGGCTCATCGACCGGGATCCGAAGAAAGTGGTGCCTGGCTTCCTCCTTACGGGAGCAATTGCGCTGCTGACCGGTTTCCGCATGATTTTCACGTGGCCGCTGCCTGGCCCCTACAATTTCGCCTACGGCGAAATGACAGTGCTCTATGGCGGCATCTTCTTCGTAGCCGGGCTGGCGGTTGTCTTCGGATGGGACCTCATTACACTTGGCATCTACGCCTTCTTCGCCGGGATCGTCGCAGTCATCATTGGCGTACGGATTCTCAACCTGAATCTCACCAATGAGCCCCTTCTTGCGGCGGGTGGTTTCATCCTCAGCGGTCTTGCAGCCATCATCACCCTGCCGGCACTGTTCTTCAAAGAGGCGAAGGTCCTGCGGGTGATCCTAGCGATTCTGCTGCTCGTCTGCGCCGCGAGTTGGGCTTTCACAGGCTATGCGGCTTATTGGCAGCACTTCGATGCCTTCGCAAAGTGGATGCCTGCCACTATGAAATGAGCTGAAACCCTCCTTTAACACAGGGGCGGGGTGACAAGTCTCAAGCGGTTCGTCCTGCCCGTGCAGCACGAGCTGGAAGATGTGCAGGAGAGAGAATTCGCGCCCTGCGGAAAGGACTTGCATTCCAGAGTCTTTCCGCGAAGAATATTCAGCCGGCAGCTGAGCAACTCTTTCACTCCGGGGGCAAGCTCTTACGACCTGTGCTTGTGCTCCTGGCCTCCCGATCGATGGGTGTGTTGTTTCCCGCTGAAAATTGACCTAGTTTTCCACGGAATTTTGACCCACCCCAGCGGGCAACAACCTACTGCTTTCGCTCCTTTCTACCCTTTGTGAGCCTGTAAGCTGTCGCATGCGGTAGCTCTTGCCTTGAATGAAGAGCGGGTAGCAGTAGTGAAGAAGCCGATCCAGGATCGCCGAGGCAACCACGTCGTCCTTGAAGATCTGACCCGGGCAGAGATGGCCTTTAGGAAAGCCATTTGGGACCAAAATCCTGACTCCGGATCATTCCAAAGAAGCAACCTGCCTGCAGGGCGGGGCTGGTGTCCGAAGTGTCAAAATCGAATAATGTTTTAGCAACATCTCCATAAGATCATGCAGAGGTAATTCCAGTGTTTGGTTTTTTTCCAAGTATGGTCACGAAGGAAGGGCGTTTCTCATACATACTTCCTTTTCGCCATGATTCTGTCGTATAGCTCTTCTTCGTTAGCGGGCGGGATCGTTTCATCGACCTGATGGCCGCGCACCCCGAGGCGGTGTTCCAGATCTATACGAACGGGACCCTGGTGACCGAGCAGCTTGCCGACAAGCTGCAGACCTGTGGGAAAGGCAACTTCCAGACGGTGGTGCGGGCGATGGATCTCCTCAAGGACCGCGGAGTGCTGTTCGGGGTTTCGCTCACCGCCACCTCCCGCAACCTGGACTCCATGCTCGACCCTTCTACGACTTCCTGATCGAGAAGGGGGCCAAGATCTGGTGGGTCTTCCAGTACATGCCCGTGAGCCGCAACCCGGCGCTGGAATTGATGCTGTCCGGCGCCCAGCGGAAAGAGCTCGGGCAGTTCATCTACAAGGTGCGCAACTCGCGGCCCTTCTTCATCGCGGACTTCTGGAAAGACGGCGCGCTGATCGGCGGCTGCATGGCGAGCGGCCAGCAGTACCTCCACATCACCTACAGGGCGGAGGTGGAGCCGTGCGTGGTCTGCCACTCGATATTGCCCTTGGGAATCGAAAGCCGCGTCCCTGTCTCTTTCTGGGTCAGCCCTTGTTCGATGACCATCTTCACAGCCTCGGCCTTCAGCTCAGCGCTGTATCTGCGTTGTTCTTTCATCGTTTCCTTGTCGCTCAATTACCTCATGCTACCGTGTCCACCAAACTCAGGATAGGGCAGGGTTTTCTACGCTTGCGCTTCAAGTTCATTGCAAGCAATAGAACGGACATAGGTTCGCTTTTCCATACTTCCCTTTACAAGGAACCAATGGGTTATTATAGGTGGATCGAATGGGAAAACCGGTCGGGAGCGGACCCGTCCCAAGTGTGACTGGAATTGTGACTGACAACCCTGCTCTGTCACGCTTCGATGAGCCACAGAAAGAAACGCAAAGCTACACCCCGCTTGCGCTAAGTCCCTTGGCGATATACGGTAAGGCACAGAAAGCTTTACGCGGCTACAAACCGCCACGCGACGACCGGCGCATAGCCCGGATTCCTAAACCGTAGGTCGGATGTTCGAGTCATCTCTGGGGCAAACATAACTCCATAGTACAAAAGGAGTTATGCCAGATCGCTTCCAGAAAACTGGCGCGTTCTCAACTCACTGTCAGATGGATTGTCAGATAAATCCATCGGGAGATTGGGTATGCGCCAGGATCGGTATTCCTTGTTTCGCCGCGGCAGCACATGGTACGTCCAATTCTACAATCCTCACACGCGGAAGTATCTGTCGGCTCGTTCGACGGGCGAAACAAGCCGTACAGCTGCTCTTCTGGTTGTGTCCCAGTGGCTGCGAGACGGCGTGCCCGATCCGACACGAGGAGCTCGTCGCTTGAGGGAACTGCTGGATCTCGACTTGGCAATCTCTATCATCCGTAGCGCACCTCTCACTATCGACGACGCCGGACGGATCGTTCAGGCCTTGAAGGATCGCGACCTGATACGAGATGCAACTGTCGGCGCCGGCGCTGTGTCGGAACCTCTCATCACCTTTCTTGAGCGCTTCTGGGACTATGAACAATCGCCGTATGTGCGCGAGAGAGTTGCTCATGGCCAGCGAATCAGCCGCCGCCATTGCCGCGAAGCGAGCAACCGCCTTGAGTACTACTGGAAGCCCTACTTCGGGAAAGACAGGGCGCTTTCGGAAATCCGCAAGTCTGACATCAACACCTTCTCCCTATGGCTGAAGCAAGACAAGGGGCTCATGGGTAGCACTGTGAACAATGTCCTTTCGGCAGGGACGGTCGCCTTCCGCTGGGCGGCAAGATGACCTATCCTGAGTTTGGTGGACACGGTAACATGGGGTAATTGAGCGAAAAGGAACCGATGAAAGAACAACGCAGATACTCAGCTGAGCTGAAGGCCGAGGCCGTGAAGATGGTCATCGAGCAGGGGCTGACCCAGAAAGAGACAGGGAAGCGGCTGTCGATTCCCAAGGGGAATATCGGGAATTGGGTCTCATCGGCTAAAGCATCCTTCAAGAATGGCAGCCCTGGGGAACAATCGGTGGCAGAGCTTTCACGCGAAAATGCTCGTCTTAGAAAAGAACTTGCCGAAGCCCGCATGGAAAGGGAAATCTTAAAAAAAGCCACGGCGTACTTCGCAAAGGAGTCATTGCCCGGTACGCGTTCATGAAGGCCTATAGGCTACTATGATGCGCGTCAAGCCGCCTCTTGGTTTCCCCCTTTCTTGATTTTCTTCGCGTAGTCTCCGAGCTTCTTCTCATAGAGCCTCGGATCAATCCAGCGGTATAACTCGCGAGACAAGAGCATTCGGCGCATTATGGAGAAGGTCTTGCGAAGGAGAGCGATCCGAGCGCGCCCGTACCCTTTACGGTCAACCAACTCACGGTAGAAACGAGCCAGCACAGGAGAGGAGTCCACCAGGTGGATCACCGTCTGGGTGAAGAGGCTGCGGGTTAGTCCTCGGCTACGTCGGTTGATCGCCCCGTTGTGTGTTACCCCGCCACTGGAGCGCACCGTAGGTACCACCCCCAAGTAGGAGTGTAGCCGCCGGGCGCTCCTGAACCTTGTGATGTCTCCCACCTCCGAGAGGAAGGCCAAGGCCAACAGAGGGGTTACTCCGCGGATGCTGATGAGCAGCTTCACTTCGGCCTCAAGCGGCCTGCCTGCCTGGTAGATCGCGCGTTTGAGATTTTCCTTCTGGTCCTGCAAGCTCGCCAGAAGTGCCAGGCTGGTTTTGATGCAGACACGACTTGCCGCGGAGAGCTCTACTGTCTTCAGAAGCTCCTCTGTTCCAGTAGGATTGTCCACAAGACGGTTTCCCAGCACCCGATCCCTTATCCCGTTGTCCAATAGAACCCCGTGAATCTCGTTCTTCAATTGACGGATCTGTTTGTTCAACAACTCGTACAGTCCGAAGTACCTTCTCAACTCCCGCACCACTGGTCCCGGCTGCCACACCTCCGGCAGCTTCATCTCTCCGCTGCGTGAGGCCAGCCACAACGCCAAGGACAGATTGGCCGCGTCCCGTTTGTCCGTCTTCTGCCAGGAGTCGCGGATAATACGGAAGCGGTAGGCGTCGATCACCGCGCAGCTCGCTCCCTGGTTCTGAATCTTCTCCGCCCAGTACAGCGCTCCGGCAGAGGCTTCCAGCACAACCGCGTCCTCATTGCCCAGGCTCGCGACGTAGCCCTTGATATCCGCCTGGGTCCGCACAAAACTCTCCTCCGTTCCTCCCTCGTCCCGTACGGAAATCGTTGCATACTTCTTGTGCAGATCCACCCCGTAATACCTCATGTCCCCCTCCCTTCTCGAAACCCTCGGGGTCCAAACGAGGAGACTTCCTGGAAGGCGCTGGTAACTCCATCCTACTATTCAGCATCGCCGGTGGCGTGCTATTTTGTCGGTACGGAACGGCGGTGGGTGGCCTGCCAAACTCTTAGTCGTGGTCGCCGCTCGGGCGCCACAAGCCTATAGAAGGCCATCTACCGTCCTCCTCTTGGGTCCCGGGTCTTCGAGGAATTCAGTATACGGCCACCAACCACTTGATCATCAACGCCTTCCGGGAACTGCAAGGCGCATCATAACAACTCCTATATCCGGTGAAACTCATGGCACGGGTCCTTGAGGTATCCCGCAGCGGTTACTACACGTGGCTGAGGCGAGGGCCGTCACGCAGAGAGATCCAGGATTCAGTGTTGAAGGGGCTGATCAGTTGCGCGCACAAACGAAGCAGGGGCACCTACGGCCCGCGCAGGCTCCAGGATGAGCTGGCGGCGGAAAACCATCACGTTGGGCGCGATCATATTTCCCGCCTGAGAACTGAGATGGGACTGAGGTGTATCCAGCTCAAGAAGTTCAAAGTCACGACGGATTCCAAGCATCATTTGCCGGTGGTGGCAAACCTGTTGAAACAGGATTTCTCCGCGGTAGTGCCCTCGACGGTGTGGGGGACCGATATTACCCATGTCTCCACCGACGAAGGGTGGCGCTGTCTGAATTGCAGCGCTTTTTTCAGGGCGTTCTGCATAAGGCAGCCTGCCGGGCTGCATACACCATTCCGATCGCGGAAGCCAGCCCGGCTTCAAGTGGTCGTCGCAACACTCCCTATTTGAACTTGGCGCAGATGTTCGGTCAAGACTTCTGCAGGTGTCTTCCATCCAAGGGTCTTGCGTGGCCGCCCATTGATGGTAGCGGCGACGGCCGCCAGAGCGTCGCGGCTATGCTTGCTGAGATCAGTACCTTTCGGCTGACCTTTCACGACTTCCTTCTATTCTTGTCTTCTTCCCCCTACACTATTTCCTCTGCCAATGTCTAAGCATCCATCGTTCCTTGAAGTTCAGAGCCTGGCATGGTTCAGCTCCCAATAGGCATCTGTTCCGATCAGATTGCTGTTCACCTTGGCATAGTCAAAAGCGGTATCGCCCATAGCGGATTTGAGTTTCCCATTTGCCCCGGCTTTCAGGAGGACGGTGATGACTTTCGGATTTGGGTTGAACCTTGCAGCAAGCATCAGAGGTGTACAGCAGAGATAGTTTCTAGCATCAATCTTCGCCCCAGCCTTTAAGAGAACAAGGATAACCTCCGGGTTCTGGCTGGATGAAGCCGCTAACATTAGAGCCGTTGCTCCCCAAGCATCCTTGTCATTGACTCTTGCTCCTGCCTTCAAGAGTATAGTGATAACCTCTGCGTTCGGGTTGGAGTTCGCTGCTCGCATTAGAGCCGTTGTTCCCCAGGCATCCTTGTCATTGAGTCTTGCGCCTGCCTTCAAGAGAACAAGGATAACCTCCCGGTTCTGGTTGGATGAAGCCGCTAACATTAGAGCGGTTCCTCCCCAGTCATCTTTGACATTGACTCCTGCTCCTGCCTTTAAGAGAACAAAGATAACCTCTGGGTTCTGGTTATTTTGAGCCGCCATCATTAAAGGGGTCATCCCGTTGGTAACCCTTTTGTAAACATGCGCTCCGTTAGATATCGCCTTTTCTATTTCCCCTGGTGTTCCGGATTTGACGAGATCAACAAAGTCTTGTGAAGATGCGAAGGCAGTAAGAAAGAACAACCCCGCCAGAAGCATATTCAACTTTCTCATACGCTTCCTCCTGGCAGAATTATTGTATAACATCTATAGGGCTCCCGCAATATGTCGTCTCAACAGACTCATTTTGATCCCGGATTACTACGTTATTCTGGTACTCGCGGCTTTTTCGGCAGTCGATAGGCGTGGAAGGTCCGCTCCAACAAAATCTGCTCAAAATCAATACTTTAGCAATCCGTAAGAAAGTTGCTCTCCCCAATAGTTCTATTTTACTGCAAGCTTATCCTCTATGTCATAATTGTCCCCTGCCTCCCTCTGTATGATTTTCATTACCCTGTCTTTCTCAACTGTTGATTTTACCGACCCATGGACGCTGAGAGTCTTTCTCCTCTTCAGAAATCCTTTGGATGTCACGTCAAGACTAATTCCCTTAGCATTAGTCGTCGGATCAGATTCTATCTCTGCCATGATTTTGTTGATTATATCTGCCATTCCTATTCCCTCCATCTTTCTGGCTTGAAATGCTCCAAGGTTAAAACGAGAAGGAACCTCTCTTTCTAATATTATCATTACTGTCAAGCGTACCTGGTGGGGTTTCTGCATTAAGACAAGGGAGCAAATCGGGGAAGCGAACTGAATATTCCCTAGGGTCAGTCTTTTCATTCTTACTTATTGCAAAAGCAAATGATTCATTAATCCCTTGGCTGAGAGATTCAATAGGAGACAATATGAGCGTGATGAAAACTGGCATCCCATAGAGTTCTAACTCGTCGATTATTTTGACACTGGTGATAGAATGGAATGAGGAAATAAGGTTTTGGAGGATCTGTGAATTGAAATAGCCTTGAGGCACTCCCACTATGGTAGGTATAACTGACAAAATCATACGGGTTCTTGAATCTGATGCCTCAATCAACACTAAGAACATCAACTTAGTTCTAAAATCGAAGAGACTCTTCGGGCTGAAAAATGTTCTGAATGTTTATGGCGTTGCCGGGTCTGCGCAAGAGAAAGAGAAAATCGTTGAAATAGCCAACACTGAGGCAGGAAACAATTACGAAGTAGTAGACAGGCTGATAGTGATTTGAAACCACAGTAGAGTTCAGAAAAACAAATAGAAAGACCCTGCATGCCCTGGACAACTTCCACTGAGAGGGCAGCCCTTACAACGCCAGCTAAGCTTGTGACGGAATGACTACTTTTCTACTAGATTGCTCAAGAGATTGTCATAGTCCGGGAACTTTTTGGGCTGTTTCCTTATGAACCAATCTGCGCTTGTGCTTTTCCTGACAATACCACAAAAATCATCAAACTTGTAACGCTTGTCCGCTGGCACCTTATCTTCAAGCAGTCTTTGTTCAAATACCTCTATAAATTTCAACAAAGTAGCTCTGATTTCCTTCGCCAAGTTTACATCGCTTCGTGATCCTTGAAGTTTCGGCAAAGCTTTATTACGGTCTTCTATTTCATATGTCGAGCATGGCAGCACAGTTGGTTCGCCTGTCCTAACCCATTCAATATACTCTGATGCCCCTAGGTCGATGAAATAGGAGCCACGGTTCTCCGTGATAAGCGTCTTCCATAATTGCTTTGCTCGTTTCCAACGACTCATAGTTGTTACGTCAGTTCTGTATTCGTCTGGCATTATGAACTTATCAAAGACAACCTCAAGTATCTCATTTCTGATTTGGGTTGCCACTTCTGCCTCTTCTTTGTACGTTCCGGTTAGATACGGCAACTGTGCGGTTTCCTTTGCTAGAAGCCTTCGCTTATCCTGCGACATCCACATGGACTAGCCTCTTTTCCGTAAGTCCAGGCATTTTACAACTAGAGATATATCAAAATGCCTTGATAGAATGCACATATTTCTAGGAATTGTGAAAAGCCGTTCTGGAATAGAAGGATTACAAGAATACCTATTTTTCTACCAATTTCTTAGAGAGATTTTCATATTGTGTGAATTCCTTGGGCTGCCTCATGATGAACCATTCGGCTTCTTTTACTTTTCTTAGAATGTCACGGAATATTTCTAATTTACGTCGTTTTTCTGCTATCACCCCTCTTACAAGTAGTCGTTGTTCAAACCCATCACAGTATTTCATAAAAGTAGCTCTAATTTCTTTCGCTAAGCTCACGTCCCCTCTTGACCCTTGAAGTTCAGGTAAATTCCTATTGCGATCCTCTACTTCTTCCGTCGTGCATGGAAGCACAATTGGCGCTCCCGTTTTGATCCATTCGATGTAATGCGAAGCCTTAAGATCAATGAAGTAGGATGCACGTCTCTCAACGAGAAGGGATTTCCATAATTGACTTGCTCTTTTCCATCGACCGGTTGTAGAAATGTTGCGGTCTGCACCATCCGGTCTAATGAATTGATCAAATATGAGTTCAAGCGTTTCATTTCTATATTTGGTAGCCAAATCTGCCTCTTCTTTTGATATCCCGGCGAGATATGGTAGCTCTGCGATTTGCTTTTCTAGAATCCTTCGTTTATCCGACGACATCCCCATAAACAAGCCTTTTCTGGATTGGGAGTATTCTATCACAACTGTCGATCTTTTGTGCCATGCCAAGTCACATGAATAGTGGGCTTGCAGTCAAATATAGGTTTGTGAAAGCAATCTTGACAGCGGGTCAGTTAGTGATAGGATATTATTCGACAAATTGAGGCTGGTCCCTATTGGCTGGAATGTTTATGGCGCTAAGGGAAAATTCTGAGTCGTGATTGGCAGACAGAATAGAATTTGAGAGACGATGTATGGAACATCGAGCAAGAGGAAGACGGAAAGTATAAGTACATCAAGCTGGATCGACAGAGCCTTACTGATTTGATTACGGATTTAAGTGGCGAGTAAAAGAATGAGGAAAAAGCCGATAGTAAGAGCAACTGTTATACTCTCACTCACCGCCATATTTTTTTCAGCGCTTTTCGGCTGCACCAATAAACCATCCGGTGATCTGAACGGACGAATGCAATCTCTCGTTTCTGGATTGGTGGAAAGAGATAAATCTATTAGGAACTGTGTTTTGTCTGTTATGAAGGGCAACGGTTCCTTCTCTTGGTCGGGCGCAGCGGGAATCGCAAGTCAAGACGATCAGGTGCCGATGACCAAGGACACACCTATCTACGTTGCAAGCATCACGAAGCTTTATACCGCTACGGCAATCATGCGATTGTACGAAATAGGCGCACTATCTTTGGATGATCCAATGTCGAGATACCTCCCCGAAGAGCTTATCAGGGGCATTGACCTGTATAAAGGCAAAGACTATTCCCATGAGATTACAATCAGGCAATTGTTGTCACATACTTCAGGCATAGCAGATTATTACACTGAGAAGGGGAAGGATGGGAAAACCCTTTTTGACTTGTTCTTGGAAAGTCCGGAACGTGTTTGGACAGTGGATGAAACTATTGAAAGAGCGCGGAGGGACCTGAAGCCCAATTTTGAGCCGGGTATGGGTACATCGTATTCGGATACCAATTTTCAGTTATTGGGAAAGGTCATCGAGGCAATAACAGGCAAGCTTCTTCACATCGTGTATGAGGTTTTTTTCTTCCTTCCTCTGGGTTTGAAGCATACGTGGTTGACTGGTTATCCCGAAGGTCAGCAAGGACGATTAGTGGTTCCAGCAGATGTATTCTATAAGGACATGAACATTACTAAAATCCGTTCTAATGGCTCCTACTGGGCTGACGGAGGCATCGTCTCTACAGTGGACGAAATGATAATCTTTCTGAAAGCCCTAAATGAAGGAAAAATCATTAGCAAAAGCACTCTAGGATTGATGCACAAATGGCACAGATGGCGTTTTCCACTTGAGTATGGATACGGAACCATGCTCTTCAAGCTTCCGTGGTTAGTTAATCTAATGCCGCCTCTTTGGGGTCATTCCGGTTCTACCGGTTCATTTCTTTACTATGCTGAGGACTTAAATCTCTACATGGCAGGAACCATGGATCAAGTTGAATCGCAGGCTAAATCATTTTTTCTCATGCGTTCAGTGATGAGAGCGATTCAATCAAAATAGGAGGTTCGCCTGCAAAGCTAAATCGGGACAGCGAAGGAAGCTTTGTGGCATCCAAGGACCAGGCTCTTTGGCAGTCGGAAGCAGCAGCAGAAGCCAAGTTTGATGGAAGCGAAGAAGACCAAATAGAAGGATAATAAAAACTTTGAAATGACGATCAAATTAGCTGTCTGCGCAGGGGAGGCAAGATGAGCAAACCTCAGTCACGCCTTCTGCTTACAACCTTGAATCTAATCGGCTACGTCGTGCTGGTAGTCATAAACGCCTTGGCTACTACAATCTCCCTTGGAGGGAAGACCACTGGACAGCTTTCTGATCAGTATCCCAACCTGTTTGTTCCTTCTGGACTCACCTTCAGTATTTGGGGCGTAATTTACATCCTTCTTGGAATCTATGTTGTATATGGCTTCATTCGCTCTATAAGACAGCCGAAACAAGCCAATGATTTCATTAATAGAATAGGCTTCCTATTCATCATCACATGCATAGCAAATACCGGTTGGATTCTCTCATGGCAATATCAGGTCCTCCCTTTGTCCCTAGTGTTCATGGTGATTCTCTTATTGGCTCTAATACTGATCTACAATCAGTTACATGTGGGTACAATGATGGCAGCAACTTCTGAAAAGTATTTGGTTCACTTACCGATGAGCATTTACCTTGGATGGATAACGGTCGCAACGATAGCAAATGTTACCGCGCTGCTCGTTGCCTATAAATGGAATCGCTTTGGAATCAGCGAACAGGTCTGGACTGTCGTCATGATTGCTATTGCACTAGCCCTTGGATTGACAACCTTGTTATATCGAAGGGATATCTTCTACGCAGCCGTAGTGGATTGGGCGATGCTTGGGATACTAATCAAACGGACTTCGGACACTATTCTCAGGGCGCAAGCCGTCACAATTGCGTCAATTATTGGTATTTGTCTATTGACTTTTGGGATATTCGTACAAATCGCTAGAAGGAAGGTCTATCGTTGATATAAGAACATTTGGGAAGGCTTTTATGAATGCAGACAACGCAAGGATTCTTGTTATAGGTGCAGGCGTCAATGGTTCTGCATGTGCCTCCGTTCTGCATAATGGCGGAATAGATGTCACGGTGCTTGCAAGAGGAAAACGTTATGAAGAAGTCCGAAACGATGGGATAATCATTGAAAAGCCTTTTAACAAGAGAAGGACTATTACTAGGGTAAGAGTGATAGACAGCCTAAGACCTAATGATCTGTACGATTACATTCTTGTCGTTGTACGTAAGAATCAAATAGCAGAACTATTACCGTTATTAGCGAGGAACAAGTCTCCAAATGTAGTGTTTATGGGGAATACTCTTACAGGTGCTGTCGGATACACACAGCAACTAGGGACTAGTCGGGTTATGTTTGGCTTCGTCTATGCCGGTGGAAAGCGAGATGGAAATGTTATAAGAGCAATAATCATAAAGTCGATTGCGGTACCCTTTGGAGAGATTGACGGAACTATCACTCCGAGGCTCAGAAGATTGATCGGAATATTGCGTCAAGCTGGGTTTAAGGCGAAAGCCTCAAGCTGCGTTATTGACGCTCTTTTGACTCATGCGGTCGGAGTTCCTCTTATTGGAATACCTACTATTGCCTTAAGATACAATATCCGAGCATTGGGTCGCTCTAGAGCCGACCTCAGACTTATTGTGGATGCAATGCGGGAATCATTTGATGTCCTCCAAGCCCTTGGGTATCGGATAGTTCCCAAGATCACATCTCTGATTAATATTTTGCCACGCTTTATTTGGGTTACATTATTGCGAATCTTGCTTTCCTCAAAGTTCGGGGAAGTTGGGGCTGCTTACCAT
The DNA here is from genome assembly GCA_963710335.1 of uncultured Spirochaetota bacterium. Classification (GTDB taxonomy): domain Bacteria; phylum Spirochaetota; class Spirochaetia; order SZUA-6; family Fen-1364; genus Fen-1364. The sequence goes on from CAVQAA010000011.1 coordinate 150,377, forward strand.
ATTTCCCAAGCGCCTGACGAAATGCTGCATCTTGCAAAGGAACTGCAAGTCTTGGTTGAGAGATCGGGTTTACCTACCCCTGCAATCAGGAAGCTCCTTTCCATGAAATCCTAGCAAGATGCTGCCACACTTTTGATACATTCGCAAAATGAGCGGAATAACGTCTCACCGATCTCTGGCTCTAGACTTTCTTCCCACAATACACGATTCTATCCCCAGCTTGAAAAACTACATCCGCAATTGGAAAGCCCGCCCAACGTAGACTATTTACGTAAAAGGATGCGGGATAGCCATGTTCAGGAACTTCCGTAGTACTGGTAAGCGCAATCATTTCATCGATCTCTTCTGCTATACCGTATCGAGTCTTTATCGCTTCCCAAAAATCTCCCATGCCTATGATTGACTTCTTCGTTTTCGACGAACTTATAGTCTTAAACCATTCATCTGAAAGATTGATGACATCACCGTTTGCAAACACCCCTCCCCTTGAAAGGCATTCGTATAAGGTGCGACAGACTTCAAGTATGCTTTGGCGAGAGAGATAGTGGAAAGAGGTAAGGGCTACGGCGGCTTGGAAGCTTCCTGCTTCCCTGATTGTCTCTTTCTTTCTAAAGTCTCCCAGAAAAAGGGAGAACCTGTCGCTGTACTCTGCCAAATGATGCCTGTAGATCATAAGGAGAAATGCATTATGATCTACCCCGACTATTCTGATATTGGACAGCGACTTCAACAGATGTTCTGAAAGATCGCCAGCGCCGCATCCGAGATCAATCACAATCGGGTTTTTTTCTTCAATCGACTCTAGGATTCTTATGATGGCGGATGTTTGTTCTTCCCGCCAGTAGTTGTGAGTTGAATGCATTTCCACCCACTCTTTGAACATTTCGTGAGAATCAATCTTATCTTCGTTAGCTTCAATCCACTTTTCAATTCTCACACTTGTGATTCTAGAGCAAGTGAATGGAGCAGTCAAGTCTTTGAGAACCGCTCGTACAGAATCAGGAGGTTGAGCTTCTGTC
>CAVQAA010000012.1:0-266567 GCA_963710335.1 uncultured Spirochaetota bacterium
CTCCCCCGTGATGTACAGGTCCAGCTTCTCTTCCACCGCCTGAGTGACCTCCCAGCAGCGCCGCCGGAAACGATGCCGACCGTGCTGATCAGCTCGGGACCGAAAGGAAGCGTCCTCATCTGCTGGCCGTGCCCCTCGGAGAGGCGAAAGACAACCTCATCCAGGCGGGCGGGAGCCGCAAGAGTGCCTTTGAACCCGATCTTTTTTCCATGATAGGCGCCGAAGGGCTCTATATCCCGCAGGCCGAGATGGCGCGCAATGCCGATGTTGTTTCCCACCTCAGGATGCTGGTCCAGCGGGAGGTGAGCGGCATACAGGGCAAGGTTGCCCTCGATCAAGATGCGCACTCTTTCATAGAACGCGCCCACCATCCGCTCCGGCTTCTCCCACAGGATGCCGTGGTGAACAAAAAGCATCTGGGCGCCCCACTCGATGGCCCTTCGGAAGCTTTCCTGCGACGCATCCACGGCAAAAGCCACTTTTGTGACGTCAGGGGCCCTGGTTGCAACCTGGAGGCCATTGCGGCTCTGATCGATGACCTCGAACGCGGCAAGATCCAGGAACTCCCCCAGCCACCTGTCCAGATCGAAGAGTGTCATAATTGCGGCAGTATAGTCGCGAAACGCCCTCTTGACGACTCTGCCGCCCTGGGGCAGAATAAAGCATACCTAAACAGTAAAGATTGCCGTTAAGAGGAGACCCCACGTGAACTATTTCCTCACCGAAGAGCAGACCATGATCCGCGATCTGGCCGCTCAGATTGCGCGGGAAAAAATCGCCCCGCGCGCCGCGGAGCTGGACGAATCAGGGGAGTTCCCCTGGGACGTCGTGGAAACCATGGGAAAATCGGACCTCTACCGCGTGTTCATTCCCACGGAGTACGAGGGTCTGGGCGGGGGATGCTTCGAGATGTGCCTGGCAGTGGAGGAGCTCTCGCGCGCCTGCGGCGGGATTGCGCTTTCCTACGCGGCCTCGGCCCTGGGCACCATCCCCATCATCCTGTTCGGGACCGAGGAGCAGAAGAAGAAATACCTCCCGCGCCTTGCCGCCGGGGAGGTGCTTGCCGCTTTCGGGCTCACCGAGCCCAACGCGGGAAGCGATGCCGCCGGGCATCAAGACAACGGCGCGCTCTGACGGGGACTCCTACGTGATCAACGGCACAAAGCAGTGGATCACAAACGGAGGGGAGGCCTCCATCTACACGGTGATCGCCTTGACGGATCCTACACGCGGGGTGCGCGGGTCTTCCGCCATCCTCGTTGAGAAGGGGACCCCCGGCTTCGAGTTCGGCAAGAAAGAAAACAAGATGGGGATCCGGGCTTCCGCCACACGGGAGCTCATTTTCCAGGACTGCAGGGTCCCCAAGAGCAACGTGCTGGCCAAGGAAGGCATGGGGTTCCTGGTGGCCATGAGAACGCTGGACCAGTCCCGGCCGGGCGTTGCTTCGCAGGCGGTCGGAATTGCGCAAGGCGCCCTGGACAAGGCCATCGAGTATTCCCGCGAGCGCCATCAGTTCGGCAAGTCCATCTCCTCTTTCCAGGGGATCCAGTTCCTCCTGGCCGACATGGCCACGCAGGTGGAAGCGGCCCGCGCCCTGACGTATGCGGCCGCCCGCAGCATCGACTCGGGGGAGAAGGACGTTTCCCGCATGTCGGCCATGGCCAAGGTTTTTGCCTCCGACACCGCCATGAAGGTGACCACGGATGCCGTCCAGGTGTTCGGCGGCTACGGCTACATGAAGGAGTACCCCGTTGAAAAGATGATGCGGGATGCCAAGATCACGCAGATCTACGAGGGCACAAACCAGATCCAGCGTGAAGTGATTGCCCTGAACCTGATCAAGGAAAGCGTGCGGGGCGCGAGGGCCCGGGCGTGAAGGTCTTCGTCTGCATCAAGCAGGTGCCTGACACCACCAACGTGCGCATCAACCCGGAGACCAACACCCTGGTGCGCGAGGGGGTTCAGTCCATCATCAACCCTTTCGACGTCTACGCCCTGGAGGAAGGCGTTCGGCTGAAGGAAAAGCACGGCGGCACCGTCACCGTCATCACCATGGGCCCTCCCCAGGCAGCGGATGCGCTGCGTGACGCACATTGCCCTGGGCGCCGACAACGCGTACCTCGTTTCCGACCGCGCGTTCGCCGGCGCGGACACGCTGGCAACCGCTTACGCCCTTGCGTGCGCGGTGCGCAAGCTCGGCGGAGCCGACGTGATCCTCATGGGCAGGCAGGCAATCGACGGAGACACGGGCCAGGTGGGCCCGGGGGTCGCAGAGAACCTCGGGATCTCCCACATCACCGACATCAGGAAGATAGAAGAGATCAGCGATTCGCGCATCGTCGTCGAACGGCTGCTGGAGGAAGGCTACGCCAGGCTTGCCGCCCGGCTTCCCGTGGTGCTGACGGTGGTCAAGGAGATCAACACTCCCCGGCTGCCCTCCCTCAAGGGCAAGCTTGCGGCAAAGAAAGCCGAGATTCCCGTCCTGAAGGCCTCCGACATCCAGGCGGACGTGGAGCGTCTTGGGCTCAACGGTTCACCGACCCAGGTGATGAAGATTTTCACTCCGGCCCGGCCCGTCCGGCGGCAAGAAGTTCACCGGCGAGCCTGCCTCCACGGTGGGCGCGCTCCTCAGCGAGCTCAGCCTCCGCGGGCATATCCATCCGCAAGAGCGGGAAATAAGGAACTCAACTCATGGACCCCATCCGCGTCATCACGCAGAACTGCATAGGCTGCAAGCTCTGCGTCAAGTCATGCCCCTTCGATGCAATTTCCCTGACGGGACCGCTGGTGGAAGGCAAGACGGACCGCAACACGGCGGTCATCGACCTTGGCAAGTGCACGCTCTGCGGCGCGTGCGTGGAAGCCTGCAAGCGATACAACGCCATCGTCATCACCCGCAGGACCTTCAAGGGCCAGGAAGTGGGAGCGTACTCGGGAATAGCGATTTTCGCCGAGCACAGGCGAGGCAGGATCGCGTCAGTGGTTCCCGAGATCATCGGGGCAGCCCGGGACCTGGCAAAGCAGCGCGCCTCCACGGTAAGCGCCATCCTGGTGGGAAGCGGAGTGCGGGCGTTCACCGACGAGCTTCTCAGTTACGGGGTGGACGAGATCTGGATGATCGACAACCCGTCCATCGGCGATTTCGATGAGGACGTGCAGGCGGAGCTCGTCTCGGAGATACTGCTGGAGAAGAAGCCCGAGATATTCCTTGGCGGCGGCACCGTTGTAGGGCGATCATTGCTGCCCCGGGTCGCTGCCCGGATCCTTACCGGCCTCACAGCCGATTGCACGGAGCTCAGCATCGATAAGGAAACGCAGCTCCTGAAACAGACCAGGCCGGCGTTCGGCGGCAACATCATGGCCACCATCCTCACGCAGAACCACAGGCCGCAGATGGCCACGGTGCGGCACAAGGTGATGACCCCGGCGGCAAAGGTCTCCGACCCGAAGGGGAAGGTGGTCGAGCTGAACCACATCAAGATCCCGAAGTCGAAGCTCGAGTTCCTGGAGTTCGTGGAGGAGAAGACCGCCACGGTGAACCTTGTGGAGGCGGACGTCATTGTTTCGGGCGGCCGCGGGATCAAGGACCCGAAGAACTTCGATCTCATCGAGAAGCTTGCCCTAACCACCGGCGGCGCCGTGGGCGCCTCCCGCGCGGCGGTGGATGCCGGTTGGATCCCCTACTCCCACCAGGTCGGCCAGACCGGGCAAGACGGTGAAGCCCACGGTCTATATTGCCTGCGGCATCAGCGGAGCCATCCAGCACCTTGCGGGCATGAAGGCGTCCGACATGATCATCGCAATCAACTCCGACCCCAACGCGCCCATCTTCGACGTGGCGCACTACGGGATTGTTGGGGACCTGTTCCAGGTGGTGCCGGAGCTCATCCGGAGGCTGGAGGCGAGCTGAGGGCCGTAATCTCTGCCGGGGCGGGGCTGCTACGAGTTGATAAGCCTTTCCGCCAGTGTCCCGCTTCTCAGCTTGCGCGCGTCACGGAGGATCTTTGCCCAGAGGGCTTTCTCCTTCTTCGGGTTGCGGGTCACGGTAATGGGCGTGTAGAGTCCCGGATGGCCGGCTATTTCCTTCAGGTTGTCAGGGGCTTTCTTCTTTTTCGATCCGGCCATGCTGATCCTCCCAACGAAGACTACCTGTTTTGCCCGGCAGCGTCAACCTGCGTCGGCAGAAGCGCTCCCTGAGAGGACACAGCCTCCGCGACTCTTTCTCCGATAGCGGCGCACTGCCCCATGAAGTCTGACTGGGACAACCTCTCGGGATGCTCCAGGGACCGATGCACTCCGTCAAAGTTGAGGACACCGAGAAACGTGCGCTGCCCTTGTGATCTCCTGAAAAGCGGAACGCTGACTATCCAGAGGATATGACTTGTCATTTGGATCTGGTCTTCCGTGAGCTTCCATTTGCCTTTTTTGAGACTGCTGGTGAGGTCCATGCTGGTGGCGACAACCGGCTTCCAGAAGTCACTGACGGCGGCATCGAGCGCCTGCTGCCAGGCGACGCCAGCGCAGCCCTGACCTTTGCGCAGCCGAACCTTGTAGTCCGGAAAGACGAGCATGTTGACGCTCGCGAGCATGTGAAGCTCTTCTCTTGAAGCGATCATTACGTTTGCCCTGATTGTTTCCGGGCGCTCTCCCACGAACAGATTCTGGATCGAGGAAGCGAGCATGTCCTCCAGCCTGGCGATCGTGTCTCTGCGCTCCTGCTTGAGCGATGACTCAAGGTGACGTTGTTCTGAGCGAATGTAGGAATACACGCCTGACCCCGCTGAAAATGCCAGGGCGAATGCCTTGATCCCCGCGCGAAGCTCAACCGATGTTATGAGTTTCTTTGCGGCGTCCAGGTCCATGGCGATGGTCACCGCCACGCCAACGCCGACTATCCCGAGAAGAGGCCAGACACCTCGCATGCGACGATGCATCCTTCCCCCTGTCGACAATTACTGTTCACTTTGCTCCTTGCTTGCGCTCGTAACGTGCTTCAGGATTTCTGCTACATCCCCCGGCTTCCTGGCCATCGCGTAGCGCCAGGTACCGAACCGACCGTCAGCGTTTACTGCCTTCACCCAGCGGTCCGCCGCCTGCGCCTTGATGTCCGCAAGCTCGTCGAATCCCTTTGTCTCCAGCACCAGGTATCGGTCAGGTTCGCCGGCGAGCCGAATGATGAAATCCGGGATGTACTCGTGGGGCTGGCCGTTGTGCAAGTAAGGGATGGAGAAGCCCAGGCCGGCATTTTTGGCAAAGGCGGCCACGCCCGGGTGCGTGTCGATGGTGTAGGCCGCGGCCTGCTCCCACACTTTGGTGTCCGCCACGACGAAGTTCAGGTGGCTCTTCACGACCTCCCGGACATCCTTGCTGGTCCAGAAATCCACGTCCGCGGTGGATCCGGGGCCCCGGTTCACCTCCAGCACGGGAACCTCCGGTTCCTCACCCTTGCCGGAATCCGGCTTGATTGCCTCAACCAGGCGTTCTATGACCCAGCCATAGTATGGCGAGAGGAAGATGTCCAGGATGTCCGAAGGCGGCGTGGCGACAATCTTCTCCTTGAGATAGCGCTGTACAACCGCGGCCACCTGTGGGAAAAGCACGTGAGCGGGGGGATGTGGGCCGGCCTGCTTGAGGCAGTCCCGAGTCAGGTCACGGGCAAGCTCGAAGGCAAGCTCCTGTTGGCGCCGTCCCTGCCTGAAGGCCTGCAGGTCAATACTTTCCAGCTTGCCTGGCCCGTGAAGGCTCGGCCTGCCGGTGTTGTTGGGCAGGGCTGCTTTCACCTCTACCTCGGGAGGGATTTTCAGCGGATCAAGAGTGACTTGCGCGATGCTCTCCCAATTGACTGTGATCCGATTGCGGATGGCCTGCCGGTACCCGACCACCCGCGGGAACTGGATCTCCAGCGCCGCCTTCTCTGGAAGCGCGTGCACATGAGCGCGCTTGACAGGTGGAGGCGGCGCGCCATCTGGTGATGCCTTGAACGGTATGACCTCGAAGGGAACGCCGAAGACCTTTGAGACTTCCTCGGTGAGCAGGTCTCCTTCTCCGACCTCGTAGCTTGCGCGGCGCAGACCTCGGCCAACCACCTGCTCGCAGAGAAGCTGCGACATGAAAGGCCGAAGCCCGATGATATGGGTGACCGTGTTGCAGTCCCACCCCTCGGTGAGCATGCCGACGCTGACGATGCACCTCAGGTCTCGGCCGGGCGGATGAAGGGGCCTGCCCAGCTTCCCCGCCAGCTCCTCGAAGCCCTCGGGGTACAGCGTGCGACCCTGCTTGTCCTCGGGCCACTTCACTTTCCCCACGGTGTCCAGGGTCAGGCGCATCCATGCGGATTCATCGCTCTTGGCCTCTGCCGAATCGGTCTCCTGGACAACGCGGGAGTCCACCCGGATCGTGTTGATCCTGTCCCCTTCGTTGCGAAATGCGGCAATCTTGCACTGGGGTATGTCGGCAGGCGCCTTGTCCTCCGCCATCCACTCGTAGAGGACCTTTGCAATCCGTGTGTTCTTGCACACCAGGATGAATACCGGCGGCCGTGGATCGTCCTTGTGCGTTGCCCATTCCTTGCGCATCTCGTCCCAGTGGGATGCGAGCATGCTGATGGGCGTGTTTGCCCACTTGAGGATGGCTTCGGGCCGGGGGCTGGCGTGGGCCCCGCCTCTCTCAGCCGGGGTGAGCTTCTCCCAGATGAATCGCCAGATGTTGAAGTACCCGGGGATATCCTTGCCCGTCGAGTCGCGCACGGCAAGCTGCGGAATCTTGACCAGGCCGGACTCAATGGCATCCGTCAGGCCGAAGTCACTCACCACCCACGGGAAGGTCTGGTTGGTCTTCTGCCCGACCCGTCCCAGGTAGTAGGGAGTGGCGGAGAGGTCCACGCAGAAGTTGATGCCGCGGAGCTTGTTGATGCGGTCCAGCCCTTCCACCCAGACCGTCGCTTCCTGGAAGAACTCCTCGGCCTCATCTTCTTCATCGTCACCGTCGTCCGTCTCCTCGCGACGGATGCGGTAGGCGTGGTGCGCCTCATCGTTGAAGATCAGGATGTTCTTCTTTCCGCCCACCTGGCGGCCCAGGACCCTGTTTACCACGGCAGCGTCGCTCTCCACGTAGCGGGTGGAATCGACAAGAACCTTCTTCAGCGCGCCGTGGGCGTCCTTGATCTCTTCCCTTACTTGGACGAACCCCGCGGCGATCTGCCGCGCAAGCTCAGCTTCCGTGAGATAGCGGTTGCCGTGCGACGTACCGGTCTTTGTTCCGATTGAGATAGTCTCCCGAGACTGGATGGCAACACCGGCCCTGGAGACACGCGCGCTGACGCCGCCAACCTGGAGGACCTGGGGCTCGAAGACGTGCCAGTTGGTGACAATCACGCGGCCACGGGAGAGATCGGCCATCAGATGCGGCGGGACAAGGTCCTTGGTCCTGTAGACGCTTGCTTCGCCGCGTCCCGGGTTCAACTCCTGGAGCCGATTGCGAATGGTAACGTTCGGGCAGACCGCCAACACCGTGTCGGAGAACCGGTTGTCGGTCCTTGCGGCAACCTTGTTGAGGATGCTCCACGCGGCGAGCATTCCCATGACAATCGTCTTTCCGCTTCCCGTGGCCATCTTGCACGCGTAGCGCGTGAAGGCGGTGTAACCCTTCTGGACACCGTCCTGACCCGGCTCATCACCGGGAACATCAATCCCCTGGCGGAGGTCTGAGCGAGCTTCGACCAGGAAGATGATCGTCTCAACGGCTTCGATCTGCGCAAAGAAGAGGCGGAAGAGCCGTCCCTCCCGGCGCCAGTATTTCAGAAGCTCCAGCGTCGTTCGGCTGACGCCGGCGTAGTCCGCCTTGCGCCAGTCTGCAAGACGATCCCTGATCAGGTTGACCAGGGTCAGCTCAACCGCAGTGCCCGTGCCGCCCGCATCGTCCCCAGATCCAGAAGGCTGCCGGTAGTAGTACATGGCCCTCCTGCGGCCTGGCATGCGCCGGGGCGCCTCTCCCTCCACGATCCGCCAGTACTCCCGCGGTTCTTCGTACGGGGAATTGAGTATGGGCTGCTCGACTTCGTATTCCATCAGCGCCGCGCCTCGGTGAGCTTCTTCACCACCATCAGCTCGTTGCCGCGGTCGTCAATGACCTTCACGGCCACCTCGCCGTGCTCTCCACCCTCGAACGGAGCGCTCTTCGTGCCTGCCAGGTGGTCCCACACGGATTCGCTATAGGCAGCCTTGAGCGCTTTCTTGAGGCTCTCCCACGCGCTGGTGCGCGGGAAGAACGCCTGGCACACGTGGAAGCACAGGCCGTTGTAGTCCGTGTCCAGGAACCACGCGGGAACCTGCTCTCCCTTCAGCGGGATGGTGGCCATGGTGGAGGGATCGAAGACATCGAGCCCCCGCAGGGTCACCACGTATCGAAGTCCCTTCCCCGGCTTGCTGTCTCCCGCCTGCTTCAACTCGATGTCGGGCAGACCGCAGACGCTGAAGATCTGGCTGGAGCGCATGTTCTTGAGAAGGTCTCCCATCATCAGGTCGGGAGTTGCCTGCACGTAGGTGGCGGGAACGCCGAGGGCCTCGTCGCAGTTCTCCACGAGCTTGCGCGCGTCGGGCTGGACGGCGAACCCGATCACGTAGAGGTGCGTGTAGCCCTTCGCGTTCGCCTCCTTGCCCGCTTCAAAGACGAGCTTCTCGCTCACCGATCCATTCTCAGGTCCAAAGACGATGGCGACAGGCCGCGCTGAGAACGGCAGGTGGCGCTTGTTCTTCTCTTCTGCCTCCTCCACGGCATCCGCGATCGAGGGCCGCTGGCCTTCTGCCGTTGCCTCCACTTGCGCTTCCGCGCTCAGCGTCAACGTTTTTGCCGGGATGCGGACGTTCTTGAGAGCCACTGTCTTTCCGGCGCCCAGGTGAAGTATGGGCGATCTTCGAAGCACCTCCAGCATCCGCTCCACGAAGGAGCCATGACTCTCCGCGGCGGCAACACCGCTGTCCTCCTCTCCGTCCCCTTCCCAGTCCACGGGCGTAGGGATGGTCGCCTCCACGACGAAGGGCCCTGAGATGCGCACGATGCCCGGCTTCATCTCAGGTCTATCCACGAGGACCCTCGGCTGCGGTGGCTCATCATTCGCGATTTGCTCCAGCATTATGTGCGGTACTATTCCCCCGACATCGTCGCCTCGACTGTTCTGCCGGCGCTTGTAGTCAAACCCCCCGACAGGCCCGCGCGCCTCGTCCTTGAGGTCGTACCAAGTGAAGGTCGCAGTCAGCAGGCGCTGTCGGGCCAGGGCGAGAGGCACTCGGCTCGTATCGATGGTGATCCACCGCCGCCCCCATTGCTCCGCGACATAGGCTGTGGTCCCAGAGCCGCAGGTCGGGTCGAGTACGAGGTCGCCGGGCTCGGTGTCATGAGGACGCAGCGCTGGACAATCTCCCTATTGGTCTGGACGACGTACACCGGGTCTGACGCTCCGCCCAATCCGTCCCACCAGTTCGAGATCGGCGAAAAGCCAAAATCATCATAGAAACTCTTGAACCGGAGCTGATTCTTGCCCGCAAACAACCGACCGGCGTTTTCAAGCCGCTTCATGCCTGGAATCCCGCTCTCGCTACGGACCGTCGTCTTCCAACAATTGCCCATGCCGGGACTGTAGACCCGTCCTTTGTACTCGTATGGGAGGCTCTGGTTTACTCGTTCCCCGCCGCTGGTCAACGGGTTCGACCGAAACAGCCTGGCCCCCGGCCAGTCTGCGAAAAGGTCCTCTACCCTGTTACGGTAGTCTTGTGTCTTCCCGTCAGGGCTTGGTGTCTCACCCACGAGGAATTCCCGACCGTCCGGAAGTTGCACATACTTGAACTCAGAGATGGTGTCCCTGTCGAGCTCTCGTTTCTCGAAAAGCTGGTGAAACCTTACGCCGCCTAGTGCTCTGGGCCGATGGCTGTACCACATCACGTAGTCATTTATAGGGTCCAGCAGATCGCTCTTTTGACTGCCCTTCTTCTTAAATGGGATCGTTACCACAAAGCAGTCCGCCCCAAACACCTCGTCCATCAACTCCCTGACGTGATGAAGGTTCTCGTCGCTGATCTGCACGAAGATGCTGCCGCTCGGGGTGAGGAGTTCGCGTGCCAGGAGGAGGCGGTCGCGCATGTACGTGAGGTAGGAGTGCAGGCCGAGCTCCCAGGTGTCACGGTAGGCCTTCACCATCTCGGGCTCACGCGTCATGTCATCGTCATCGTTGTGCTTCACATCCCGCTTGCGCACAAAGGGCTGGAAGTTGCTGCCGAACTTCACCCCGTACGGCGGGTCCATGTAGATGGTCTGCACCTGTCCAGCCAGTCCCTCGTAGTGGAGAAGCGAGCTCATGACGACAAGCGAATCTCCGAGGATCATGCGATTGACCCATTTGTCGCGGTACTCGTATGCACGAAGGAGTTGGTCGGAGATGGGATGCTGGGGGTCCCCGAAAAGGTCGAGTTGCACATCCGCAGGCTTGCGGTGGCTCTTGAGGGTGTCGATGATCGCCGCAGTGGACAGCCGCTCGTGGACGAAGAGCGGCAGGGTGGGGACGTCGAAGGAGAGGCGCTCCGCCTTGCCTGCCCAGTTGAGGAAGGGCTTTCCCAGCGCCGCGAGCTGGTCTACCGCGTCCCCCAATCCGCGCACGGTGGCCCGGGTTGTCCCATCGTTGAGTGCCAGCTCGCGCGGTGCGTCAAACACCTGCGGTGCCGGCAGCCTGGCCGCATCCTTGATGCAGCTCAGCAGAAAATCCGCGAGGTCCCGAGCGCCATTCTGTCCGTCCCACTCCAGCGCGGGTGACAGCGACGAGTCGTACCGATACGTGACAGGAGGTTTCTTCTTCTTGAACTTTGGCTGCGTCCCGATTTCGGGGCGCAGCGGGCTGTCATCTTCAGGGTGACGGTAGCTTTCTGCTTTCGTCTGCTTTGCTTCGGAAGACTTACCCTGTCCCTTTCGTGCCATATCTGCCACCCTTACTTGCTTGTCCTAGGAAAAACTCTGGCGCCCAATCTGTTCTGGATCGTGAAGTGCAGAATATGTATATCACCATCATGGGACGTTTGCCAGCAATTCGGAAAGCGGGTAATGTCCCAATAGGAACTCAAGCGACGGAACTATGCCGATCCGAAGCAGCTCCCGCGCAAACACCCCGGGGAGATTGACGATCTTGTTGGTGCCAAGTACCCATGCCAAGCTATACAGACCAGCGCTCGAAAAATCCTGAATCCCGCCGTATCTCGTCAAGGGTCCAGAATCGGACCCTCGGAAAGCGGCTTTGAACGTATTTGATGGGGACTGAACGACTGAAGCAGACCGCGCAAAGGAGGAAAGGTTTCGCGCCCAGGGACTTGATGTTTTTTGCCAGCGCTGATGCCCGTGCCCGAAGCGCATCGCAGCGTTCTATGTGCTTGAGCAGATCGTCTCTTTCCCCGTTCCTGTTCACCACGCCGGTGAACCGGCTCAATTGCTCCGCGATCTCGGTTGCGGTTTTTGCTAGTTGCAGATTCTTGCATTCGATTGCGATAACCCCGTTGCTGTTGGGCTTCCACGCAAGAACATCGACGTCGCCGAACTTGTCATCGCTTTTCTCGCCGAGAAGTTCGCTGAGCCGCTTCTCGATGAGCACTTCAAATCCCGCGCTAGAGAACACCCCGGCGACCTCAATCACTAGCTGATGCGCCTTGCGGCTCGATTCATCTGCGAGCCATCGTTTCATCTTGGCCGACCTTGCGTCACTTGGTTGGATCTCGGCTTCGAAGGAGCGCGAGATTGCCAAAGTGATGCTCTCGCCCAGAAGTCCCGGCGAGATCACATAGGTTGGGCTGGGATCCTTGTCGAGCTGAATGAGGGGCCTGCTGATCAGCGAAAGACGCCGTCGAAACCGCCACGGGTACAGATCAGTCTTTTTGAACCCTTGCGGAGTGTTCTCAAACCCGCCCCTGTTGGCCAGTGAAAAGCCCTCAAGAACGGCATGGATTGCTTTCTCGTCTATGGGGAATCCGCGGCAAATCTCGATCAGATCGCCGAAAGCAGCGACAAAGACAGCCTCCTTTCTCCTCAGCGCTTCATTTTCGACCGCATCTCTGAACGCTCTTAGCGCATCTACGGAAACCCCAAACTCCGATTGGAAAGCCTCCAGAAACTGCGGCGCAAAATGACCTACAACAGTTGGCACTACTCGCGGCTCTAGAAAATGACTCTCATATTGTTCGGCGTGGCTGTCTACCTCGAGTCTCTGGAAATCAATCCCGTAGCGCGAAACGATTTCTCCGAACTCGGTGCCGAACAGCACGTCTCCGTTTGCTGGCAATAGCAACTCCGGCGGCATCACTTGGCGATGGATCGCGTCTGATGCTCCACCGATCTGGAACAGGAGTAGGGCATCGGCCATGAACCCGGTGATGTCCATCATTCCGGGAGACGATCCACCTCGAGTCGGTGATTCCTGTAGTGAAATTTCCACGATCAGGCGGAGAGCGATTGTTGCTGCTTTGTGTCTTGACAATTGCTCAGCGATCGTATCGCGAGGATTGGCGTCTTCGGCGTGAGTTGACATGACCGCTAGCGCGCTATGCTGCCATTGCTGCTTTGAGATATCCACGCTCTCTATGGTCCTGAGGCAAAGAAGAATCACTTGCTGCCTGTCGAGTCGGCGCAGCCCCGCACAGAGGCGGTCAACGAGTCGGTCCACGACCTTGTGGAGCAAGGAGACGGCATCCTCCACGCTTTGAATACGTCGTACGCCTGTCCCATCCGTCAAGTTCCACGTAAGTCCAGTTTTGGCGAGTGCGCTATCCGCTTCCGTGACGAATAGCGCACTCGGGAGGCTGATGCCGTGCAACATTTCCCGGAAGCTATGCGCAAAGAACGAGTGAAAATAGCGCATGTCGCTAGTCGGAACGATCGTGTCGAGAATCGACTCAAGCCTGTCCGCTTCTGTCGTTTTTCCAGCGGCTTCGAATGCTGCCTGCAGCATGGTCCGGACGAGGGTTCGTTCGGCCTGGTTCTCCGGAGTTCGCGACTGAATGAAGAACTGGTCATCAAGCACAATCCGAACATTGTTTGGCGGTTGGATAGAATACTGAAAGAGCGTGGCTGGATTTCCCTCGGCAATCGATTCGGCGGCTCCGGCCGTTCGATCCAAGTCAAAAGCAAATTGAAAGTTCTGACCTTGAGATAAGCCGCCGTGCAACTCCAGCGCCGGGGCGACTCTCGCCAGCCAGTTGGTTGCGGCATCCCAGACTCGGTAGACTGTGTCCCGCTCTAGGAGTCCGCTCTTGGCAGTGAGCTGCAGCCATGCCTGTGCCTTTCCTTCCCACAGTGCAAGCAGGTTTCCTTTTCTTGCATCGAGACTGCTAGCGTAGAGCGGACGCAGATTGTCATCTTTGAAATAGGTGTCTTCGTCCTTTCTCCGAACGATACGACTGGTCCCATTTGGAAGATTGGCCACATGGAGGTCATTCGAGCGCTTGAGCCGCCGCCTTAATGAAAGGACGTTGTCCGTAGGGATAGACAAAACATCGGGGATCCGTTCGATGTCACTCCTGGAAGGCAAAAGGAAGTAGTCGCTATCCTGCCACCACGCGAAGAGATTCAGTAGCCCGTTAGGGTTGACGATTTCAAACCGCCGTTCTTCGAAGATCCTCAGCTGCTCTATCATTCTCCAGACGAGTGGGATTCTGGCCGAATCGGCATTCATTAGGTTTACGTAGTCCGCTGCCGGGATGATCTCGACCCACCAATCCCTCTGGCGGTGAGGAATCTCACTTATGGTTGTCATGCCAAGTCCGCAGTTCACAATCAACGTAAGACCGCTTACAAACTGCGGATCCTGTCTTGCTCTTTCGATGGCTGCTCCGATTCGTTCATTGATGACCGCATTGTCAAGTTGAGCCAAACCCGCTTCGTGGGCGGCAACGCCTGCAACCAAGGCGAGCAGGTGGCAATGCCGGCCTCTGTCGATCTGCTGCATCACTTCAATGACTATTTGGTCTTCATCGGTTCGAGTGAAAGCGAACGCTGCTTGTGGGGGAATGGCGCCCAGGAAAGGCGTGTCGGCGAGCAGCTCCATGTACTCCCCTGCCAAATGATCGTCGAAGCTCTTCTCATATCCTCGATCAGTCATCCATCTCAGAATGTGTTCTCGGATCGCGTTGCCTACTGCAGACGGTAGGGCCACCACATACGTCTTCCCGACTATCACGATCGGGCGTGCATGCAATGGTGATTTTTCTATTGCCGACTCTGCCAGTTCAGAAGTGTCCTCCGTTTGAAAGACAAAAGGGGATATGTCTTCTTCGGTGATATCCAAGTTGGCCAATTGTTGGCGGGTGAACTCGACTGAGTGCTGCATCTCCGCAAGCTGGCGGCCCGAGGGCAAAAGGATGGTGCCGCCTGGATTCCCCTCTCCAACGTCAAATCGTTGGAGATTCCTACGGTTGCAGATCTCAGTGCACAGCCTTAGCAGAGCCTCTACCCTCCTCAGTAGCAGGGTTGTCTGTTCATCGTTTGGTAGAGTACAGACTATATTGTACAGTCTCTGAATGTAGAACTCGATTGACTCCCACAGACCAGTCAGCAGCAGCCTATTGCCTTTTTGGGTCACGACATTTGCAACGAAGACGTCCTCAACCGGATCTTCGCGCGACGCACAAAAGCGATCTTCCGAGCTCTCGGTTGAGCAAGGCCATCAAGGTGCCGCGCGAAGGAGTCTCACTGCCTGTGGCACCTGAAAGCACCATATGAACAAGAGCTTCCAGACGCAAAGTGTTTGCATCGAGCGATGGAACCGTAAGGAGGGACGCAACGACGCCGAGAGTCTTTGAAAGGCTAAGGCTGGCCAGGATCCGACCCGCACTCTTACGTGCAAGGAGCTGCTTGGTAGTGGGCAATTCGGCAACGAGCATCTGGCGAAAGATATTGTCCCAATCAGGATCTGCTGATTTCACATCAGAGCCGGCTTTTGCGCCTTGTGGTTGAGAATGGATTTGTCGGGGACGATGGGAGCTCTGAAGTGGAGATCTTGGTAGTCCAGGAAGAAGTTTAGCAGGCCCAGGTAGAACTGGAGTTTGCCCCTCGACACCCTGGTCCACTTGATCTCAAACTGCCGAGGCAGGTTGTCCTCTATCTTGATTTCCTTCATGCGCTCAGAGCCGAGAGGGACCTTTTCTTTGGGGCAGCAGACAGCCCCCAGCACCACGCACTGCGGGCCGCCATGTCCGAGGTGGCAACTCTCGTCGCAGTAGATGTTGTACTCTTCCGGCATGTGGGGTCAGCCTCGCGCGCGTTCGATGACATATACTATCCGCGAACGGGCCGTATTGAAAGCCCCATTCGCGCGGCGGTCAGTCAAACTGCCTTCGCCTTTGTGTCAGCCGTCACACCGAATCCAGCAGGGAGTCGTGACGCCGATCAATAACTACTGGCGCTGCTTGCGGATGCTGGCACGAGCCCAAGGTCTAACCCTTGGCGTGCCTGAGAGCCCTTTCAACGTGGTAGACATCGAGGGCAGCCTCGGAAAGCCTGATGACGAGTCCAGCGCAAATCGACTGAGCATTTGGCCTGCCGCTCCTTGGCCGTGTGTGTATTGACGCGCGATGTAGAATTGCGCGAGAGGCGGAAGGTATGGCCAGAATAGGATCCATTGTCATAGAGTATAGATCAAAAAAGCTGCGGGACTCCGGTATCGCAGTGGGCACCCCGAAAGTATTTGACAACCGCTCTCTGGAATTGATGTTGCAACATCAATTCGATGGGAGCTTGAATGCGACTCAGTTCTTAGACAAGACGCAGCTATCTGCAGCCGTGGGACAATTCCAGGGCTCTCAGCAATCGGAACTGTCGCGTGATTTGGAACTCAAGGCCGCGCCGATACCTCATGTTCCCGCCAAAGCCGCGCCTTCGACTCACCAGTCTCAATCAGACAAGAAAGGCGTATCAGGTCCGGACGCCGAACCGAAGCCACCATCCGCGGAAGCTCCCGCGGGAAGTATGCCGGATTCCGTGACGAAAAAATACGACATTGCGGCAGAGGATATTCTGAGCGAGCAGGTCAATCTGACCTACCAGATTTTCAACCTTCGAATGCTGCTTCAGCGATCGCTGAGCGATCGCACCTACGGCGGCAAACCGCGGCTGCAGACCGTACTCGGTTTCGAGGTCAGCTTGAACCCTCCGAAGAGACACAAGGGCCACGCAGCCGTGGTTGAAGTACGAATCCCCCCGGTTGCAGACCGCTCAGTGTCTTTGGTCGCAATGATGCCGCGCGAGAAAACCTACAACGCCGCGGCCCTGGCGACCAAAGTCAACCAGTTCGGAGCAGCAGCTGTGGCGAAGGTAGTCAGCGTCGGCTACACGGAGCGCCGCGGTGGCCAGACATTCTTCCTGGTAAAGGATTCGGACACTTTCGCGTTTCAGCGCAATGATAGTGCACGGCCTAAGGGCCCTTTAGTGCAACTTAAAAACCCACCGCCTAAGGCGGTGGTCATGTCCTGATGGCTATGCCGTTAGAGTGGCAAAGTAGAATTGTCAGGGCGGATAGAATCTGCGGTGGCGCAGCCACGAATCGGGCGTAAAGCCACCACCTTTGGTGGTGGATAGGCCGATTCGAGCAGATTCTTTACTCTTCGGTTGGGTATTTCGTCCGGTATTGAACAGGCCAGCCGTCGACCCCGGTCCGCGACAAGTCTTTGCAATCATAGCAGTTCCCGAATCCGATGCATTCGGCCAGTAAGGTGTGGCGCCATCTCTTAACGATATAGAAGTCAGAACATACTGGCTCCCATTTGACCGCAAGACAGCAACGGTTAACTTGGAGATCAAGAAGGACTTTGCAGATCCGCTTTATAAGGTGTGCGTTCCCCAGTACTCCGCGGGACAATTGGAGAGGGTCCTCTCAGTCAACATGAACCAACTGGAGTGGTCGGAGGTGGGCGAAGAAGGCGCGCTCGTGGATGTATATGGCGACAATTTGTACAACGGAACATCGGCGATCGTTGGCGGCTCAATGCTCACGCAGCCGACAGATGGCTTATTCCTAAGAAGCGACCACCACCTCCAGGTGCTCACTACAATTCGGGAACTCGCGCGAGGGGGCAAGATCAATGGACGCTATGGTAAGCCAAAAGACCTTTTGCATCCGGACATCGATACTTGGAAGAAAGAAGGATCAACTACCTGGTGGGCATCGCGAGAGTTGGGGGTCATTACAGGAGGAAAGGGGCGGGCCACAAGATGGCGGGCGTTATGATCCGTTTTAGAATCGTTTCAACTCCATATGTCTGAAACTGAAACGATTCTGAAACGAATCGGCAGCATTCCTTCAGTTCATGGTCTTGGCTTCATTGCCGACTTGGGACGATGTAAACTGGTGAGTCGATTCAAAACGTCAAGAACCACATGCTGTAGGAAGTGGCGTATGGGAACATATCATCCGCGTAGAAGGAGAATCCTGCGCCTGATTGCTCTGCTAATTACGGGGCGGCAGCTTCGATACAGGCTACTAAGAACCCTGCTGAATCTCTGGATTGGCCGGCTCAAGCGCCTCGATGCTCGTCTTGAATATGACTTGTGGATTGCGTCGCTTTGGTTGCAACGAGCGACTGGTGTCGTGTTGTCAACCTTTACCAAATGCATAGGGCTTGTTTCCGCCATTCCTATCAGCTTTTTTGTACTCAGATTTGCAGACAAGGTCGACCAAAATCTTGTATCTCAGCAAGAAACTATCCTGCTAAGCGTTGGCGCAATCATCGCAACGATGTATACGCTGGTCGCGTCGCTATCAATTATACCCATTCAAAGAGCAGCTGAAGCGTATACCCCGACAATGGTGAGAGTATTCAGAAGAGATAGAGTGCTCGGGTTTCTTCTCGCTGCCTTCTCGGTGGCATGCATTATCACGACTGCTGCAGCTGCCCCCGTTTTCGGACTCCAGAAGCACACGGCGCTTTTGGTCGCCTTGCTGTCCCTTGCTGTTTCGCTGGATATGATCAGACTTTACCAACGTCATATTGCAGACATGCTAAATCCAACCAAGGCGTTGGCAAAGCTTCGGTCAATCGCCCTGCAACTGTTAAATCAACAGCTCTCGCGCTCAAAAAAGACCGTTGAATTATCTTCCAGACTTGCGCCCACTCGTTACGAACCGAACCAAAGAAGAATTCTTGGAGGCCTTTTTATCGGGCAGCTCTCGCTCTTTTCGGAACGAGCATTGTCCGTTCTTGCAGACATAAGCGAAATAGGATTGCGTGCAATTTCCAAGAGAGAAATAAGCACCGCTCAGCACGCTATTATCTCGATATCGTCCGTTGTCAGCGACTTTATGCTCGGTCGGCAAGGTAGCGTGATTCGGTTCCCCGACTATGATACCGGACTTCTCGTCTCCAGAACAAACCTGGACGACTTTTCAGCAAAATCCTATGAATTGCTCCTTAATCTGGGAAAACAGGCCGTACAAGAAGACTTTGAATCAGTGGTCGTCACCGCAATAGAGCAACTTGCAGGAATTTCAGCACTACTCAGCCAAGCTCCGGCCCGCTCGAGAGATCCATCAGAGTCTCCGTTCACATTCGCTCCTCTATTCCACCTTCAGGAGTTAGTAAAGTCTGCTTTGGAAAGAAAGATGAACACCGCAGGACTGCGGGCATCAGACGCAGTACAAATAGTCTGCCTGAGATCGCGACCGCAGATAAGATCTACTGCGCTCCATCAGCCAGCCTTGAGCGTTCTTACTAATGTCATAGCTTCGTTTCTCGCACAAAAGCAGATTACGCTCTCTTCAGAAGCAATGAAAAGATGGAACGGGATTCTTCTTGATGCGGTTGGCCGAGATCACTTCGAGATCCGTCATATACTTTCCATTTCCTTGCCGCAATTCGTCGCTTTCGCGCAATTTGCAATTGCCATCGGGGATACACCTGAGGTTGTTTTTGGTTTAGGATTGAATCTCCCTCCATACGCAACGTTGGAACGCGGCTCAATCTCCAGCTTAATTGACTTGGCCCTGCGGAATGCATTCAAAGCCTATCAGCGGAAGACAGGTACATATGCATGGCAAGCACTGGACGAATTGATTGAACATTGCGATAAAATCGCATCGATTGATTTTAGAAGAAGCTTCTTACGATATCACGTCCTGCAGACCCTTTATTCAGCAGCAATCCATATGCTGGCGGTTATCGGTCAGTTTGTACTTCATTTCAGGACCGAACTTGACATGCACATGAGAAGAATCATGCAAGACATCCTTACTTGTTCAAGATCCTCGGGCGACATTATCTCCGACCAGAGCCAACTTGGCGCGAGTATGATTGCCAGCATCTCTATTGAGGCTTGCGAGGTTGATGCAGGAGATTTCTCCTCCTTCGGTATCGATTTGCTTCATGATCTTGCAACGGCCGAGCGGACAAAAGCTCATGGGAGTCCTTGGATAGTTTCTCAAATACTAAAGTTCTTTGAACCAATGCGACGAGTGTTTGAGAAGCGAAAGCTTGAAGAGCAGTCTGGCAGGTGCGCGAAAATCCAGGCCGTTATTCGCGATGAGTTCGGTCCAGAAGTATCCGAGGACCTTGGGTTCCGGCTTGGCGACATGTTCGAAGATGATATAGAACCGCGCTACCATGACCTGGCGTCGACTTCGTATCGAAACGCAATGAACAGTGAGAAGGACAAGTCGTCATTATGACTTCGGGCGTCGCTTTGCGCATGAGTGTGGTTCCGGTCTGAATGGGCCAGCTCCTACCTGCGTGGTGTGTCGCCTCCTTCGCCGGGGACAACTTGTGCACGGCATTCCGGGAAGCGGACGACCCTAAGCTGCCAGAAGGTTTGAATTTCAAATCTATTTCAAATCTATCGTTCCACCGAACGGGATAGAGGCGGGAACCTGGCCTAAGCCAGGCGCAACATCCATGAACTATGCCGATCGAGCCACATGCAGCCTACATCGCAGAGCCTACTCCATAGGTTAGTCACTACGCCCTTGCGCCGCCCTCGGCATAGTCCTGCATGCGGCATAGCGCATGAATTCTGCGTGTCCCCCATTAC
Organism: uncultured Spirochaetota bacterium; assembly: GCA_963710335.1. Classification (GTDB taxonomy): domain Bacteria; phylum Spirochaetota; class Spirochaetia; order SZUA-6; family Fen-1364; genus Fen-1364. Next base: position 20,041 of record CAVQAA010000012.1, read on the forward strand.
AGCCAGTTTTTTCGTCCAGAACTTATTCCAAATTGGTTTGTCAGAAACCTATGGGAATGCCGGTCTAAAAAATATGTTCCCGAAACCACCCATCCCTTGTCACGGCGTATCCGATCCGTCAACAGGCGTGGGTCATAGTTAAGAGTGAAGGTTCTCGTCGCTTATCTGAACGAAGATGCTGCCGCTTGGGGTGAGGAGCTCGCGGGCCAGGAGGAGACGGTCGCGCATGTAGGTGAGATAGGAGTGAAGGCCGAGCTCCCAGGTGTCGCGGTAGGCCTTCACCATCTCGGGCTCGCGCGTCATGTCATCGTCATCGTTGTGCTTCACATCGCGCTTGCGTACAAAGGGCTGGAAGTTGCTGCCGAACTTCACCCCGTACGGCGGGTCCATGTAGATGGTCTGCACCTGCCCGGCAAGTCCCTCGTAGTGGAGAAGCGAGCTCATGACGACCAGCGAGTCGCCGAGGATCATGCGATTGACCCATTTGTCGCGGTACTCGTACGCGCGAAGGAGCTGATCCGCGATGGGGTGTTGGGGATCCCCGAAAAGGTCGAGCTGCACGTCCGCGGGTTTTCGATGGCTCTTGAGCGTGTCGATGATTGCCGCGGTGGACAGCCGTTCATGGACGAAGAGCGGAAGGGTGGGGACATCGAATGAGAGACGCTCCGCCTTGCCTGCCCAGTTGAGGAAGGGCTTACCGAGAGCCGCAAGCTGGTCCACCGCGTCCTCCAACCCGCGAACGGTGGCCCGGGTTGTCCCATCGTTGAGCGTGAGCTCGCGCGGCGAGTCAAACACCTGCGGCGCCGGCAGCCTGGCCGCATCCTTGATGCAACCCATCAGAAAATCGGCGAGGTCCCGAGCGCTATTCTGTCCGTCCCACTCCAGCGCGGGTGACAACGACGAGTCGTACCGATAGGTCACAGGAGGTTTCTTCTTCTTGAACTTGGGCTGGGTCCCGATCTCAGGCCGCAGCGGGCTGTCAGCCTCCGGGTGGCGATAACTCTTCGCCTTGGCCTTGTCTGAATCAGACTTCTTGGGGGGTATTCCGCGTGCCGCCATGGATTCTGCCTTTCTTGATAGAGACCGAATTCCAGAGCCACTACGTTGTAACATGACACGCGTCTTTTCGCCAGCAAAATGCAGCGCAGTCACGTTCGCGTGAGGGGGCGCAGCGGAAAGCCCGCAGGCGCGGTGCGCGACCGAGGCAAGATCGCTACGGACATCGGCGGCCGCCTTGCGGGTCCATTCGCCGAGGACTTGGAGCGGAGCACCCGACCAGCCCGAGGGTGGTCACGAAGACAGCACTCCGCGCTCCGGTGGGTCCCCTCGGGCGGGGCACGCCCAACGCAAGAAGTGCGGTGAAGCCTGTGGTCTCGGGCCGCCACATTTGAGAGTTGACTGGTCTTCATAGTATGACCATATTAGTCATATGAAGAGAACTAACGTGAGTGAAGCAAAAAGCCACTTCAGTAGTTACCTCAATGAGGTACAAAGAGGTGAAACTGTGCTGATCTTTGACCGCGACAGGCTGATTGCCCGATTGGAGCCGGTCGGCAATGCCGATATCCCTGATGCAGACCGGGTCAAGGCGCTGGTCAGATCGGGTGTCGCCTCGGCACCCCGGCATCAGCTTGATACCGGCGCCTTTCTTCGCCGGCCGCGGCCGCGACTCCCGGAGGGCTCTACGGGAGCCGGAACACTCGTCCGGGAGCGTAACGCCCGGTGAAGTACTGGGACTCCTCCGCGTTGATCTCGTTATTCATTACTGAGCCCGATTCGGTTGGGAGAACCTCCCTTCTCAAAGAGGACGCGCAGGTAGTGACCTGGTGGGTGAGCAGGATCGAATGCGCCTCCGCGCTCAACAGGCTCCACAGAGAGCAATCCCTCGATGAGAAAGGGCTTGTTCAAGCTCTGGGCAATCTCGACGCATTCTGCGAAACGTGTCTTGAAATCCTGCCATCCGAAGAAGTGCGCAAGCGGGCAATGCGCCTCCTGCGAATACATCCTCTGCGGGCAGCCGACGCCCTCCAACTGGGGGCAGCGCTAGTGGCTGCGCGTGAGGATCCCTCCTCACTTGTGCTTGTCACCAGTGATGACCAGTTGAAACGGGCTGCGGAGAGGGAAGGCTTTCTCGTGCTTTGAGCGCGGTCAGGGCTCGCCTACGCGATGCCAGTTGACGGGTTTCAGTCCGTTGCAAGGTCTTTCGAACCAGGGGTAGGCAGCAAAAGTTGAACGCTACTCGGTGATCGGAACGATAATAGGGAGAGGAAGTCGACCCAAGCCATCGCAATTCAGCACGACGGCAGTCCGGCGCTTGTCGATTTCAGCACCCTTGGTGGGATTCAGGTCAACAATCCATATGTCACCGCGCCGGGGGTATTTTTTGACATTATCGACAGCATCAACCAAGGTTGACATCTGACTTTTCATAGTCACCGCGAGCAGCCGAAGCGGCCGCTTCCAACACTTCTTCGAGTTCTTCCGTCGGCAAGGAGAGCATCCTCTTCAGCTCTGCTGACGACCCCAAACCTGGCCTCCCAGTACGAGCTGCGAGATCCGGCAGGAATATTGCAAAATCGTGCTCGGAGATGAGCCCTTCAGACCTTGCTCGGTAAACGTACGTTCGGAATGCCGTGGGTACTTCCTGGAACGTGAGATCTTTTGAGCCTGGTTCTTCAACTCGAATGCGGAGTTTGTTCAGATATGCAAGAATCAGCGAGAGATAGGAACCACTGATAATTCCAAGATCCCTGAACCGGAAAACCATTGCTTGAATGCTCAACCCATATTTGAGTTTCAGCAAGACGAGCTGATCCATGCTGAGGCTTGATCTACTCTTACCAACCTCTTCATAGACTTTTGTCCTTGGAAAGAGCATCGCCGCGGCAAATCGAAAGGCTGCCTTTTCAGTCAGCCGTTCTTCTTGGCTCTTGATAAAAACATGCCCCGCTTCATGAAGAAGATTAAGTCTCAATCTGTCAACGGAAATCCCGCCCCGCGAAACGGCGAACGGACGGTTGTTCTGCTGAACGAAGCCGGCGAGACCGTCGAAGGCCTCTTCATCGGGAGAATGGATAACGTACCAACCTTTGTCTTCAAGCAACGCGGTGACGCTTGCAATCGGTTGATCTCCGAGATTCCAATCATGACGCGTTTTCTCCGCTATTCCCTCAGCCTCGTCCAGGCTACTAATCTGTTGCTGAACGAGCGGTTCGAAAATGGGTTCCAGTCCAAGGATCTTTTCAATCTCAATCCTTTTCTCTATCTCATCCCGGACTATGGCAATGATCTGATCGTGCTTTTGTTTACCCAGCCTGGAGCGCTTGCGGTAGCCGAGGGTAATGGCCGTTTCCTGCTCCCGAACGAAGTACTCCATCGACACGCCGAAGATCTTTGCAAGCGCCCAAAGGACGGCTGCATTAGGAAGGGTCTTGTTTGTCTCATAGTTCGAGAGCGCGGCTTTGCTGAGATGAACTCTTTCGCCTATGAGCGAATCGGCCAAGTCTTGGAGCGATATCCCAGCGGCAAGCCTCTTCCGCCTGATTCGGTCTCCAATCATAATTTTCTCCATGTTTTGATTACAGAATATTACAAAAGACTATACTTGTCAGTAAAAGTAAAAAGCATATTGATTCTTCCATATTTCGTAAGTACTATCACATCGTGCCCCGTCCCGCTCGGGCAAAAGCAAACCCCGGAGAGAATGTATTCTGCTTCAGCGTGAGCTGTGCCGCGCACGAGGTACTGCAGTTCCTTGGGTATGTGCTGGAGACGCCCGGGGTGAATCCCGCGACTCCGCAGATGTACCAAGCTGGCGCCGGCCTCGTGTTTCGGGCGCCTTTCGCAGCTTCCGGAAAATGTAAGGAAGACTGTCAGGTGGCGCTATTTGAGGCCAAGGCGCATGACTTGGGAGCGCTGCTGAGATAATCAGCGGAGATGGCCGCTCTGACGAGCCCACCCCTGTTGCGGAAGCGTGAGGGGGCGCAGCGGAAAACCCGCAGGCGCGCAGAGAAGACGGCGTGCCTGCGCGGATTCCCTTCGCCGCCTGGGCACGGACCATATCGACCTGTATCAATTCCACGCAAATGACCACCCTATTTCCGAAGCCGGCCCCGTGCGGGACACGCTCGAAGCCCTTGTGAAGGAAGGCAAAATTCGCGCCTACGGATGGAGCACGGACTTTCGCGACCGGGCCGAGTTCTTCGCGAAAGGGCCCAAATGCACGGCCATCCAATTGCAATTGAACGTCCTCGACGACAACCCGGCGGTGATCGCTGTCTGCGAGAAGAACAACCTTGCCGCGCTCAATCGCGGGCCGCTGGCCATGGGGCTCCTGACCGACAAGTACACGTCGGAGACCCGCCCGGGGCCAAGGACGTGCGAAGCGAGAAGGCCCCCGCCTGGATGAAGTACTTCAAGGAGGGGAAGCCCAGTCCCGAGTGGCTCAAGAAGCGTGACGCCGTTCGAGAGATTCTCAAGGAGCAAAGCGCGCACGGTTTCGCAGGGCGCTCTTGGCTGGCTTTGGGCCAGAAGCGAGAAGACTCTCCCCATCCCTGGCTTTCGGACAGTGACGCAGGTAACGGAAAATGCCGGGGCGATGAAGTTCGGCCCTGTCAGCAGGGAGCAGGTGCGGGAGATCGATCGGATCCTCCGACCGCCTACCACGCGTACGCTTTCGGCGCTTCGCCTCCTGGCCCGGGAAAGATTGCTTCCAATTTCTCGATCAATTGTTGGTCCATCTTGAACTCCGTGGCGCGCACCGCCTCGTTGAGCTGGTCTACAGTGCGCGGGCCAACGATGGGCGCGGTGACGGCCGGGTTGTGCAGCAGCCAGGCCAGCGCCACAACGCCGGGTTTCTCACCGACCTCCCGACACAGCTTCTCGTAGGCTTCGATCTTTGGGCGGGACTTTTCCAGGTTCTTCTTGAACTCATCGCTTGTACGGCGCCCGGCCTGCGCTTTTTCCAACGCGCCGCCCAGGAGTCCGCCGCCCAGCGGGCTCCACGGAATCAGCCCCATTCCATAGTGCCTGCAGGCAGGGATGACCTCCAGCTCCACCATGCGGTTGTTCAGATGGTAGATGCTCTGCTCGCTGACCAGCCCCATTGCGCCCCGGCGGGCGGCTTCCTGGCAGGCGGTGGCAATGTCCCAGCCGGCAAAATTGCTCGAGCCCACGTAATTCACCTTGCCCTGACTCACCAGGGATCCCATTGCCTGCCAGATCTCGTCCCACGGGCATTCCCTGTCGACGTGGTGCATCTGGTACAGGTCGATGGTTTCCGTGCGAAGTCGCCGAAGGCTCCCCTCGCAGTGTCTTCGGATCTTCACGGAGGACAGGTTTCTGCCGCTGTGGTTGGGTTCGGGCTTCTCCCCCTCACGGTCGGCAGGGTTGTACACTTTCGTCGCCAGGACAATCGCGTCCCTGCGGCCTCCGCCCTGGGCAAGCCAACGGCCAATGATCTCCTCGGTAAGCCCCCGTGGGGTCCAACCGTACACGTCCGCGGTGTCGAAGAAGTTGATGCCGAGCTCCAGCGCGCGATCCATGATCGCGAAAGCATCCTTCTCACTGGCCTGGTTGCCGAAGTTCATCGTGCCCAGGCACAGGTTGCTCACCAGAACTCCGTGACGCCCAAGCCTCCTGTGGGTGATGGCCATGCGAGTCCTCCTTGGATGCTTCGAATGTACTGAAATCTGCGGTCTGCCGACGCTTTGACCACTGGCTGCTTGTCGATGCCCGGTAGTACATTCTGGGTAAAGGGGAAAAACCATGCCAGTGACAATGACCAGGGGAAAGTTCGCCGGTATCAACGCATGCGCCAACGACAAGGGTGTGATTGCGGCGGCGGCCATGGACCAGCGCGGCTCGCTGGAAAAGGCAATCGGCAAGGCCCGCGGATCGGCGGCCACCGCGGAAGACCTTGTGAAGTTCAAGGTGGCCGTCTCACGGATCCTCACGCGCCACGCAAGCGCCATCCTCCTGGACCCCGAGTACGGCCTGGAGGCTCTGGCGGCCAGGGCCAAGGGCAGCGGCGTACTCCTTGCCTATGAAAAGACGGGCTATGACACGAAGGACGACAGCAGGCTGCCGGACCTTCTGCCGGAATGGAGTGTGCGCCGCCTGGCTGCCGCAGGCGCGAATGTCATCAAGATCCTTCTCTACTACAATCCGACCCATCCCGAGCGTATCAATACCATCAAACATGCGTTCATCGAGCGCATCGGCGCCGAGTGCGCGGCGAACGATATTCCGTTCTTTCTCGAGGTGATCTGTTACAACGACGCAGTCGGAGATGCCAAAAGCATCGAGTTCGCCAGGGCAAAGCCGGGCTATGTCAGGGCGTACATGGAGGAGTTCTCCAAGCCCCAGTACCAGGTGGACATTCTCAAGGTGGAAGTCCCGGTCACCATGGCGTACGTGGAGGGCACCGCGACGTTCGGCGGGCAGAAAGCGTACTCCCGGAAAGAGGCCATGAAACTTTTCCAGGAGACTGCCGCCGCCTCGAAGCTGCCGTTCATCTACCTCAGCGCCGGGGTCAGTGACGAAGTCTTTCGGGAGACCCTGGAGCTGGCAGCGGAAGCCGGCACGCCGTTCTCCGGGGTGCTGTGCGGCCGCGCTACCTGGCAGGACGGGATTCCCGTCTACGCCACCCGGGGCCTGGACGCCCTTTCCGAATGGTTGGAAGACCGCGGCGTGAAGAACATCACCGCGCTGAACTCCATCCTGGCCAAGGGCGCAAAACCGTGGTGGGACTTCTACGGGGGAAAGGGAAAAATAAAGGTGGCCGGCTGACGGACAACATCATGCGCAGGCGACCAGCCGCCGTGCGGCCGGCCGCCTGAATGACTGACAGGCCTGCGTCAGGTTCCGGACTTGCTTGGCGGAGCGCTCGACGCGGGCACCACGGGTGTGGATTTATCCAGCGCGGCTGATACCGCCTTGCGGAGGCTGTCCACCTGCTCCGGCTTCAACTCAAAGGTCGAGTACGTGATATAACGCCTGCCGTACCCGTCGTAGGCGGTGCTGGGGAATACCGTCTTGAAGATTTTCTTCGTATTCGTTACAGAGCACACGACGACGAAGGTTATGTCCTGGAAGGGCCGGTACTTCTCACTTCCGGCGGTCATGTCCAGGGTCCCTGAGTACAGCTCGAAGTTGTACATCTTGGTGGGGGAAAGGGATTTGACATCCATGGCCAGGTAGTTGTCGATGGCGCCAAGAAACTTCTTGGCCTGATCCACGCTCATGGAAGTGGTCGAGCTCAGGTCATAGTCATCCATGGTTCCCGGCGCTTTCGTGGATCCGAACCCCTTGTCGCGACGCGCAAAGAGAATGGTCTGTACGTCGCCGCTTGCGTACGTCTCGTGGGAATAGAAAACCCCGAGCATGGAGCTGTCCAGGTCGACTTCCTTCGCCAGCTCGATGTTCGACGAGATGGCGCGCTCACCGCGGACTTCAGGAGCATGGGACTGATACACGGGCGTGCTGGGCCCGCCCATGCTGAAGCAGGAAGAGAGAACCAGGACAAATGCAAAGATAACCGGAAGTAGGTACTTCATAGATGCCTCCTTTTTTCCTACCGTTTTCCCAATAATATCTATTCTCTCTTTTTTGTCAATGAGGAGAATTTGCTAGTACATTAACAAGGGGCCGGAATGAAGGGCGCAAGTGCCGGCATTCACCACATCACCGCGATTGCTGGTGATCCGTGGAAGAACCTCAATTTTTACTCGGGGGTTCTCGGGCTCCGGCTCGTCAAGAAAACCGTAAACTACGATGACCCCGAGACCTATCACTTCTACTTTGGGGACAAGGCGGGCACGCCAGGAACCATTCTGACTTTTTTCCCCTGGACCGCGTCCGGTCTCAGGGGACTGGCCGGTTCGGGGCAGGTGACGAGCATCGCGTTCTCCGTTCCCGGCGGGGCCCTCGGCTTCTGGCGGAAGAGGTTCGAGCAATTTCACGTCGAGCTCACCGCGCAGAAGGAAGGCGGGGACGGAGCGCGGATCTCCTTTCATGACCCTGACGGTCTTGCCCTGGAGCTGGTGGACAGAGGCGATCCTCAGTCCCCGGATGCCTGGGAAGGCCAGGTCTCCAGGAAAGATGCGATTCGAGGTCTCCATTCCGCCGCGCTCAGCGTGGAGAACGCGGATATCACGGCGGATTTCCTTGTCTCTGTGCTTGGCCTGCAAACCCTGGGCCAGAAGGAGGGCCGTCTGCTGCTTTCCTCAGCAGGCGGCGGCGGAACCATTGCGGAGATAGTGAACGCGCCGGCAGCGCGCGCGGGCCGCATGGGCGTGGGCGCCGTGCATCACATCGCATGGCGGGCGCGGGACGACAAGGAGCAAAAGGAGATTCGGGAAGCAATTATTGCCACGGGCAGGCCTGTCACTCCCGTCATGGACAGGCTGTACTTCCGCTCCGTGTACTTTCATGAGCCCAGCGGGGTCCTGCTGGAGGTGGCAACGGATCCACCCGGATTCACGCGGGACGAGCCGGCGGATTCACTGGGCTCGCGACTTTCCCTTCCCCCATGGCTGGAGCGCCTGCGCTCAGGCCTGGAGAAAAGCCTCCCGCCTCTGGGCGCGGGTCATTCCCTGGAGCCCGGAGAAACCTGGACGCAGGCCGGTTAGGCCGGGCTGCCGGGCAAACCAGCCCCCTATCCGGCCCCGGCCGCATCCGCGACCGCAAAGCCGTTTTCCCTGGCCACTCTTGAATACCACGATCCTGAGTCCTTGACGGTCCGTTTTTGCGTTTGGTAGTCGACGTAGGTGATCCCGAAGCGTTTGCTGTAGCCGAAACCCCACTCGAAGTTGTCCATGAAAGACCAGAGGAAGTAGCCGCGCACATCGACGCCGTCCGCGATTGCCTGGTGAACCGCGGCCGCATGCTGTGCAACATAACGCCTGCGCGCGGCGTCATGGAACGCCCCGTCCGGGCCGGGCGCATCGGGGAGAGACGTCCCGTTTTCCGTCACGTACAGGAACGCGGGCTTGTACTCGCGCGCAACTCGCAGGAGCGTGCGATACAGCCCCTCCGGCGCAATCTCCCATTCCTCGAAATCGGCTCTGGCGGTGAATGGCCAGTGAACCTGCCGCGCGGCCAGGACGCTGCGGCCTTGTGTCCCGCGACCGGCCGGGTCATGCGCCATGATCCTTCGCGTGTAATAGTTCACGCCGAGGAAATCGATGGGAACGGACATGGCTTCCAGGTCACCGTCACGGATCTCAGGCAGCGCGCCGTCGAACCACGCCATCATGTCGGGCGGGTACTGTCCACGGAACACGGGATCGAGGAACCATCGGTTGAACGCGCCGTCGTGGCGCCCGGCGGCGGCAACATCCTCCTCGGATGAGGTTGCAGGCTCCACCCATTCCAGGTTATGGACAATTCCCACCTGCGCGCCCGGGGAGCAGGCACGGATCACGGGCACCGCCTTTCCGTGGGAAAGGAGGATGCCGTGCGCCACAGCCAGCGCCGTTTTCAGGCTGCACAGCCCCGGGGCATGGCTGCCGAAAAGATGGCCGACGTACGCGACGACCCAGGGCTCGTTGTGCGTCATCCAGTCTTTGACACGGTCGCCGAGCTTCTTCGTGACGATCTCCACGTAGCGCGCAAAAGCGGTGACCGTTGCCCGGCTGGTCCAGCCGCCTTCATCCTGCAGGGCCTGGGGGAGGTCCCAGTGGAAAAGCGTGGCAAAAGGGCGGATGCCGCGCTCCAGCATGGCGTCCACGAGCCTGTCGTAGAATGCAAGCCCCTTCGCGTTGACCGACCCGCGGCCGTCCGGCACGATCCGCGGCCATGAGAGTGAGAAGCGGTAGCTTCGCAGCCCCAGCCGCTTCATGAGGTCGAAGTCCGACTCATACAGGTGGTAATGATCGCACGCCACGTTCCCGTTGCTGCCGTCTGCGATCTTCCCCGGCGTGCCGGCAAACCTGTCCCAGACAGACTCTCCTTTGCCGTCCGCCTCCGGTGCGCCCTCGATCTGGTACGCGGCGGTGGCAGTGCCCCAGACAAATCCCTCGGGGAAGGCGAGACGAGTCTTTTCCATGGAGGTCATCCTTTCGACGTTACCCTTTCACGGCACCCGCGGTGACCCCGGCCATGATCCTGCGGGAAAAGAAGAAGTACAGGACCAGGGGGACGAGGGCCACCAAGAACATGCAGGCGAATTGGATGGCCATATCGGACCGGTATTCGCCCTGGAACTTGATGATGGAGAACGGCAGCGTTCGTAAGTTGTCGGTGGCCAGATAAATGTACGCCATGATGAACTCGTTCCAGTTGTTGAGGAACGTCATCACGAACACGGTGATGGTTGCGGGAATGGACATCGGGGCCACGACGCTCCAGAGGATGCGCGGCCACGAGCAGCCGTCGATGAACGCCGACTCCTCCATGGACCGGGGCAGCGTGCGCAACTGGCCCATGTACACGAGCGTGTTGAAGCTCAGCGTGAATGCGATGTACGGGATGATCAGCCCGAGGTGCGTATCGATCAGCTTGAAGTAGCCGAACCAGATGAAGTTCGGCAGCAGGGTGGTGTGGATTGGCACGACCATTCCTGCGGTGACCGCCACGAGGGCGAGGGGAACGAGCTTTCCCTTCATCCGGGCGACGGCGTACGCCAGACAGAAGGAGAAGAACGCGGAAGCAAGGACGGAGCCCACAACGACGATGGTGCTGTTGATGAAGTAGCGCAGGATTTTCCCGTCCACCCATGCGCGGTAATAGTTCACCCACTGCGGCTTGACGGGGATCTTGATCAGCTCAGTGCCGAAGAGGTCACCCGACTTCAGGATGGAGTAGTTGAATACCCACAGCAGGGGGAAGATCTGCAGCAGCGCGAAGACCACGAGGAAGAAGTAGAGAACCGACTTCCCGGTGAAGGCTGCGGGGCTGAGGCGGTGCGTTGCGATGCTGGCCTCCTATTGCGCGTCGTCGTTGCGCCTGAGGAGGCGCTGCACAACGAGGGTGATCCCCACCGCGATAACGACGAAGAGCACGGAGAGGGCGTTGCCGTATCCGTACTGGCTGGCGATGAATGCCTTCTGGTAGAGGTAGACGGAAACGAACTGCGTGAGCTGTCCCGGGCCGCCCTCCGTGGACAGGAAGATCATCTCCATCTGCTTGAGGCACGATATCACGTCGATGACCAGAACGGCTGAGATGACGGGAAACATGAACGGTATGATGACCCTGAGGTAGGCCTGGAGCCAGCCCGCACCGTCCACCCGCGTGGCTTCTTCTATTTCCCGAGGAACCGTCATGAGGCCGGTGTAGTAGAAGAGAAGCGCCCAGCCGAACCCCTGCCAGATGATGATCCAGATCACGGCGCCAAGGGCGGTGTGAGGATTCGAGAGCCACGAGACGGCTATGGCCTTCAGTCCGACGGCGATCAACACCTTGTTGATGATTCCATACGTGGGATTGAAGAGACTGACCCACAGCTTGGCAACCACAATCAGGGAGAGGACGGCGGGTATGAAGAAGATGGTGCGAAAGATCCGGGAGAGCTTCTCCGTGATGTGAGCCAGGAGGGCGGCCAGGGCAAAAGCGGCCGGGTTCTGGATGAACACCGTGACCACCATGAGGATCAGGGCATTCATCAGGGCACGCCAGAACACCGCGTCGGAGAACAGGATGTCCTTGTAGTTCTGCAGGCCGACCATGTGAAACTTGCCGAACCCCGCCCAGTCAGTCAGGCTGAAATACGCGGAAAAGCCGATCGGCACGACGAGGGAGAAAATGATGACAAGAAGGCCCGGCAGCACGAGGGCTGCCGAGACCTTCTCATTTCCGAACAAACCCTTCACTTCTGCTCCGAGGCCTTCTGCGCTGAAGCATCCAGTTTTGCGCAGAACTGCTCCGGGGTGATGAGACCGGAGGACAGCTCGCGGATGGCGTTCAGGTGGTCTTCGCTGAATTGCGGGGTCGACCGGTCAATGGTCGTGGTGCCGCTCACCTGTTTCGCGTCGGCGAGGATCGTCAGCAGAGTCTTGGCGACAGTCGTATCAGACGCCCGGGCGTCGACATGCTGGGCAGGGAACGCCGCCCCCTTCTCCCATGCCAGGTCGGGGAACCGCTGCGCGTAGAACTTGAGATACTTCACATCGAGGTCCTGGTATTTCGAGGTGGAGCTGATCACGTAGTCGCCGCCGAACCAGGCTTCGAGGTCGTTGACCTTGCCCTTGCCATTCTTCAGCACGGGGAACTTGAAGGCGTCAACGTTGGCGCGGAAGTCGTCCGAGAAGTTCTGGTCCGTGGCAAGACCCATTTCCCACGGGCCCATGATGTACATGGCAGCCTTGCCCTGGCCGAACAGGTTGCGCGAGGCGTTGTAATCCGACACCGTCAGGTCTTCCTGGAATAGCCCAGACTGGATGAATTTCTGATACTGGCGGGCGCCTTCCACGAAGTCGGGGTCGGTGAACTTCGCCTTGCGGTCCAGCGCGGCCTGCTGGCGGGAGAAATCTCCGTTCACCCTTTCGCACAGGACGTCATATGTTATGGACAGGGGCCACGCGTCCTTGCCGTCCGTGACCATGGGAATGATCCCCTTGGCCTTGAACTTCGGCGCCAGCGCCTCGAGCTCCTCAATCGTCTTGGGGACTGAGGTGACTCCAGCATCCTTGAACAGCGCCTTGTTGTAGTAGATGACCCAGAAGTCGGCGGACACGGGGATGCCATAGAGCTTGCCGTTGAGCATGTTGCTTTCCAGCGACCCGGGCACGTAGCCGTACTGTGCGAAATCCGCCTTGTTGAGCGGCGACACAAAACCGCCTTCCACCAGGGGCTTCAGGCGCGTGGAGAAGCTCCAGTATTTAAAGACGTCAGGGAGCTGCTTCGCGGTGGCATAGATCTTGATCTTCTGCTGCAAGGCCTGGTCCTGGTAGCTTTCCGTGACAATGTCCACCCCTGGATTGGCGGCCTTGAACTCAGCGTTGATCTGTTCGATCACGGCTCCCCACCCGTTCACGCGATCCGGGTGTGGATCAGCCATTTTCAGGGTGACATTCTGTGCCCAGAGCCCCGCGCCGACGCAAAGAGCCAGGAGCACAACCAGAGTTCTTTTCATCGTAGCCTCCTTGTATGGATGGGTCAGTATCCCACGCAATGCGCGGACCGTGAATGACCCGGATTCCGGAGTTCTGATGAATTTTCCGATTTCCGACTCAAACGGAGGCTCCTCCCGTCCAAGCGCTGGGGCTCGCACCGGCGAGCTTCTTGAACACACGGCTGAAATGCTCCACATTTCCGAACCCCACCTTTTCAGCAACTTCGTAGACTTTCAGGGGCGTGGAGGAGAACAGCCTCTTGGCTTCCTCGATGCGGACCCGCGAGATGTATTCCGTGAGCGTTTCACCCGTCTCCCTGGCGAACTCCCAGCTCAAGTGGTTCTTGGTCACACCTGCCCGGGCCGCCACGTCACCCAGGCAGAGAGCGGGGTCCGCGAACTTTTCCCGTATGAGCCTCTTGGAGAGCACGACAATGCGGGATTCCACGGTGCGGCGCGAGAGGGCCGTCCGGTAGGCGGCCGGGATGTCGCCGGGTTCTTTGCAAAGGTCGCTCAGTGAGAACGTAATGCGGATGGAAAGGTAGCGCTCCAGGTACTCCTTTGCGTCCGTGCAGAAGGATTCCGCCGCTTCCGCGATGCCCTGGAAGAGCACCGCAGCGTGGTCCGGCCCGGACCGTGACCACGTAGCCGGATCCCCGTTTTGCGAGGACCTGCGCAAGGGAGCGCTCCATCATCGCTGCGAAGCGCTCTATTCCTTCGTCACGGTAGCGGGCGCTGACATCGTCAAAGTCCCCGACCCAGAACGCGCAGATGGCGAAAGGCGGCGCAAGGCTTACGCCGAGGCTGGCCAGCGCTGCCGCCGAGTCCCCAGTCATTGGCTCTGCAAGAAGGTCCCGCAGCATCTGCGCCCGGAGAAAGTCCACCTGCTGCCGCTCGATGACCGAGGCATCCGCTTCCTGGGTCTTTTCGATTCCCGCGGCCGTTTTCTTGAGCACGGCAAGAAGCGAATCCCCTTCCATTTCCTCCTTGCGCACGTAGTCGAGCGCGCCGAGGGTGAAGGCGGTCCTGACGAGATGGAAGTTGTCGTACGCGGAAAGCACCACAACCGCCGGGGTCTTCCCTCCGCGATGCTTCAGGAACTCGATGCCGTCCATGACGGGCATGGAAATGTCCAGGAGGACGATGTCGATCTCCGGGTGGGCCGCCAGGACCTCGAGGGCCTCTTTTCCGTTTGACGCCTCATAGGACAGGGTGAAGCCGTCTTCTTCCCATGCCCTCATGCTCGCCAGGGACAGCCTGACGAAAGGCTCGTCGTCCACGATCAGGACGCTATGCATGAACCGGCGTCTCCTGTCGCACCACGGGGAGAACGAACCTGACCTTGGTATAGGAACCGGGGACGCTCTCCACGGCCAGCCCGAAAGGGTCTCCAAAGTTGAGTCGAATCCGCTGGTGCACGTTGGCCAGCCCGACGCGATGCAGGCCGTTGGGGCCGGTCTGGGTGCCGTTCTCCGGGGCAAGCACGGATCGCGCCGTCTCCTGGCTCATTCCCACACCGTCGTCCTGCGTCTCGATGACGAGCCGCTGACCCGGGGCGGCCCGCAGGCCCGGCTCCGGCAGCCGGGCGGCGTGCAGGCCGGCCACGCTTTCGATGCAGGACGTGATGGAGATCAACCCTCTCCGTCCCGCGGGAGAGATGCCGTGAAGGATCGCGTTCTCCATGATCGGCTGGAGGATCATCTTGAGCACTAGGAGGTCCTTCGTGTCCTCCCCGATGCGCCACGCCACATCGAAGGTCTCCCCGAACCTGACCTTCATGATCCCAACATAACTGGAGAGGTTCGCGATCTCGTGCTCCAGCGTGGTCATTGGCCCGGTCCCGGAATAGCTGTCCGCGAGGACGCGCATGAGGGACTGGGTCATCTCCGCGATGGCGTCAGCCTTGGCCGCGCGCGCCATGAGCCGGATGGAGTTCAGCGTGTTGGACACGAAGTGGGGATCGATCTGGAAGCGCAATGCCGCAAGCTCCGCTTTCATGCGCGCTCGTTCGCGCTCCTCCCGTTCTGTCGTGATGAACCGCGCATAGAGGACAAACAGGACCACGAGCAGTGCCAGCGCAGGATAGAGGTACCACTGGTAGGAGATGATCCGCCCCATGATGGCGGCCTGGTCCACGAGGACGACCACCGTCCACCCGGTGGATTCCATGCCAAGCGAGCTTGCCAGCCAGGCGTGTCCCCCGAACTGCACCTGCCGGAAAGACGGGGACTTGGAATCCCTTCGCCCGAAAGCCGCGGGTGAGCTCATGCCGGCCGCCTCTGGCAGGCTGGTGAGCAGGACACGTCCGTCCCTGCCGTAGATGATGATATCCCCTGCCGGGCCTGACTGCGGCCGGGAGCGCAGCTCGTCGATGTACGGGATGCGGAACCTGACCAGGATGGCATCTATGTCCGTGTCGTAGTCCTGCGGCGTGGTGCAGACAGCCACGGAGAGCATGAACTTCTCACCCGTATTCCCCGTGGGGCCGGTGAGCTCGTCCAGGATATAGACCTTTCCTGCCTCCTTGCGCGCCTGCGCGTACACGGACGGATCGAGTCCTTCGTAGGAGCGAATGTTGGGGTAGTTCTGGTAGTAGTAGACCTGGCCGTTCTTCATGTAGATGTTCACCGCTCCGAGCCGGCTGGAATACGTGAAGAAGCCCGCCATCTTGTCATCCAGCCTGTTGGCCGCAAGGAGCCTCTCCCCTGAGCTTCTGGCCCGGGAATACCGGTTTGCCAGCGAGCGCAGCTCCAGGTCGTTGAAGAGCGCGGACGTGAGGATGGACGCCCCATCCACCTCGTTTCTCATGTTCAGAACGATCTGGTCCGCAACCGCCTCGGTCTGCCCGGCGACGGTGGAAAAAAGCGCGGAGATGTACAGGCGCGAGAGGACCACCGAAACCAGGAGGCCCGGCACGCAGACAAGGAGGATGAACGCTATGTTGAACCGGCGCAGGAAGGAAACCACGGCTCAGTATACCATGGGTGGAAGGTCGGCGGCCGGGGTGCTCCTAGAGCGGCCGGCCGATGGCCCTTCTCTTCTTTTTCAGGTACTCCAGGTAGTCCTGTAGCCGATGTTGGGAGGCGCCAGGTGGTCGAGGTGGGGCACGTACCCGCCTGATTCAATCAGCGGTTTGATCCGGTCGATTTCCTTTTCGATGGACGCCCCGCCCCTGGCTATCGCCTCTTTGTTGATTCCCCCGCGGAGGAGAAGCTCCTTGCCGAACTTCTTTCTCCACGCCATGTGGTCCACCCCTTCCGTCACTTCCAGAGGGAACATGATGTTCACTCCCGCCTCCAGCCACAGCGGGACCAGGGCCTCGGGATTTCCGTCGCAGTCCACGAGGGACAGGGCGCACCCGCGCTTTGCCGCCTCATCCATGACCAGCTTGTATGCGGGCAGGAAGAAATGGCGAAATTGCTGCGGGCTCACGAAAGGCCCGTTCTTCGAAGCCATGTCCTCCCACCATCCCACGTAGTCGATGGGGATGTCCGCCGGGAGCTTGCGGATCTGGCACACGCACAGCTGGGCCCAGAAGGTTGCCATTTCCTCGACCATGGCAGGGTCATCATAGAGGCAGAGGGACAGGTTTTCGAAACCCATCCAGTTTCGAAGCTGCCCGTAGAAACCCTGCATTCCCACCGCGATCATCCTTCCGGCGGCGGCTGCGGACGTGATCCGCGCAAGCTCGGTTTCCGGGAAGCTGCGCGTGGGGTCGTCTGCCTGGTACCTTGCCTGCATCCTTTTCCAGTCGTCCCGGGTCTGCACCGGAAAGCTGACGAAATGGGGGATCGAGCTTTCGTCCACGTCGCTCAAGTATCGTTCCGAAACCACCCCGTCCTGGTCTCTCATGAGGGTCTTATCCCCGTCCGTGCCCATCACCTCCTGAGGAAAGCCGGGGTTGAAGTGGATGCGCAGGAGGATTTCTTCCCCCGTGGAATCGAAGGCGAAAAAGCCGTCCAGCTTCCTGTTCAGGATTTCCTGGGGATCTTTTTCGTTGATCCGTTCCCGCTCGCTGTACCACCACTCATCCAGGCTGCGAGGAAGGCCTTCCTTCAGCCATCTCCTCACGGTCTGGGGCCAGTAGCCGAACTCGATGTCGGGGATCCGGTCCACGGCCTGGCCGGTGAGAAACCTGTAGTAGCGCTCGGTGACGGTTGTGCGGATCACGGGACCTGTTTCAGAACCTTGCCTTGTTCAGGTCCCAATACTGGCGGGTTTCGCGGAGCTTGTCATTTTCGTCAGCATATTGGAAGGCGGTCTTGCCCTCATTACTCGTGAGCTTCCCGTTGGCCCCGGCCTTCAGCAGCACCGAGACCGTTTCCGGGTTCTGGTTGTGCTCTGCGGCCCACATGAGCGCGGTCATCCCATTGGTGTCCTGCTCATTAATGTCCGCCCCTGCCGCCAGGAGCGCCTTCAGGACGTCCGGGTTGGAGTTGTTGTATGCCGCCGACATGAGCGGAGTGCCGCCGTTGTCGTCCCGCTCCCCGACATCCGCTCCCGCGTCAAGCAGGGCGGAGATCACCTCGGGATTCGGGTTGTCATGCGCGGCGGACATGAGAGGGGTGCCTCCGTTGGAGTCCCTGTCGTCTATCTTCGCCCCTGCCGCCAGGAGCGTCCTGATCACCTCCGGCTTCTGGTTCTTCGAGGCGAACATCAGGGGGGTGAACCCGTTGCGCGCCCTGTCCTCCACGTTCGCGCCCGCCTCCAGGAGCATCTTCAGTATCTCGGGATTCCCGTTATTGTAGGCCGCCCACATCAGCGGGGTGTAGCCGTTGGTATCCTTGTCATCCACGTTCGTGCCGGCCTGCAGAAGGGCCGTCAAGACCTTCGTGTTGGAGTTGTTGTACGCGGCCCACATCAGCGGCGTGTGGTTTTCCCAGTCCTTGTCCTCCACGCTTGCCCCCATTTTCAGGAGCGTCTGGAGAATGTCGAGGTTGGGATTGAAGCCGGCGGCGAACATCAGGGGGGTCCTGCTGTACTTGTCCCTGTCATCAATCCGCGCTCCCGCCTTGAGGAGCGTGGCAATGACCTGGGGGGTCTCATTGTGGTAGGCGGCGTACATGAGCGGTGTGATCCCGTTGATGTCCTTGGACTCCACCCGTCCCCCTGCCCCGAGGAGCAGCGTGACGACATCCGGGTTCGGATTGCTGATTGAGGCGAACATGAGCGGGGTCACTCCGCTCCTGTCCCTGTCATCGAACTTCGCCCCGCTCTTCAGGAGGGCTTCGGCGATTTCCTGCTTCGGGTTGTCCCTGGCGGCGAACATGAGGGGCGTGCGTCCGTGCCCGTCCCGGTCATCCGTCCGCGCTCCCGCCTTCACAAGGATCTGGATGACCTCCGGGTTGTCGTTGCTGGAGGCGGCGTTCATCAGCGGGGTCATGCCGTCCTCATCCCGGTCCTCAACTCCCGCGCCGATCTTGATCAGCTCCGCAACCACCTCGGGGTTCTCGTTGCCGGCCGCGGCGAACATCAGGGGCGTTCTGTTTCCCTTGTCCCTCTCATTGACCTTGGCTCCCGCCTCCAGGATCACCATGAGCACGGCGGCGTTCGCGTTGTACCGCGCCGCGAACATCAACGGAGTCCGCCCGTACTTGTCCCTGTCATCCACCCGCGCCCCGCTGGTGATGGCGTTCTGGACGAGCTCCGGGGTGCTCTTGGAGACCATGTCGAAGAAATCCTCCGCGCTCACCTGCGAAGTCAGGGAAATCACGGCCAAAATGGGAAGGGCGATCTTCCTCATGACGGTTCTACCTCGATCAGCGTAGTACCTATTGTACTGTGATTGGTCCGTTTCCCACAAGCGTTCTGCGCGTGTAACTTTTTCCTTCCTTCGACGTT
This sequence comes from uncultured Spirochaetota bacterium, assembly GCA_963710335.1. Taxonomy (GTDB): domain Bacteria; phylum Spirochaetota; class Spirochaetia; order SZUA-6; family Fen-1364; genus Fen-1364. Next base: position 38,936 of record CAVQAA010000012.1, read on the forward strand.
TTCCCTATAAGTATTTCATTTTAAGCGGGACAGGACGTTTCACCTCCTTTCGCCTGTCCCGCTTTTTTTCAGCTCCGGGATGACCTGATTACCCGGGCATACCACTTGCCGGAGTCCTTGATGATCCTGCGCTGACTGGGATAGTCCACGTACACGATGCCGAACCTCGGCCGGGTCCCCTGCGCCCATTCGAAGTTGTCCAGCAGGCTCCATACGAAGTACCCGCGAACGTCCGCCCCCTCCGCTTTTGCCCGGGAAAGGGCCTCCAGGTAGGTTTGCAGGTAGCTCACGCGCTTGGGGTCATGAACCTCGTCCCCCTCCAGCCGATCTTCGAATGCCGCGCCGTTTTCCGTGATATAGACGGGAGGGTTTCCATACTGGCCTTTCATCATCATGGCCAGGGTGTACAGGCCTTCCGGGTAGACCTCCTGCCCCATGGCCGTGTACTGCACGCCGTCTTTCTCGAACTCCCCGGATGCCGCGTCCTTGCCGGAAACCCACGTATGGAGGAAGGGAACGTACCAGGCGTGGTTGGCGCGCTCCCGGGTGTAGTAGTTGAGGCCAATGAAGTCCACTGGTTGGGAGATTGACTGCATGTCTCCCGGAAGGATACGGGGGAAAAGCGTTCGCGCGTGCTCCAGGAGAATGGGGGGATAGCTCCCTTTGAGCACCGCGGACAGGTCGATGTGGTTGAGAAATGCGTCAGCCACCTCGGCGGCGTGCGTGTCGCGCCGGCTTTCGGACACGGGAACTACCGGCGTCTGGCTGAGCGTTATCCCGACGGTGGCGCCCGGGCTCATGGACCTGATGCGCGTCACCGCCGCGCCGTGGGCGCGCAGGATGTTGTGCATGACGGGAAAGTAGGCAAGCGGGTTCTTGAGGCCCGGCGCCATGGCGCCCAGAACGTGGCCAAAAAAGGCGAACTCGAAAGGCTCGTTGACGGTAATCCAATGCCGGGCCCTGTCCCCCAGAGCTCGGATCACCACCTCCACGTAGTCGGCAAATACTTCCGCGATGTCCCGGTTTCGAAATCCGCCAAGCCTCTTCTGCAAAGCCAGGGGAAGGTCCCAGTGGAAGAGGGTATACCAGGGCGTGATCCCGGCCTCAAGGAGGGCGTCCGTGAGCCGTGAGTAGAAATCAATGCCAGCCTGGTTCACGCCACCCGCGCCATCAGGGAGTATCCTGGCCCAGGAGATGGATCCGCGGTAGGCGTCCAGCCCGAGCTGTTTCATGACGCCGATATCATCAGCAAATCGGTGGTAGTGGTCGCAGGCAATGTCCGCGGTCTCCCCCGTCTTGATCTTGCCTCGGGTGTGCGTGAAGGCGTCCCAGATGGATGGACCCTTGCCGTCGATGTTCCACGCCCCTTCGATCTGGTATGCGGCGGTAGCCGCGCCGAAGATGAAGTCCCTGCCGAACCGGGGAAACACTTCGTCCATGCGCGCAGTATGCAGGCCGCCTGCAGCGCTGTCAAACTTTTTTGCCAACCGTGGTAGTATGGAACGCCCAACGTCGTTGGGGACGGATCTCCCGGAGGAGGTGCTCGTATGAACCGCACACGGTTACGCGCAGTTGTCCTGATCGGCGTTCTCGTCCTGGCATCCTTGCCAGCCACTACAGCCATCGCCCAGACAATGAAAAAGTTCAAGTTCATCGTCATCACCCATGCGACGGCTGTCCCCTTCTTCGTGCCCGTGCGCAAGGGGGCCGAGGATGCCGGCAAGCTCCTCGGTGCTGATGTGGTATACACCGGCCCGGCTGGGTTCGACATCCAGAGGCAGGTAGAGTTCATGAAGTCCGCCATTGCCCAGAAGGTGGATGGGATAGCCTGCACGCTCCCTGATCCCACGGCGTTCAACGACGTGGTGCAGGAGGCCCTGTCCAAAGGAATACCCGTCATTGCGATCAACGCGGATGCGCCGAAATCAGGGCGCCTTGCGTACATCGGACAGGGCAACTATGACGCCGGGCGATCCATGGGCCAGCAGATCGTCAAGCTCCTCCCGAACGGCGGGGATGTCCTTCTGACCATCCATACGCCCGGCGCTGAAAACCTCGAAGCCCGCATCAAGGGAGTGCAGGACGTTCTCACGGAGAAGGGCGGGTTCAAGACCAGGGTGGTCGGGACCGGCACTGACCTTGTGAAGGCCGAGGGTCTCATCGCGGCGGCCCTCCAGGCCAACCCGAACATCAAGGGCATGTTCGGCGTGGAGGATGTCACGGGGATCGCCATCGGGCACATCATCGAGCGCCAGAACCTGAAGGGAAAGGTGTTCGGCGGAGGGTTCGACCTGGTGACAGAGGAACTGGATGCCATCCAGAAAGGCAACATGCAGTTCACAATCGATCAGCAGCCCTATCTCCAGGGCTTCCAGGGAGTTGTGGAGCTGTGGCTGGCCAAGATGTACAACATCACTCCCTGCGACATCAACACGGGGATAGCTCCGGTGACCGCGGAAACAGTGGCCGCGGTACGAGCCCTGGCCGCCAAGGGGTATCGGTAAACCGACGGCCCGCCCGATGGAGCCGGCTCCCTACCTCTCCGTTTCGAACCTCTCCAAGAGCTTCGGCTCCACCCGGGCGCTGGACTCTGTGTCCCTCTCCGTGCAGAGAGGGACCGTCTTCGGGCTTGCCGGCGAAAACGGCGCCGGCAAGTCCACCCTCATCAAGATCCTCTGCGGCGTGCACACGCCGGATGCCGGGCAGATAGTTCTGAACGGCGGCGCACACAGGCCCCGGGACCCCGAGGAAGCGGAGAAAGCCGGCATCAGCGTTTTCCACCAGGAGATCCCGATCTGTCCCAACATGTCCATTGCTGCCAACGTGTTCCTGGGCCCTGCCATGCCGCGGCGGGGGATCAGGCCCGATTGGAAAGTCATGAACAGCCGGTGCATCGAGCTGTACCGCAATCTCCTGGGAGAGCAGATCGATCCACGCCAGCTCATCAGACGGTGCACGACAGCGGAGAAGCAGCTGGCGCTTCTGGTGCGCGTCCTGTCCCGGGATGCGCGCCTCATCATCCTGGATGAGCCCACGACCGCGCTCACCCCGCCCGAGGTGGAGCGCCTTTTCTCCATTATCAAGCGACTTCGCGATCAAGGGATCACGTTCATCTTCATCAGCCACATGCTGGAAGAGCTGATGGAGCTGTCCGACAGCATCACCGTCCTGCGTGACGGAAAGAACGTCGGTGAGCTTGCCAAAGGTCAGTTCGACCGCCGCCGGCTGTCGGAGCTGATTGCCGGGCGGACACTCAGTGAGTCCGCGCGTCACGGCGCGCGCAGGGAAGGGACGCCGCACATCGAAGCGCGCGGCCTCGGGCTTGCGGGAGAGTTCAGCGGGGTTTCATTCAGCCTCCAGCGGGGCCAGATCCTCGGCGTGGCCGGCCTGCAGGGGTCCGGCAGGTCAGCCCTTGCGCGCGCGCTCTTCGGCGCGCCGCCGGCCACCGAGGGTGAGGTCCTCCTGGACGGCAAGCGCACCCGCATCGACTCACCTGGGCGCGCCGCGGCCGCGGGGATTGGCTATGTTCCCGAGGACAGACAGTCCCTGGGGATTTTCGATGACATGGATGTGAAGGCGAACCTCTGCATGGCGGGGATCGACAGGCTCTCCCGAGGTCCCATCGTTGACAGACGGGCCTTTCGCAGAGTCACGGATGAGATGAGGCAGCGCCTTTCCATCAGGATGGCGAGCGTGGATGCTCCCGTTCGCAGCCTCTCCGGCGGCAATCAGCAGAAGGTACTTATTTCGCGGTGGCTCGCGCTCAAACCGAGCCTCCTCGTCATGAACGAGCCTACGCGCGGCGTGGACGTGGGCGCGAAGAAGGAGATCGTGGACCTGATCCTTCAGCTGGCCTCCGAGGGCTACACGTTCATCGTTTCATCATCCGAGCTGGAGGAGCTGATCCTCCTTTCGGACAGGATCATCGTCATGAACCGCGGGCGGATGTCGCGGGTGTTCGAGGCAGGGGAGGCCACCAAGGACGCGCTGATCCTGGCGGCAACCAGTTCAAGCCAGGGAGGGCGAGATGGCGATTAGGGGGACATCGGCGGACATACAAACGGGCGCGCGCGTCAGTACCTTTCGCCGCATCTTTGGACTGCGCGATATCGGGGTCCTTGTCGCGGCGCTTGCCATTCTTGCGTTCTTTTCCATTATCACGCCCACTTTCCTCACGCCGTACAACATCTTCAACGTCCTGCGCCAAACCGCGGAGCTTGGCATCATCGCCATGGCCATGACCATTCTCATTGTTGCCGGCGAGTTCGACCTTTCCGTGGGCGCCATCTACGCGGTCACGGGCGTTGTGGCGGGGTTCCTGGTGGCCAACCTCGGGTTGAACATCTGGCTTGCCGCCCTTGCGGGAATGGTGGCCGCTCTGGTGCTCGGGTTCCTCAACGGCCTCCTGATTGCCACAACCAGGATCAACTCTTTCATTGCCACACTTTCCACGATGATGGTGTTCCGGGGAATCGCCATGGTAATCTCCCAGGGGCAACCCATCTCTTTTCCGCTGTCGTTCTTCATGGACCTGTTCGGCAGGGCAGAGCTGGGAGGGATGCTCCCGGTGCCGGTGCTGTGGTTTGCAGCCTGGGGAATTGCGATGTACATCGTGCTCCACCTCACCACCTACGGTGTGAAGGTCTACGCAACAGGAGACAACAAGGAGGCGGCGAACCTTGCGGGCATCAGGACCGCGAGGATCAAGCGCGTGGCGTTCCTGATCACTTCCCTGGCCTCCGGCCTTGCCGCGCTCATCTCTTTGTCGTTCCTCAAGACCGTGACGCCCACGCAGGGCACGGGGATCGAGCTCGAGGCCATTGCCGCATCAGTGATTGGCGGCACGGCGATGTCCGGCGGGGTGGGAAGCATTGTCGGGACATTCCTTGGTACGTTCATCATAGCGGAAGTGCGCACCGGGCTTGTGCTTCTGGGAACCGATGCATACGTGCAGGATGCGTTCGTTGGCCTTGTGATCGCCCTGGCGGTCATCATCAATGTCAGGCTGACGTCGGGCAAGAAATAGCTCGAAAGGTGGTGTTCCCTGACCGAAAAGACATTCGATACAGGCGAAATGACAATCAACTACGCAGAAGATCCCGGCCCCGGACGCGCCATCGTCATGCTCCACGGAATGACAGGCGACTGGCTCGGTTTTCGCGACCTGATGTTGCGGCTGTCGGGGCAGTGGCACTCGTATGCCTGCGACTTGCGCGGGCATGGGAAGTCTGGCAGGGATGAGGGCAAATACAACCTCGTGGACTATGAACGAGACACTCTTTCATTCCTGGAAAAAGTCAGCGGTCCCGCCGTTCTTCTTGGCCATTCTCTGGGCGCCCTGACGGCCCTCTTGTGTGCGGCCGAAAAAACCGATATGGCCCGGGGTCTGATTCTCCTGGATCCACCCGTTTATGTTCGAAACGCTCCCGTAGGCATCCACGCGGGGGTGGGGGATTGGTTTGGTTGGGTGCATGAGACGATGAAGGACCATCCTGCTCAGGATCAGGTAATGGAAGCCTGTCGGCTTCGGGAGCCGGATGCGGATGAGAGCGATCTTCAGGCCATGGCATTGCGTGTGAGCCGTGTGGATGCGGGCACTGTTGGCGCGGCTCTCGAAAACCGGATGGGCGAAGGTGTGGACATGGACGCGGCGCTGAAAAAGCTCCGCTGTCCGACTCTCGTCCTGCGGGGAGAATGGAAGTACGGCGCATGCGTTCGCAACGAAGATGCAGCCTGGATTCAGGAAAACGCGCCCGCGGCCCGAATTATCCAGATACCCGGCGGCACCCATGGCTTTCTCTGGGAAAGGCGGGAGGAGACAACTGAGCTGATCCGGGATTTTCTGAAAACCTTGCCGTGAGATCACGATCTAAAAAATTGAAGAATCCGTATTGGCGTGTTATAATGCTAGTTCACTAGCAAGAGAGTTTTTGCCGAAAGTCTTCTCGCCATGAAGAAGTGGCGCTTTTGCGCCCATTTGAATAAAGGAAGAGGCAAAATTATGAAGAGAAGGCTTGTGCTTCTCGGGATGTTCCTATGCGCGGGGGCCATCCTCAACGCGCAGGTTACAAGCGATTTTTCATTGACTGCGAACCCCACGGTGAATATTCCCCTGGGGCCTTCGTTGTCCGATGGAACGCCTTTCTACTCCGTGGGCGCCGGCGTTTCGATCAAGGGTGAGTATTCGCTGCCATTTGCGCAGCTCGTCTACACCGGCCTGGTATTCGACGCCGACTACGTGCCCATCAATTCCTCACCAAAAGCCCTCACGCTGCTGTCCCTGGGACCGGAGGTCGGGGTCCAATACTACCCCGTTCCCCGGCTGGGCCTGAGGCTGGCGGGTTATGGCGGGTACTATGCGGGCATGGTCCAGGCGGGCACGGTCATCAACCCCTTTGCCGGTGCCCTTTTTGACGTCAGCTACCTCCTGAGCAGCTCACTGAGCCTGGGCGCCGGGGCTTCTTTCAAGTACTACTTCACTTCCACCACGGCCGTTTATCAGGGCATCGGGGTGAACATCGGCATTCAATACCATTTTGTGGGTGGCAGCGGGGGGTATCTGCACGTTGAGCCTCAGGTCCTCCCTATTTTTCCCCTGTTCTACAGCTATTACGATAAGAACCCTGCAGGCAGCATGACCATAAAAAACACCGCCGCCGGCAGCGTCCAGGACGTCACTGTCAGCTTCATGGTGAAACAGTTCATGGATGAGCCCAAGGTCTCCTGGCATTGGAAGGAAATGGGCAAAGGAGAGGAAAGAACCGTACCCATCTTCGCCTTGTTTACCGATGCCATTCTCCAGGTCACCGAGGCCACCAAGGTGGCAGGGGACATAGCGGTCACGTTCAAATACCTGGGAAACGAAGTCACAAACCATTATCCGGTGACCGTCACGATCAACAACAGGAACGGCATGACGTGGGATGACACGGACAAGGCGGCTGCATTCGTCACCGCGAATGACCCCATTATCCGAAGCTTCTCCGCGCGCACCGTCCCCGATGCCCGGTCAAGGGGCAGGCCTGCCATTAATGCCGTGTTCCGCTCTGCCGTGGCCCTTTTCAACGCCATGAATGTTCACGGGGTTGCCTACCTGCCGGCGCCGACGGCATATGCGGACAAGGTTTCCAACAAGACCGTTGTTGACCATCTGCAGTTTCCGGCGCAGACCCTGGAGCTGAAAGCTGGGGATTGCTCTGATATTTCCATCCTTTTTGCCGCGCTCCTGGAATCCGCGGGCATCGAGGCTGCCTATATCACCGTCCCGGGCCATATCTTCGTTGCGTTCAACATGCAGATGGACCCGCAGAGCGCACGGAGCACGTTCGCGAACCCCGATGATCTGATCATCCGGGGCGACGAAACGTGGATTCCGGTCGAGATCACACAGGTCAAGGACAGCTTCTTGAAAGCATGGCATACAGGCGCGCAGGAATGGCGGGCGGCATCAGCGGACAAGACGGTTGACTTTCGCCCCATTCGAAAGGCGTGGGCTACATATGCTCCTGCGAACACCGGTGACCGCCTGAAGGTGGCGGTCTCCCTGCCGGACCAGGAGAAGATCTACTCTTCATACTCCGGAGAGCTGGGCAAGCTGTTTAGCACGGATTTCCAGCCGCGTATTGCAAAGCTCCAGACTGACCTGAAGAAAAACAAGGACGATGTGAAGCTCGTCAACAAGCTGGGAGTTCTGTATGCCCGGTTCGGGATGCTTGATGAGGCAAAGAAGCAGTTCGACCTTGTCATCAAGACCAAGGGCGACTCCACTCCCACGTTGATCAACCTCGGCAATCTCGCTTATCTCGACGGGAAAAACAAAGATGCCCTTGACTATTATACACGGGCTCTTGCCAAGTCGCCGCAAAGCTCCACCGCCCTTCAAGGCATTGCTATGGCGGGGTACGAGCTGGGTGAAACGGACGCCGTGCAGAATGCGATTGCCCAGCTCAAGCAGGGGGATCCGAATGCGGTCAATCGGCTTGCAGCCCAGGGAATCGTGGCCGGAGGGGTAGGAGGCAAGCGAGCTGCCTCCGCAGGCAAGGAGCTGGACACATGGAGCGAAGAATGAAAAATCCCATCAAGCTGTGCGCCGCGGCAGTGCTCTTGTCGGCGCTCATTGTGTGCTCCAACCCCATCGACATCGTTGGCAACGTCACCAATGAGGTCAAAGCCTCAAACAACAAGTTCCTGGTTATCAAAGGGACGGGCCCGTTCGCGGCGAACGATCAGACCGTCAGCCCGGGCACGACGATCTGGGTCCAGTTCGACAGGGACCTCGATACCAGCACGGTGACCGCGCAGAACATCACTTTTGCGCCTGCCGCAAGCTGGACGTCGAGCTACATCTCCGCAACCAAGACGCTGACCATCACTCCCTCTTCCCTGGAAAGCCTGACGCCGTACACTTTGACATTGGCGGGACTTAAAGGAACTGATGGCAGCGAATTGCAGTCCAGCTATCCCCTGGCTTTTAAGACCAAGCAGGGTCCTTCAGGGACAATGACTATCAACACGGGCGGCGCATATACGAATATCGCGAGCGCCACGCTGTATTTCAGCGTGAACGTAGCCACAACGCAGATCCGGTGGAGCTTCACGGAGAGTGACCTTACGCCGGACCCCTTTGATGCGCATTCGAGCTTATGGCAGGCAAAAGCACCTTCCATCTCCGGAGTAGGCCTTGGTGCTGATGGACCCAAGACGGTCTATTACCAGCTCCTCGATGTCTTGAATAATACGACCTCGGGATATGACGTCGCGGCGGGGACGCATCCACGCAGCGCAGCCGTCGTCCTGGACACGGTTGCACCCGTGGTTACAAGCTTCTCAATTGAGAACGGCGCGTTGACCGCACCCAGCACCACCGTGACGCTCTATCTCAACGTAACAGATCCCACAAGCCCCGTGCAAATGCATTTCCAGAACGGAGCCGGCGCCTGGAGCGCCTGGGAGAGCTATTCGGCAACCAAGGTGTGGACGCTCAGCTCGCCCGGGACGCGTCTTGTCACTGCCGAGTTCCAGGACATGGCAGGGAACGTCTCAGTGACAAAGCCCTCTGATTCCATCATAGCGGGCGCGCCGACCATGTACGCCTACATGAACTATCACTATTACGCAACCGTCGGCAACACGTACGAGTGGTGGGGGATCACTGCGCCGGATGTGGGGACGGATACCTATCACGTTTCCTGGAGGTTCCACAGCGGCGGATCTTGGAATGCCTGGACTACCACAACTGCAAGCAATGTTACAGTTGCGACGGCCACTGGCGTCGTTCTAGATTGGGCAGTGCAGATCGAGAACTCCATTGTCGGATGGGCGGGCAATGCCGCCACTCCCTACAGTAATGCCGTTCCTAACTTTACATCCAACCTTGTCATCATCTACAACGACGGAGATTCCACTGATTCCAGTCTCGCAAACGAGCTTCAGTCCGTTCTTCAGAACAGTACTGGCTGGGTAGCGGCAAACGGGGTTACCGGGACCATGCCTTCATGGAGCATCACTCTCCTGCCACAGAGCTTTTTGTCCACTAGTTACTCCATCTACAACCGGGTGTGGGGATATCCAATTATCGTTACACCGGGAGTGGTAAAGTTCAACCAATCAGCGGGCTGGGTTCAGAACGTTATAGGCGGCGGCAGAGGGATCATCGCAATGGGGACGGCCGGCGCACGTATGCTCGACACCATCAATTCCAATTGGAGGAACTGGCGGTATCGTGACCAACAGCCCAGCCAGATCGGCTACGCCAACAGCATCGTCACGGCATCCCACTATTGGTCGTACGCAAGAACGGCGGGCAATACTGTATGGACTTCTCCTCTGATGAAGACGACCCTCAGCGATTGGCAGCTGATGTCAATTGGCAATCCGCAACAGAGGATATCGGCTTCTCTTGGCAGCATAGTTCCCACTGGTGGAGAGGTCTACTGTGCGGACTACACAAATACGAGCGCTGTGAACACGGTACGACAGGGACGTTTTCTCCAGTATGGCTATACTGGATTGGCAGGAGATGGTTTCCCGGGTTGGCTATATCCCTTCTGGGTAAACCTGGTCTACCGTATGAGCGATGCGTACTACCCCTAAGGTATACGGAAGATGAATAGGGCCGGCCCGCGCCGGCTCATTTTTATGTCGATCTTTCCTACTTCACCTGCTGCCCAAGGATGAAGGTCGAAAGCCGGCCCAGGTCGATGTACCTGGCAAACGCAGCCTGGATCTGGGAAGCCGTGAGGCCCTCATACGCGCGTGCCACCATGTAAAGCCGGTCCAGGGACAACCCTTCTTCGCTGTATCCAAGCCAGTGGCCGGCAATGTCGGAGGCGGTCTGGTTGGTCAACTCTATCTGGCGAAGCGCCTGGGCTTTTGCAAGATGCAGATCCGCGTCAGTCATGGGCGTGCCCGCCATGTCCCTGATCACCTGCAAGGCAATCTGCTTTGCCTGCTGCACTTTCTCGGGATAAGCGCCGAAGGTGAGTGTGAAGGTGCCCCGCGTGCGGCCGAAATCAGCCGAGGACCCGACTCCGTAGACCAGGCCCCTCTTCACGCGAAGCTCGCGATACAGGGGGCTTGCGAAGCTGTCCCCGCCCAGGAACATGTTTCCCAGCGCAATGGCGTAGTGGTCGGGGTCCTCATAGGTCAAGGGCAGCGTCTCCGCAAGCACTACCTCGTCCTGCTGGCGCACCTCGTCGGGGATGAAGACATCATGTGCCTGTGAAGGCTGCACCGGCTGGTAGTCCAGCTTCGGCTTCGGGCCGCTGGCCTTCCATGCGCCGAAGTACTTTTCTATCACGGACCTGGCCGCGGCCGGATCGATCTTTCCCATGACGACGATGGTTGTTTCATCCGGGCGGACCACCGTCGCGTGATATGCCTTCACGTCATCAAGGGTGAGCGAACGGACGGATTCGGGAGTGGGCCGCCTCAGTGAGGGATCACCCTCGGGGGCAAGTCCTTTCTGAACGGCCAGCCTGAACTGGTACACGGGGCTCCTCATGCGCCCGCCCGCCTGCTGCGCCTGGAGAGGCTGCTGGCTGGAAAAGGCATCCAGGGGGAGAGAGGGATCCAGGAGGTCGCGCGACAAGAGCTCGACACCCTTGTCGAAATATTCCGGCAGGACCTGGAGGGAGAATCCCGTGCCCGCCGAGTACTCCGCTCCAATGGAATCCATAGCCGCCTCGAACTCCGATCTGCTCATTCCCCGGGGTCCCCAGTCGAACAGAGTGTTGAGCATGTCGCTTACGCCGTCTTTGCCGGCCGGTGCCTGGAGGTCCTCGTTGGTATGCACGCTTCCGCTCAAGGTGACGGCGCTGCCCGTTGAAAGGGGCTGGACAATGAGGCGCAGCCCGTTTGCCAGGGTGAATACGGTCGGCTTGAAGAGCGGGACCGGGTGCGGGAGCTTTGCCAGGGACTGCTCCGCCCATGCGGGGAGAGTTACCGGCTTTTCCGGGGCCGAAGCGAAGGACTCCGGAGTTCCGAACGCCTGACCGCCTTGTTGAGCCTGGCCGCTGGGAGCCGGGGTGAGAACAAGGGTGATGGCGTGATCGAAGTCCAGGATGGCCGCGGCCTCCTGGTTGACGGCCTTCGGGTCCACATCGCGAAGCATGGAAACTTCCTCATCCGGCGACTTCAGGCCTTCCAGCGCAATAGCGTCTGTCCATACCTGAGCCAGGCCCGATACGGAGTCTTCCCGCAGCTCATTGTCCAGAAGGATCCGCTTGCGCTCCGCTTCTATGAGATCGCTGGGAATGCCAGATTGCGCCTGAAGGACGGCGGCCTTCAACTCCTCCTGAAGGGCTGCCGGATCATCTCCCTGGGGGAATGCCGCCCAGGCGGTCGCGTATCCGGTGTCGGGAAAAGTCTGCTGGAAAAAGCCGGCGTCAAGGGCTTTCCCCTCGTAGGCAAGGGCGGTAATGGCACCGCGCGGGGAGTTCAAGACCTGGGCAAGGACCTGGGCTTTCGCGTAGTCAGGGCTTCGGTATCCCGGTGCGCGGAAGGTGTAGGAGACAAACCCATAGGGCTGGTCCGTGGTGGAGGACATGCTCTGGGCTGCCACCGATTGAAGGGAGATAGGAGCCTTGACGGGGATTGTCTTGCGAGGGATTGCACCGAACAGGTCCCTGACTTTGGAGAACACGGCCTGGGGATCCACGTCTCCAGCGATCACCAGCAGCGCGTTGTTCGGCGCATACCAGGCGCTCTGGAATGTCTTCAGCATATCTCCGGTTGTCTGGTCGAAAGATTCCTTGGTGCCCAGCCCCGTATCCGAGTACGGGGTGCCGGCAAAGATCTGCCCGCGCGCTTTGGCCTGCAGCACGAACATGGGACTGGAGTTGTCCCTGGCCACCTCCTGCTCAATGGCCCCGCGCTCCTTCTCCCAGTCCGCCTGGCTGTTGTCGGCGCCGGCCATGCGGAGGGACTCGATCTTCAGGACCAGGTCAAGGTCGTCCGCGGGGACCGTGAAGTAGTAGGTCGTGGTGGTGGAAGTCGTGTACGCGTCCATGTCCCCGCCAAGCTGGGCGGAAATCCCGGAGAGCTGGTCTCCGCTCAGCCCCGGGGATCCGCGAAACATCATGTGCTCCACGGCGTGGGCCATACCGGGGAATCCCGGAGGCGATTGGTTGGCCCCTGCGAGGTATGTGACTTGCTGGGTCACAACCGGGGCAAGGGGATCACGCACAATGACCACCTGGAGGCCGTTGTCCAGCGTCCTGCTCAGAACGCCGTCAGCCCCTCCTTGTGCCTGGGGAAGGTTGGCGCATCCGTTTATGATCAGGAACAGGACGGCTGAGACGAGGAACAGCAACCGCACGGGACTGCTTTTTGTACTTTTCATGAAAATGAAAATACCCTTGATTGCTGGAGCCGGGCAAGGGACGCAATGGCGCGGCGGCTGCTACGGTTTTTCCTGCGCACCCACCTGGATGGTCTGACCAGGGAAGATCAGGTCCGGGTTCTTGATGAGGTTCCGCCCGGCAAGGCTGTGATAGTTGAGCGGGTCTCCGGTGAAGCGCTGGGCAATATCCCAGAGCGTGTCGCCTTCCCTGACTGTGTAGATCGATGCATTTGCCGGCTGGAGGGGCGCCGCGGGGGCAGGGGACGGCCGCAGGGGTGCCGGCGCCTGTGCCGGTGCGTGTGCTGCCGGTGCCGCCGCAATTGACGTTTGCGGTGCTGCGCCTTGCGAACCAGGCTTCTGCGCCAGGCCTGAGAGATAGAGGCCCAGCACAGCCCCGACGATCAGGACTGCGCTTGCAGCAAAGGCAGCCATCATGCGCCGGCCGCGGTGCGCGGGCTGCTCCACAACCACCTGCTTGCGTACATGCACCTCTTCGACGAACAGCTCCTCTTCCTTCTCCTCCGGGATGGGCGGAGGCGGTGGGGCGGAGGAAGGAGCGGCCGCGGCAGCAGCCGGAGGTGCAGGAGCTTCAGACGTCTCCGCCGGCATAGCCGGGTTCGGCTGCTCGACCGGTTGCTCGACCGTCTGCTCATCCGGAGGGGGTGAGACTTCCTGAAACAAAGGCTCCGCAGACTCTGCTTCACCCGTGCCAGTCTCTTTTCTTGCCGCCTCAACCTCGGGCAGCGGCAGGGCTTCCACCACGGGAACCGCTGTCTGAGCACCCGCTGTTTGAGCTTCCGTACCCGCCTTTTCCGGCAGCAGGGTCTCTGTTTCCCATGTCGTTTCGACCGGAGAAAGCGAGGGCAGAAGCTCAGCAGCGCGCGATTCATCGAAATGGAGCGCAAGCGCATGGATGTTGAGGATCAGCCTGATTCCTTCCCCTTCGGTGTAGCAGCCATACACAACCGGATAGGGAAGGTGCACAGGCACGTCCCGCTGGGTGGCAGGTTTCACAAGCCGCGTTTCCGGGGCGCTCTCTGAAAGCACAAGCGCGCGAAACGTGCCATTTGAAAGAAGGATCATTCGCCACTGGGCGGTCGGCGAAGAGCTCGCGCCCAGGATCCGGGCAAGATCGATCACGGGCAGCAGGTCGCCATCCGAGGCTCCGACGGCGGACACGACCCCCGGCGCGTGGGGAACCGCGTGCGTGGGCGCGCAGGGGATCACGTCAATAACTTCGGACCTGGGAATTGCCAGGCGCCTGCCTTTGACCAGGACCTCGATGACTTCGACCTCCTGGCGGCCGAAAAGAGAAGGGAAGCTCGATTCCGGCCGGTAGCGCGCGGAAAGCGTTGCCGTGTAATCGGCATCCGGAGAGCGGGAAAGCAACGCGGCAAGATCGACAATGGCGGCTGCCTGGTTCCCGTGCAACGCCGCCTTCTGCAGCCACGGCGTCTGGCAGATGAACGGCAGGTCCTTCACCGTCGTTTCATCGGACCTCCACTCCCCCCGGTCGCCGTCCACCAGGAGGCCGAAAGTCGCGCTGCCGACCTTTGCCTGCAGCAGAACGGGGCTTTCCCCAAGGGGCCGACGGGAAACGCGCCGCGCAATATCCACCACGGGGAGGACCTGGTTTTCCCCCAGGATGACTCCGTCGATGTCGGGCGGGAGGAGGGGGAATCGAGATATCCGGTGGCCGCCGGGGGCTGAGTGAAACTCCTGCGCCCGGAGGGCAAGAAGACTTCCGCCGGCGTCGGCCAGCGTGAAGTTGGTTGCGGTTACGGTCTCAGTTGCCGGCACGCCCTGGATAGCGGGCGCGGAGGGTTTTGCAGGATTCCCCTGGCTCAGAACATGTTCAAAAAGGGCCTGCACAGCTATGACCGGAACCAGGTCACCGTTTTGAAGAAGGAAACTTTCGACGAATGGAATCCGCAGGTAGTCCGGCAGCCCAAAGACTGCCTCCGGCTCCACCGTCAGAGAAGAGGGCTCCGCGCTGACGAGGAATCCGCGAATTTGCCCCTGCTGGGACATCACAAGCGCGGTTGGGGCGCTTTTCCCCTGGTCAGGGCCGTGTCCGAGGCACGGCGCCAGGTCAGCCAGGGTGCTGGTGTGATCGCCGATCACGGCAAGGACTGTCACGCTGGATTTCAGGAAGGGCAGGCGATGGACGGCTCCCACTTTCTCAACGGAGCCGACCCGGTCTTTCCTCACACCGTAGCTATGGGCGTTTATCGAAAAGAGTAGCACTTCCATCATTTTGCCAGCATGCGCTGAGGGGCCGCCTGGGACAGAGAATACCCCATTTGCGGGCTTTCTCCAACGGGTTCAGGAACATGGGGGAAGGTCAAAAAAAACCCGCGGCCGTTCGGCCGCGGGTCGTAAATCTCATGTACCGTCAGGACGGCAGATCAGGTACCCCAGCTATAGCCCTGGTAGAACGTGCCGCTTGGATAAGTCTGTGTTATCGAGCTCCTGGGTGGTGATGCCGAAGCTGTCGTAAGAATACTGGTAGCTGTAGGTGAAGCCCGAGCCCGATTCGGTCGATCTGACTCAGATCTCCATGAGTGTCAAATGCCCATGCCTCGGTGATGGTTGGTGCCCAGGAAGCTGACCTTTCGTTCAGCGTCGCCCCTGAGATTGCCCAGGTCATGCCGATATAGGGGCTTCCGAAGGATCATAAATGACGTTCAGGCTTGACGGATATCCCGTATTCGGATCCCATGTCGCGGTAATCGGATAAGGTACATTCGCCGTGTCATCGGTAATACGTGCCGCCGATGAGCCTGCCGTTGAGATCGTACGTGTATGACACATCGTACTGCAAAACCAGGGTGCCGTTGTAGTAGCTGTCGTGAGTAAGATTTCCGTTGGTGTCGTACTGTATTTGCTCACTGGGTTTGTGCAGTAGTTCCTGAAGAATAGTACGATTGAGTTGTCATATTGTTGTTGGTATCGTAGGTATTGACGTAGTACCACTGCAGATACCGCTCCGGGATAGTTGAACTCCTCTTGCCTGATCAGGTTCCCGTGGCCGTCGTAAGAATAGTTCGTATAGTAGTCTTCCGTTTTGACCGCGGCGGGAAAGTAGTAGTCCGTTTCTGTCGTGATTCCATTTGCCCCGTACGTATAATCTGCTTCGGCGGAATCACTCCCCGGGGGAGGATACGTGGTAAATGTGACCTTGTACTTCGGGGGCGCCGACGTGGTTGGAAGGAGAGGAATCGGCGTGCCAAGAGCTGAGTTTACGGCGGTGAAAAAGGACATTGGGCTGTAGATGGCCCCCGGAGACTTATTCCCTGCCTTGTCCACGCTCTTGACGGTCAGGATGTACTGCACGTTGTTGAAAGGCACCGTCACGGTTGCGGTCTGAACGCCGGTAGCCACGGTGACGGGAGTGGGGGGCTGATTCGAGCTCAGCGGGGTCTTGAAATCGATCTCGATGTGGTCCACATCCTTATCTGAAGGATCCACCCATCGAAGGATGAACTGATTGCTGGCTCCCTTGGTTACCTTCAGGCTCGAGACGTTGGGCGGCGCCGCCAGGCCCTTGATGGTCGTTTTCAGCGCAAGGTCCATGGGGCAGCCCACGATGACTGCCGCTATGCCGGCAACCATCAGGGGTCTGATGAGCTTTTTCAAAGTTACTGCTGCCATATGACTACTCCTGTCAATTGAGCCGCATCGGCCGCGCGCGTGGCCTCTTCACCACGCAGATCGAGGTAGGCAAACCTCTGCGCCAGCGCAGGATCTTGAGCCTTGAGCTCCCCGTACACCTTCTTGGCCGTCGCGTAGTTCTCTTCAGCGTGGCTGGCCCGCGCAACGCAGAGAAGCACAGTTGCGTTGGTGGGGGCCTTCTTGTATGCCCTCTGGTAGTACTTCAGGGCGTTATCCATATCGCCCTTTACAAAGTAGATGTTCCCCAGGTTCACGAGAGCCGGAACGTACTCGCTGTTTGCGATGATGTCCTGGAGAACTTTCTCGGACCTGGAGTACATGCCAAACCGGCCATACAGGACTGCGAGATTGTTCATGGCCTTCGACTTGTTGCTGGACTTGTCGATGTCGGCCTTGAGGATGGCTTCCTGCTCACCCATCTCGCTGTCCACGAACGTCTGCACTTCCTTTGTATATGTGGAAACGATCTTCGTCTCCGAGGGGATCTTGATGTCTGCCGTGGTGCCGGAGTAGCCCACTGGCTGGTAGACCTTCCATGAATCCGGAATGGAGTAGAACCGCGCCGTATTCTTGGTCTGGTTCTCCCGCCATTCCTTGGCGCCAAGCTCCCATGCCTTCATGAATCCGCCCTCCCGGAGGGTGATTTCGATGGGGACCCAGGCCTTGTTGTTCTGATAAATAAGGTCATCCGGGTGCTGGAAGAACTTCCGCGCGTCATCTGGTCCCATCTGAAGCGCAACCGCGACGTAGATGTGTCCCGGGATGGTGATGAATGCCGTCTCGATTCCCAGGGCTTCGAACAGAGAGGCGTAGAGCACGGAGAAGTCGCTGCACTTGCCTCCCCTGTACTGCAGGGTCTGCAGGGGGAACTGGATGTAGTCAGCCACCTGATTGCTCGAAGTGAACGTCGGAATGGGATCAAGGGAGTAGGTCAACCCGTACAGAGTCAGCGAATCATGGATTGCCATTGCCAGAAGCAGGGTCTGGTCCAGTGACGCGCTTGCCTTGTCCTGGACTATGGACTGGACGTTCTTGGCGAAAAGCATTGCCGTGGGATCCTTGGCTGAGACGAACGCCGCCGCCTTGCGGTCGTCGTCCCACGTCAGGGCGTTCCTGTCCAGGACCCGCAGAGTCTCGACGTGCTGTCTCTCCTGCTGCTGGCCGTTCATCGTATAGTCGATGGTGATGTTCGCCGAAACCTTGGTTGCCTCGGAGTTTTTCAGGATGCTGTTGGAGAAAAGCCCGTACAGGTCGACGTTCAAGTCAGCTCCCGACTTCAGCTTGCCGGGGATCGTTGTGATTTTCGGGTTGTCCATGAACTCCTTGACGAACACGCTGACGGTGATGTTGTCGGCGTCACCCCTTTCCGCGTTGTGCAGGACAGCGGTCCCGATGGGATGGTCGTCGTAATAGCTGTAGAACACGGGGTAAATGTCGGAAAGGGTGATGGCGCTGGCATCCATGCCGTTGACCACTTTGCCGTTCAGAGGCGTTGCCTTCCCGCCCGGGGCATACCGCTGGACACCGCTTCCGCTGGGCGTTCCGAACCGGTAGGTTGTCCCGACCGCCACGGAAATGTCGTTGATCAGGCCGAAGAAGTAGCGGTACGTGCCCTGCACACCAAGGCTGAAATTCGGAGTGATGAAGTAGGAGGCGCCCAGACCGCCCGAGACATAGGGATTTGAACCGCTGTTTCCGCTTCCGTCGTTGAGGAAACCGTAGAAGTACCCTCCGCCGGCGAAAGCCTTGAGCATCATGTTGGGAAACACCTCGTAGCTCACGCCTGCCGTGACCCCCCCGTCAATCATGGACAGTGAGGTAACGCGGCGGATGGGCGAAAAGGTGTAGTCGACGTTCGCTCCGACGTAGAGCAGCGGCAAGAAAGGCATCCTCATCTCTGCAGACAAATTCGCGCTTCCCCCAAGATCGAAGAAGGCGGAATCCGCGAACATCGGGATGCTCATCCCCGGTGCCACCGAGACTGAAAACAGGTCAGGCGTCAAGCCCGGGCCACTCGAAGTAGCGGCCCCCTGGGTGGGTGCAGGCGAAAGCTTTGGCTTGTCCTGCGCGAAGCCCAGGACTGTAGTCAGGGAAACAAAGAGAACGCACAACAGACTTATTCGCATCGGCATAATCCCCTTCCTTTCAGGCAACTGCCTATTGCCTTGCGAAAAACTTGAACCCTCTATTGGTCTTTCGTCTGGTTGTTCATTAGAGAGAATTGTCGAATTGGATTTAATTGGGCGCACTGCCGACAGTGAGAAGTTGGTTGCCCTTGAGTAACAAATGTTCCTTTCCACTCACAATATCCTTAGTAGAAATAGATAGCGTTGTTGACAATGAAAATCAACATTTATTGGAAATTTCCGATATTGTCCTACTAATTTCGTCAGCTAATATTTCATCAGTTGCCAGTCTGCATCGAAAAAAAACAGCCACCCACGGGTGGCTGTTTCAAGGGGATCTGAGCCTGTCAGGCAGGCGTCTTCAAGGTTATTCGCTCTGCATCTTCGAAATAAGCTTTGCGGTATCGCTCTGCGGATCAAGAGCGTAGCCTCTGTCCAGCGCATCCTTTTCGGATTGCTTGTCGCCAAGGCCCTTGTAGCTGTAAGCGCTCAAAAGGTAGCAAACCTGGGCGTACTGGCTGTCGGGGTTCGCCGCAAGGAAATCCTTGAGCACCGATGCGCTGTCGGCGTAGGACTGGTTGTCAATGAGGATCTGTGCCTTGAGGATGACCGAATCCGGGTAATACATGGACGACGAGCTGTCCTTGATACCGAGCAGCGTGTGGTATGCCTGGGCGCCATCTCCCTCGCCGTAGTAGGCCGAAGCCAGAAGGAAGCTCAGGTCGTTCTTCTTCATGTCGTCCTTGGTATCGCTCAGCGCCTGTTTGATCTCGGTCTCCGCTTCCTTGTAGCGATTCTTGTCCATGAGCGCCCGGACCTTTGTGGAGGTTTCATCATCATCTCCCATCCACGTGAGTCCCTGGGTGTTGTCACCCTGGGCCGCACCTCTGACGCCTCCTACGGTTGAGTTGGACTGGCCGTTTCCCGTGGCCACGGACCGCAGCTTCCAAGCAAGTGAAACACCGACACCCGATTGGCCCGGCCTTGTGGAGCCCTTGAGCAGGTCTGCAACAGCATAGCTTCCGTCCTTGATGATGGAAATATGCTGGGCTCCGCGGGCCATCTCCACGGTTCCACCGTCACTCACCCGGATACGGGCGTCAACGGGGACCGCGCTGCCCACGTCCAGGGCCTTCCAACCTTTTGCCGTCTGAACCTCTACGGTTCCGTCCAGGTATGTGACCGTCAGGGCCTGGGCAGCGGCAAAACCTATCGTAATCGATAGAAATGCTATCGTCAGGATAATCCTTCGTGTCATTGCGTCTCCTCTTCCACGGTCAAAGATACCACGCCAACCGGCAAACGCACACGTTCGGCAGGTTCTTGACGAGCGGGGGCCTTCCGACTAGAGTGGGCTGGTCCGGAGGCTCCCCGTCCCGGGGCGGCAGCCGACAACTCGCATACCCTTACCGAAAAGGATCAATAGTATGGCCAAGCTGACCGGCAAAGTCCTGATCGCGCAAGGCGGTGGACCCACCGCTGTCATCAACCAGTCCCTCGTTGGAGCAGTCCTGGAATCGCGCAAGTTCCCGGAGGTGACCCGGGTCTATGGAGCCACAAACGGCGTGCATGGGATCGTGGAAGAGGACTTCCTGGATCTCTCACAGGAAACCACGCACAACCTGGAACAGGTTGCCGGGACCCCTTCCAGCGCCCTCCTTTCCACCCGGGACAAGCCCGACGAAGCCTATTGCCGGGAGATTTTCAAGGTCTGCCAGGCCCATGACGTGCGCTATTTCTTCTATATAGGTGGCAACGACAGCGCAGACACCGTGCGGATCGTGAACCGAAACGCGGAAGCCGCGGGCTATGACATGCGCTGCATCCATATTCCCAAGACCGTGGACAACGATCTCGTGGTGAACGACCACACTCCGGGATACGGCTCGGCCGCCCGGTATGTCGCCCAGGCCTTCATGGGATACAACCTGGACAACAGGGCGCTTCCCGGAGTATTCATCGGAATCGTGATGGGAAGGAACGCGGGCTTCCTCACGGCCGCCGCGTCCCTGGGACGCAAGTATGATGACGACGGCCCGCACCATATTTACGTTCCCGAGCGGCCATTCTCCGAGGAGCAGTTTCTGCATGACGTGAAGGCGGCCATGGACACGCACGGCCGCTGCCTGGTTGCGGTGAGCGAGGGCGTGCTGGACAAGGACGGGAAGCCGTTCATGACCAGGCTGACGGGCAGCAAGGAAGCAGATGCGCACGGCAACGTCCAGCTTTCCGGGTCAGGCGCGCTTGGCGACATGCTCTCCGACCTGGTCAAGACAAAGCTGAAAATCAAGCGAGTGCGCGCCGACACGCTGGGATACGCCCAGCGATCGTACCTTGGAGTGGTCTCTGATGTGGACGCGCATGAGGCCCGCGAGGTCGGGGAAAAAGCTGCGCAATTCGCGATCTGGCACGATGTGGACGGCTCAATCACCATCCAGAGGACCGGGCAATTACTCCGTGGACTACCGCATCGTCGCCCTGGATGAGATTGCGGCCAAGACAAAGACCATGCCGAAGGAGTTTCTCAGCGCGGAAGGCAACAACACCACCTGGGATTTCTACAACTACGCCCGCCCGCTTCTGGGCTCCGGGTTCCCGAACGTGCACCGCATCCGCGCCCCGCGCGTGGCCAAGATCCTGAAGAGCAACGGGAAGTAGAGACGGCGCCGCGGGCGCAGAGCGCCTGGCGCGCAGAGCGCGCTCCGTTGACTCCGCGCCCGGCCGAGGGTACGCTTCGGCTCATGGAAAACGACCGGTTGCGGGAGCACGTGGAAACCATCCGCGAGGTCTTCAGCTACCTCAGGCAGTTTCGCGGCACGACGTTCGTCGTGAAGATCGACTTCACGGTGATGAACGACGCCCTGTTCTCATCCCTCATCAAGGACCTTTCCATCCTCCACCAGTCAGGAATCCGCATTGCCGTGGTTCCCAGCGCCAAGGAAAGGATCAATGAAATCCTGGGGACCTACTCCATCGGCTCGAAGTTCGTGAAAGGCGTGCGGATCACCAGCGAAGAGGCAATTCCGTTCATCAAGATGGCCGCTTTCGACGTGTCCAACAGGGTCATGACCACTTTGTCCGCCAACGGCGTGGCCGCGGTGATCGGCAACTGGGTCAGGGCTCGCGGCATGGGCGTTATCGACGGCGTGGACTACCAGAGCGCGGGTGTGGTGGAGAACGTGCGCGTGGACATGCTCCGCAAGGTCCTGGAGGAAGGCATTGTCCCGATTTTCCCGTGCATCGGATGGAGCTCCGTGGGGAAGCCCTACAACATCTCATCCAACGAGCTTGCCGTGGTGGTGGCCACCAGCCTCGGGGCGCAGAAGCTGTTCTTCGTCACATCGCGCGCCGGCTACGACGCGGGGTCCTTCCGGGTGCCCGAGACGGTGCCCGTTGCCCCGGGGGCCGGCTGGCCAACTTCAGCCTCCCCGACCTGGATGAGTTCTTCGCCGCCAACCCCGGTCGGGATGCGGACCTGGAGATCCTGCGCAGGGCCAGGCGCGCGTGCGCCGGAGGCGTCGAGCGGGTTCACATCCTTGACGGCCGCAGCGAAGGGGTCATCCTGAAGGAGACATTCTCCAACCTCGGCTCCGGCACCATGGTGTATTCCAACCGCTACGGCGGAATCCGACCCATGACGACAAACGACGTCTCCGACGTGCTTCGCATCATGCAGCCGTTCGTCGAGCGCGGGATCCTGGTTCCCCGCGGCGAGGCGCAGCTGGAGGAGGCCCTCGCGGAGTTCATTGTGTTCGAGGTGGACGACTCCGTTCATGCGTGCGCCGCCCTGCACGAGTACGCTGAAGGCACGGGGGAGATAGCCGGCATCGCCGTGGACGAGCAGTACAACCACCTCGGCGTCGGGCCGAAAATCGTGGACTTCCTGTGTGAAAGAGCGCAGAAGAAAGGCCTGGAGTCCGTGTTCGCGCTCACCACCCAGACGGCTGACTGGTTCGAGAAGCTGGGGTTCCAGGAGGCCGACGTATCGGCCCTGCCGGAGAAGAAGCGCCTGACCTACGACCTGAAGCGGAGATCGCGGATTTTCGTGAAGCGGCTGCGGTAAAGGAAATGACGGGATTTCTCTCGCGGCTGATTCTCAAGGGAGTGGTGAAAAACGCGCTGGCCTTCGAAGCTCAGTCCATCACGGCGTATCAGGGACTGCGCGCGAAAGCGGACAACGGCCGAAGCTGCAGCGACACGCTGGACGCCAGCCTGCGCCATCTGCTTGCCGAGGAAGAGCTGCACCGCAAGATCCTGGAACACGCGGCCGCCGGGAGGCTTTCCCTGCCGGAGCTGGAAGCCCTTCTCCGGGAACACATGTACTCCGGCCTCACTGACATACAGCCGTTGGATGCGCGGGCGCTCTCCCTGTGGGAGGCAGAGCTCTCATCCGCCCTGGAGCACGAGGAGAAAACCTGGATCTTCTACGGCAATTTGCGGCGCATGAGCAGGATCCCCGCGGTCAGGAAGGCCTTCGAGGTGCTGGCGGCCATGGAGAGGGAGCACCTGGAAATCCTGCGGCGTCTCCTGGGGCGGTCAAAAGCTCCTTTCACTTGACAGCGCTCCGATGATTCACTACCCTGGGGACACTATCCGTCACGAGGGGACATATGTCCACGGAAATTGATGTCGAACAGATAAAAAGAGCAGCGCACGACGCAATACCCCTGACGTTCAAGACATACACTCTTCCCCATGAGACGGAGATCTACCTGGACAAGGTGCTGGAGAACTTCCTGGCGGAGCTTGGGCAGGAGAAGCTGAAGGAGCCGCTTTCGTATTGCCTTCGAGAGCTGGCCGTCAACGCAAAGAAAGCCAACACAAAGCGCGTGTATTTCGTGGAGAAGAAGCTCGACCTGGCCAAGGACCAGGACTACGACCAGGGAATGAAGACCTTCAAACAGGAGACCTTCGACAACCTCCAGTATTATCTGCAGAAGCAGAAAGAGGCGGGGCTGTACATCAAGGTGGTCTTCCAGACGCAGGGGAAGACGCTGAACATCATGGTGCGCAACAACGTCGAGATTACGCGCAAAGAGCAGATCAGGGTTTTCGACAGGCTTGCCCGCTCACGGGCTTTTTCCTCCCTGGAGGAGGCGTTTGCAACGGTGCTGGACAGCTCCGAGGGCGCCGGCCTTGGCATCGTCATCCTTGTGCTGATGATGAAGAAAATCGGCCTGAGTGAGGACTGCTTCAGCATAGACTCCAACGACGGTGAGACGGTTGCCACAATCACCGTTCCTTTCGCCGAAGTCCACCTGGAGCAGCTGGACGCCCTTACGCAAATCCTTGTCCATGAAGTGGAGACCCTGCCACAGTTCCCGGAGAATATCGTCACCCTGCAGCGCCTCCTTGCCGACCCAAACCACGAGATCAACGACATTGCGCGGGAGATCAGCGTGGATCCATCCATGACGGCAGACCTGCTGAAGCTGGTGAACTCCGCACAGTTCATGCTCCCCAAACGGGTGGACAACATCGTGGAGGCGGTGAAGCTGGTCGGAACAAAGGGCGTCGGCAACCTGCTGTATTCCTACGGCACCCAGAAGGTGCTTGGGGAGAAATACAGCGAGATGCGCTCCATGTGGACTCACGCCTATCGCGCCGCCTTCTATGCCTACATACTTGCAAAGAGCTTCAAGAAGAAGAAAGAGCTTCTGGATGACGTCTACGTGGGAGGGATCCTGCATGACCTGGGCCAGATCGTCATCGCTTCCCTGCACCCTGACCTGCTGGACAGGATAACGCGTGTCTGCAGGGAGAAAGGGATCCCGGCCAAGCTTCTGGAGGACTTCTCCGTCGGGTTGAACCACGCCGAGGTGGGAGCCCTCATCGCCAAGAAATGGAATTTTCCCGAGCAGCTCATCTCTGCAATCCGCTACCATCATCAGCCCACGCAGGCGCCGGCCGCGCACCGCGACATCGTCTACAGCGTCTACCTGGCAAATGTCGTCTGCGACATGGAGCGGGACCGCATAGGTTTCGACCAGATCCAGTCCTCCGTGCTCAAGGATTTCGGGATCGAGACCGAGGAGCAGCTCAAACGGATCCAGGAAAAGCTCTCCAAGGCATTCGAGGACCAGCGCGCCAAGTTCCAGTAATTCGGGAGGAGCCCGAAAGCGGGCTGCTTGACCCCTTTCCCTCTATATATTAGAATTGATATATAGCCTTAAGGGAGGTCTTGATGGCTGTCACGATTTATACGACCCCGTCCTGCGGATACTGCAAGGTGGCAAAAGAGTTCTTTCGGACCCAGCACGTGCCCTTCACGGAGTACAACGTCGCTTCTGATCAGCGCAAAGCAGATGAGATGGTGAGAAAGTCAGGCCAGATGGGAGTCCCGGTCATCGATGTGAACGGGAAGATCATCGTGGGATTCAACAAGCCCGAGATTGAAAAAGCACTGAGACGCTGATCCCGCGCGCAAGCGCCGCGCCCGAAATCCCGTCCTAGTACGTCGGAGAAGGAGGCGTACCATGACAAAGGGAAGGCAGGGAACGGTTGTCAGCGTGCATCCTGAGCTGCAACAGCAGCGCTTGAAGGTTGTTGCCACCGTAAAGACTCTTGCAGGGGAAACGCTGCAGGCCCATATGCCGGACAGGGAGGTTTCCGCCATCCTGCCGCGCTCCGTTCTCCTGGGGCCGGCGCGGACCGCGCCCCTGTCTCTGATGGGAACGGTTGGCCCCATCCTCTCTCGAATGACGGAGGGCCGCCTGGTGCGCGTGTGGCAGTACAAGGAGAGATGGTTCTTCTCCTTCCAGCAATGGAAGGGGGTGAGGTTCCTTGATGACCTTGAGGCCCCTCGACCGGCCCCGACGGATCATGAGTGATCCAGGGAAGACCGCCACGCCTGCATCAGGATGCCGAACGCCACGGCCACGTTCAGGGACTTCTTTGCGCCCGCAAGCGGGATGCTGACCCGGCCCAGGCCCGCGTCCGCCAGCTCCAGCGCCTCGGGGCTCAAGCCCAGCTCTTCCGACCCCAGGAGCACGGTGCCTGATCTCGGGAACGCGAACTGACCAAGGGGGGTTCCTCCAAGCTCCAGGGCAAAAAGCCCGTCGGTCCCGCGAAGAGACTCCAGCTCGGTCACTTCCCACGGCAAGGCCTGCTCGGCTCTCATGGCGGCCTTTGAGGCCCGCGGATGCGTGGGAAGCGGAGTGCGCGGAGAAAGCAGCATTTTCTCCGCGCCAAATGCCTCGGCGGTTCGAAAAACAGACCCGACATTGAAGGGTGATCGCATGTCCTCCAGGTACACGCGCAGCGGGAGCACCACAACGCCGGTCCTGCTTAAAAGCCCGCTTGAAGGGTTGATGAGGTCCCATTCGGCCGGCTCCGCCCCAAGCTCACGCAGGATGTCGTTTCGAAGCGCGTTCGCCCTCCTGATGGTCCGTAACGGGTCGGGGGACTTTTCCGCAAGCTCTTTCGCCAGGAGGTTGGCGGCCTGGCTGATGAAAGCGGACGCATCACCGGCCATCAAACGGGCAAGCTCCCGCAGGTAATCGAGATCCCACCGGCCCGTGCCCGCCATTTCCACCTCTGCTGCCTGCAGGATGCGCGCCACCTTGCGCAGCCGGGTTTTCTGCGACAGCTCGCGGAGCTTTCCCAGGGGAAACATGGGATCAGAAGGCCGACTTGATCAGCTCGTAGATGTCTTCCGTGGACACCACCCGCGGGAGGTAGTTCATCATGTCGAAGCTGCGGGCCACGCCCGCCACCTCAATCATTTCGTCCAGGGTCAGATCGAACTCGCGAAGCCGCGTGGGAAGACCCAGGGAGGAGATGATGCGCCGCACGGCCTCGATGGTGCGCATGGGGGCCTCCACGGAGGAAGCATCACCCGTCTCTTCCCCCAGAAGCCGCCCGATCTGCTGGATCCTGTCCCCGCGAACGTTCACCGCGAACTCAAGCACGTACGGGAGGAGGATGGTGGCCACCCAGGATTTGGGCACCATGAACCGGGAGTTGAGGGCAAAAGAAAGGGCTGACCCGATGCCGAGCTTCGAGGTGGCAAGCCCGAGCGCCATGAGAAGCCCCGCGCTGCTGGCGTTCATCCGCATGTGCAGGTCATCCACGTTCTGGACTCCTCCCTTGACCAGGGTGCCCAGGATTTCCACGGCTCGCGTGAGGTAGGTGTCGGAAAGAAAATTGGCGCGGGAGGAGAGCAGGCCCTCGACGCAGGCCAGGAGGGTGTCCATGACGGTGGTTGCCGTGTACTTGGCCGGCAGCGTCAGGCTCAGCTTGGGATCGATGAGGGCGGCCTTGGTGAGCCCCTTCTGTGTGCGGCCAACACGCCCCGTCCTGTCCCGGCCGTCGATCATGAGGTACTCATCCACGAACATGAAAGGGTTGCGGCACGTGGTGGGCACCTCGATGTAGGGCAGCGCGTCCTCCTGCGGCAGCACGCCGGAGAGGTAGTCATCCATGTCGTGCTTGGATGGCGCGGTCATGGCGATGCACCGGGCCACCGACAGGGTCCGCACGCCGCCCAGGCCCACCACGACGTCCGCATGGGAGCCGCGGGCAAGGGTCACCCCGTCATCCACCGTCCTGCTGGTGGCGTTGGGAATGACCTCGTCGAACACGATGTTTTGAACGCCTTTCTTGTCCAGGATGTCCTGGACCTTGTTGATCACCTTGCCTTCGTACAGGATGGCCTCAGTGACCAGGAACGCCCTTTCACCGTAGTCCGCCACCAGCTGGCCGATGCGGTTGATGGCATCAAGGCCGAAGACGACGCGCGCGGGAATCTGGAAAAGGACGTCCGGCATGGGTCATTCTCCCTCGATGAAAAAAAGGCGGAGAATCCCGAGGGATACCTCCGCCCGAACCACAAATTAAGAAGGCCTATATGCCGAAGGACTTCAGGATTCCGTCGGCGACCTTTTCGATGATCTCCTGTGAGGGATAGGAAGGGTCCTGGAGCTTGCGCTTCATCTCTTCCACCCGGTCCATGCGGATGTCCGGCGCGCTCCGGGCAGCCTCGGTGGCCTTGAACACTTCGGCCTTTGACCGAGCCTCCTGGGAGACATTGATGGAGTCAACGTCGCTCTTCGTCTTGAGCCGCGAGGGCTTCTCGCTCTTCTTCACATTTGAAGTGGGATCGAGCGGGCCTATTCTCTCAACGGTCATAAGACCTTCCTTTCACATATCATTATCGACACCCCACGGAGCCAACTTGAACATATAAGGGTATACGGCGACCTGCCTCCTTCGTCAAGCGCCCGCTTCAAATCGTCATGATTTCCACATCCATTCCCTGGGTTTCCACGATGGCAACGGTCGCCTTGTCGGCAAGGTAGCCGGAAGAGGTGCCGGGGTTCAGAAGCTTTTTCGCGCCGCCTTCCACCCGGACTTTGTGATTGTGGCCATAGATGACAAGATCATATGCGCCCAGCCGGAACAGGTCTTCGCCGAGGTCGGGGTAGTGGAGCACCACGATCCGCTTTCCCCCAAGGGTCACTGTCAGCGAACCATCGGCAAACGTGCAGAATCCTTCCCCACGCCGCGCCAGAAGCACACGGTCGCCATCGTTATTGCCGAAGACCGCGTGCATTTTCACGCCTTTATCGAACAGAGGCTTGAACTCGGGAATGGTGAAGGGCGAGCAGAAATCACCGCCGTGGATCAGCGCCTCCACGCCGTTTGTCGAAAAGATTTCGACCGCCTTGCGGATGTTTGTAAGGTTGTCATGGGAATCAGAGATTACCCCGATTTTCATTTGCTGCCCCCCTTCTTTCATCGGCAGGCATAACGTTTCTTTACAGCCCTACAGGCTGGCTGCTACACTGGCAGTCATGAAGCGTATCGGCATAGTCGGTTTCGGGGTGATGGGGGAAGCGTTCGCCATCGGTCTCAGGAAGAAGATGCCTGAAGCCACCGTTGCGGCGTTTGATGTCAGGCGGGACCGGGTTGAGGCGGCCGCGAAGGCAATCGGGCTGGAGCCTGCCCGGGACGCCGCGGACGCCTTCGCGGCCGACATCACCCTCCTGTGCGTGAAGCCGCAGGATTTTCCGGCCCTTGCGGCTGAGGTGAGAGGCGCCTCCCGCGGGCGACGGGTCATATCCATCCTCGCGGGAAAGAGGATCCAGACGATCGCCGAGGCGCTGGGAACCGAGAACGTGGCCCGGTTCATGCCGAACATCTCGGCGCTCAAGGGCACCTCTCTCGTGGGCATTTCCCTGCACGCGGAGGCGGATGAGCAGACGCGGAAGGACAGCACCGCCGTGGCCCAGGCGGTCGGGACACCCTTTGCAATCCCTGAGAAGCTGATGTCCGCAATGACGGGGGTTTCAGGATCCGGCCTTGCCTATGTCCTGATGTTCGTGCACGCCATGTCGCTGGGCGGCGTGGCTGCCGGTTTTGACTACGACACCGCGCTTACAATTGCGACGGCAGCACTGCAGAGCGCAGCGAGCCTGCTCAAGGACGGCAACCATCCCATGGAGCTGGCCAGCCGGATCACCTCAGCGGGCGGGACCACGATCCAGGGCATCCGCGCGCTGGAGAAAGGGGGCTTCACGGCGGCGGTCATGGAAGCCGTGGAAGCAGCCGCCAGGAAAGCGAGTGAGATGGAAGGATAAGGCGCTTCGCGCGATGTGCGCATGGTCGGCCTTTCGGCCCTCCCTGGCCTCGGCCGACCCTCGGCATCCCTGCCCAGGCTTGTTTCCCCGGCGGCCCTCGTTTATTATCCCGTCATGCTCGATCTGAAATTCGTACGCGACAACATCGACGCGGTGAAAACAAACACCGCCAACCGCCACGTCTCAGCCAACCCCGACCTGGTGGTTGAGCTGTACGACCGGCGAAACGGCCTTTTGAAGGAGCTCGAGGGCCTTCGCGCCTCTCGCAATGCGAATGCCGACAAGATGAAAGCGAAGCTCGCACCGGATGACCGGACCAGGCTCATCGAGGAAGGCAAGCGGCTGAAAGAGGGCATCGCGGAGCTGGAGAAGCGGTACGAGGAAACCGAGAAGCGCCTTACGGAGGAAGCCTCGCGGCTGCCGAACATGTCGCACCCCGATGCTCCTCTTGCCGAGGGGGAGGCGGGCAACAAGCAGCTTCGCACGTGGGGAAAGGTACCGTCGTTCTCCTTCGCGCACAGGGACCATGTTGAGATCGGGCAGGGCCTCGACCTTGTGGATTTCGAATCCGGGACCAAGGTCGCCGGGCAGAAGTTCTACTACCTGAAGAACGAGGCCGTGATCCTGGAGCTGGCGCTTGTTCGCTACGCCATTGATTCGCTGGTCCGCGAGGGGTTCACCCCTTTCGTCACCCCGGATGTGGCGCGGGAAGACATCGTCGCCGGGCACGGGTTCAATCCCCGCGGCCCGGAAAGCAACATCTACACGCTGGAGGGGACCGACCTGTGCCTTGTCGCCACCGCGGAGTTCACCCTGGGCGGATACAACTCGGGCAAGATCCTGCCGGTGGAAGCCCTGCCCATGACATTTGCCGGGGTCTCTCACTGCTTCCGGAGGGAGGCGGGTGCCGCAGGCCAGTTCTCCAAGGGCCTCTACCGCGTGCACCAGTTCACGAAAGTGGAAATGTTCGTGTTCTGTCACCCCTCGGGCTCGGAAGCCATGCTGGAGCGGCTCATCGGGATCGAGGAAAAAATCTTCCAGGGGCTGGAGATCCCCTACCGGATCGTGGACACCTGCACCGGAGACCTGGGGGGACCCGCCTACCGCAAGTTTGATATCGAGGCATGGATGCCCGGACGGGGTGAAAAGGGAGAATGGGGGGAGATCACCAGCGCTTCCAACTGCACGGACTACCAGGCCCGGCGCCTTGGAATCCGGTTCAAGGAAGGCGGAAAGAATGCGTTCGTCCACACCTTGAACGGCACCGCGCTGGCTGTTTCACGCACGCTGATTGCGCTGTTGGAGAACTTCCAGAAAGAGGACGGGAGCGTCGAGATTCCTCAGACGCTGGCCGCGTATACGGGTTTCAGCAGGATCGGGCCTCGAGATCGCACCACGGGTTGAGACGCCGGCCGGGCCAGAGCAGACCCGGCCGATGCCCGGCGACTATCGCCTGGTCATTGCCCCGAGATTTTTCGCCAGGATGTCGTAGTACTCCTTGAACGTGTAGGGCGTGCGGGCGCGCATCTGCTGCTTGGTTGCGTCCCTGAGCCCATCATGGCAGGACTCGCAGATGTCCTTGTCCAAGATCGTGAAGTAGTTGAACTCCCTGCGGGCCCCGGGAACGGGCTTCTTGCAGATATCACACACGATCGCTGTCATGGTCTGTCTCCTTGCCAGTGCTGGCTTCGCTTTCAATTGTAAGTAATTCCCCCCGTCTTGTCGAGTGGACGTGCGGGTTTCCTTCTGTGTAAGATAGTAGCACGGGAGGCCAGGGCCGACAACCCGAGGTTTCCGTTCGGCAGACCGGCAGCATCGCCGGCTTTCAAAGGGGAATCGCATGACCGATGCCCTCGTTCGTTTGAAAGAAGAGAATATCCCCTACCTGGTGTGCAGCTATTCCTCTCTGGATCGTTATTTCCGCCTCAAGGACCCCGGTCCCCTGTATGTCGCCACGGATTCCTCCCTGGTGGCGCTGGCCAAGGCGTTCGAGGACCTGCAGTTCCCGGGGCTTCCCATGGAGGACGCCGCCGTGCCCAACGGAGGCAACCGGCTGGTGTTCCGCTGCGTCGATTCGCTTTCCCTCCCCCCATCCGCCCCTTTTACCGTCCAGCGCCTTCTCTATGATCCGGCCCGCAACGTATTCATCGACAAGCTGGACATGTACCCCGACCTGCGCTCGCGAACCCTCACCTTCGTGCCGGACTCCTATCCGGCATGGCTGGGGTTGTGCGAGGCTGCGAAGCTGGTGTCGCGCTACCACTACGGCGCGGAGGACCTGCATCTGGGCTGGGAAAGGGGCGATGCGCTTCCCCCGTTCGAATATCAGAAAGACCTGCTGGAAAGCCTCCTGACGTCCCGGGCGCCGGAAAAGGGCTTCGCGCTGCTGGAAGCATGCGGGTTTGTCGCGGAGGCGTGGCCCGAGCTGCACGCCATGACGGGGGTCCCGCACGGGAAGGACTATCACCCTGAAGGGAACGTCTGGGAGCATACGCTGGCCACGTTCAAGCACAGAAAGCACCCTGAGCTGGCGCTGTCACTCTCCCTGCTCCTGCATGACAGCGGCAAGCCTGGGGCGGAAAACACGGGGGACAAGCGCTTCGACGGCCACGCCGAGCTGGGGGCGCGCATAGCGGCCCGGTTCCTCCGCAGGCTCGGCTTCGGGGAGAAGACTGTCGAGCCGGTGGAGTTTCTGGTGCGCTACCACATGATGCCGGCGGCGCTGAAGATTCTCCCGCCGTACAGGACGGAGAAGATATTTGCATCCCCCCTTTTCCCGACGCTGCTGGAGCTCTACCGGGCCGACCTCTCCTCGTCGTACGGGGACGAGGAGGAGTACTACGAGGCATGCCGGATCTACCGGGCCTGGCAGAAGGACAAGGGAAACCCGTACCTCGCGGAAAAGATGAGAAAAAGGGCTCGAGCCGCTCGACACTGAAGCGGCGACGGTCAGCCGAAGCAATCCAGCAGGTATTTTGACAGCTCTGGGAACGCAGTGCCCATCTTGACCGACCGGCGGGGACGCGACAGGCAGGCAGCCAGTCTCTCAGGCATGTCAGGGGCCCTCCCTGTAGCACGCTGGACCGTTTCCGCAAACTTGCCCGGGTGCGCCGTTGAAAGAACAATGATCTGAGCGTCCCTGGCCATGTCAGATTCCAGCGCCGACTTTGCGGCCGCAATCCCGACGGCAGTGTGAGGGTCCACAAGGACCCCGTGGGTCCGATAGACATCGCCCATCATCCGAAGCGTTGTGTCGTCAGTTATGGCGATCCCGCGGATACGGGCCGCCATGTCGCGCCATTCCCGGCGGAAGACTTCCTCCAGCCTCTCGAAGTTGCTGGGGTTCCCGACGTCCATGGCGTTGGAAAGGGTTTTCTCCGAGGGCCGTGGGATGAACTTGCCTGTCTTAAGGTACGTGGGGACAACGTCGTTCGTGTTCGTGGCGGCAATGAAGCCATCCACGGAAAGACCCCAGTGCCAGGCGTAGACGCCGGCGGTCAGGTTCCCGAAATTGCCGCTGGGAACGCAGACAACGGGCGAACGTCCCCCAAGCAGCCCCCTCCTGGTTGCCGCAAAGGCATAGTACAAGGCCTGCGGAAGGAGGCGACCGATGTTGATGGAGTTTGCCGATGTGAGCTGAAGGCGCGCCCTCAAGCCCGGGTGCTGAAACGCTTCCTTGACCAGGCGCTGGCAATCATCAAAGCTCCCCGATACCTCCAGGGCGTGAATATTCTCCCCCAGGGTGGTGAGCTGCTTTTCCTGCAGCTCGCTCACCCTGCCGGAAGGGTAGAGGATCACCACGTCGATGTTGCGTCGCCGGAAAAAGGCATGCGCCACGGCGCCTCCCGTGTCTCCCGATGTGGCCACCAGGATCTGAATGCGCCTGTCCGAAGAGCCCAGGAAGTGCTCCATGGCCAGGGCCAGGAATTGGGCGCCGTAGTCCTTGAAGGCGCACGTGGGACCGTTGAAGAGCTCCAGGAGAACCAGATTGGCATCAAGCCTGCGGAGCGTCGGGGCAAAAGAGAAGGCACGCTCACCGATGTGTCGCACCTCATCTTCGGAGAGCTCGGGGGAAAGGATACCGGTGAAAGTCCGGCAGCCCAGCTCCTTGAACTGCGTCGAATCATCGAAAGAGGAGAACAGGGCAGACAGATCGGGTGATTCAACCGGATGATACAGGCCGCCGTCCGGGGCAAGCCCGGTGAAGAGCGCCTGGCGGAAGCCCACGGGGGCCTGCGGATTTGCGCGGCTTGCGAACCTCATGTTTCCAACACCACGGGGCCTTGCGTGTTCACCGCGGAGACGTAGATATCGCTTCCCAGCCCAGCCGTCTTGAATGCGGCCGCCATGTCGCGCGCAGCCTCCTTGGCCACCTGCGTCGAGGCGCACAGTGCAAAGACCGATGGTCCGGATCCTGAGATGGAGCAGCCAAGGGCGCCCGCTGCAAGGGCTGCTTTCTTGACCGAGACGAAACCGGGTATCAGCAGGGAGCGGGCCGGCTCCGCCACGACGTCCTGCAGGGAACGGCCCAGCAGCTCCAGGTCCCCGTTGTACAGCGCGGCAACGAGGGCCGCGAGGTTGCCCCACTGCCGCACGGCGTCCGCCAGCCGTATTTCCTTCTTTAAGATGGCGCGCGCGTCTTCCGTCCTCACTTCCGTGTGGGGGTGCGCCACTGCACAGGAAAGCCCCGGCGGGACTGGAAGCTGCACCACATCCAGGGGCTCGTAGCTGCGCACCAGCACGAAACCGCCAAGGAGCGAGGGGGCAACGTTGTCCGCGTGCGCCGTTCCGCACGCCACCTTCTCCGCGGCCATGGTGAAAGGCAGGAGCTCCCTCCGGGAAAGGGGGCTTCCCGCCAGCAGGTTCGCGGCGTGGACGGCGGCCACGGCGCTTGCCGCGGAGCTGCCCAGCCCGGAGCTCAAGGGCATCATCTTCTTCAGGCCGATCTCCACGCCGAAGGGAAAGCCTATCTTCGCAAGAAACCCGGAGACGGCAACCGCCGCGGTGTTCTTTGCCGGGTCCCGGGGCAGCTTGCCCCCGTCCCCTTCGATGGAAGTCACCGTGACCTTGCCGCCGGGCACACGGGAGAGGGTGACGGCGTCACCGGGGGCTTCGAGGGCGAAGCCAAGCACGTCGAAGCCCGACGCGACGTTGGCAACGGTGGCGGGAGCAAAGACGGTTATTCTTGCGGGATCAGCCATGGTTGAGGAATGCGGCGTGAATTGTCCGCAGCGCCAACACGTGGTCTTTCTCTTCGATTACGAAAGAAATGTTGCGCTCCGACGAGCCCTGGGCAATGACAAGGACGTTGACTCCCGCCTGTCCCAGGGAGCTGAACAGGCGTCCGGCAATCCCCGGCGTGCCGGCCATGTTCTCCCCGATGACCGAGACCACCAGAAGGTCCCGCATGAGCTCGAAGCGCTCGATGCGGTGCGTCTCCAGCTCCATGGTCAGCTCATGGTTGAGTGCCGCCAGTGCGCGCTCACCCTCAGCGGTCCTGAAGACCAGGCAGATGGTATGCTCGGAGGAAGCCTGTGAGATCATGATGATGTTCACCCCTTCGCGGGCCAGCACGCTGAAGATTCTGGCCGCGAAGCCGGGGATGCCCATCATGCCGCCGCCCTCGATGTTGACCAGGGAAATGCCGGGAATCGAGGCGATCCCCGTCACCGCCCGTCCAACCCGTCCCGTCCTGCCGGGTCCCCCGCCGTCTGCTCCTCTCTCAGCCCGCGTGGCTGCCGCTATCAGGGTTCCCGGCGCCGACGGATTGAGGCTGTTCTTGATGACGAGAGGGATGTTCTTTTCGACCGCCGGGACCATGCTGTAGGGATGGATGACCTTGGCCCCGAAATAGGACAGCTCCATTGCCTCCTCGTAGCTCAGGTGAGGAATCACGAACGCCTCAGGCACAATGCGGGGATCAGCGGACAGCACGCCGTCGACGTCCGTCCATATCTCGATCATCTCCGCCTGCGCCCCGGCGCCGATGATGGACGCGGTGTAATCGGAGCCGTTTCTCCCGATGGTGGTGGTCACCCCTTTCTCCGTGGCGCCGATGAAGCCCGGGATGACGGCAATCCCCCTGATTGCGGACAGGCGCGCCTCAATGCGCTGGTAGCTCCTGTCGAAGTTGACGGATGCGGAGCCGAAATGATCGTCGGTGACGATCAGCTCCCGCGCATCCACAAGCACTGCCTCCATGCCGCGCGCGCGCATGTACGCGGCGGCCAGATGGCAGGACAGCCTCTCCCCGAAGCTCATCACGAGATCCAGCGTGCGCGGCGAGCATTCGCGGATCAGCTCCACGCCGTGGAGGATCTCCTCCAGCTCATTGCACATGAGCGCAAGCGGCGTCAGCGCCGCAGCCTGGTCCGCTGGCCGAAAAAGGAAGCGCACGGCGTCGAAGTGCTTCCCCCGGATGGTCTCCAGGACCGGTTTGAAGGCATCAGTGCCCTCCTCCGCTCCGTGTGCCGCCGAGATGATGAGGTCCGTGATCCCCTTCATGGCGGAGAGCACCACTGCCACCCGCTGTGAGCCTGCGGCCTGGGAGACGACCTCCGCCACGCTCCTGATGCGCTCCCCGTCGGCAAGGGAGCTGCCGCCGAACTTCAGTACTTTCACCTGCTCTATTCTCCCATGACCTTGATGATGAGGCGCTTCGGCCTGCGGCCGTCGAACTCCGCGTAGTAGACCTGCTGCCAGGGGCCCAGGTCCAGCTTCCCGCGGGTGACAGGGAGGATCACCTCGTGGCCGATGAGGAGGTTCTTCAGATGGCTGTCCCCGTTGCTCTCACCGGTGCGGTGGTGGCGATAATCCTGCTTTCGGGGCGCCAGCCCTTCCAGCCATTCGTCGATGTCCTGGATCAATCCCTGCTCCGCGTCGTTCACATAGACGCCGGCCGTGATGTGCATGGCCGATACGAGCGCCATTCCCTCCTGGCACCCGCTTTTGCTGACCGCTTCCTCCACCTTGTCCGTGATATTGATGTATTCACGTTCCTTTCGGGTGTTGAAGGTGAGGTACTCGGTGTGAAACTTCATGCCTTTGTCTTACAATATTTGCAAGGCAAGGGTCTACCGCGTCAGGCGGCAATCATGCTGCCCAGCTTCTTCCACTGATACCACTGTTCGGGGCAGTCCTTGACGTACTTTTCCCACAGGGTCAGGCACTCCCGGGCGGTGCTCTCCGGCTGCCTCAGGACGGACACATCCTCCAGGATCAGGGTATAGCGGTTGTGGCCGGATCGCTTCAGGAAAGCGCCCACCACGGGCGCCCCCGAGCGGTGGGACAGAACGTCGATGGTGTTGTCGAAGAACAGGTCCTGGCCCAGGAGCCTGATCGTATGGCTCCGGCGCTTTCTCCAGACATCCACCTCGTCGCACTCTGTCATGAGGACCCGGTTGGCCTGGAGGGACTGCAGTGCGCGCAGGAAAATGGACATGCCGTGCCCGGAAGAGATCAGCTCCGTGTTGGTTCGCCCGGTCTTCGCCTGGAGGCTGCGGGCAAGGCGCGTGGTGGCGCACTCCAGGATGACGCTGGATGGGAAGCCCTCGCCGAACAGCACCCAGGGGATGAACTCCACGGCCCCCCAGTGGGCGGTCACAAGGATGCAGCCTTTGCCCTTCTCCAGGGCCCTGGCGACCAGCTCGCCTCCCTGCACGGTGAAATGGCTTTTTACGTACCTGGTGACCGTTTCGCAATCGAGGAACGCGCCGAACATCTTCTCGAAATAGTGGGTGAAGATGCCCTTGAAGGTCTCCCGGATCACCTTCCGGACGTACCTTTCATCCTGACCGGCCAGGACCTGCCGCACGTTCCGCTCGATGACCCGCTTTTCCTTCCTGTTGACCAGGTAGTAGAGAAAACCGATCCCGTGAAGGTAGCGCTGGGCGATCCGCGGGCTCATGTGACGGAACAGGAAGACATTGACGGGGGATTGGAAGAAGAGAGAAATCTTCAGCTTCATACAAACCTCCTGTTTTTGAAAACTTCTCCAGCTTGAATTCCACCACAGGAGGAATGGAGATGCAACTCTTTTTTTAGTTAATTAGGTTTTTAGGAATCCAGCTCTTTTTTCAACCCTGGATTTTTATTGAAAACGGATAAAAACGCCTGCACGATGCTGCCTGAGAACTGGGTCCCCATCGCTTTCTTGATCTCCCGGGCGGCCTGCTTGGGCGGCAGGCCCTTGCGATAGGGACGCGAGGAGGTCATGGCATCGAATGCATCCGCGATTGCCACAATCTGCGCGCCAAGGGGAATCTCATCCCCTCGCAGCCCGTCCGGGTACCCCTTGCCGTCCCACCTTTCATGGTGATTGCGGATGAGGTACATGTGCTCCTTGATGAACGGGATGTGCTGGAGGATCTCGAGCCCCTTGAGGGGATGCTTCTGGATGATCTTGAACTCTCCCTCGGTCAAGGGCTTGGGGCTGCGAACAATGGATTCCGGGATGCCGATTTTTCCCACATCATGGAGGATGCTGCCGAACCGAAGGTACTCGACCTCCTGTTCCGACATGCCAAGCTCCCGCGCCACCTGCACCACGATGCCTGCCACGCGTTCCGAGTGTCCGCGGGTATAGGTGTCTTTCTCCTCGATTGCCTGGACGAGCGCCCGGACGGAGCTGACGTAGCTCTTTTTCAGCTGCTCGTCCAGCCGGGCGCGCTGGAAGACGGTGGCTATGTTGTTTGCGAAAATGGACAGAAACTCCGTGTCGGCGGAGGTAAGCGCCTTCTGGCCGATTTTGCGGTCAGCGGCAAGAACGCCGATCACCTGGTCTTCCGCGATGAGGGGACAGATGATGAAAGAGCTTGGCCCGAAATCCGCCAGGATCCTGTTGGCGGGGTTCAGCCCCGCCGCCTTCACGTCCCGGATCAGAACCGGCCGCCTTTTCTTCAATACCCGGATCATCAGGTTCTGCTCTCGCGTCAGGGGAATCCGGTAGTCCTTCATCTTTCCCAGAAGCTCTTCGGATTCACCCACGGCGTAGCTGTACTCCAGGAACTCTCCCGCCTCGTCCACCAGCAGGATGATGGCCCGATCGAACCCCAGCACGTCCACGATGGGGTTCATGGTCTGCTGGAGCACCTGCCGGGTGTCGGAGACCGAGACGAGGGCCCGTGTTGCATTGTTGATGGCCTTGAGGACGGTCACGCGACGGCTCAGCTCGACGTTGAGCTCCGCAAGCTCGTCGAACCTCTGCTTGAGAAGGATCTTGTCCCGCTCTATCTCCTCGAGGGCATTCAGCAGCGAAGACCTTCGCTTGAAGAACTGGGAGATCACCCCGCGGCTTTTCCGTATGTTCCTTCCCCAGTCGAGGATGACCTCGCAATACGACCCTCCGTTGAACGCGCAGGACTCCTCCTGGACCCTGGCGCGCGGCAATCCCCACATGGTCGGGATTGCGCTGTAGATCCCCTGGTTGAAGAGGCAGATGTCCTTCGAGGAGACTATCCCGTCCAGCCAATGCCAGCGGATGACCGCCCGCGCCGGGGTATCATACACAAGCTCAATGACCTTCGTGCTGTTGAGCTTGGAATTGATCTGGTTGAGGCGCCGGAGGGTGCGGCGGGGAGAGGAGAAAACCGTGAGAAAGAGCTTCTGGACGTAGCTGAACTCGCGGCGCGTAATCGTCTCGAAGCCTATGTCGAACGCCACATTGTCGCTCAAGGAAATGGCGCGCGCGTTCCTGAACATGGTGACAATAAGCCCGCTGGGGACCCAGTTGTTCTCGTCAGACAGGTAGGTTTCCAGGGAAGAGTTGCCCGCCCAGGGCTCAGGCAGACCGACAAACAACTCCGTGAGCTTCTGCGGGTGATTTTTCTTTATGTATTCGATTATCGCCCTGCTGTTCAGACAGCTGACGTTGTTCGCTTCCTCGAGCACCATACTTCCTTCGTTTCCAATCCGGTGGGGCAGACCCATATCCCATGTTGTTTATCGGCACAGAATATGCCTGGTTCCTCACTGTCCTGTCCCTGCATAGTATAGCACAGATTCCAACGGCGGTTTTGCCGAAATTCAGCGAAAAAGGCTGGCTTTCCGCGTCATCATTGCGGATTGAAAGGATTGAAGGAGGCGCGCGAGACCGGAGAAGAAGGCACCGGGCAGACAGGACATGATGGTTCGCGCCGCCCTGCTTCCCAGCATCCGAAGGAACATCCTGAGCGCGCGACCGTCGCGCTTTCTTGCCAGTCGAAGGAATCTCAGCAGGAGGACGAGGAAGGTCTCCCAGTTTTTCTGGTAGCGGAGCCGACTCCTGGTATACGGGCGGAAGGCCTGCTGGCTGTAGGGCTGGATGTAACCGTCAGCAAGGGCTCTTTCGTACAGCGGGGTTCCCGGGAAATATGCCAGAAAAAAGATATTCGGCCTGGTCTTCCACGGGGTGGAGAGCAGGTAATGGAATGTTTTTGCGATGTCGTCCCGTGTCTCATAGGGATTGTCGATGATGAAGTCCAGATGGAGCTTCAGGCGACGCCCCGCGGTGAGCCGGGATATCTCTCGAACGGCCGCGTCAACCCTGGCGAGGTCTATGTATCTGTTGTAGATCCTGTCGAGCACTCTCTGGCTTCCCGACTGCACCCCCATCTGGATCATGGCGAGGCCTGAATCAAGGAGCATCTCCGCTTTCTCCAGCTTCCACGTTCGGGCGCTGACGGCGATGCCGAACGGCAAGCCGATGCGCGCGCGATACTTCGCCGCAAACTCCTGCAGCTCCCGGGCGGGCCGCATGAAGAAGTCATCATCGCCGAACCCGATGAACTCTATGAATGGGAGGTTGGCAAGGTGATACTCGAGCTCCCGGATGACCCTGTCCACGCTGTGCAGCCGGACAGGGGCAGCTCCCCAGAGGGCAGTGTAGCGGCAGTTGTTGCAATATGCGCAATTGTGGGGGCAGCCCCGTGATGTCATGAAATAGAAGGTCGGGATCCGGTAGGGATACGCGGCCAGACGCTTCTTGAGGGTTTCCATTGTCAATTGCGTCAGGGAGACGTCAAGGAGATACTGTCCCTCCAGGTCGAAATCGTA
Source organism: uncultured Spirochaetota bacterium (assembly GCA_963710335.1). Classification (GTDB taxonomy): domain Bacteria; phylum Spirochaetota; class Spirochaetia; order SZUA-6; family Fen-1364; genus Fen-1364. Next base: position 79,189 of record CAVQAA010000012.1, read on the forward strand.
GTAGGGGAGGCTGTCCAGGTCCCGGAAAGGAGGCAGGACGGCGTTTCTGATGGTTTCCCCGTTCCTGCGAAAAGCAAAGTTCGCTGTCTCACTCCACCGCTCTCCCTTTGAAATTCTCCGCACAAGCTCGGCGACAGCCTCGTCACCTTCTGAATAGCAGACACCGTCAGCGTGCCTGAGGCCAAGCTCGGGGACTGAGATGCAATGGGGGCCTCCCCAGAATACTTTCTTTCCCGGATATTTCTCATGAACAAAATCTGAAATCTGGACAGCCCGCACAGCGTAGCTGGAATAGACGGAGATCATGACGATGTCCGATCTCCTCATGACCGGGTCAAGGAGCTCCAGCTCCTGGCGCGTGTAGAGAAGAGGTTCGGGACGTGACATGAAAATGAAATTAACGACGTGTCCTTCCTTTTTCAGGAGGGCGGACACAAGCCGGGAGCCGTCACTCGAGAGGCGTCCCGAAACATTGATCATGCAGATTTCCATGGGACAAGGACAGGATAGTGCGCGTGGCGCGCGCGGTCAAGGAACGGAATGGTCCGAGGAACGGGGGAGGCTTGCCCACGGGTTCTGACACACGGTAGCATGACTCCCTGCAGGCTTCCCATGAAAGTCGAAAGATGTGAATTGTATTTTCTGAAGATTCCTCTGCGATTCAGCGTGTCGCATGGAGCCCGCGAGGAAAGGACTTTTTCAGATTCCATCGTCGTGAGGATAACCGGCGGAGGCTTCGACGGTTTCGGGGAGGCGGTGGTCCGTGACTACGTCTCCGGCTCCCTGGGCGCGGGAAGGGAATACCAGCGGGAGGCTGTACGCGTTGTATCGCGGTTTGTCGCCCCGCTGGAAGGGAGATTCCTTCCGTGGAGAGAGACGAACGGCTACCTTTCGGAGCTGGAATGTGACAGCCGTGAGCTCCCCTTGCTGTGCGCGGTGGAAACTGCCCTGCTGGACCTTGAATGCAGATGGACCGGCGCTGAGATCTACTCCTTGCTGGGCCAGGCACCGCTGCGGGAGACCATATCCTATGGCGGAGTCCTCCCTTTTTTCCCCGCGAAGCAGGCGGAAAAGTACCTTCAAGTCTGCCGGGAGATCGGCCTTACCAACCTCAAGGTGAAGCTGAACGGGGATTCCAAGGCCGGCTCCTCCATCCTCGGCCTCTGCCGCAGCATCCTGGGGAAGTCATTTGACATCCGCGTGGACGCGAACTCCTCATGGGCAGTCGGCGACGCTGAAAAGCTCTTCGACGTCTGCAACCGGCACGGAGTGTTGCTTGTCGAGCAGCCTTTCACCGACTCCGCCCACGGCGCCGCGGACCGGGGTGCCGTGGAAGTAATGCGGGATGCTCGCGCACACGGCTTCACGATCATGGCGGATGAAGGGGTCTTGTCCTTCCAGGACATCCGGCAGCTCGCTGAGGCCGGAACGTATTCCGCCGTGAACCTGAGGCTTTCCAAGAACGGCGGCCTCTCGCGGGTCCTGAGGCTGTCCGAGGAGGCGGCGAAGAACGGCCTGTCCTACCAGCTGGGATGCATGGTTGGTGAAACAGGGGTCCTTTCGTCACTTGGCCGCGCGGCGGCCGCGCTCCTTCGGGCCCCTCTGTATGTCGAGGGATCGTTCGACGACCTTCTTCTTACTGAGAACATCACCACACGGAGCATGGGGTTCGGACCCCTGGGCCAGGCTCCGGTCATCCGTGGAGAAGGGGTCGGCTGCGCGGTGAGCCCGGAAAAGCTGGCCCGGCTCAGTACCGCCCGGGTTGCCTGCCTGTAGGCACGCAGGGGTTGTCAGGGCCGGCGCCCCGGCCCCGTGAATCCCAGCCCGATATAGTAGGTTTCCATTGAATCCGACCGGCTGGCCTTCGGCTTGAAAGCGCGGGAAGCGTCGAACAGGATGCGCATCCGATCCAGGATCTCTTTTTCTTCACCGCCCTGGAAGATCTTCAAGAGGCAGTTGCCGCCGGGCGCCAGAGCCTTTTCACAGATGGCCAGCACCTGCCGGGCAATGTCCATCGACCTGGCCGTGTCCAGGGTGCGATTCCCTGTCGTCGAGGGGGCGGCGTCCGACACGACGCTGTCGTACGGGGCGGCTTCCATGATCCGTCCCAGAACCTCCTGTGTTGTGAAGTCCCCCGGGATGAAGTTGAAGTTCCTGCGCGACATGAGCCGCTGGTCAGGCTCTTTCAAGTCGACGCCGGTCACATCGCCGCCGCCTGCAAACAAATCAAGGATGAACAAGCTCCAGCTTCCCGGGGAGGCGCCGAGATCAAGCACGTGCCCTCCCGGCCTCAGAATCCTGTGTTTCTCCTGGATTTCCTGCAGCTTGAAGACCGAGCGCGCCGGATACCCCTCCTGCTTCGATTTTTTCCAATAATAGTCAGGCTTCCCCTTCACGACGTTTTCACCGTAGCAGAGGAGGGCAGGCCATGCAACGCCGCATTGACTCGTGCCTGCCCGCGGCGTACTTTGGACCCATGGCCAGCTTTCTGCGCCGCCCCCTCAGGTACAGCTATTACAACGCCACCCTCATCCTCATCGTCGTGAATGTGCTGGTGTTCCTTTTCACGCTTGTCGACCGGCAGGGAAGGATCGCCTACCTGGCGCTCATCCCCGCCTATGTCCTCCAGGCCGGGGCGTGGTGGCAGGTCATCACGTACATGTTCGTGCACAGCGGCTGGTCGCACATCTTCTTCAATATGCTGGCCCTGTTTCTGTTCGGCATCCAGCTGGAGCGGCGCATGGGCAGCCCCGAGTTCCTGATCTTCTATTTCTTCTGCGGCATCGGGGCCGGCCTTGCGACGGTGTTCATCAATGCATCGTCGGGAATGGGAATGATTCCCGTTGTCGGCGCCTCCGGCGCCATCTTCGGGCTGCTCCTTGGTTTTGCCTCCTTCTTCCCCGATGCACGGATCTTCATCTTCGGCATCCTTCCCATGAGGGCTCCCGTGGCGGTCCTGCTCTACGCGGGAATCGAGGTTTTCCTCCAGCTCACCAATTTCCAGTCCGGCGTGGCTCACCTGACGCACCTGGCCGGAATCGCTTTCGCATACCTGTACCTGGTGGTGCGATTCGGAATCAATCCGATCACGGTCTTCTTCCGCAGGCGGTAGCGCCGATACTCTAGTCAGAGGGATGCGCGTAAACCCTGCCTGCGTTCTCTATCTCCTGGCGGCGTTGTCCGCGGGAGCTCAGACCGATAACCCCCTTTTTGTCAGACCATGGGTGGAGCTGGAGCCCGTGGTCCGAATCGACACCGGCCAGTATCCCATCCCCGTGGCAAAGGCGGAGCGCACGGTGCTCGAGGAAGCACGGGTCCTGCTTTCGGGAATGGTCTACGGCTGGTCCTTCGACTATACGCCCGCCAACAGCGCGCGCTCCGTGGCGGAGAGCTTTACCCTGACACCGATAGCCCAGATTCCGTGGGGAAGCCCGCGGCTGCGCGTCGTCGAAACCCAGACTTCGGAGGAGAAGCTCTGGGCCCGGGCGGCGTACTCCATGAATGACGCGGAGGCGTCCCGGCGCGCATCCTGGGAAAGCGGCACAGCCGTTCTGTCCCAGGGAGAGGGGAAGGCCGGCGTGATAAAAGGGCCTGACGCCAAGAGCCTCGCGTTTCAGGACGCCGTCAGGGACGCAATCCGGATTGCCCTGCACGGCAGCTACATCGATGCTCCGCGCCAGATCCTTGGGGATGTGGTTCTGTGGGAGGATCCGACGTCCTCGGTCCGCTCGGGCATGTACCGCACCGTCGTCAAGGTGAAGATCGTGGTCCGCGACGTCGTCCCCTATAGAATTTTCTGATTCAAAAGACTATCTTCTTTCTCATGCGGATCAGACCAGTTTTTCTCCTTCTCCTCGTGGCGCCTCTTGCTTTCTCTGCCACCTCCGACAAGTCCGGACCTCAGCTTCGCGAGCTCGTCGTGGCCTACAGTCCGCAGAAAGTGAATCTTGATCCGCTCCATACCTTCACCTCCATGGAGTCCCAGTTTTTCACGGCAATCTACGAAGGGCTTGTGGTGCCTGATCCCCAGACCCTTGAGCCGCTGCCCGGTGTGGCTTCCAGCTGGGACGTGAGCGCCGACGGAACGGTCTACCGCTTCACCTTGCGCCCCAACGCGCAGTATTCCAACGGGGACCCCGTGCGCGCCCAGGATTTCGTGGCCTCCTGGATGCGCATGATTGATCCCACGCTGAACGCCGAGTATTCCTTCCTTTTTGACGTCATCAAGGGGGCTCGGGATTATCGGACGGGCAAGCTGAAGGACCCATCCCAGGTGGGGATCAAAGCCGTTTCCGACACTCTGCTGGAAGTGGATCTGGACAAACCGGCCCCGCACTTCCTCAAGATGCTCTCTCACATCAGCTTCCTGCCCATTGACCCGGTCCTGCTGAAACAGAAGGACTGGAATGATTCGCGAACCGTGATTGGCAACGGTCCCTTTACAATAACGAACAGGACCGACCAGGAGATTCTCCTGGACAAGAACCCGCGGTACTGGGACGCCGCCAACCTTGGGCTGGACCGGATCCGCATCCGTTTCATGGATGATGCCGGGGAGGCCACCGACGGGTACATCACCGGAAAGATCACCTGGTCCACCCTGATCCAGTCGGACAGGCTGGAGGCAACGGACCGCATAGAGGCCTTCCCCATGTTCGGCACGACGTATTTTTTCTTCGAGTGCGACAAATCCCCGTGGAACGACTCACGGGTGCGCCGCGGCCTTGCCCTCCTGGTGCCCTGGGACCAGATCCGCACCAACGACTATATCTTCCCCTCCCCTGATCTGGTGCCCGCCATCAACGGCTACCCCGAGGTCAAGGGAATCCCGGACCAGAAGATCGATGAAGGGAAGAAGCTCCTTGCGGACGCAGGTTTCCCCGGCGGAAAAGGCCTCCCGACCCTGGTTGTCAAGGTTGCAAAAGACTCCGCGGCGGTCGGCATGCTGCAGAAGATGGCGGATACCTGGAAAACCCTGGTCGGGCTGAACGTCGATATCCGCCAGGTGGATCCGGATAGCTACTTTGCGCAGACGCGCGTCCGGGATTACAACCTTGGCATTTCAACATGGATCGGTGACTACGCTGATCCCCTCACGTTCCTCCAGCTCTGGACCAGCGACAGCAACCTCAACGACGCCCGGTTCTCCGACAAGGACTACGACGCAGCGGTGGCGGAGGCCACCTACATGACGGACAGCGCCAAGCGCTATCGCCGCCTGGCGGACGCGGAGGATATTCTGCTCTCCAAGGCGGCAATCCTTCCCCTGTATCACCAGGCTGCCGTGCACCTCATCAACCTCAGCCATGTGGACGGGTGGTTTCCCAATCCCCTGGACATCCACCCCTTCAAGTTCATGAAGTTCAAGCCGTTCAGGGCGCCGTCGGGGATTGCGATGGTCACGCCGTAACAGGCGCCTCGCAAGCCACTGACCGAAACGCACTGTACGCCATCCTGGGAGGAGGCACGCCATGCCGTCAGTCGAGATACGCCCGGAGGTCTACTGGATCGGGCTCAACGACAGGACCACGGATCTTTTCGAAGGCATCTGGCCGGTCAGCCATGAGGGGGTGACCTACAACTCCTATCTCCTGCGTGACGAGAAGAAGGTCATCATCGACCTGGCCAAGGACTTCAAGACCGACGAGTATTTCGAGCGGATCGACGCCCTCGTCCCGTTATCCGAGATCGATTACATCGTCGTGAACCATATGGAGCCGGATCATACCGGAGCCATTCGCGCCCTGGTGCGCATCCCGCGCAAGCTCACCATTCTGGCAACGGAGAAGGCCAGGGAGATGCTGGCCGCGTTCTATGGGATCACGGAGAATGTTCGCGTGGTCGGGGACGGGGAGGAGCTGTCCATCGGAAAGCGGACCTTGAAGTTCGTCCACGCGCCTTTCGTGCACTGGCCCGAGACCATGGTCACGTATGACGTAACGGATCGAATCCTTTTCTCCTGCGACGCATTTGGCGGGTACGGCGCGCTGCCGGGGACGATCTTCGACGATCAGTGCTCGGATCTCGTGTTCTACGAGCGTGAGGCGCTTCGCTACTACGTGAACATCGTGGCGAAGTTCAGCACCCCGACCCTCAAGGCAATCGAGAAGCTGGCCGGCATCCCCATCGATGTCATTGCTCCGTCCCATGGCCTGGTCTGGCGGAGGGACCCTGGCCGGATCGTCGAGCTGTACCGCCAGTGGGCCCAGCTCGCCCAGGGCGGCGGGGAAAGCGGCGTCACGCTGGTGTACGGCTCCATGTACGGCAACACGGAAAAAATGATGAACGCGGTTGCCCAGGGCATTTCCCGCGCAGGCCTCCCGGTCGAGATCTTCGACGCGGCGCGCGTCCACCCCAGCTACATCCTTCCCGCCCTGTGGACGTACCGCGGCGTCATGGTGGGCGCGCCGACCTATGAAGGAACCCTCTTTCCGCCCGTCGCGCAAGCCATCGACATGGCGGCGCTCAAGAGGATCGTGAACAAGAAAGCCGCGATCTTCGGCAGCTATGGCTGGAGCAAGGGCGGCATGGCGGCGTTTCGAAAAATGGTGGAGCCGCTGAAGTGGGACGTCACTGAAACACTGGAGTTCCGCGGCAGCCCCACGGCTGATCAGCTCCGCCAGGGTGAAGAGCTTGGCGAGCGGTTTGCCGCTGCGGTGAAAACCCCCTGAGACGCGTCTGCCCCGGGTTTGTCAGTATATTTACCAGAGGAGGCGCGAGATGAAGAAGGCTCCATCCCTGCTGGCTCTCATGGCAGTCCTCTGTTCCTGCTCTTCTTTTCCTCCCCCGTATTCGACAACCGTTGATGACACATACAAGGACAAGGCCATCAGCGTTTCCCTGGTTTCCCTGGCGCCGGCCGATTCCGCGTCTCCCGAAGGCTTTGCAGTTCAGTGCGTAAACAACGGCTCCAGCCCGGTGACCGTGAAGTGGCAGAAGTCGACCATCACGCTGGACGCCGCCGCGCAGCCTGTCTTCCTTGAAGGCCAGGCGCCCGATGATCCGAGGCAGCCGCCTCCTGACAGCGTGATTCCCGCCGCCTCCCTGGTCAAGGCGACCCTCTACCCCTCCAAAAACGTGAGCTCGACCTCCGGTGCATACGGGACGCGACAGCTTGTCGTATCCCCGTTTTTCGCCCGGCAGATCTCGCTTTCCATCTGCGTTGAGGTCGGCGGAGAGGACAGGTTCTACACGATACGGGTGACCATGGAGCCGCCGGCAACCGCTCCCCAGAGCCAGCACATGTCCACGCGCTGACCGCCTGGGTTTGACCCTCCTGGAAATCTGGGTTACAATTAACTATATGAAATCTGCTCGCAAGCCTGCTCGTCACGCTCCCACCAAGTACAAGGTGGGGCAGGAGATAGTCTATCCCCTGCAGGGTGTGGGGCACATTCGCGCCATCGAGGAGAGGCCCTTTCGGGACCGCAAGCTCCTGTACTACATCGTCTACCTCGAGGTGTCCGACATGACAATCATGGTCCCCGTGGACAAGGCGGACGACCTGGGGATCCGGGCCATCGTCGGCAAGAAGGAATCGCAGAAGGCCTTGCGGCTTATCGCGGAAGAGTATGAACCAGTCCTGGCGGACTGGAAGCTGCGCTACCAGATGAACCTCGACCTGCTGAAAAAAGGCAGCATCATTGACATTGCCAACGTCGTGCGCGCCCTGTACCACAGGAGCAGGATCAAAGAGCTGCCCATCCTGGAGCGCAAGCTGTACGACAGCGCGCTGAAGCTCCTCATCGACGAGATCTCCTTCTCCCTGCTCAAGAGCAAGGAAGAGGTGGAGACCCTCGTGTTCTCCAAGCTCAAAGTCAATGTGAAATGACTCCCCCGCCCTGGGACCGCATTGTGCGGCGGATGAGGGCAGCGCTGGATGCTCTCACCGGCCTTCCCTCGGTCTCAGAGGTCGCGCGGGAGGACAACGACCCGTTTCGCGTCCTTGTTGCAACAATGATCTCCCTGCGGACCAAGGATGCCGTGACGCGCGCGGCCTCAGACAGGCTTTTCGCCAGGGCGGCCACGCCTGCGGACCTTGCCAGTCTCCCTGAGTCGAAGATTGAAAGACTCATCTACCCCGCGGGTTTCTACCGCACCAAGGCCAGGTCCCTCCGCCAGGCGGCGCGTATCCTTGTGGACCAGCATGGCGGCCGCGTGCCGCGCACAATGGAGGAGCTGCTTGCGCTGCCGGGAGTCGGGAGGAAGACCGCCAACCTGGTTCGAAACCTCGGCTTCGGCCTTCCGGGAATCTGCGTGGACACCCACGTGCACAGGATCTCCAACCGGACCGGGTGGGTGAAGACCCGGGACCCCGCGGGAACGGAGAAGGCTCTCATGGAAATCCTGCCGCGCCGATACTGGATAGAGATCAACGAGCTTCTTGTCCGGTTTGGACAGGCGGTCTGCACGCCGGTGTCTCCCCGCTGCAGCGCGTGTCCCATCACTTCCTGGTGCGCCAGGGTGAACGTTTCGAGGTCGAGATGAAGGTCACAGCCGCTGTCATCGAGGAAAACGGGAAAGTGCTCATTGGACGCAGGAAACCGGGCCGTCACATGGGCGGAAAGTGGGAGTTCCCGGGGGGAAAATCGAGCCGGGAGAGACGCCGCAGGAGTCCCTGGCCCGAGAGCTCCAGGAGGAGCTGGCCATACAGGTCCGCGTCGGGGAGTTTCTCTGCAGCGCCTCCTATGAGGGAGATGGAGTGAGCCTGGAGCTCATGGTCTATCGCGTGGAAAGGATGGAAGGAGAGCCGGCGCTCATTGAGCACCAGGAGATACGCTGGGTCAATCCGAAGCAGCTTGCAGATTTCGATCTTGCGGACTCAGACAGGCGAGTGGTCCAGAAATTGTACGGCTGACCCCCGAGCTGGCAGGGTCAGCCGCAGGAGCCCCCGGTCCTACTTCTTCACCTTCGCCTTCAGCGCCGACTCTTTGAAAGTCTTGCTGAAGGTGAACCGGGGAACCTTGGTTGCCGGCTTGGCGGGAATGGTGATCTCCTGGCCGGTGAGCGGGTTCCTTCCCGTCCTTGGGCCCCGGGCAGGCCGCACCCTGATGAACATCTTTCCGATCTTGCCAATGGCCACTCTCTCACCTCTCATGACGCCGGCAGCTACCAGCTCAAAGAGGTCCTCCATGACCTGCTTGGCATCTTTCCTTGCAAGCCCGTTTTTCTCCGCGAGGTATCCTATCATGGAAGCCCCGGTGAGCTTCTCCGGCACCTTTGCCGGTGCCTTCTTCACGGGTGTCTTTGCCACTGTTTTCCCCTCCCATAGTGGTTATGACGTGCGGCCTACGGCCGCATCAACACTATAGCCCATAAGAATATACGGAGAAATCGGGAATGTCCATAGCGCTTCCGTGTGATTATATTAACTGCGGGGCCGTTGACAGTGTCGGCGCCTGAAAGATAAGATTGCGATTCGGTTGTGACGGTGTTTGAATGGAAATAGACCACTGTTTTCAAAACGGCTCCGCGGTTGCGGAGCTTGCCAGTGATGACAAGTTCAGCGCAATTCGAGAGCTCATCAGGGGAGCGCCCGTTTTCCGGCAAATCCCGAACCTCGCCTCTTTCGAGGAGGCGGTCATCTCACGGGAGAAGGTTCAGTCCACCGGCTTCGGCCACGGAGTGGCCGTTGCGCACGGGCGGATTCCGGGGCTTTCGCGCGTCCTGATTGGCTTCGGCCTGTCACGGGCCGGCATCCCTTTTGATGCGGTGGACGGAAAGCCCGTGCACCTGCTTTTCATCATAGCTTCTCCGCCCCATCTTTCTCTGGACTACCTCCAGATCCTTTCAAGCCTGGTGCGCTGCCTGCGCAGCAGGCCCACGCGGGAATCCATCCTTGCATGTCCGGGCGCGCAGCAGATGGAGACCAGGATCCGCGAAGCCTTTGCAACAGACCTTGGCAGGCAGGCCTGCCAGGCCGCCAGCTGAGGACCGATGCTCCTGGTGCCGGCCATCGACGTGCGGGATGGCCGCTGCGTGAGACTCCTGCGGGGAAGCTTCTCCAGCGAAACACACTATCCCATCGAGCCCGCTGAAACCGCCCGACAGTTCGAGCAAAAAGGCGTCCGCTGGATACACATCGTCGATCTGGACGCCGCCGAAGGCAAGGGCAGGGACAACCTGCAGACCATAGAGCGGATCAGGCAAGCCGTGTCCTGCCGGCTGGAAGCAGGCGGCGGCGTTCGCTCGGAAGAGCAGGCCGCACGGCTCATCGATCTTGGCGTGGATCTGGTGGTCCTTGGCACGGTGCTGGTGCGCTTGCCCGAGCAGGTTGCCGAATGGACACGGCGGCTGGGGCACCGGTTCATTGGAGGCGTCGACGCCCGGGATGGAACGGTGCGAATTGCCGGGTGGACGGAGGACGGAGGCCGCTCGGACACTGATGTGGCGGCAGGCCTCGCCGCGGTGGGCATCCGCGGGCTTGTTTATACGAACATCAACCGGGACGGGACGCTGGAGGGGCCCGACATCGAGCGGACCAACGCGGCAGCCAGGGCGTCGGGCTTGCCGACACTGCTGTCGGGAGGGATCGGTTCACAACGGGACATCGAGGAGGCCGCTGCCCGGCGGGACCCCTTGGTGGCCGGGGTCATCCTGGGCAAGGCGCTCTACGAATCACGCCTGGACCTCGCGGAGCTTGTCAGGATTTTTCCGCAGCATCCCGGCTCCCCCTGGGATCATGCAGCAGCCGGATGATCTGCTCAGCCACCTCGGATGGCGTTCTGCCGTCTGTCTCCACGGGCCGGCCCAGCGCCTCGTAGATTGAACGCCGGGCATCGAAGAGCTGCCGCACCGCGCTTTCTCCCTGCGACAGCAAAGGTCGCACGGGCGCTGCCGGGCGCCTGCGCGCGGCCGCGGGCGTTCCGCATGCTCACCCGCAGGTGGAATGTCGCCGCGCAGGACAGGAAGAACTGCCGATTCGATTCCTGGGCGGGCGCGCCGCCGCCGGCGGCAATCACGGTGAGCTCGCGGCCGGCCAGGGAGCGAAGCGCCTCCGCCTCTATCGCACGGAACGCGGGCTCTCCGCGATGCTGAAAGATCTCGGCAATCGGCGCGCCCGCCATGTCGACAATCACGTCGTCGGTATCGACGAAGCGGTAGCCCAGCTTCTCCGCAAGGATCTTCCCGACAGTCGTTTTCCCAGCGCCCATGAAGCCGATGAGCGCGATGCGCGAGGGAAGGGGAGGTTGGTGCGGATTGGTCATTGCCTGGATCGGGAGGCGAGGACTCGTTCCAGCTCTTTCCTCAGCTCGGGCACGCTGTCGGCGTAGCGGATGATGGCCTCCAGGTAGCCCCCCGGCTCTCCGGTGTCGAGCCTGTGGCCCTGGACGCGGGAGAAGACCACGCGGTTCCTCCCCGCCAGGGCCCGCACGGCCGACGTGTGGAAGAACTCGCCTTCTCCATGGTCCTTCCATTCCTTCTCCAGTTGCTCCAGGAAATCCGGCGTGTACAGGAATCTCCCGATGGACGCCTCCCGGCTGGGCTCTTTCCCTCGAGGAGGTTTTTCCACGATGTCGGTGACGTGAAGCCCGTCCTGTGCTATGGAAATGACTCCATAGCGGTTGATGTCAGGGGGGTCATGAAGCGTCGCAAGGACGGTGCAGCCCGTCTTCTTCCATGCATCGATGAGCTGCAGGGAAAGCGGCTTCTCGCCGAAGTGCAGGTCATCAGGGTAGGCAACGACGAACGGCTCGCTGCCGGTGAAGGGGCGGGCCAGGAGAAGCGCATTCCCCGTTCCGCGCATTTCGAGCTGGCGGACAAAGAAGAACGCCGCCTTGGCGGGAGAGATGGCCGCGAGCTTCTTCTTTTCCCCTGCTGCTTGAAACACGCCCTCCAGCTCGACCTCACGGTCGAAGTAGTCTTCAATGGCTTTCTTTCGTCGGGATGTGATGAAAAGTATCTCGTCGATCCCCGAGGCCAGGAACTCCTCAACGATGAAATCGATGGAAGGACGGGTGACAAGAGGAAGCATCTCCTTGGGTATGGTCTTTGTCACGGGAAGGAAGCGCGTGCCGTAGCCGGCGGCGACAATGACGCCTTTCATGGAGCTGGATTATAACGGAATAACGTCGAATTGACTAATGCCCGGTGAATCCGCTACTCTCGATGCGCTCGCTCGTAATCCGGCACCTGGGAGAGTGTATGAAAATCTGGATTAAGCTGCTGGTCGGCTCGATCATAGGAATAATTCTCGGTTTCGTCATCCCCGTTCAGGCCCAGGAGCTTTTCGACTCCTTGTCCGTGGTCCTGATCGGAATCGGCAGGTATGTTCTTTTTCCCTTCATTTTTTTCTCCCTGGGCATCGGGACATCCGAGCTGCGCCAGGAAAAGAGGCTGGGCCGCGTGTATCTTTCCAGCCTCAAATACCTTGCGCTGTCGGCAGGGGTTCTCATCGTCATTGGCACGCTTTCCGTCCTTGTCTTCCCTCCCGAGCGGATTCCCATCACAATCGAGGCGGGCAAGAGCTTCGAGCCTGTCAGCGTCCTTCAGGGCCTGCGGACCATATTCCCGCGCAACCTCTTCGCGGTCTTCACGGGCAGCGGGGACTTTCTCCTTCCGGCCATGGTGCTGGCCTTCCTGCTGGGCCTGAACCTGGACTTCGACAGGCAGCTCACCCGGCCCATCGTGCAGATCTTCGACTCCCTCTCGAGGATTTTTTACCACTTGAACTCCCTGGTCGTTGAGCTTTTCGCAATCGCGATGATCGCAATCTCCGCCGCATGGGTATCGCACCTGGCGCACTCCGATCTGGGGATGTACAAGCAGATCCTCATCATCCTGGCCGTCGACGTGGCGCTCGTGGCTTTTGGCGTCTTCCCCGGCGCGCTGTACCTGTTGGGGATCAAGGAAAACCCCTATCGATGGCTGTACGCCTCCATCGGCCCCGCCATCGCCGGGCTGTTCTCCGGGGACCAGTACCTGTCCCTCGGCGTCCTGACCAAGCACGGCAAGGAGAGCCTGGGGGTGCCCCGCATGGTCGGCTCCGCGGTCTATCCGCTGTTTGCGGTGCTGGGAAGAGCGGGGACGGCCATGGTATCCTGCGTCTCTTTCATCCTGATCCTCCGCTCCTACTCAAGCCTGGAAATCACGTTCTTCCAGATCCTGTGGGTCATGCTCTTCACATTCATCGTGTCCTTCGTCCTGGGAGCCGTCCCGGGGAATGCCGCGTATTTCTCCATCTTCATGCTCTGCACCTTTTACGCGAAAGGCCTGCAGGAAGGCTATCTGATCCTCCGGACCATCGCTCCGCTTCTGGTGGCGCTGGGGGCCTTTGTGGACGTTCTCAGCTCGGCGTTTGTCTCTCTCATGATTGCCCGGGAGGAGGATGTCTGGACCGAGGTGGAGACGGAGAACTTTATTTAGCCGGGGTTGGCGCTGGCTGTGTTGCTGCCGGCTGCGGCTTGCCGCCCAGAGAGATCACGAATCCGATGTTCAAGGCAGCCATGAGCTGATCGTAGAAGGCCAGGCTTTCTCCATCCCACAGGTGGAAAAGCGGGTAGAGCGCCCTGAGCGTGAAGGCAAGCGTGACCCCGTCCGCCACGTGCCAGCGCGTGATGAACCTTGTCTCGGGGTAAATGAAGCGCCCTTCGGTGTAGAAATACGTCAGGCCGTCATTGCTGTTTGTATTCGTATTCTGGAACTCAAAGGGAAACCTGAGAAGGAAGTCCACTCCGACCGCGCCGCCCATCTCGATGCTCTTGGAAAGGGAATAGAGAAGACCCCCTTGCAGCGTGACCAGGCTCCCGATGGTGAAGAAGCCGGTCCCCGACTCGTACGGTGCGGGCACCGCGCGGGTGCCAGTCCACTCATAATACGTTCCGAAGAACTCGATTGTCGGCTCCAGGAAGAAGGGACCGTTGGTGCGCAAAGGAAGCGAAATCCCGAAGGTCTGCAGGAGAGGGCTGGGAGCGCCGGGCGGTGTGCTGCCAATGAAAAGCAGGCCGACGTTCACGTCCAGCTCGGAGACCGAGAACGACAGCGCGAAGGTGAGGGCAGGGAATGCCGCCAGGAGCACAGTCGCGATGATGACTTTCGCCCTCATGACAAGGAGTATAGCACGTCCTGGCGCCTTACAAAATGTTCGACGCCAGCTCCGCCAGCTTGGACCTCTCGCCTTTCTCCAGCGTGATGTGAGCGTAGAGAGACTCGCCTTTCATCCTGTCGATGAGGCAGGTGAGGCCGTTGGAGCGCGAGTCGAGATACGGGGTGTCGATCTGGTACGGGTCCCCGGTGAACACAACCTTGGTTCCCTCTCCCGCCCGCGTGATGATGGTCTTCACCTCGTGCGGAGTGAGGTTCTGCGCCTCATCGATGATGAAATAGATCTTCGACAGGTGCCTGCCGCGGATGTACGCCAGCGGCGTTATCACGAGCTTCCCGTTCTCCACAAGGTCGTGGATCCGCTTGTACTCGGGAGCCGTCTCGTCGAACTGGTTCTGGATCAGGGTGAGGTTGTCGAAGAGCGGCTGCATGAACGGGTCCAGCTTGCTCTTGATGTCCCCGGGGAGGAACCCGATGTCCCTGTTGGAAAGCGGCACGATGGGCCGGGCAAGGTAGATCTGCTTGTAGCTTGACCTCTTTTCCAGGGCAGCGGCAAGCGCCATGAGCGTCTTGCCCGTCCCCGCCTTGCCGGCCAGCGTCACCAGCGGGATGTTCTCATTGAAAAGCGCATCCAGGGAGAATGTCTGCTCGGCGTTTCGCGGCTCAATCCCGTACGCGCGTCTTTTCTGGATGTGGCGGAACGCCTTCTCTTCCGCGTTGTAGACGGCGAGCGTGCTCTTGCTCTGGTTGCGGATGATGAAGTATTCGTTGGGAAAAGGCTCCCTCTGGACAGGCAGCTTTTCCATGGCAATCGAGCCTTCCTGGAAAAGCTCGTCGATCAGGCCGCCATCGACATCCTGGAGGATGTCCTTTCCCTTGTACAGCTCGTCGATGTTGGAAATTTTGCCCGTCTCATAATCTTCCGCCTTGACCCCGATGCTCTTGGCCTTCATGCGGATGTTGATGTCCTTCGAGACCAGGATGACGCGGTCCTTGCCGTGCTCTTTCGCCAGGTTGTAGGCCAGGGAGATGATGCGATGGTCGGGTTTGTCCTCCCAGAAGATGTCCCCCAGCAAGCCGTCCCGCTTCACGTTCGTCTCCACGACGAGCGTGCCGCCGCCGGGCAGCGGGATCCCTTCGCTCAGGAGCTTGTCCCCGCCCATTGCGTCGAGCTTGCGGGAGAACTCCCTGGCGTTGAAGTTGATGATCTCATTCCCTTTCTTGAACTTGTCGATCTCCTCCAGCACGGTGATCGGGACCACCACGTTGTGCTCCTGGAAAGAAGAGATGCACGCGTGGTCATGCAGGATGACGTTCGTATCGAGGACGAAGATCTTGTTCTTTCCTGAAAGAAGAGCCATGGTCACAGTGTAGGGGTGGAAAGGCAGCACATCAAGTGGCGGCTCGTATTGAGGACCGCCGGCTGCGTGGCTATACTGGATTGTCAGGAGCGTTCATGGAGCTTGTCTACCAGGAAATGGGGCCGGATGAGCAGGAGCTGGATTGGCGTGTTACAAGGTCCGTCCTGGGGGATGCCACTCTCATGGGCACCCTGCAGAACGCGCAGAGCACGGGGCAGAAGCACGCGGTCGTGGCGCGCGTGGAAGGCGGGAAGCTCGCTGAAGCGTACGTCAGCCCTGAAAGCGCCGTGAAGGCGTCTTTTCCCTTCAATGCAGTGCAGCAGGCATTCGACTTCTATGATCCTGCCAACGGCGTCTGCCTTGTGATTGTGAGGGACGGCAAGGTTGTCATTTCCATCAACGGTCTTATTGGACGATCCTGAAGGAGGCATGGCATGGCGGAACACCCATTGAGCACGCTGAGGAAGCTCGATCCTGCTTACATGGCGGAGTTTCAGAAAATGGAAGATCTCGTCTACTCTGACGGGGCCCTTCCGCGCAAAATCAAGCTTCTCATGGCCCTTGCGTTCGACGCGGCCCATGGGGCGGCGAACGGAGTTGCGGCGCTTGGACGGCAGGTTCTGGCGGCGGGAGCCACGAAGCAGGAGATTGCGGAGACCCTGCGTGTGGCGGCGCAGCTGGGAGGGGAAGGGACCCTCTATACGGCCTCCCAGGCCCTCAAGGGAATCGTCGACTGAAAAAAAAAGGCGTCTCCGGAGAGGGAGCTCCCGGGACGCCCGAAAGACTTTAGTTGAGATACCAGGTCAAGGCCGTCGAAAAGGCGGCAGTGCCAATGGAAGTGGTGTTGGCGCCACCGGCCGCCTTTGCTGAGTCGAAACCGAGCCCCAGCTCGCCGGCCCATGAAAAGTTATTGGAGAAGAAGTACTCGCCCCCAAAGACGGCCCGCAACCCGAAATCGCTTGCGGTCGAGCCCCCTCCTGAAAGGGACGACCCGCTGTAGCTGAGCTGGGCGCCGGCATATGGCGATACTCCCCCCTTGCCCCCGAAGTGGTACTCGAAGCCGCCTGCCAGATCGTAGCCCGTGGTGGAGGCTCCTCCGGCAGCAACGTTGTCAAGGCCGATGCCGGCTCGCACCGCGATGGCTTCGGTAATGAAGTACTTCGCGCCCAGGGAGCCCATGGGGAACGCCGGCGAATTGCCGGTGGAGGAAAATACCAATGAGGGAAACACCAGGGAGCCCTGGATTCCGATGTCACCTCCCCGGGGAGTCCCTTCCGCGAATGCAAGGAAGCCGGACAGCAGGGCAAGGAAGGAAACGAGAGCAAATCTTTTCATAGAAACCTCCTGCCCCTATATACCGTCCCTTGCGCGCGGCGGGTATATCTGGTACAAACATGGGCCTGAAAAGGGAGGCGGGGAATGGGCCTGATGACCGGTAAGAAGGGCATCATCTTCGGCGTTGCAAACGACAGGAGCATTGCGTGGGGAATCGCGCGCAAGCTCCATGAGGAAGGAGCGTCCCTGGCCTTCACCTACCTGAACGAAGTGTTCGAGAAAAGGGTGCGGCCATTGGCGGAGAGCCTCGGCTCCGAGCTGATTCTGCGCTGCGACGTGCAGAATGACGAGGAGATCGAAGGCGTGTACTCGGAGATCGAGCAGAAGTGGGGCACGCTGGATTTTATCGTCCATTCCGTGGCATATGCAGGGAGGGAGGAATTGCGCCTTCCCTTTCACCAGACCACGCGGGAGGGGTTTCGCATTGCCCTGGATGTCAGCGCGTACTCCCTGATTGCCGTGACTCGAGCCGGGCTGCGGCTCATGACGAACGGCGGGTCCATCATCACGCTTACCTACCTGGGCTCCCAACGGGCGGTCCCGAACTACAACGTGATGGGCGTTGCCAAGGCCGCCCTGGAGGCCACGGTGCGCTACCTGGCGGCTGAGCTGGGTGAGAGCGCGATCAGGGTGAATGCCATTTCAGCAGGGCCCATTCGAACGCTTGCAGCCTCCGCCATCTCCAACATCAGTGAGATCTTCGGGATCATGGAAAACCGCTCGCCCATGCACCGCTCGGTGACACAGGAGGAGGTGGGCAAGTCCGCTCTCTACCTGCTGTCTGACCTGGCAAGCGGGGTCACCGGAGACGTCCACTTCGTGGATACCGGGTATAATATCGTGGGGTTGTAACGCCAGCACGGAGTACCGTGCTACGGATCCCATTCGCGCCCTCCCAGCACAACGCACATCCAGTGGCCGCTGCCGGCGTGCGCTGAGACGGTGAGGGTGAAGGTCCCGCCCCCTGTCAGAGTGACCCTGTTCCCCTTGGTCAGGTCCACTTCGATGATGGCCGCGCCTTTCTTTTCAATGCGCACCCAGGGTTCCAGGTCCTTGCCGTCCCATATGAACAGCAGATAGGCCGGGGACTCATCCGCCCGCACAACGAAGCTTGTATGCGTGTTGGACGACCCGAGAAAGCCCTTGCGTCCCTCCACTCCCAGCCCTGCTCCGAGCGCGCCCACGATCCGCACGTCTGCAAATGTGGTGAGGACGGGAAGAGCGAAGAGTGAAGCCAAGGCCGCGCAGAGCACAATCTTTTTCATGGGTCCTTCCTCATGCCGTCGGTATGATCTCATTCTCTTTCAAAACAATGTCGTGCGCGCCGCCTTCGCGGATGCTCACCGCGGAAGCCAACGTAATACGCGCTTTTCCCTGCAGCTCGGGGATGGACGTTGCCCCGCAGCTCACCATGGTGCTTCGGATCTTGTCCAGGGTGATGTCGAGATTGTCCTTGAGCTTGCCCGCATACGGGACATAGCCGTCGACACCCTCCTCGAACCCCGGGCCGGCCAGTCCGGCTTCGTGGTAACGCTGCCAGTTTCGAGCCCTGTTGGAGCCCTCTCCCCAGTACTCCTTGACGAAAGAGCCGCCCACCCGCAGACGCCTTCCCGGCGCCTCATCGAAACGCGCGAAGAACCTGCCCATCATGACGAAATCCGCCCCCATTGCAAGCGCAAGGACGATGTGATAGTCCTGCGCGATTCCGCCGTCCGAGCAGATGGGAACGTAGATGCCCGTTGACGTGAAGTATTCATCCCGTGCCGCAGCCACCTCGATCACTGCCGTTGCCTGGCCTCTCCCGATTCCCTTCTGTTCCCGCGTGATGCAGATGGACCCCCCGCCGATCCCCACCTTCACAAAGTCCACTCCCGCGTCGGCCAGGAAGCGGAAGCCCTCCGCGTCCACGACGTTCCCGCCTCCCACTTTGACCGCATCCCCGTAGGTTTTCCTGATCCATTGCACAGTATCGGCTTGCCATTCCGAAAAACCATCCGATGAGTCGATGCACAGGACATCGGCGCCGGCCGCCACCAGGGCAGGCACGCGCTCCTTGTAGTCCCGCGTATTGATGCCCGCTCCGACAACGAGTCTCTTGCCAGCATCAACCAGCTCCCGCGGGTTTTCCTTGTGCTCGGCGTAATCCTTTCGAAAGACCAGGTGGGCCAGATTGCCATCCCGGGAAATGACAGGAAGGCAGTTCAGCTTGTGTTTCCAGATAAGGTCATTCGCCTCGGAAAGGCCGATTCCTTCCACGCCATAGACAAGGTCCGAGAACTTTGTCATCAAGTCCCCGACGCGCGCATCCGGGGGCGTGGTGGTGAGCCGGTAGTCCCGGCTTGTGAGCATCCCCAGAAGCTTCCCGGTGGGGGAACCGTCCTCCGTCACCGGCATTGTGGTGTGACCGGTCCGGTCCCGCAGCGCAAGCACGTCCCGGAGCGTGTCATGTCCGCGGAGGTTGGAGTCACTGGGCACGAAACCCGCCTTGAATCGTTTTACCCTGCTCACCATCTCGACCTGGCTCTGCACGGGCTGTGAGACGAAGATGAACGCGATTCCACCGCACCTGGCAAGCCCGATTGCCATCTGGTGGTCCGACACCGACTGCATGATGGCGGAGGAAAACGGAATGTTGAGCCGGATGGGGGCTTTTTCGCCCTTGCGGTGCCTGACCATGGGCGCGCTCAATTCCACGTTGTCAGGCGCGAAGCCCTTCCGGGTCAGGTTGGGGATGAGCAAATACTCGCTGAAGGTGCGCGAAGGCTCTGCGTAGAAATATGCCATCATGCCGTCCTTCACGGCAGGATAGCCAGGGAGCGTGAAAGCTTCAAGGTACGCAAGAAGGGGCTTCGACTACTGGTTTACAACCGGCACAAGGGTATCGAAGGTCTTCGCGACGTTATCCACGGCTATGGCGACGTGGATTGCCGCAGTGTCCGGAATGGGGTGCGGACCCACCAGTATGAGGAGGTAGGAATGCTTGCCGGCATCCATGGTCATGACGGGACTCGGGAGGTAGTACCATTCGATTCTGTGAGTCTTAAGGGTATTGTTTGCCTGATCGGGGCTCTGCGTCATTGCGAAGTTGGTGAAATTTTCCCGGTTCATGGCAGAGGCAAGAATCTTGCCCCTCTCATCTGCGACCTCCGCCCTCAAAACCGCTATGGGAACCTTTGTCGGGTTATTGAAGTTAAGCTTGAGGACGATGAAGTCGTTATATGTAGGAAGCAAGGTGCCCGTGGATGGGATGAAAGGGTTGTCCAGGAAAGTGCTCCCATACTCTGGTGCGCGTATGTCCTGGGGTGAAAGTACCGCAAGCGATACAGGATCATCAGGGCTTCCCAGAACCACGGTCGCGGACCTTCCCTTCGCGGTTTCACAGCCACCAAGGACAAGAACGACGCCAAAACGCAAGAACAAAGGCAGATAGTTTCCTCATTCCAAAGTCATCCTTCAAGGGGCTTGATAGTCCATAGTAGCGTAATCACAGGACAAAAAAAAGGGCCCCTTGCGGGGCCCCTTTGACTTCAGCAAGCCTTAGAAGGCCCACACGTAGATGATAGGAACTGCGATGACCGCGTTGGAAGCGCCGTTCGATGTCGGCAGTGGCATACACGAACCCGACCTTGAACGAGCTGCCGTTGTCGAAGTTTGCCTTGACATACGGCCAGAACTGGAGACCTGTCCAGTCCCCGCTGCCGCCGCCGTACCACCCAACCTTGACGCCAGTGGCGCTGCCGCCATCATAGCCGACCTGGACTCCCGAGGGACCACGGGGCCATGACGACGTATTCAGCCCTGGACTTCGGCGAAGTAAGCAGTCTGTGCTGGGGCTCGAGGAGTTCTTGAGGGCCAGATCTGCAATTCATGGTCAGGGGCGACCATCGCGGTGTAGCCAGCCGTAGAGCCATGCTATGAGAATGTGTTGCTGCTGTTGGAGATGTCCGCCTGAACGCCAACGATTGCCGTAAGACCCTTCATTGCGCTGACGTTCACGGAGCCGCTGACCATCTTGGTAGCCGTAGAGCTGGCACCAAGGGTGGCTTCGCTTGCGCGGTACAGGACCTTCACGCTGGCGAGGTTGGCAACTGCGTAGGATGCCGCAACTCCGAAGTTGTCGCCGTAGTCATGCGGCAACGCCTGCCGATAGCGTTTGCAGCACGCCGCCGAGGTATCCGGGGTGTACAGACGCGGCCGCGACAGTCAAGCCGGTGGTGGGGAACAGCTGAAGGATGCCCATGAAGTCCGAGTCACCGAACCTCTTGAAGTTCTGTCCTTCGATCACTGTGAAGTCGGTGTAGTCGTTGAAGCGCGGCTTTCCGATGGTCACCTTCACGAGGTCTCCGAACTTGTAGTAGGTCGCGAACCAGCTGATTGGCTGGGCTGCAGTCGCCGGGTTCCGGTATTTGCGAATTGTCCATGCCGAATTCAAAGGTGGCGTTGAACCCGTAGTTGTTCCCGTCATAGGAGAACGTCCACTCCTGGTCGATGCCCTTGACGTTGATCCCAGCTAGGGGCCCCATCCAGTTGTTGCAGAGTTGCTGCCCCATGCGAACACCGGAAAGAAGTTGCCCTGGTTCCACGCATGGAACGACCCGGCCGCAGGCGCATCGGCGAAGATGGGCATGCTGAAGGCCAGCAGAGCCAGTGCGATGAGGAAAATCCAAGCCTTTTTCATGAATGCTCCCTCCTCATTGGTCTGGGAACCGGGTCGACGACCCGATATGTTCCCTTAATCTTATCTGCTCCGATTCTATCAGAGCTAATAAGCCATGTCAATAAAATTTTCAATTCCTCTGTTTTCATCATCCCAATTCATATAAACACGAGCGAAAAGCCGTTGCGTCACTGTGCGGCGCCTCGACGTGTTGCCATTTGTTTTCAAGGGTTTCTTTCAGAATCGGCCGGATCTCTTGCCTCATAAAGCCTTTTAGGAGTCTTTGATAAACGAACATTCCCGGCCGACCTGAATCGACCCAAATCTTACAGGATGCTATAGTAGTTCCTCCTTCCCGTCAAGCGTATTTTTTCTGGGAGGCAGGATGTTACGGTTACGAAACTTGATGAATCTTCTTCAATTAAAAACCCTCGCGGGCCATGACAAAAGCCTGATGAGGTCTGCATTGGAAGTGTGCAGTTTTTTTGCGAAGCGATTTGCCGCGGCTGCCGATCCCGAGGTGACCTTGGGCTTCGTCCCGGGAAGAGTCGAAGTTGCCGGAAAGCACACGGACTATGCCGGGGGGCATACCCTTGTGTGCGCAATCGACAAGGGCTTCCTCTTTGTCGCGGCCGGCAACTCTGAAGGCACGGTTCGGATGGCCGAAGACTCTCCCGAGTTTGCGGCGCTGGAGTTTCCCGTTTCGCAGCACATCGAGCCGCCTGCGGGCCGTTGGGCGAACTACCCCATGACCATGGTCCGGAGGGTAGCCGCAAACTTCGGCGGCGAAGGTGCTCTCTCCGGTCTGGACATCGCCTTCTCCAGCAGCCTTCCCGTTGGAAGCGGCATGAGCGGGTCTTCAGCCCTGATGATGATGTGCTTCTGCGCCATGGCAACGGTCAACAGACTGAATGAGCGCAAGCGGTTCCAGGATAACATCCACAATGGTATTGACCTGGCCATGTACCTCGCGTGCGCCGAGAACGGGCAGAGCTTCAGAGACCTTCCGGGAGGGAAAGGGGTGGGCACCTTCGGCGGGTCGGAAGATCATACTGCGATTCTCAACTGCAGGGAGGGAGCTCTCTCCCTGTACCAGTACGCTCCCACGGCTTTCAAAGCGGAGGTGGCCTGGCCGCCGAGCTGGCGTCTCGTCCTTGCCTTCTCAGGCGTGCGGGCGGAAAAAACAAAACAGGCGATGGAGAAGTACAATCTTGTCTCCCGGCGGGCCTCTCTCGCAGTGACTGCATACAATCGTACGTATGGCAAAAAATCGCGTAACCTCGGGGGAATTGACTCGGACACTCGAGGCGTTGCTGCCGGTCCGTGGCTCGAAAAGCTGAAAGCCAGCGAGAAAAAAGACGCGGCGCTCGACTTGTCAGGAAGGATCAAACAGTTTCTTGCTGAAGAGAGGGAAACAACCCCCCAAGCCATCCACGGCCTCTTGTGGCGTGCCCTCGAAGAGTTTGGAGATGCTGTGAGCGCGTCTCACCGGGCTTCCCGCCGCTTCCTCAGGAACATCGCGTCGGAAGTCGACTTCCTGCACGCAAGCGCGCTTTCGCTGGGCGCAGCGGGCGCAAGCGGGTTCGGCGCGGGTTTTGGCGGAAGCATTTTCGCCGTGGTCCGGGAGGAAAAGGCAGCGGAGTTTGCCTCGGATTGGCGCAAGGAGTATGAGAAGCGCTATCCCCAGAGGGCCAGAGAGGCCGCGTTCTTTCCCACCCTGCCTGAGTCCGGTATCAGGATCTGGGACGAGCGCGGTCCTTCACGATTCGTGGATCTGCTCTTTCAGGCGTGAACGCCGTTCATCGCAGCCACAACCCTGTAGAGTCCCTGCGTTCCAAGGTCTTCCATTCCCAGGGCCTGCGCCGAGATGTACAGCTGGTTCACGAGGGCAAGACCGGGCAGTGAAAGCTTCATACGGCGCGCTTCCTCAAGCGCGATCCCCATGTCCTTCACGAAGTGCTTGATGTAGAAGCCCGGGTTGAAATCTCCGCGCGCAATTCGTCTGCCCAGGTTGTTGAGGGACCACGATGCGGCCGCGCCCTTGCCCACGATGTCGATCATGGGATCCAGCCCGAGCCCTGCCTTCTGCGTGTACAACAACGCCTCCACCATCCCGATCATGTTCCCCGTGATCACGATCTGGTTGGCCATCTTGGTGTGCTGCCCCGCCCCGGGACCGCCCATGAGGGAAATGGTTTCACCCATTTTCTGGAAGAGGGGCAGGATCTTCTCGAATGCCTGCTTCTCTCCTCCCGCCATGATGGCGAGCTTCGCTTCCCGGGCTCCCACGTCACCGCCTGACACCGGTGCGTCGATGGAGGCAATCCCTCTTTTTGCGGCTTCACCGTGGATCCGAACGGCGAGAGAAGGCTCGGATGTCGTCATGTCGCAGAGGATTGCGCCGGATTTCGCGCCCGCCAGGATGCCGTCAGCAGCCAGGTACACTTGCTGCACGTCCGAGGGAAAGCCGACCATTGTGAAGACGACGTCGCTCCTCTCCGCCACATCCCGCGGGCATCCCTGCCAGGAAGCGCCCGACGAGAGCAGGTCAGCAGCCTTGTCGCGCGACCTGGTGTAAAGGGAAACCGGGTAGCCCGCGCGCAGGAGGTGGCCGCACATCGACCTGCCCATGACCCCGGTGCCGATCCAACCCACCTTCACATTCGCCATGGCAAGTTTCCTCCGCCTTCTTCAGATCTTTTCCAGGGGTTCCTCGGAATCCCCGAGCTTCATCTCCGGGCCGTTCCCCGGGGCCGCCCAGCGGACGGCGTTCCTGATGACCGTTTGGACTTCCTTCTGGAAATACGTGGGGAACGTCTCGTGGCCCGGACGGAAGTAGAAAATGCGGCCCTTTCCCCTGAGGAAGCAGCATCCGGACCTGAACACATTTCCCCCCGCGAACCAGCTGATCAGCACTGTCGCGTCCGGCGCCGGGATGTCGAAGCGCTCCCCGTACATCTCTTCGTGGGGAATCTCGAAGTACGGACCCAGGCCTTCGACGATGGGGCTCCCCGGTTCCACCACCCAGAGCCGCTCTTTCTCCCCCGCTTCCCGCCAGCGCAAAAGACAGGATGTCCCCATGAGGCGAACGAAAGGCTTGGAGAGGTGGCTCGAGTGCAAAGCGATGAGGCCCATGCCCTGGAGGACCCGGTTCTGCACTTTCGCAACGATCTGATCCTGAACTTCACCGTGGGCCTGATGGCCCCACCAGACAAGCACGTCCGTTGCGGCAAGCACTTCATCGCTCAGCCCGTGTTCCGGCTCATCCAGCGTGGCGGTCCTGGTTTCGATGTCGCGACTCTCCGACAGGAACCCGGCAATCGCGCCGTGAATCCCCTGGGGGTAGACCCGCGAGACCCGCGGGTCGCTTTTTTCGTGACGATTCTCGTTCCATACCGTGACGCGAATTTTTCCTGACATGCCGATTGTCATAACGAAAAGCTCATTCCGAGTCAAATATACAAATGTTTTACATTTCTTTTTCGATCCCGTGACATCCGGTCCTTGCCAGGGGTCGGTTTCCTGCTAAGATTGTTGAGAGCGTCGATGTGAAAGACTCGGTACCTTGGGATAATCTTCGTTGCGGCCGTCCTCGTGCCAAGCGTGTTGCTCTCCGTCCTGTCCGTCCGATCCGCGGGGCGGGAAGAGGCTTACGTGGAAAAGCCAGCTTGCAACGACCCTTCTCGCTGAGGTCACGCACACGGCAAGCCTTCTCAGCTCCGGGGTCAGTGGGTTGGCTTGAAGACCTTCATCGCAGCGTTTCTCTCCCGCCGGGTCCCGCCTAAAATCGGCCGGAGCCTCGTCGGCTCCTTCCGCGGCCAGCCCCTCGGGAGGTCTCGAAAGCCAGCAGGCCATCGACGCATTCGCGCAGAGCCCTGCCGTCCAGGCCAGAGTCTACGAGCAGGCCCGTCGGCAGGGGGAGGAGCTGAATGCCCGGGTTGCCCAGCCCACGTCCAAGGCCCTCCAGGAACCGCAAGCCAACCTGCTGGAAGACCTGAAGTCGAAAGACCGGGAGCGGGCCGAGCCCGCGTCAACTGAGCCCGCGCCCCCGAAGCCCGCGCCCGTGGAGGTCAAGGCTCCCGCGCAGCCGGCCGCTCAGCCCTCGCAGTACATCACAACCTCGCGCCTGCTCAGCCAGATAGCCTCGCGGGGGGAGTACGGCATCATTCCGCGATTCATCGGTGAGAAGCTCACGTTCCTTTTCTGGAACCGCCAGGGTGACGGACGAATCGTCGGGTGCGAGGTTTCCCTGCCTGCGTTCAAGCAGCGCATCGAGGGCATCCTGCCCTCCACGTATTCCCCGGTGCGCATCCTCACGGTGCTCGATGAGACCGGAGAGCCGCTGGCAATGCCCTCCGGATCGGCAAATCGCAACTGGCGCCGGCCTTTCGTCTCCCAGGAAATAGGCGAATCTCTTCCGCGTTGGGAAGTGGCAAGCTACCTCACGGATCCTGATTCCATCACCTCCCAGGCGCGCGCCGCCTCCGCGGTGATCTGGATCCTGGTGCTGATCCTTTTCGTTTCGGTTGCGGGAGGGGGGACCATGGTCCTGACCTCCCTGGTGGCCGAGATGCGCCTGGCGCAAAAGAAGGCCAGCTTCGTGGCCAACGTCTCCCACGAGCTGAAGACTCCCCTGACCTCCATCAGCCTGTTCGTCGACCTTCTCCGTCGCGGCCGCCGCCAGGATCCCGGAAAGCGGGATCGGTACCTCGCGTTGATGGCCGCGGAGACCGAACGGCTGGGCCGGCTGATCAACAACGTCCTTGATTTTTCCTCCCAGGAAAAGGGCGGGAAGAAGTACGCAATGCGCACCGTGCACCTCGGGCAGATCGTGCAGGAAGTGGTGGAAGGCCAGCGCGTTCGACTTGAAGGCCTCGGGTTTGCCGTGAAGCTCCGCACGCAGAAGAGCGCAGAACGCCTGTTTGTAAGCGCGGATGCCGAGGCGTTGAAGCAGGTGCTCATCAACCTGCTTTCCAACGCTGAGAAATATTCCCCGCAGGGAAAGGAGATCGACGTCGAGGTTTCCCGCGCGGGCGCCGATGTGGTTGCGCGGGTTCGCGACCGGGGGATCGGCGTGGCGGACAGGGACAGGGAAAGAATTTTCCTGGAGTTTGTCAGGGTCGACGATTCGTTGACCACGCGGGTGCCCGGCACGGGCCTGGGGCTGACGATTGCCCGAAGGATCGCCAGAGACCATGGCGGAGACCTCACCTGCGAAGGCCGGGAGGGGGGCGGGAGCAGCTTCGTTTTCCGGCTGCCCGCGGCACAGGGTGATCTCGAGGAGCAGAAGCGATGAAACAGAGGATCCTCGTTGCGGAAGATGATTCGGCCATCCTGACAGGGCTGGTGGACCTGCTCGAAGGGGAAGGTTTTGCCGTGGAGAAAGCCCTTGACGGCGCGGAGGCGCTCGCGAAATGGAATCAGGCGCGCCCGGACCTCATCCTCCTTGACGTCATGATGCCGGAAAAAAGCGGCTTCGACGTGTGTCGGGAGATCCGCAAGCGTGACGCCAACACGCCGGTGATCATGCTCACCGCGAAGGGAGAAGAGATCGACAAGGTTGTCGGCCTCGAGCTGGGCGCGGATGACTACGTGGTAAAGCCGTTCGGAGCGAACGAGCTCCTGGCCCGCATCAGGGCCGTGCTTCGCAGGGGCAGGGGGAAGCCCGCGTCACAGGATGCCCGGCCCTTCGAGTTCGGCGACGTTCGCGTGGACCCCCGCACGATGAAAGGTCATCGGGGAGTGGTGGAGTTCGACGTGAGCCCGCGGGAGCTGGCCCTGCTGCGGCTGTTCGTATCCCGTGAAGGGGACGCGCTGGACCGCTCCACGATCCTGGATGAGGTGTGGGGCGTCAAATACGAGGGGACCACCCGGACGCTGGACCAGCACGTGGCGTGCCTGCGCAAGAAGATCGAGCGGGACCCGGCGCATCCCCGGCATATCACGACAGTGCACGGAGTGGGCTACCGGTTCTGCTCCTGATCCTCACACTCCCTTGCTGTTGCGCCTCAGCATCTCGGCAACGCTCTGGTTTGTGCTCACCGCGTGCCCGGGAAGGGGAAGCACCCTTTCGTGGATGGTGTCAAGGATCCATTCCTTCTGCGGGAAGAAGGTGTCCTCCAGTTCCGCTGCTGGGGTGATCCAGTTCCGCGCGCCCACGACGGCCACGGGTGCATCAAGTGAGTCGAAAGCCATCTGCGAGATGTTGGACGCCATGGTGTGCAGGAAGGATCCCCGTTCGCATGCATCGGAGGCCAGCACGCACCTGCCTGTCTTTTTCACGCTCTGGATGATCTTTCCGTAATCCAGCGGGTTGATGAACCGGGCGTCAATGACTTCGGCGGACACGCCGTACTTTTCCTCGAGGATCTTTGCGGCATCCATGGCCCGGTACAGCGTGGCCCCGATTGTGACAATCGTGACCTCCGAGCCTTCGCGCCTCACGGCCGGCTCACCCTCGGGAACCTCGTAATACCCGGTCGGGACCCCGCCGGCAACGAACAGCTCTCCGACGTCGTAGATGCGCTGGCTTTCGAAGAACACCACGGGGTCCGTTCCTCGAAGAGCCAGGTTCATCATGCCCTTTGCGTCGTAGGGGGTCGCGGGGAACATGACCTTGAGCCCGGGGATGTGGGCCACCAGGGATGTCCAGTCCTGCGAATGCTGCGCGCCGTACTTGCTGCCCACCGACACGCGAAGCACAACGGGCATTTTCAGCACGCCGGCGGACATGGACTGCCACTTGCACAGCTGGTTGAACACCTCGTCGCCGGACCTGCCCAGGAAGTCGCAGTACATCAGCTCGGGGACAGCCCGGCCCCCGCACATCGCGTAGCCGACCGCTGCGCCCACAATGGCCCCTTCCGAGATGGGCGTGTTGAAGAGGCGGTGGTAGGGCAGGGCCTCCGTGAGTCCGCGATACACCGCGAACGCTCCGCCCCAGTCCCTGTTTTCCTCGCCGAAAGCGACCATGGACGGGTCGATGGAGAAGCGGTGCAGCATGGCCTCGAAAATGGCATCCCTCAGCGCGATGACCTGGGCCTTGGGAAGAGGCTTGCCGTCCGCGCCGATCCCCGACCGCGACTTCTTGGCGTTCGAGATCACGCGGGGATTCTGCTCCGCGGGCAGGAGCATCTCGGGCTTTCCCTCCTGGACTTTCTCCACGTTCCCGTTGGAGAACATCATGCCTCCGATCTGATCATTGTCAGTGGAGATGCGGGGGGAAGTCTCCAGGGATACGGCAAGCTCCGTGATCCTGCGCAGCCGCTCCTGGGTTTCCTTCTGGATGGATTCCAGGTCTCCGGCTTTGGCGATCTTTGCGGCCACAAGGGATTCGCCGAAGCTCTTGATGCAGTCAACTTCCTGCCACAGGGCAACCTCTTCCTTGGTGCGATACGAAGAGGCGTCCGAGGGGGAGTGGCCCGAGTAGCGGTACGTGACCACGTCCAGGAGGACCGGACCTTTTCCTTCCTGGAGGATCTTTCTCTTGCGCTCGATGGCGTCTGCCACGGCCAGCGGGTTGTAACCATCCACGCGCTCCGCGTGCATCTGGTCGGGGTTGACTCCCGCGCCAATGCGGGCAAGGACCTTGAAGCCCATGGTCTCTCCCATGGTCTGTCCGCCCATGCCGTAAAAGTTGTTGAAGAAGCTGAACATGATGGGGGGCGCGCCGCCGATATCTTTCGGCCACAGCGTCCTGTACTGGTCCATGGCGGCAACCATCAGGGCTTCCCAGACAGGTCCGCATCCCGACGACCCGTCTCCTATGTTGGCAATGACGATGCCGGGCCTTCGGTTGATCCTCTTGAACAGCGCCGCGCCCACCGAGATATCCGCGGACCCGCCCACGATGGCGTTGTTGGGCATGCTCCCGAACGGCGCAAAGAACGCGTGCATGGAGCCGCCCATTCCCTTGTTGAACCCGTTCTCCCGGCCGAAGATTTCCGCCAGGGTGCCATAGAGGGAGTAGTCCACCGCGAGGTCTTGCAGGGAACCCTTGTGTCCCTTCTGCACGACGCGAAGCGGCGCTCCGCCCATGTAGGTCTCCATGATCGACGTGAGCTGTTTCTCCGGCAGCTTGGCGACCGCGGAAAGGCATTTGGCGATGATCTCGCCGTGGCTGCGGTGCGAGCCGAATATGAAATCATCCACGCCCAGCGTGAGGCACTGGCCGACCACCGTGGACTCCTGGCCTATGGACAGGTGAGCCGGCCCCGCGTGGTCGTACGGAATCCCCTGGTAGGCGCCCTTGGTCTTGATGGTATTGAGCATGGTCTCGAACTCGCGGATCACCGCCATGTCACGGTACACGCGAAGGAGAGTTTCCTTCCCGTATTTCTCCGCTTCCTTCTTCAGATCCGCGGCATACGTATTGAGGGGGATGTCGCAGAGCGCGAGCTTCCCCTGCTTGCGCGTCTCGCGCGGGTCAATGACGATTGATTTCGGCATACAAGCTATCTCCTGTCCTGGTTACTGGGCAAGCAGCAGGTCAAACCGCGCGATATGCCCTGCAAGGGTCTGCAGGAACCGCGCGCCGGGCGCGCCGTCCACGGCCTGGTGGTTGATCGTGAGGGAGAGCCCGATCTGCGGAATGAAGCTGATGCTTGCCCCCGGTCCCTGGGCTGCCCGCGGCACGATTGACCCGATCCCGATGATGCCAACCTGGGGCGGATTGAGAACGGGCGTGAAGCTTTCAACGCCCAATCCCCCGAGGTTGGTGACGGTAAACGTTCCGCCTGCAAGCTCATCCGGTGTGATGCGCCCCTCACGGCACGCGCCGGCAAGGCGCGCGGCCTGCGCGGCAATTGCCCGAAGGCCGAGGTTGCCGGCATTCCGAATGACGGGCACCATGAGCCCGCGAGGTGTGTCGACGGCGAAGCCCAGGTCCACGTCGGCGAATTGCCGGATCATGTCACCGGTGAAATGCGCATTGAGGTCCGGGTGCTGGAGGAGCGCGCGCGACACGGCGAACAGCACCATGTCGTTGATGGTGACGCCGCGCAGCCCCATTGTTTCCGGGCTTTCCTTGAACCTGGCTCGAAACTCCTGCAGCGAGCGCGCATCCGCGGAGGAGTTCAGCGTGAGCTGCGCTGTCGTTGTCAGGGAGGCGAGCATTCGCTCGGCAATGAGCTTGCGGACGCCTGTCACCCTGATCTCCCGCGCGCCGCCCGAGGGCGGGCTGGCAGGCTGAACGGATGCCGCCGCGGCGGGCGCGGGCCTGCGGCCGTCCGCCATGGCCTGCTTCACGTCACGCTCGATGACGCGGCCGCCCGGCCCCGTCCCCAGGATGCCGGCAAGAGAAATGTCGCTTGCGGCGGCAAGGGCCCTGGCGCGCGGAGATGCGGCGATCTTTCGGCCGGCAACTGGCGCCGCGATGACCGCAGCGACAGGTCGACGGTGCAGCGGGTGAAGACGACGCAGTGGTTGAAGACGACGCAACAGGCGCCGTGGCCGTTGGGGCGGCTGCCGCAGGCGCGGCGTCCGCCGGCGGCTGGACCTTCTCTCCGGGTTTTCCGATAACAGCCAGGGTGGCCAGCACCGGCACCTGGCTCCCTGCCTCATGATAGATGGCAAGCAGGGTTCCGTCTGCGGGAGACTCGATTTCGAACGATGCCTTGTCAGTCTCAACCTCGCAGATGATCTCGCCTGTCTTGACCACTTCGCCAACGTGTTTTTTCCAGCCGATGATGGCGCATGTCTCGACCGACTGGCCCTGTCTGGGGAGTATTACGGGGATTGCCATTACGGTTCCTCACAATAGTTACAGCCCCGCCTGAGTGTCAATACGCGGGTACGCGTTCGGCGAATAGGTCTTGCGCGGGGTCCTTAACCAGCAGTTCCCAGTCCGCGGAAAGATTATCTGTGGCCGATTCCACAGTCTCAGGCTGCCACTGCGCAGCTGTCGACACTTTCTCGACCCACCGAAGATTGGTAGGCTTTCTTGGTTGCGCCAAATATCGCTCGCCACGTCAATTGTCGCTGGGGATTGCAGACCCTGCGAGCTCCCATAGACGTGCAAGCGCGCCTGAGTTGGAGAGGCCACCGTGGTAGCAGAGCACTCGATCGATGGGATAGCCGAGCAGTTTTCGAAGGGACGCGATTGCCTGCGGCAGATCGGGAGTCGCCTTCGGGTTTGGGCCCTCCAGCACGCCGTGCTCCATGCGGAGGGCATCGCCTGCGATCAGGAGGTGATCGGTCGGGAGGAAAAGACTGATGTGTCCAGGAGTGTGCCCGGGAGTGTGGATCACGACAATGCCGCCGCCGTATGGCAGCTTCTCACCGCCTGCAAGAGCCCTGTTGACATGGATCTTGGGCAGGTTTTCGAAGAGTTGCGTTGGCTGCGCGTTCTGCTTTTCCTGGAACGCCTGCATCATAGCCTCAATGTGACCTGGGTCCATCTTGAGCAGCCTTTGCTCGCCTTGAATATAAGGGATGTCGTCAAGATGTGCGAACACTTCCGCGTTGCTCGACCCGACTATTTTGCTTGCTCCTCCAATGTGATCGATGTCCTGGTGGGTGATGATGATGCGGCGGATATCCTTCCATTCGAGGCCGAGATGCCCCAGATGCTCCCCGATGGCTGCCTCTGATCCCGGCATTCCAGTGTCAATGAGCGTGGCGCCGTCCTTCTCGTCCCACAGGATGACCGGATAGACGGTGGTCTCGATTGCTCCGAAGCGCATCGGGACTTCGAGCGCCTCGATTCCGTTTCCGATAGCCATTTCTCTGACTGGTGTGTTTGCTGTTTGCGCCCGTTGAGGCAGTTTGGGCGCAGCCTGGGTCGTGATTCGGCGGCCATTGTTGCCGGCAGCCTCTTCCAGTTGCAGTCGGCCTAATTGCTCAGTACGCGCAACTCGCTTTCGCTCGAAGAGATAAAAAGCGGCCGGAACGACAAAAAACGTGAGGATCGCCGAAAAGAGGATTCCTCCTAGCATGACGATTCCCATTCTTTGCCCGAACTCCGAGCCTTCGCCCCTTCCCAGAATGAGCGGGAAGCTGATCACCAGCACTGTCATCGTGGTCATGACGATGGGGCGGAAGCGCAGTCGGGCAGATTCCGTGAGTGCCTGAACGAACGGCATCTTGCCAATGCGCTCCACGACGAAATCAAGGTACAGGATGGCATTCTTTGCCGAAAGCCCTATCAGCATCAGCATGCCCATGATTCCGAAGATATCCAGACCGCCTCCCATGAAATAGACAAGAACAAGAGCACCGATCAGTGCGAGGGGCACGGGCAGCAGCAGGTAGATCGGGTAGCGCCACGAATTGAACTGTGCCGCCATCACCAAATATGCGAGGAAGAATGCAAGAAGGAACGTTAGGGGTCCGGTCACGAGGAGTTGCCGGGCGAGGGCAAGCTGGTTAAACCGGTTGTTCGTCGTCAACGCCATCCCTTCGTCCAGCAGCCCCGCCTTCTTCATATCTTCTGAGACTCGGTCCATGACCGTGAGAGGAGGAGGAGCGGTCGGGGCAGTGGTGATAGTCAAGTTTCCCGTGTACTGGCGATTGTATCGACTGAGGGTGACTGGCGCCTGATTGAGAGCAAACGTTCCCAGCTGGCCTACCTGGATTGTCGTCTGCAAGAGAGCAGAATAGACAGGCAGGTTGACCAGGGACTGTACGCCTGAAAGGGTTGTCGGGTCTGCCTGCACTTGAATCGGGTAGCTGAGGCCCCCAGTGACAACGGTGGACGCCTGCACGCCGGACGCGTACGTCTGCAGGTCCGCGGCGACCATGGCCGGAGTGATTCCTGTCCCCTTCATGCGCGACGGGTCCGGGACAAAGTCGCTTTCCATGGAAGTGTCCGAAAGGCTTGAGTATGCATCCGAGATCCAGGGATTCTTTTGAAGCACCTGCAGGATTTGATTGTTTCGGTTCGTGAGAGTGCTGAAATTTGCAGAGACAACGCTCAACCCAAAGGTTGAGCCCGAACCTCCGAATCCGCCACCCGAGCTCACAATGACCTGAGAAGACGGCTGATCACGGAAGAGAGCGAGAATTGACCTTCGATACCGTGGGATCAGCTCAAAGACGCTTTTGCGTTTATTAATCGAAACGAGCTGGACTGTGATAGAAGCAGTATTATTCCCCGAGAAGAGGCCCGACAGCCCGTTCGGGCTGCTCCCGATGATCGACTGGACGATCTCCACCTCGGGCTGCTGTGAGAGGAATGATTCGATCCAGCCTACGTTGTCGTTTGTGACCTCCAAGGGGGTGCCGGGGGGGTTGCGAACGTTGACTTGCATGACTCCGGCATCAGTGTTTGGCACGAAGTTGAAGGGGATGTGAGGGGCGACAAAGACTGCAAGAACTATCAAAAGGCCGGGCAGACCCTGCGAGCACCCAGACGCTTGCGCGCAATACTCCCCCGAGAGATTGGGCATAGCGGTCACGGACCCACTCCAGCCCCTTCTCCGTCCAGCCATGCAACATCGTTGTCAGGTCTTGAAGAAAGAAGAAAGCTATTCGGCCAAAGTAGTACACCAGCCCGAGAGCAACCGGGTAAGCCACGAGGGCAACGAGATACAAGGCCTTATGTGTCAGGACGACGATCAGGACGGCGGCGAGAAGCCCGACCACAATCCCCGGGACTTTCCGCCAGCTCTTCAGACCCCACAGTATGGACTCGGGCAATAGCGTCACGCTTTGCAGCAGATCACCCCATGTACGAGGCTTCGTTTCCGGTGTGTACGCCAAGCGAACTGTGAGGAAAAGCAGGGCCTCCAGCAGTGAAAAGGCAACCGCAGCCGCCAGCCCGAGGGAGAACTGTTGGATGTACGCGCCGATAAAGCCGCCGATAAAGCCCACCGGCAGGAGGACGGAAAGCAGCGAGAGGGTCGCTGCGACCACCGCGCTGAACACTTCGCTGGCTCCGTGGAGGACAGCGTCCTTCAAGCTGTACCCCATGGCGATGTAGCGATCAACGTTCTCCGAAACAACGATCGAGTCGTCGACCACGATCCCTATTGCCGTGATCAGCGCGAGGAGCGAAACCTGATTAAGGGAGAACCCGGCGAGCCGGTAGAGCACAGGAGAAGCGGACAACGCGATGGGAATTGCGAGAATGACTGACAGAGCCGTATTCAGCTTTCCCAGGAACAGGAGTACAATGAGTGCGACAACGAGAGCGGTGATGAACAACTCGTGATAGGTTGCATTCACCGAAGCTTTGATTGGCCGGGTTGTATCGTTGCTGTAGTGCACCTCCCATCCGGCGGGCAGTGTAGTGTTCTGCAGCAACTGCCTGACCCTGTCAACCACGGCGACTGCGTTCGAATCAGTCGTTCGCTGGATGGAGAGCAGCGCCTCAGGCTTGCCGTTCACGCGCGCGTAGTCCGAGGAAACGGGATTCGACCAGACTGTCGCAACCTGGTCCACGTAGATCCCCCTGGTGGAATCCACAAGGATTCGGCTGATCTGCTGTAAATCGGCCGGCTGGTTCTGGGTCTGGAACGTCAGATCGTTTCTATTCTTGACAATGGTCCCGATTGGCATGTTGAGGGCGGAGCCTGTGATCGCGTTCACAATGTCCTGCGCCCGGAGGTTGTAATAACGCAGCTTGTCGGGATTCAGAAGCACGCTGAACTGTTTGGTAGGTGCGCCGTCAGCAAGTACAGTGGCAACGCCGTCTATTCGCTCGATGTTGGGTCCGAGAACATTCTGTACATAATCGCTCACCGCCGATAGATCCGTCCCCTGCCCGGAAAGGCCGAACTGCAAAATGGGAGCGGAGTTGGGATCGAAGGTCTGGATGGTCGGAGCCGTGATATTCTGCGGCAGGTTGCGGATAGATGCGGAAACCGCTGTCGCGACCTGGTTTGCGTCTGCAAACTTGTCCGTGCTCGGGTCGAAAGTGAAGACTGAAAGACCAACCCCCAGGGAGCTTCGAGAGTTGATATCCGTGATCCCGCTGATTGAGGAGACTACGTTCTCAATCACCTGTGTAACCTGCAGGTCCATGACGCTCGGGGTCGCTCCCTGATAGACGGTTTTGACGACGACCGCTGGAATCTGAATATCCGGCAGCAGGTCCACGCCAAGCCCGCCGAGAGACACGAGGCCAAAAACAAGAACAGCCACGAAAATGCCGATTGCGAGCACGTAGCGGGTGACAGAGAAATTGACTAGCGGGTTGATCTTGTTAAAGACTTTCGTCTCATAGTTTCGTAGCGTGTTCATCGTATTCGTCCCTCTGCTGTCGCCTGGAGGATGGGAATCAGTCCGCAAACTTTGCTGCTGTCAGCAGCAGTCCTATCAATCCCTGTTAGAACTGTGCCTCTTTCAGCTCAAGATATTGTTCGGTCCCTTTCAGCTTCTCGTTCTCCTCAGCGTAGTCATAAGCCGTTTTGCCTTCTTTGGACTTGAGTTTTCCATTTGCCCCCGCGCGTAAGAGGGCCGTGACGACCCCAGGGTTCGGGTTGAACTGGGCCGCCAGCATGAGAGCGGTGCGGCCGTCGGCTATAATACTGTCCATTCCTGCCCCTGCTTTCAGAAGCGCAGAGATGACATCAGGGTTGGGGTTGTCCTCCGCTGCAAACATCAGTGCCGTCTGTACATCACGAGTCACGTCCTTGATCGCTGACTCTCCCTTCAGAAGCGCCATGATGATCTGCGGATTCTGGTTGAACTGGGCCGCAAGCATCAAGGGCGTCCGACCGTCTGATGTTGTGATGTCGATCCTGGCTCCTCCTTTCAGAAGCAGCGTGACAATCTCAGGGTCTGGGTTGAACAAGGCTGCAAGCATCAGAGGAGTTACGCCGTTTTTGCCGCGCTCATCGACACTTGCTCCGGCATCAATAGCAGCTTGCATCTGCTCAGGTGTTCCGCTCTTTGCGAGCTCAAAAAGGTTCTGGGCCTGTGAGGCAGTTGCCGCCGCCAGCATCACAACAGCCAAGAAGTTGAGGAAGAGTGCCTTCATATGCTTGTGCGTGCTCACAGTCTGCCGAACTTTTCGCCCAAGCTTCGCTTGTTAGTATAAACCGCTGCCAAAGGGTTTCAATAAACAGAAGATGAAAATGAAATAAATCTTTGTTATCGACTACTAGAGTCCTGCAGACTTTCTTGCTGCTCGGGAGGTTTTGGGGGGCGACCCGGACCCCCCAAAACCTTCTTCGAGGCTGCCGCTTGCGCTCGTAAGGAGTTCGACACTTTGGCAATGGATGTGCAAAACGGCATTGTCCAGCGGTTTGTCGACGACCTGGAGACCATGGAGCCGTTCCAGGGAGTCGTGGCGGCGGCCCGGGACGCCCAAATTCCGGTGATTTTCATTCGAGTTGCTTTTCGCGACGGCTATCCTGAAGTCAGTAGGGAAGCGCCGGGCGCGCTCGCGACGAAGGAGTCGGTAGACGGCTAACCTAGGGCGACCTTGAAGGCTGCATGGGAGTCATCGGTTGCTCGACGCACGGTTGATGATCGATCTGCGGCCATCTCTCCGGAGCAGCTGGCTGTCAGGGCATTGTTTGCGGGAAGCTCGGAGAGGGTCTTTCGATGGGTCCTCCTGGGAGTCCGCTCGAAGGACTAAATGGTTGGTTTCCCCTAACTTGCCCTTGAGGCATGGGGGGTGGTTGGCCGTCCCCAACCCTCGGGTATCCTTGGAGTTGACCCGATGCTTTCGTGGCATCGTTCATGCTCTTCCCAAAAGGTGGACATGTCCACGAAATCGGCTCAACTCCAGACACACGCTTCATAGCAGTAATGCACGTTGGTGAGGACTTTGATTGCGTAAGGAAGGTTGCGCCTAGGTGCATTGATGTCGGCAGAACTCCCGTTATGAGCAGTAATCCGCCGCCATGTATCTCTGTCTAGTTCCAGGCGACCTCGATCCTACCACTCACACTTACTCAGGAGGGCATGCTATGGTAGCCCCGTCCCTGAGCAAGTGAGTGAGTTCGCCGTGAAAATACCCCGACTGGGCACCCCCCTGAAGAACCTTTCGGGGGGCAACATCCAGAAGCTGATCCTTGCCCGGGAGTTCTCCCGGCGTCCTGAGATGCTGATCGCGGCCCAGCCCACGCGAGGCGAGGCCACTCTGGAACAGCCGGGATTGATTGGTGTCTCCCTGGCTAAAATGCTCGGAAAGAAGCCGGAAATAGGGTATCTTATCGAGTGAAGAAGGGCTTTTTTGTGCGTGGACTGATTCCTGTTCTTTTGGCTGCTGTGGCTCTGGGCGGGTGCGCTACGCTGACGCCCCCGGCTGCTGGCACCAACTCTTCGCTGATTACCGGGGAGCTCAAGCTCGATGTGAGCGGGATCGGAACCGCTCCCAACGGAGCCGACGGGTTTCTCAACACGAACGTGCTGTATGCCTGCGCGCTTATCATCCGCAACGAGGCAAGCGGAAAGACCTACGAGCTTCGAACCGCGATCCCCAGCGGTTTCTTCACTCTCCCGAATGCAGAGCCGGGGAGCTACAGGCTGGTCCAGCTCTGGGCGCAGGTGAAAACCTCGAATGGCTACGTCACACTCACATCGAGCTTCGACAAGAGCCCGACGTTTGACGTGCTGCCGGGCCATGTCGCGAACCTCGGCGTGAACCGCTGGGACTTTTCCTTCGACCTGACGCGGTCCGCCAGCACGAACAGCTTCGTTTTCAGCAGCGACTTCCCCGGTGTCGCAGCAGCGCTCTTGCAGGCGGATCCCCGATCCGGATGGACAGGTCTCCAGAGCGATCAGGTTGCTTTCTCAAGAGAGGCGTCCGCGACGCCGCTGGCAATAGCCTTGCAGCCCCGCGGCGGAAGAATCGTGTTACCTTAGGGCTTGGACGTTTGGGCCGTTCGAACGTCTTCCGCGCTATGTGAAACAGCTTTGCGCGGCGCACGGGCTTCCAAGCTGGGTCCAAGGCGCTCATCTGGTACTCAGTTAGCGGGGAATCGCCCTGCGGGAGAGCCCGGGCAGGCGGCCATAGGCGGTATCACGTATACGCTCTTCGGCCCTGGATGGTGTTTCACGATCAACAGATTGTCGTTCGTGGCGGTGATCGCCACAATTGGGGCCAAGAGAAAGACATCCCAGAGGTCTCTCTGCCTCTTGAGAAGGGCTGGAAGAAGCATTCACTCCCGAAAAAAGCCCGCCATTGCGGATTGATCTGGCAACCAGCCCTTCTCCCGCTAAAACCGGCCTCTCTCCACTGGCCAACATCGCTCTTCCTCCCCGTGAATAAGATCATAAATATCCTTTGCGGATTTCGATTTCGTCAGCCTCTCGCGGAATCCATCTCTCATCATTATTTGTTGCTATTCTGCTCAGGAGTTGGACATATAAGCTCACATGGCTTTCGTTACTGACGATCAGGAAAACCAGATCTACTGGCCTACCATCGAGAGCCTCAAAATCAATCGGCCTATCCAGAAATCCGAGCGCAACGATAATTTCATTTACGCAATCCGTCTTTGCATGAGGAATAGCCAAACTGTTTCCCACTGCACTGTTTCCCACTGCAGTCGACATCATTTCTTCTCTGCTATACACTGCTTGCCGCATTTCTTCACAATCTTGTACTCGCTCATCGCCTATAAACAGACTGACCAGATTATCGATTATTTCGCGCTTGCTTGTCCCGTGCAAATGAAAAAGGATCTTATCGACACGAAGAAAATCGCAGATACTCATTCGTTTTCCTCTTCGCTAAGCCCTCTTGTCCACTTTGGGAAGGACGTAGCGACAACTGCCGTGTGGCGGAAAGTCCTGTTGACGTCGGTCACCATAGATGACCCTCTTACCGCGCATCAGCGAAGCCAAGGCAGCGATCACTGAGAGGGCTGCCGAGATAGAGAAGGCAACGGCCAGCCCGGATTTGAAGGGATCAGAGATCAGATTGGGAAAATACTCCTTGCCGAGGATGAATGTCTGTCGGTCAACAGGAAGTGCTTTCGTTATTTGCGACGGCAGAAGCGTTGCCATGGGGTTATAACCCAGAAACGCGGCAAATAGCGCTCCGGTTGGCGGTAGGTTGGCTACCTGACGAGCAGCCAATGTTGGGATTCCTGCGTGGGTCAGCCCCTGGAAGAGTGCGTTCGGCAGATGTGCCGCCAGGCCAACCGTTACTACTGTGAAGATCATCGAGATGCTGAGAGTGTTTGCCGCATTTTGGAAGGTGGCCCGCATCCCTGAAGACGCGCCCCGGTTCTCGGGTGGGACGGAGTTCATGATTGCCGTTGTATTGGGGGCAGCAAACATCCCCATGCCCATCCCGACCAGCAGCAGGATGATGGCTAAGACCGGATAGGCGAAATTGATCGGCATCAGGATCAATCCGATGAAACCGACGGCAACGACCAACATACCGGTGGTCGAAAAGAAGCGCGCCCCATATCGGTCTGAAAGGTGGCCGCATAAAGGTCCCATAAGGAGGAAACCGCCCGTCAGCGGCAACATGTAGATGCCAGCCCACAAGGGGGTATTTTCGAAGGAGTAGCCATGCAGGGGCAGCCAGATCCCTTGTAGCCAGATGATCAGCATAAGGTTGAGCCCGCCTCGGGCGAGCGAGCTCAAAAAGACCGCCACATTCCCGGCGGCAAACATGCGGATCTTGAACAGGTCCAAGCGGAACATGGGTTGGGGAATGAGATGTTCGACAAAGATAAAGCCCACCAGTGCGAGCGTTCCACCGGTCAGGCAGGCTAAGACGAGAGGACTTTTCCAGCCCATGGTCGCAGACCCGTAGGGCTGCAGTCCGTAGGTCATCCCCACTAACAGCGCGGTCAGCCCGAAGGCAAAAAGGAGGTTGCCCGGGATATCCAGCTTCTGGTGCTTGCGTATAGTGCCTGTTTCGTGCAGCGCGAGGTAAGCCCAAATAGTCCCGCCCACTGAGAAGGGAACGCTGACCAGAAAAACCGCCCGCCAGTTGATGGCCGCCAAAAGGCCGCCGGCCACGAGGCCAATGAACTGGCCTGCTAAAGATGCAATCTGGTTGATCCCCATGGCCGTGCCGCGCTGGTGCGCTGGGAAGGCATCAGTCAGGATGGCGGTCGAGTTGGAAAACAAGAAAGCCCCTCCGACGGCCTGGATCAGGCGGAAGATGATGATCTGAAGAGCTGCGGCGTTTCCCGTGCCGGTCACCATATAAAGAAGGATTGACCCGACGGCAAAAATCGCAAACCCGAGATTGTACAGCCGTACCCGGCCGAACATATCCGAGATGCGCCCAAAAGCCACCAACAAAGTGGCAGTAACCACCATGTAACCCATCAAGGTCCATAACAAATAGTTGGTTTCATGGGGAGCGAGCGGATTGATTCCGATCCCATGGAAAATCGCGGGCAAGGAAATCATGACGATGCTTCCGTCTAGCGAAGCCATAAAGACACCTAAGGTCGTATTCGATAGAGCGATCCACTTATACGGGATATGGACCAAGCGGTAGCCAGCCCCGGATTGAGTTCCTTCAACACCCTGGGATTTATGACCGTTCAAGCTATTCACCGATTGCACCCTCTACTCCCATGACCTTCCAGAGATAGCTGAGAAGTATCGATCCTCCACTCAATCGTAATGGCGTTGGTTCCGCTCTGGACTCAGCCCATTTGGTTTCAGTGCTCGAACAAGCCTTTGTACCCGGGCCCTTCGTGGTACCACCGGCTTGTGGGATCATTGATCATGCGCTCCCACTCGGGATCTGTCAGCTGCTGGAAATGCGCCGCATACTGGTCCACCCATTGGACGACCCGCGAATCACGAATGATGTCCTCGGAATGCTCGTGTCCCTGTGGAACTACATGCTTTGCCACTGCCTCGCGCAGAACGCGGGGATTGTCGATTATTATGCAGGGCCGCATCAGGTTTCCCTTCTCGTTGTACGGGAACCTTTCGCGGATGCTGCGGAAGAAGGGTGAGTTTGCCGCCTCCAGGATTGTTTTCTCCCGTATGTTGTCAACCCCGAAATGGGCAAACACGCACGGTTCTATTCTTCCCGAATTGAGGACGTGCAGGTAACGCCTGCCTCCTGCAAGGCAGCCATCCACCGCTGGTCCGTCGTTCCAGAAATCCGCAAGGAAGACAGGCAGGACTTTGCGCGCCTCCGCGATCCTCCTGCCGAAAGCCACCCGTTGCTCGGGCGTCGGCACCAGGTCAAGATCCGGATCCTTGCCGACTGGCATGAACATGAAGTACCAGCCGAACGCGGCTCCAGCATCGATATAGTGCTGGAGGAACTTCTCGCTTGAGACTAGCTCGGCATTCTCTCTGGTGTAGGTGACGCTGATCCCGAAAATCACCCCTGCTTTTCGGAGCCGTTCCATGGATTGGCTCAGTCTCTCGAACACTCCAGCGCCTCTGCGTCGGTCGGTCTCCTCCTGATAACCTTCCACGCTGATAGCAGGTGCGACATTTCCCATCTGCGCCAGCTCGTCCACTGTCCTCTGGTCCAGAAGGGTGCCATTCGTGTACGTCATGAAATACATGTCGGAATGCTTCTTCCACAGCCTCAGCCACACGTCTTTCATCAGATAAGGCTCTCCGCCGGACACCACGGTGAAATAGGACCCGAACTCCCGCGCTTGTCTGAGAACCTCCTCGATCTCCTCCTCCGACAGCTCCCCGTCTTTTGAGTACAGCCCCGAATAGCAGCCCCTGCAGTGAAGGTTGCATCGCATGGTCGGGCTGATCACGATATGGCTCGGCGCATGAATGCCCCTTCTCTTGAGAGACTCGCGTATGCGCGGCCCGTCCAGGCCCCAGTTGCAGACAAGGTTCCTCAGGAGTTTCTTTTTGCACGCCGGATTAGCTTCCTTTCCGAGTCGGAGAAAGAGCTGGGCAAAGCCGGTCTGCCCAAGAGAGTCCTTCGCGAATGCATCCAGGAAAGCGCGCACTCCGATGTCGCCGACTCTCTGCGCTATGGCTACCAGTCTCTTCAGGTCAGTCAGTCTGCCCGTCATGCCCCGAAGGAGCATCCTTTCAACCAGTCTTTTCATCGCTACTTCGGAGATGCTCATTCCGTCCCTCCCCCTGCTGGAGCGTTCAGCTGTTTTGAAGCTGCTCTACGTACTCTTGAGTTTCTCAACTGCCGAAAGAACAACCGCCAGGGCCTTTGCGAAGCGCGATTTCTCGGAAGCACTGAACAGATCGAACCTTTTGCACAGGAAATCGACTCTCATGGCCACCGCCGTATCTACAAGAGTGGATCCTTGATCAGTCAGTGCGTAGAAGACATTCCTTCGATCTTCTGGGTCGTCACTGCGACTGACAAGACCGCTTTGCACGAGCTGGTTCAGCATGGTGCACTGGCTCGAAGGAGTGAGGCCGTCGTATGCTGCGAGAGTTTTCAGGTGGCTCTTTCCCAGGAACCCAAGAGCCCCCAGGCAGCGAAGTTTTTCTTCGTTCAATCCCTTTTCCGAGAAGGGCGGGAACTCTTCGCGAACGTAGCGCTTCATTGCCCTGAAAAGCTCCAGAAAGCGGCTAGCGATCTCCCTGTCGCTTCGGAAGCTTCTGCGCATTAACGTCGTTTCCTTTGCTCCTCGCATTACGCCTCCTTTGATGCGTCTGGCATGTATTCTCCCTGCGATTCGTTCTGTGGTAAAATCAATTTACCATAAAACTATCCCTGCTGCAAGAAGATTTTTCCGCTTGCAACAGAATTCATTTCATGCCAAAGTTATTTTAACATGAAACATTGGCTGCGTTCGGAATGTCAGGAGGTCTAGTATGGCCGCAAAGCGCGCTCCTGTGGGCGGCAACCATCGGCTCCCTGACCCGATGTTCGATGAAGAAGAATATCGCCAACAGGAAGAGCCCCACTCCTATGCCTGCTACCGTCCGTTCATGCTCATCCCAATGCAGCAATTGCTTTCGCCCGCTGTCCTCGCCAACCTCCTTCCGGCAACCAGGAGCTTGGTTCTCGGCAAAGAGTTTTTCCCATCGCTTACGGCGCCAGCGTTTATGGACGGCATGAGATGGACATTCTACGGTGCAGCTGGAATGTCTCTCGTGGCCGTGATGGTCTCTTTCCTGCGCGGGAAAACATTCATCCACGAGACGGGAATCTATGTATGTTGTGGGTTCGAGTTTGAGGAGTAAGAAAAGTGATTCGAAAGGATAATGCTAGACAGACCCATTCTTCGTTGAAAAAGTCCGCGATATTGTCGGCCTTTACTTAAGCCCACCCGAAGAATGCCGTAGTGCTCTGCATCGATGAGAAGAATCAGATTCAGGCCATGGAGCGAACTCAGCCCATGCTCCCGATGGGCTT
The DNA here is from genome assembly GCA_963710335.1 of uncultured Spirochaetota bacterium. GTDB lineage: Bacteria > Spirochaetota > Spirochaetia > SZUA-6 > Fen-1364 > Fen-1364. The sequence goes on from CAVQAA010000012.1 coordinate 122,768, forward strand.
GGGAAATGCGGAAGGCGTCACCCATGACTATGAGCGGGACGACACCATGACGCTCTTTGCTGCTTTGGATATCGCAAATTGCGATATCATCGCTCAGTATAAACCCAGGCACCGACATCAAGAATATTTGGGTTTTTTCAGGCATAGGGGGAGAGCGGTCCGCCCAAACTCGGCATTCTTCTGGTGGCTAAGAAAAGATGTGTCGCTGCATAAGATAGCAGGAAGAAGCCGAGCGGCTCGAAGAAAAGGAGCGCGAACAACCCGGCCTCTTTTGGAGGCCGAGGCCACAAATCCACCGCCTCTGGCGGCAGATACTTTAATGAGGCAATGTTAACTCTTGACCCTGAAAAGTCGAACATGGTATTGTACACTCTCTCACGAGGACAAGGAAGTATGTCAGTCGACCGCAATCCCCCACCCGTTGATGATTTTTGCTCCGACAAGATCTATTGCGCCAATTGCGTGCACTGCAAGCTCATCAAGATACCCCGGGGGGAGGGCGGCCAGTACGGGCTGAGGGTGCGCTGCGACGCGGGAAAGTGGCGCAAGAAGCTCGGTGAGGAGAAGGTGTACAAGTACTTCACGGTCGTCAGGCGGACGCTGGACCAGTGCGAGGCGTATGAGCCAATGGGCGACGTGGAGGTTTTCCTCAAAGAGCTGAAAAAGAACCTGCCCATCAAGGACGAAATCTACAGATGATGCTCCGTTTGAAGATCTTTCTTTCCATTCCCCTCGCGCTGTGCGCCGTCATGATGGTGCAGGGTTGCCGGACGCAGCCCAAGGTCATCCCGCCGGATCTCAGCCCGGCGGAGAGCTTCCAGCGCGCGCAGGACGCGGCGGATGCCGGTGACTACGCGCTGGCCATCAGGTACTACACCACTTTTCGGGACAACAATCCGAACAACAGCGAGCGCGACATCTGGGCCCTGTACGAGATAGCGTTCAGCTATCACAAGATGGGGAAGAACCAGACTGCCGTGACCTTCCTGGACCAGCTTCTCCAGCAATACCAGACCGATACCACGGGCACCCTGCCCCCGGCGCCGCGCATCCTTGCGCAGAAGCTCAAAGACCGACTGTCACAGATGGTCGTCACGGCGAAGTGAAGCGGTTCGCGTTCTGTCCCGTCTGCGGCAGGAAGCTTGCCGATCCGGGTGACGCTGCCCGGGTGGACGTGCTGATATGCGCCGCATGCGGCTTCCATTTCTGGCAGGGATCCAAGCCCGCGGTCGGCGCCATCCTCCTGCGCGCCATGGGGGGAAAGCGGCAGGTCCTGCTGACTCGCAGAGGGATCGAGCCGTACAAGGGTCAGTGGGACCTGCCCGGTGGCTTCCTGGCAAACGGCGAGAGACCCGAGGACGGTCTTGGCAGGGAGCTGCGTGAAGAGCTGGATGTAGCGGTCACCAATCCCAGGTTCTTCGCGACGGAGATAGACCAGTACAACCGGGATGACATCGCGGAACAAGCGCGGTTTGTGCTCAGTCTTTTTTTCGTTTGTGATGTGCCCGCGGACGCGAAGATGGTTCCGGCGGATGATGTCGTTGAGGCAGCCTGGTTTCCCCTGGACGCGCTCCCCGCTGAGCTGGCATTCGACTGCAACCGCAGGGTCCTCACGAAGCTCCGCGCGTCCCTGGGCGCGTGACCCGTCGGCTCAGCCGGCGGCCGTTGCCTCGCTTGAGTCGCGGCCAAGGGATTCCGTAAGCCGCAGAAGCTTCTCTTTGTCCAGCAGGGATATGGTTTCTTCCGTGATTCCCAGGATGCCGTCCTTCTGAAGCACGGCGAAAATCTTCCGCGCGTCATCCATTGGCATCTCGAAGGCAAGGCACACGTCATCAAGGGCGCTCTGGAACGGCACGGTGGTCTGCCCGGCAGGGAGCTCCTGGAACAGGTAGCGAAGGTGAAGGGCTATCTGGCCCTTTGCGTCCCTCTTGACCAGGTGCTGGATCTGCAGGTGGGCGTTCTGCAGGCGACGGCAGAGCTTGTCGATGATGGACAGCGCGATCCGCGCGTTGCGGGTGATCATGTTCTGCAGCCCTTCCCGATCGAATACCAGCAGCTCCACCGCATCCACGGCGGTTACCGTGGCTGTGCGCCGCGTACGGTTGACGATGGCGGTCTCGCCGAAGAAATCGCCTTTTTCGAGTATCGAGACGACATGGACCTTGTCGGCAAAGCGTTTGCTGACGCGGACCTTTCCCTTCTGGATGATGTACATCTCCTCGCCCTCTTCCCCTTCGCGGCAGATGACCGCACCGGGGGCATAGGACTTGGTGAAGCGCTGCAGGAGCTCGTCGGGCATTTCGGGAAACAACTATAGAGAAAAGAGAATAAAGCGTAAAGCACAAGCGACCGGGCATGAAGGCCGTATGAACAGGCGGAGGCTCTCATGAAAATCGGCCGGCTTTCCCCCTTTTTTCTCGCCTCGGCCTTGATGATTTGCTGCGGGCCCGTGCCGGACCCGCGGTCGGGGCAGCAGGTGGACCTCCACCCGCCCCAGATCCAGTCGGTCTGCGCCACGGGCTCGCAAGAGGTCAGCATCAGCTTTGATGAAGAGGCCAGCCTGGTTTCGGAAAAGACACGGATCACGCCTTCCCTGGCAGTTCGTGAAACTACCGGACCTGCAAAAGGGGTGCTGGTGCGGGTGGATCCGCAGAAGCCGGGGCTGGAATACAGCCTGGAGGGGGAAGCCCGGGACTCAAGCGGCAACACGGCAAGTTTTCTTGCCAGCTTCTACGGGTTCAACCCGAACGTCCCCCGGCTTCTCATAAATGAGTTCATCACCCAGGGAACCACGGACCACCCTGACATGCTGGAAATCAAGGTCCTTTCGGACGGGGACATGGGCGGCGTGGTCTTGTATCAAGGCACGCCGGGTTCGTTTGACGACCGCCTCGTGTTCCCGTCTTTCGCGGTCAGGCAAGGGGAGTTCATTGTCGTCCATTTCAAGCCGAGCGGCGACGGAACAGAAGTGAATGAAACCAGGGACAAGGCGGAGTCCGGCGGCATGGACGCCTGTGCCACGGCTTTTGATTTCTGGGTTGCGGGGGGTCGGGGCATTTCGGGAAACAACGGGGTGCTTTCGGTCTACCAGAGGCCGGGAGGGAACCTGATCGATGGCGTGCTGTACAGCAACCGCAACGCGACTTCTGATGAAAAATACCTCGGATTCGGCTCTGCCAACATGCTTGCCCGGGCTGAGGAGCTGGTTCGTGACAACGGCTGGCAGCCCGCGGGGCGTCGCGTCAGTCCGGAAGACGCAGTCAACCCCAGCGGCTCAACCAGCACGCGTTCTCTTTGCCGCTCATCCAGCAGCGCGGACACAGACCGTGCAGGGGACTGGCATGTCGTTCCAACGCGAAAGGCAAGCTGGGGCCTGGAGAACTGCGACGAGGTCTACGTGCCGTAGCAGCGTTGGACGCGGAGCTCGATCTGCCTTAGCTCAGTATGTCCTTGATGATTTTTTCCAAGGCCTGGCGGGGCACGGCGCCGATCTGCTGCTTCACCAATTGTCCCTTGTTGAAGAACAGAAGCGTGGGGATGCTCACGATGTTGAACTGAGAAGCGAGCTCAGGCTCCTGGTCTACGTCGATCTTGGCGACTTTCAGCTTGTCCTTGTACTGCGCTGCCAGATCCCTGAGCATAGGGGCAATCATCTTGCACGGGCCGCACCACTCCGCCCAGAAATCCGCCACCACCGGCACTGGGGACGAGATCACCTCGGTATTGAAATTTGTCTTTGTGACGACTATTTCTTCAGCCATTTACCGCACCCCTTCCTGGTTCACAGGGCCCTACTATAGCTCCCACCGGGAGCCTTGAGCAAGAGGAGGCCCATCCCAGAGGCGCTGCCCCGTGCATCAGTGTTTCCTCTTGAAGTCCTTGATGCGGAAATCGCTGATAATCTCCCAGACGTGGGCAAGGTTGTCGTCAATGACTTTCCTGGCTTCCGCGGCGATTTCCGTATAGACGCGTTTCACCCGCTCCAGCACGGTAAAAAGGTCGTTGAGGAAAAAAGCGGCCTCCAGGACGTACTCTTTCTCGTCACGCTCGATCAGCGCGAAGTTTCGCGGGAACTTCCGAAGCTGGGCCACCAGCCGGATGAGAAACTGCGGCACCTCGTCCTTGTCCGTGGATGCCAGGTAATGCAGCTGCGAGTCCAGGGTGAGCATCTCCGAGGAGCTCATGGAATACATGGTGTCCTGGAGGGCATTTCCGATCTGCGTCCAGCGGTCCCGCAGCAGGCTGGTGAGCGCGCCGAGCAACCGGCGCGTCTCCTCACTGGCATCGTTGTGAAAAGGAACCTCAGGGTACTTGATGATTCTTTTACGGTTCTCTTCGAGGACACGGTCGGCAAAGCTTTGCTGTTTCTCGGGGTCGGGCTTGGCGGGCTCCATGGCCACCCGCTTCTCCTCCCTGTCTATCAGCTCCTCGATTGCGCTGATCTCAGCCATCAGGAAGGAGGAGACGTCGACGCCGGCCCTGAGGGCCCGGATGTAGCGCTCTTCAAATGCCTCCTTCAGCATCTTCGGCTTGAAGAACTTGCTGACGTAGGTGTCGTACTTTTTCCTGATTTTCTCTACCGCGCCCGATATCTCACCAGGCGTCAGTTTTCTGGGGACCACAGCCCTTCATAGCGAAAACCGGGGCAATGGTCAAGAAACAGGAAAGGGGCCCCGTTTTGGCGAAACGGGACCCCTCCCGGAATTGTCAGAAAGTGGAGGCCTCCGCCAGATCCTCCTGGCCTTCCCGGCTCTCCTCCTCCGCGCCGGCCTCTTCGGGCTTTTCCTCTCCCGTTTTCTCGTTTCCGGCCTGGTCCCCGTCCTTTTTGAGCTGCGGTTTGAACTCCACGTGCTCCGCGATGACGATGATGCGGGAATGCGGCTTCCCGTCCGGGTCCGTCCATCTGTCCTGCTTCAGCCTGCCGACCACGCGCACACCTCTTCCTTTCTTGAGATACTCCCCGCAGACCTCCGCAAGCCGGGCCCACGTTGTGACATCGAAGAAAGAGACCTCCTTCTGGGTTTCCTGGTCCTGCTTGAAGAAGCGATTCGACGCCACCGTGAACTTGCACAAGGCCGTTCCCTTGGGGGTGTAGGAAAGCTCGGGGTCCTTCACCAGGTTGCCCTCGATCAGTGTAGAGTTCTCTAAGTATTATTCAACAATCGTGACAAGGAAAGCCACAGGGAGCCTGTATATGGAGGGAACTCGCATCAAAAGGGCATATCTTAGGACTTCTTATACCAACGGCGGCAGGAGCGAACTCCAATCCAAAGCACGATGTCGATGAGGGGCTGAGGCTCTTCTCAATTGCTCGTCTTGTCTTACCGTTCGACTACTATTCGGGCGCAACCTGCGGCTCCCAAAAAGCGGGGATACATAGATATATGAGGATATAGTGTCTGATCTCAGGATTTGTGGGAATCCCTGTCATTGAGAACGGTTAGGTGTGGATGCCCTGAAGTCTGAAGCCATGGTAGACCATAGGGGAACTGAGAAAGAGGGTCACAGGGACAGTGTGACATGGGCTACTGATAGATTGAATGCAGATTGAGGGTCGCTCTGACAAGCGGCCATCCTCTGTCGGTTGACACATCACACCCTTCACCTTGTCCAAAAAGTAGGGATACATAAATATATGAGGAATAGTGTCTGACATCGATGATTGGGGGGACTCACTGATCATGTGGGTTGTAGGGAAGCAGGGATCAAGGGAGAGGGTTCAAGCTTGAGAAAGGGTATGGAATGAGGAATTGATGAATGGGTCACGTTGAATCTGATACAAAGAACCCTTCCATGGTTCGGGAGGATGGTTCTCCCAAGAGTCGTCCTGGGAAGGATGTCCCCAAGATCAATGCCCAGGGCCGAGTCGGGTTCCGCAGTCAACGCAAAGACTCCTACATAGACTACAGAAGGCTGGACGCTCTCTTTGAAGCTCTCGGATTCTACCTTGAGAAGGAGTTCTACTTTGAGCGTGTCGATCCTGGGGCACAACTTGAGAAGAATCGACCAGATCAGATTGTCTACGCCAACAAACAGATCGGTGACAACTACAGCCTCTTCACGGCTCGTGCATTCATCAGGAACTCCCACTTCACTCACGAACGGGTCTTCAGTCTCAACAGGAGATACGAATACATCAAATGGGGCAGTCTTCAAGTCAAAGCACAGCGGATCGTCTGCATCGACATTGATGGGCGATCAAACAAGGACACGAAGGTTATCGTTCATGAGCTTGTCGCAAGGTTCGGAGAAGTCAAATACGTCGAATACAACCCATGGTCAAAGGGCTACCACCTGTACTTCCACTTTGATAGAGCAGCAACCGACCCCGTTTTGCAGAACCTTGAGGACCAGTTCAAAAGAAAAGGTTTTGTAATCGAAGCTGTCCGCTCCACAGGCCACATCCGATTGCCAATGAGTCGAAAGTATTCAGTCTACGGAATCTATTCGATTAAGAAGCCATCCTTGATCAGAACCATGGCATTCGATGAGCTTCTGACGCTGTGGAAGAACTATGATAGATTCGCTTATCTCGATCCTTCGCTTGAAATGGACCTTGATCACAAGCAGTATAAAAAGAGGTTTGGTCCACGAAAGAAGCGATTAGCACAGACGAACATCAAGCAGAAGTTGTTGGACAATCCAAAGCTGAACTACGGGGCTGGTGAAAGGAAAGAGGTACAGACCTCAATCCTCAGCTATTGCATACGGTATGGCCTTCCGTTGCAGGACTTTATCGAAATCTGTGAGGCCCATGATCGTGGGGCAAGGGGCAAGACAGATTACAAGTCATTCTACGAGTGGGGCCAGAATAATTTCGAACGCAGTGATAGCAGGAAGGTCTTTGGCGACATCAACTACGAAGACATTCTTGACAGGGTAGAGCGATATTCCAAGACCATAGAGCTATCTGAAACCCTGGATCAGGTACTGAGGCAGAAGATATCGGATTGCCTGATACCATTCCTATCGAAGAGGCGCAACGTAAGCGAGAATGGTGGATTCAAGAACGACAGGCTCATCAAGGATAGGTACTACCAACGGATCAAACAGTTTATTCTATTTCTCATTCGCTATGAGGAAGCAAGGACTGAGGAATGGACACTGCTTTGGAGCAACGATCCGAAACTAAAACTGCCGATGGTATTTCCTATGGTAACGATGAATGATCGCCAAGGAATGCCGCTTCCGCTCTCCCTTATCAAGTTCCTTGGAAAGCACTATAAGTGCAAATCGTTTCCTGAAATCAAGTACTTCTTGGAAGATGTCCGTTTGCTTACAGCTATTGAATTAAAGCCTGGGGTAACATATGCGCCTGGAACTTGCATCTATTATGAGACTGACAGGATAATGGAACTTCAAAGGAGCCACGGATGACAGAAGAAGAGAGTGTGATTGCTTCGCTTACCGACCCCGCCCACAGCATCCCTGTTCCTGATTCTCTTGTTAGAAAATGGGGACTCGAAACGGCACTTTTCTTTGGCTATCTCTTGAAGAAGAGTAAACGGCATGGTAGCAAAAGATTTCGATTGACAGTTCAGGATGTACTGAGCGAGACACGAATAAACGATTACAAACAAAGAAAGGTCCTCAAGCAACTTGCCAACATGGGCTACTTGACGATCTCCTATGTGTCAAGAGAGCGCTTTGTTGAAATCAAGAAGTATCCACCAGATTTGAGGAGATTCATGGAACGCTGACCTGTCTTGTATGCGGAGCGTGATGCAGATTGAGGCGAAGATGTTGGTGACGCTATCGACCGCCCGTTCCCTTGAGCGTATAGTCGAAAAACCGCTCCACGCTTTTCCCACTCACCCATTCCGACCGTAGGCGAGTCTTCTTCTCCGCTCTCCTTAAGGCAGAGAGTAAGGTCTTGTTCAGTTCCCTGGCACTCTCACCAGACATTTTGGTCTTGATCAGGAAGCCCTCATCAGTCGTAGTGACGCTTCCCTTGGGTAGGACCTCATCAAGTACGGGCTTAATTGCTTTAGGGTTGTCAGAGCTAACTCGTGCGGTCATTTGGAAAGTCTTCTTTGCCATCTATACCTTCTCACTTTGGTTTTCCCAATTCCCAAAAGTACATGTCCACCAACTTCATGATTGGGTATCTCACTGCACCGATCTTTTCGATCTGCCGCTGTGTCGTTTCAAATTGTGCCAGATTTTCTGGTTTCTTGACGAAACTCAGCAACTTCCCGAAATTACTCTGCTTCAGACCCGAATAGGACAAATCTCTCTTCCTTAGACCCCTGATGAAGTAGATATCGTAGGCGGGAACACAAGCCAGCGTTCCAAGCAGTATCTTCGTGACAAGGGTTGTAGTTGGCAGTTCATCATATTGATCTGATACCCAGGCCATTAGATCAAAAATGGTTTTGATTTCCTTTTCAATTTGCGAAAGGCCAATTCCTTGGAGCGCTTTCCAGCTGTTCAGAAGCCCATCTACCACTGGGCGATGAACGGTGTAGTCCGAATCAAGGAGGAAGCTTGATCCTCTATACATTCCCCAACTTGCGAGATAGAACGCAAGATGAAGACATGCAACGTCTGGATCAGGGGCATTAGAGCGGAAATAGGTGTAACAGTGTTCCCAGGACTTGTAGCGGTGGTGGGGAGAGTTTTCGATTTTGTTGTAGAACTTGAGGATCGTGCTTGTTATTGAAGCCATTTTCAGTCTCTCTTTCAGCTACCTAAAGGGCGGTAGCCCATTTGCGATGACGGAGACATTTCTGTAGCCGTAACGATAGCAAAGCATTCGTAGCCCCTTGTCTCTCATTTGCTCATCGGAGGATGAACTGAAATAGATACCATTTATTGGCAATAGGTGTTCCTCATTAGGGTTCTTCATCACCAAATAGGGCAATATGAGATCGGCCTTATTCCTATAGCTCAGAAGATTTTGGTCGTCCTTGGCTATCCAGCAGTAAACTCGCCATTCTTGTTCCTCTTGAAAACAAGAGTCCTTGAATTGTATGACACAGTCCAGCATTCCTTTAGCTGCCATGACCTGGAATGAAAGAGGAAGTTCAGTTTCCCCAGGAAGTGGCGGTACTTGCTTCAAACGTTTGGCAAACTGAATAATGACTCCTACCACGGCCTCTGCAATTTCTCGTTGCTTGTCTTCTTCGTAAACAACCTTGCAGAGAAAGGTCTGATCGGGACTTTTTCCTCTTAGATCAGGCTTGAGCCTCAATAGCTCACGAGCAAGAAAACATATGGAATAGCCCCTGGTATTGGAATATGATCTCCACTGGCTCAACTGGTTGGCATTTTCACACAAGCAAAAGATATATGGGGATATAGCATTCGAAAAGGTGTCTATCAGGTATCCTCTCAAAGGGTGGCCGTGAAAGGACATACTGGCAAGAATGCCAGCGTCTCTAAGTTGTCGTTGCCGACCTTCAAAGATTTCCTCCATCAATCTTATGCCATAATTTAGTTCCGTAGTATCGCTTAGAAATCGGGCGTCTGAGAACCACAGTTCACTTTTTTCCATCATGCTGAGTAGCCCATCGGTGGTGGTATAGTGAGCCAGAACAGTGGGCAAATCCTTGTCCTTTGACACAACGATATCAAGTAGGGCATCCCTGAACTCAGTCAGCAGGGTATTTCCATCTGCCATATCATTCACCCCTCTTGCATCCTACCGTAACGGTGAGCGCAGTCAAGTTAGGTCCAGCCGAAGTCGATAGCTGACATACATTTCACCCCCTCACAAGCATTCTGGCATAGCCGCTTGGACATTATAGCGCAGCATGAACTATACGCAAAAGACTAAGTTGATATGTAATAAAGGAGCGCATCATGGATGAAGAATTGTTAGAAGACAGGAACTCTCACGTACCAACAGAGATACCTAATGAAGATTTCTCGGCCGAATCCAACCATGAGGATCAGGAACTTGGATCAAGAACTATCACGTGGACTCTCACGTGCTTAGGTGCGAAGGTCCATCCGAAAGCCTATGAAAGGCTCAAGACCGAGATCAATTGGGTTGAAATGTCTGAGGAGGGCGGAATGACATTCAGGTCTACGGATATGGACCAGATAGATGCTTTTTCGAAAAAGCTCAAAGCGATTTTCTCAGAAAACGAAGAGCATAATACCGTGAGGGAGTTCTCCTTTACGATATCTTCATACGAACGACCTTTATTAAGCTTAGAAAATTGCTGATTCATCCAAACCAAACAAGCTATCCTTACCATCGTCGTGTGGCCGCTTCCCACTTTCTCTTAAGGCGCTCTCTGTACTCGCCAATCCAAGCTCTCCAAGACCAACAGAGACTTCTGTTCTGAACTCTCCAATTGATTGTTCATGGAAATCTTCAAGAAGCTCTTTGCTGTGAACGATCTTGTCAATTACAAAATCCTTGACTGTTTTCCGCTTAGTGAGTTCATCTACAACAAGTGTGAAGAGAGAGAACAATTGCTCTGTAGAGAAATGAACCATGTCGTTGCCAGTGATCCCCCTATCCTCCCTATGAAGCTTAAGAAGGGAAGCAAAGCTGAAGCAATCGGTCGATATCATTTGCTTGAATGCCGCTAAAGCTGATTGCGATTCGGGAAAGACTGTCAACAAGTCTATCCTGCCGCCTATGGCGATTCTGAAGACGATGTAGGATTCATTCTCTACCAATCGAACGACTAATACGGCAGAGTTTCCGTCGAGCATGTGGCTTATTCGGCATTCATTTGCCTTTGCTATTTTATGAATACGACTCACTTGGATTGGTGTAAGGTTCAACCTCTCGTCCATAGACTCCCCAACGTCATTATCGAGTATTTGCGCGAGTCCGCATACCCTGTGGCTTATCCTTTTGGCTCTGAAAGGTATCGTCCAATTCCTCCGTCTGCCCATTTGTATTCTTGGCAATCAGGAGAGCAGTAGCTGAGCATTTTCGCCTCCGAATCTGGCTGCATTATCCCTTGCTCCAAGGCCCATATTAAAAAGCCCTTAATATCCTTCTTTCGCTTAACGCAATCGTCGCTCTGGATTGACCACAAGTCCTTCGGATTCGTGTAATGCCTAACTCTGATCCAGCCGCTTTCGGATACCATTCGCACCAATTCCTCTCTCGCCTTCGATTCAGCGCCCACAAGCTCTCCATGCTTCTCATAGACAGCAAGTATTTGTTTGCCAGTTAGGTTAAAGAGGGATGGACGCTCGATCAAGAATTGAACATGGCTCACACTCGTCATGTCGAAGATTTCACCATTTCTCACCCAATAACCGTTGTGAAAACTCTTGATCGGCACTTTAGAATCGTTTGATATGTACTTCACGAAGCCCTTTCAAGGTGGGACCATGAATTGCGCGAATCACCAGCAGCCCTCTTTCTTCGGCCCCTTTGATTAGAGCCGCTTTTTGTCCGAAGGCTGTGATGAGATCAAAAGCGAGTAGACAAAGCAGTTCAAATGAAATACCAAACACTTTCACCGATACACAGAATGGATCGAAGGTTGCCTTTGTCTTGGAGTCTTTCCACTCCTGATTAAGAACAGAGCCTACGAAAACCGATTGATCCTGCGCCCAGGTGAAGTAATGGAGCTTAGGCTTTTGATTTTTGGCGGCAATCGGGATCAGGTCTTGGATTCTGGCAACAACAAACTTGGGAACTTCATCAGGAAAGTCTGGAAAGCTTGGGTAGATAACCGACTTGACTTCCCTTGGCAGGATGATGACGCCGCCCTTTAGCCCCTTTGGATAATCTGGCGAATAGAAGAGCTTTTCCAAACTCTCGTTGAAGTAAGTCTTCATGGAAATAAGTTGGACAAATCCCCTGAGAACATCATCAATTTCAAAACCTACGGTCATCCCATATCTCCGAAGGAGGCGAAAGCGACGACGAGACGGGTCAGGCCAAGCTGTCTTTGCCAATCGCACCAAGAGTAGTATTAGTCCGATGGAAGCAGCGATAATCCCAATATCAGCAGCAGTGCCAAGTACTCGCAGAGCAAGTTGACTGACACTCATTTGAAATATCGCTTTGCTCTGACCGCCATTCTGGAAATAGCAGCCTTAAGTTCTGGGTCACTTGCTGGCGCTGGCTCAAGGAAGAGCTTTCCATCTTTGTCTTCCAGTTTGGATATTAGGCTTCGTCCAAGTGCTATGAGGAAGCCAGTATCCCTGTCGAATGTAGGTACGGTGACGGAGGAATGGTCCTTAATGCATTTCTGGTAGGCTTTGTGGCTTATGATGTCCGCTATTGGACTCTTATTTTCTATGAGTTTTCTTAGGACGGGAATATTCACAGGGTCCATTCGTTGTAGAGAGATATCTCTTGTGCTTACAAGCGACCATCCGATCTTATCCTTAGAAATTGCTACGACAAGACCTTTCGGGTAGCCATTTATGTCCCTAACGTATTGGACCAGGACTTTGTTTGTTGCGAGATATTGCGTGAGGCTCGGGTTCATGGTCTTTCTTTGTTTAGGCTTTGCCACTTTGCCCTGGTCGAGTGCAATATCGAAAATCAGGTCATGTTCTTCCTTAGACAGTTGGGGTTGCTGCTTTTTGGCTTTCTCGCTTTTGCTCTTTCTCATTATTGTTCTACTTGTCGTTGCAATCGCATCATCGAGAATCCTTTCATAATCCGCTTCAGTCAGTTCCTTATTGATCCTCTGATTCATGGCGCTACTTTCAATTCAGAGGAAGTATCCTGACTCTTCCCCCTCCTCTTCCAAAGAGGAAAAGCAATCTCTTAGATACAGGGACAGGTACATTTCTATTTCCTCTTCAAGGGCTTCCTTCTCGCGCGATTCGATGCCTTTCGATTCAGGCAATTGAGTCCCGCTCAAAGAGTCTGGTTTGATCGGTACGTCCATATCTCCTCCTTGGCTTGTCAGTAGTAGCGTGACCATGATCGCCTTGTATTATTGCCATCGCTCCGAGAAGAGTTTTGTTTGGTAGAGAAAGGTCTACGTGGCTCCGTGTTGCTGTGTCCTCTTAGGAATGCATCGAGAAGATTTATCCATATAGACCCTTTGGAGCGGATACGATCTTGTTTTCGTTCAGTTGCAGCAATTTCCCTGATGACCTTATAGGCCATCTTTTCTGAATACCCTGCGTTTTGAATGAGGTCTACGATATCTACCCAATCAGCGCTCTCTTGACGGAGTTCCGATGCTATATCTACCATTTCTTTATAAGGGATGCTCGATTTGAGAACTTGAAAACAAAGAGCCGAGACTGTAAGAACACCGTCTTTGGATAATCCGTCTTCCTGAAGCAGCTTTATTACTTTCGACCAACTGTTGCCTTTTTCATGCAGCTTCATCATCACTTGAGCAATTATCAGGAATGTTTCGCTTTTACTTCTCGGGTTGACGTATTCCTGTTGTGGTTCTTCTGTTGCTCTTGTCCTGGCCTTCCTGTTTTCCTCTAACGACTTGTCGTAAGCAGCCCTTGAACTTTCATGAATCAGAATGCCATACGCTTCCGCCACACACTTGAACATTTCCTCAGCTTGTTTATCGCCTGGATGTTTGTCTGGATGCCATCGAATAGACTGTTGTCTGTATGCCGCTCGTATTTGTTCAGCGGTTGCTGTCCTTGGGATTCCTAAGACTCTGTAGTAGTTGCTGACTATTCTTTTTCTCCTGCCTAAATCCAGACGTGGCGCTTCGTAGGACTATTTGAGCAGGAACTGGTTGCCGACGAAGGTGAATTGGTGTGAGTTCCGCAGTACTGGCACGTATAGTTGCCTTCGTGTTCATTCACCCAGACATGGTGTTTTGTCGGACTACTTGAGCATGTTCCCGTAGCGGATGATGGCGAATTGGTTTTTGTCCCGCAGTGCTTACAAACCATGTGAACCTCCTTTGGGGGTCTTCTGTTTGAGGGTTGAATCCAAGAACTCATTCACCTTCTTCTGCCTCCTCATCGTCTTCTTCAAAGGCACTCAAGACTATCCGTGCCGCTGTTCGGCTTGTTATTTCTTCGGAATTGTCCTCCATGTACTTGCCCACGAGTTCCAATAGGTTTCCGAGCTTCAAGTCACCGCCAGTTGCAACCCGTACCATTCGATTTCTGAAGATTATGGTCATGTCCAAGACTGCGGTGACATAGGAAATGAACACTGCTGAACGCAACGTAATATGCCAGTCAGTTTCATCATCCTTCTCGATTTGTTCTCTCTTATATGCCATCCAATTGCTGAAAAGCCATCTGCCAGTTCCAACCTTGTCCTCTTCTCCGAACGGTTGTCGTGCTTTCTTCATATCAGCGCCTGGATTTTTCCCTTTCTTTTTGCTCCTGCTTTTCACGCCATGCACTGTCTTGTTCCTGAATCTTTTCTTGCCTCTTTTCGGAGTTGTATTGCAGCCTCCTTTGTGCCCTGCGCTTCCCGCCCAGGCTCCACCAGAGCACTGCGACCGCAACCACAACCACGATTATGATCGTTACCGCTGTCGTCATTTTCCTATCCCTTCCTTTTCAAGATCACTTAAGGCCCTGCTGAAGGGTCTGGTTCTTTGCATCCTCTGATGCCTTCTGGCTGGCACCATTATCTGCCTCCTGTGCTTTTGCCAGGATATTCTCTTGAGACAGAGCTTGGCTCAGCGCTAAGACCTGATCTTCAAACAGACGGAAACTACCAGTACGCATAGGTTCACGAAAGGTTCCTCCGCCTTGGCTGAGTTGAGTCATTTCGGTTGCCAGTAGGTAGTATTTCCCGTCTTGACTTGTTTCGAATGAGAGCACCAAAGTGTGGAGGTTGTAGTAGTCGCCTCCTCTGTCTTCCCCAAAGACTTCAATTTCTTTGATCGGCTTAGAGATTTTGCCACCTGAATCTTTGAGTTGGCCCTTCCATTCAAGATATTTGTCGAGTGCTCCTCTGAGGGAGTCCAGAACACCATCACGGTCGTAGACTTCGATGACCGTATTCATGCCTGGGGACCGATTATCCATGGGAAGAGCATCAACACCCAGTTGTATCTCGTTTTTGGATGCAACCTCATAAATGTTCATGTTCATGCCAGGACCATCTATGCGCGTTATGAGGTATGCCTCTTTGGAAGTCCCCCACGGATGAGACGGGGTGTCGGGAACCACTGTCGCACAGGAAGCGAAGAGAAAAGCCAGGAAGATTAGCGAAACCCGCTTCAATTTCATCGTTTTCTCCTTTCATCAAAGATTCACAGTTTTGGGGACCGCGACCGATGTTTTAAATCCCCCTTTCGCGTCCAGCTTCCCTCCTTTCCAGAGAGGGCTTGAAGTTGGAGCCAACGTCTCCGCAAGGCCAACGGAAGGCGTTGGCTAAAATTCTAATAGCATTATACAAGTGGTGTCAATAGAGGGGGTTCCAATAGACTTATAGTGGCAGAGCTTATAGAATCTTGTGACCCAGGAGCGCGGAGCGAATCATGTACCTCTAATAGAGAGGTACTCATGACCAGACTTCAGCGGGTGTTCGTTAGGAATCTCAGGAACGAAAGAAAGAGGGCTGGATTGACGCAAGAGAAGGCCGCCGAGAAGATAGGAATAACAGCTTCTTATTACTCTGCGCTGGAAGGTTCGTCCAAAAAGTTTCCATCCGTTCAAAAAATCCAGGACATAGCCGCTGCCTTCGGTATTTCTCCTTACCGCCTCTTTCTGGACACTCAGGATGTGGCTTTGATGCCTTCAAGTGAACTCTTGGACAAGTTCATAGATTTTCTCAGTAGGCAGTATCGGAAGGAACTGTTGACTGCCAAGTCCAAGTTCTTGAAGGGATTGGAGACACAAAGGGAGACAGGCAAGAATCCCTTTGAGGGGGAGGAAATGTCCAAGGAATAGAGGACGCAGGAGTTCCACGCTTTTGGACTACAGATATGTCGATGAGAGATATTCAAGAACTTGGGCAGAAGATAGACCAAGCCCATGACAAGCACCAGATTGAGTCCCTAAAGTCCTTGGTGTCAGAAGGAAATGACATACTTTCGAAAACAGCCGACCCCGCCGAGAAGTCTATACTCAACTATTTCGTGGGAAATGCCTGGGCGGATATTGGCAATTTGACATATTCGGGAGCAAGGAACGTTGCGACATTCCAGCAAGAAGAGTTTGAAAATGCAATCGCGTTCTATCGTTCTTCCGTTTCCTTCGAAAAGGTTGGCGAGAAAATCAGAGGGGGCATATGGCCTCAAGTCTACACAAATCTTGGCAACATGTTCAGCAGGGCTGGAAGGCCGATTACTGCCATAGAGTACTGGAATAAGGCTCTTCTTCATCTACCCCAATTCGGCATGGCACTTGCTAATAAGGGCCGTGGGCTTCTCAGGTATTCTGAAACGCTTTACGATCAAGCGCACAAAGACTTAATTGCGCGAGAGGCGTATCGCTGCATACGTCAGGCATGTTTGGGAAGCACTTTGGCTGGAGAGGCTCGGCCGTATTTTGAAAGTCTTGCAAAGAGAATCGAACAAAGCTTCCAACCCAGGTTCCTGTCGGACTATCTTAGAGACAAGAAGAAATATCAGGTTACTTCAGCGGAGGAAGCAGAATACCGTAAGTGGGCTTCAAGAGAACATCTGTTTCTCAATCCGTTGAATGACGTTTCAATTGCTAATGTCGTGAATCACGATGTATTGCTCTTGCCCAACATGATAGTACCAAAAGATCAACCCGCTCCAGTGTATCAATCATTCTACAATCAGATAAAGCAAGAGTTCATTTCGCTAAGGTACCTGCTTTTTCAATATCATCATTCGAAAGAAAAGCACTTCTCCGATAAAGAAACGCATTTGATCAATACCTTGGACTACCCGCTGTACGGGCTAAAATATGAGTATCTCAAGATTGTTTTTAGGATGGCATATTCGATATTTGACAAGATTGCCTTCTTTCTCAACGAGTACTTTAGGCTCAGCGAAAATCAGAACGATGTTTCTTTCAGACGAATATGGTTTTCAAATAGCAAGAACCCCAACAACCTCCGAAAGGAGTTTACAAATCCAAAGAACTTACCACTCAAGGGGCTGTTCTTCATCAGTAAGGAGTTCTTTGAGAAAGGCACCCTATTTGCAGATTCGATTGAACCAGAGGCAAAGGAATTGTCAACAATTAGAAACCACCTTGAGCACAAACACCTTAAATTGCACTGGCTTTACGCGCCTCCAGGGCAGAATGAAAAGGGTGTAGTCAACGACATGTTTACTGACACGTTGGCCTATTCAATCAAAGAAACCGACTTCCTGCAAAAGACGGAGAAGCTGGTCAATTTGTGCAGAGAGGCAATAATCTATGTTTCCCTGGCGGTTCACGTAGAAGAGCAGAGAAATCCCGTTGGTGGAATCGTAGTACCATTTGACTTGCCTGAATACGATGAGTATCTCTAAGGAGTCTGGTATGGCAGCTTTTAGCAGCACGAGCTATTATTGTCTTCAACGTCCCGATTAGGCTCATGCGGATTTTCAGGCTCTATAAAGGGAAGTGATTTGATGCCTCAGTTGATACTTGCTAACGATGTAATCTATTACTCAATCACTCATAGTTTGAAAGCAAAGAGAAAGCGAATTGTCATAGCACCTTCTGGTGTAACAGTTGTTCTCCCTCATGGATCAGCGGAAAAAGAAGCAATAGAACTTATTGAGAGCAAGAAGAAGACGGTCTTTACCCTCAGAGCGCGAGTACTGCAACAGGAGAAGAGATTCAAAGATCGGGTAGAAATCCAATATGCTTCAGGAGCCAAGATACCGTTCTTGGGCAGGGAAATACCGCTACTCGTAGTCCCAGAAAAGAGAAAGCGATCCCGTCTTGAATATGATGGCAGTTTGATCGTGAGAGTTCAGGCTGGTCTCGCCTCCCAGGATGCAAAGAAAGAAGTAAAGAGAAAGGTTGAAGGGTGGATAAAGGAGCAAATGCAAAACGAGACCCTGAAAGTCGTGGCAATTGTTGGTAAGAAGATCGGCATACTTCCAAAAGGAATAAGGATCAAGGCGCAGAAGCGCCTCTGGGGAAGCTGCGGCAGGAATCATGTAATAAATCTGAATTGGAGACTTGGCCTTCTTCCAAGAGAAGTCTTTGAATATGTTGTCGCGCATGAAATGTGCCATTTACGGCAGATGAACCACTCAAGTGAATATTGGAAACTTGTTGCTTCCATCGTGCCTGAATATCAAAAATACAGAGATTGGCTTAAGTTCAGAGGGCATGGCAGCTTATAGCCTTCGGCGCCGAGGCGCTTTAGCCGCCTATAGTCCAATTCCGTCTTTGAAACCCTCCGCAGTATTGTCACAGTGCCAGTGAGTTCTTCTTCCCTGGCTGTCTATCTCTGAGATTAGAAGTAGAACCTTCCTGTCCTTGGCTATCTCGTTGCCCAATCTCTTTATCGACTCCTCAACGGCCGATTTCATGTGGTCTTTTAGCCGCTCCAAATTGCCACCTATTACTTGCGTGTATTCCCTAAGAATCACACTGTAGGAAATAACAGATTGAAAGGGATTCTTACTGTGCATTAGTTTGAGATAATCAAAGACGATACCTTCATTATCCCATCCGTTTGTTAGCTTAAACTCAACGCCCATTTCGGGCTTCGCATAGCGCCCAATTGCAAAATCAATAAGTCCTCCGCTTCCTTCCTTGTCTATATGGTACTTTGTCTTTTTTGGATTCTCACTGTCCTTCCCATTATACCTTCCAAACTTAATATCCATTTGCGATTTGTAAGTCGGCCACTCTGGATGCAGAAAGACCTCTTCTCTTCCGTTCATAATAATGCTACCAAATGCTCTTTGTATCTCGTATGAAAACCTATGATGAAGATACCTCTCGTTGTACATACGGCGATTGGGAATTATCTCGCCAGAGAGCTTTTTTATGATGGACTTCACAGATTCCAGATCAGGCTGTTTCACTACTTGCTTCTCCATGCCGATTCTTTGAGCCGCCAAACGATCCATTTGTGTTGCAGAACAGTGGACTCGAAGATTAACCGATTTGTGGGCACTGATTTACTTGTTTTTCGAGCTCTGAAATGAAGTCATCAAGAAAGTCGTAGTGCGTATCTGGGTCTGCGTCGATTCCTTTTGGAGGGAAACTATTTTGAACAGGTCTTGGAGAATCATAGTGCCGACCTGGTAGTCCGCCCATGTGTACTTTCAGGCAAAGAAGATCAACGTGGTCAAGGTTCCACAGCCCCGATAGTTGTACCCTTGGGTCAGGATGTTGCAATCCGAGCCAGCCGTTCCACGGTGGATCAATTGGGCTGCGGCAGTTAGAAAGAAGGCCGATTGAAAGCTTTTCAATCTCTTGTCTTAGCGCTGGATTTGAAACTGGAAGTAAGAGGAAGCTCATATGGCAAAAAAGATGTTGAGAAATACTCGGCTCAAGCAAAGGAATAGTCTTCTTCGGAAGAAGCTTTTTCAATAGGGCTTCCGCTATAAGTTTGCGAAACGCCGATCCACGTATATTTCCACTATAGTGACTGCTAATCCTTGTCAGCAAACGGGAGTTATTCGCGCGAAGGCCATGTGTTCCAACTCGTACCACGCGCTGATCGGCACTCGCCTTTCGTAATTCTCCATTTTCAAAAAAGAAGTAAACTCCGTTCTTTGGTACTTTGGAAAAAGTTAGCGGGTTCGCCGATCCTGCAAAGGACAACTTCAGTCCTCCTTGGTGCTTTGATTGAAGCAGATGAAGGGCTATATAGAATCTATCAACCGCATTCGCAACTGTCATAGCCAACTGCTCCCCTACTTGGACTTCGACATCCAACTTGCAACAAGCTCGGCGAGTTTTCCTGCAAAGCTTCCTACGCCCGAAACTGTTGTGACAATTGTGAAAGGAAGGTAGCCTGTAACGCCTATGAATGCGATTAGCGCTCCAATAACGTCCCAGAGCGAGATTTCTGCATGTATGT
Source organism: uncultured Spirochaetota bacterium (assembly GCA_963710335.1). GTDB lineage: Bacteria > Spirochaetota > Spirochaetia > SZUA-6 > Fen-1364 > Fen-1364. The sequence goes on from CAVQAA010000012.1 coordinate 142,605, forward strand.
CTTGAAAGAGACTCGGGGAGAACTTCCTAACAAGAAACCAAAGAGCAATCCAACCAACAAGCGAACCAAGGAAGTTCAGCCACCTTTGGTGCCAGCGCCAAGCTCGTCTTGATTTATCCTTCTCGTCAACGCTTGGCTCAAAGATTTTGATAGCTTTGAACCCGTAAAAAAGGCTTATTAAGAGAGCTACGAGCCAGTATAGAACGGTGGTATATGGTTTCATGTTCAAAGCTCCTTTACTTACGCTCACGATATTGTTCAATAGGCTCCTTAATAGGTTGATGACTGAGGGAAATGCAGGAATAAGGGCAAAAATCGCAAGAGCGATGCAATATAGCCCGATCTTAAAAGGCATTCGGAGCGCGGAATTGGGGTGACTGTAATAGAATTGAAATCTGGTGCCTTTTGAGGCCACTACCTCTCTCTTGCCAGTACGAGACAGCCCCAATTCCCGAAGCGAAGACACATCGAGTCCTATTTCGTCTGACTTAAGGTGGAAAGCTGCCTCAGACAGGAAGGAGCGGTAAATTACCCGTTTGCCATTCTTGACTCTTACAACCCCTCTTTTTTTCGGGTTCTCCTTAATTGTTCGGCCAAAGAGTCCGTAATGCTGCTGGCTGAACAATAATGCTTTGTCTTCGTAAAACTCTGAAGGAAAGGCTCCTAAATTGCTTCGAGAAATTGTTACAACTTGGAACACTGTGGGCATTTTTGCTGCTCTCCTACTAATGGCCCAATACCACTCCTTTCCCGATAGTCTGAACTATGCCTCCTTCCACGCTTCTTGTGTCATAGCTTAATGACCTTTTAGCCTTTCCTTGCTTGTTGCGGAAAGAAAGACCTCAGCAACTCTGAAAGGTCGGCAAGGTGTTCGACATCATGCTCTACAATCCACTCTGTTATCTGGTAGCCATGCTTGACTTTGTCATATGAAACTCTTGTTCCAGAAAGCTCCGCAAATAGCGCTCTTAGAAGGGACGCACCGTCAGCGACTCTATACCAGTTCTCAAGAGACTGATCCGACTTGTCGACCTTAGCTTCTAAGAATGTAGGGTTCCATTCGTTATCCTTGATCCATTTCTCCACGACAGACGGTTCCACCAGTTCCGATGAGAAGCCCTCAATCTTGGAGACTACCTCAGCAATAGCCATCGGATGAATAAGATAGTTCTCGTACATTCGCCTTGGAAGGAATCGCAGATTCCCATCGCTCCTTTTTCCAAGGTCTTGAATCAAAGGTTCTTGAACATGCTCTCTGTCAAAAAGAAAGCCGACAGCGGGTGGTAGAAGGACGCCCCCCTTTGTAAGCTTCGTATAGATTTCCCAAGTGAGCTTGGAATGTTTGCCGAGAAAATCTCCCGTATTTATGACGCCGACGATTACGGTACCAGAAAGAGCAACCTTTGCGATCTTTGAAAGAATGACAGGAAAGCACAGTTCCTCTGTCGCACCTTCAACCCAAAGGATACTGTCGGCTCCGAAAACATCGGACAATCTTGCGCCGACATCCAAGAGGACTTCTCTCATGTTCTTCGTTTCTTGAGGGTCAATAATACTGATATGGCTTTCCCCATCAACGTTCTGGATGTTAAGCAAGACTTCTGGCTGCGCAGAAGAAATGACTGTTGGAGAGTGCGTCGTGACTATATACTGGTGCTGATCGAATTGCCTGAGAATGCTCAAGAGTCGGCGAACAGCACCTGGATGAAGAAAGCTTTGAGGCTCATCAATTACGATTGTTTTTGGGGTAGATGCCGTAAGAACAACGTAAAGCATAGACATTATCTGTCCAATTCCAGTGCCGCTCTCGGAAAGTGGAATTGCAAGGTCGTCCCTTTCGGTGGCTGGATCGATAAGCCAAAGCATAATGCGGACACGACTCTGGTTGTTGGGAATCGGAGGAATTGTTATCTGTTGAATCTGAGGGAATATCTCTCTTACCAGATCGATGAATCTGCTAAAGCGATTAGGGTTGGTGGAATATAAGTAGTTTAGTACGGTTGGTAGATTCGAAGCATCAGGAAGTAAATTGGGATCGCTTGAAATAGAAGACTCAGCGATGTTCATTCTTTCAGCTTTGAACTGAAAAACTCGGATGTTGAAAAGCTGCGCTACCGTCTCGGCTACAGGGCGGTATCCTGACTGACCTGTGTCTATGGCTTTTTTTACCAGAACAGACCTTATTGGATCGACTTCAAACAGAATCCTCCGAGAGAATTGGGGTCCAATATCGGGATATCCTTCTAAGGAGGCGGCGGGTGTGCCCCCAGGTTGGAAAATACAGTTTATATGTGCAGTTCCAACTATTGCGTCCAGGAAGCTTTGCTGCAAAGCACCGTCTTCAGCGGCATCGCGTACGGGAACAGCGAAAGTGCCCATCTCTCGTAGCAAAGTTAGCAATTCACCGTCGCTGAAGGAAAGCGTGGCGCGAACTCGCGATGTCTGATCTGAAATCGGAGCGCCAAATGTTGGAACGGTTTTCAGACTTCTGTGCGGAAGGTTAGTAAACCGAAGGCTTAAGAGTTCTGCAAGGGCTGTCTTTCCTGAGTTGTTCTTGCCAACAATCACGCTTATACCAGACTTCAGCGATATTTCTTCGGATGAAAGGAAACTCTTGTAATTTTCAACTCTAAACTTTTCGATTATCATGCCAATATTCCTACGTCCTTCCTGCCTTCTCATAGACTCGCTCTATCAAAGACAAGTAATCACCTTAGCGAACTAACGAATCGTTCGAATGCTAACATGTTTTGGCGATCAACCTTCCTTCTGCGTTAGTAGCGGGGCCAATAGCTGGACAATCTCGTCCAGCTTGTCCTTGTTCAGGACATCTACGGCAGCACACGATGCGCCGTACCATTTCGTAAGCGCCCGATAAACCGCAACTTTTAGAGGAGGAATATCCCGTGCCATGATGCGCGAATCCGGATTCGAGGAGGAACATCATGGAGCAGGAGATTCGGGTCTCGTCCATCGAACGGGAACAGTATTGGCAGGAGCAGATGACGGCGTGGAAGGCAAGCGGGCTGAAGCAGATGCAGTACTGCCGTGAGCATCAACTTCCCAAGCATGCCTTCGTGTACTGGAAACTGAAGCTTCTGGGAAAAGATCCCGTGCCCGCTACGCTTGTTCCCATCAGTGAGCATCAGTTGAGGCATCTGCGCCGCCAAGATGGTTCGGCGCAGATACGGCTTGTTGTTGGAGAACGGTATCACGTTGAAATACAGCCCGGATTCAACGCGCAGACCCTGCAGGAGATCCTGGGAGTTCTGGAGCGCCTGGCATGATGCGAGTGGATCGCGCCGCGAAGGTCTATCTGGCGGTGGGGGCCACCGATTTACGCAAAGCGATCAATGGGCTATCGATACTGGCGCAGCAGCAAATGGGACAGGACCCGTTCGGCGGCGGGTATTTCGCATTCAGCAATCGAGCGCGTAATCGGATCAAGGTTCTGTATTGGGACCGCAATGGGTTCTGCCTCTGGCAGAAACGCTTGGAGCGGGATCGATTCCGATGGCCAAAGAACGCGGCGGAGGTGATGGAGCTCGATGGCCGACAGCTGGAATGGTTGCTGGCAGGACTGGATGTGAGGGAGGCACACGCGGAAGTGAAATATTCTCGGGTAATTTGAGAAAAGCACTTGACCTCCGGCATTGGACAATGCTACGCATGTGCCCGTGGCGATGACGATGAAGACAGCTGAACTGCCCACGGATGTGAAGGAACTTCATCATCTGGTCATCGAGCAAAACAAGAAGATACAATTTCTGGAAGAAGAATTACGCCTTGCCAAGGCTCATCGCTTTGGCCGTTCCTCTGATCGGGAAGTAGAAGAGAAACAGGCAAGGCTTTTCAACGAGGCAGAAGACGGAGCAGAGCAGAAAAGCGAGCAGCCTCCAACTGAGCCCACGATCCCTGTGACAGCTCATAATCGCAAGAAAGCCGGCCGACGCGCATTGCCTGAGAATCTTCCCCGCGAAGAGATCGTTCACGACATTCCCGAAGAGCAGAAGGTGTGTGCCTGCGGAGCTGTGATGAAGCGCATGGGGGAAGAAGTCAACGAACAGTTGGAGGTCATCCCGGCCCAGGCGAAGGTCATCCGCCATGTGCGACCCAAGTATGCATGTCGGGTCTGCCAGGGGGTGGACACCGAGGGTGGTGCGGTAAAGATCGCCCCGCCGGCTGAGCAGTTGATCCCCAAGAGCATCGCCACCCCGGGACTGCTTGCATTTTTGCTAGTGAACAAGTTTGCCGATGCCCTGCCATTTTACCGTCAGGAAAGGATATTCGCCCGCATGGGGGTGGAGCTTTCTCGCACCACGATGTGCAGTTGGGCGATGGAGGTGGCCGATCGGCTGAGTCCGCTTCTGCATTTAATGCGTGATCAGATCCGTGCCGGTCCGTACGTGCAGATTGATGAGACGCCGCTTCAGGTATTGGAGGATCCCGGCAGCACCAGCCAGATGTGGGTCTATCGGGGCGGCCAGCCGCGTGCACCGACTATTTTCTACGCCTACCATCCTTCGCGCAGTGGAGACGTGCCATTCCAGTTCCTCGACGGGTATCGGGGATGGGTTCAGACCGACGGGTACGCGGGCTATGACAAGCTGGGCAACCGCGAAGGGGTGGTGATGCTGGGCTGTTGGGCTCATGCACGTCGCAAGTTTGTTGATGTGACCAAGGCAGCCTCGATGGGCTCGGCGGCACATGAGGCGATTGAATACATCCGAAAGCTGTATGCGGTGGAAACTGATGCTGAGCAGCGCTCCCTGGATGAGACACAGAGAGCGGAACTACGTCGTTCAAAAACGGTGCCAATGCTGGATGAGTTTCACGGATGGCTGATGAAGCTTCAGGACCAGACACCGCCGCAGGGATTGTTGGGCAAGGCGGTCAACTACACCCTGGGGCAATGGGATCGACTGGAACGGTATGTCCAGCATGGCATGCTTCGTCCCGATAACAATCTGGCGGAGAACGCCATTCGGCCGTTCGTGGTAGGGAGAAAGAACTGGCTTTTCAGCGCGACATCCCGAGGGGCGCAGGCGAGCGCAGCGCTCTATAGCGTCATCGAGTCAGCAAAGGCGAACCGCCATGAGCCCTACTGGTATCTGCGGTTCTTGTTGGAAGGATTGATTTCAGCCAGGACTGCCGAACAATTTGCCGCCCTACTTCCTCAGAACATCGATCCCAAGACGCTCCGGCCCGCCGCAAATTAACAGGCGGTTTCTCGGGCGCTTACACCATTTCTGTACTGAATCGGACAGCTTTTTGACGGAATGGTTCTTCAGGTTGGAAAGAATGTGCTCGTAGGGGAGCATGACGATGAGGCGCAGCTTTGACTTTCGCACTTCTATGAAGCAGAGAGTTTTGTCTTTGACAATTGCGACATAGTAATGCTGTGCGTTGAAAACTACATCTTTGTTCGTTGTGAGAATCTCTGACCTCAGTTCTTCATAGGCTGCAACAACATTCTCCTTGACGCCGTTCAAGTGGTATTGCTCTGTATAGCCACCGTTCGCATCGTTGGCCTTCTGTCCCGCCGCTGGTGCGTAGTCTATGTCCTGGAACTCGGGATCAATAGTGTAGACAGCGCTGTCGCCGTTAATGAACTGTCTGAACTGCAACATCTTGACCATTTTGCCCCAGGTATCGCTGTATGTGTCCATGATCTCTGGCAGTTCGGCCTTTTCGCCATCCAAGATTAGGAGGATGTTGGGGCTGTTCTCTATGACTTCTGTGAGGAACTTGAAGACTTCCTTTGGACCCAGGAACTTCTTAAAGGAATCCCTGAGGCCATCGTCTCTGAGAACGATTGAGTAGATTTTGTCGATTAGGTCTTTTTGACTCTTGGGGTTCTTGAAAAACGCAAAGAACTTTGTGATCTGAGGGAAGATGTGGTTGAAGAAGTCATGGGAAACAAGTTCAAGTTCGATGAGATAAAACTCTGGATTGTCGGGATCAACAAGGTTGAAAAGAAAACCGTCGGGGATGGTTCCCCCAAGAGCTTTGGCCTCAAGCTTTTTCTTCGCGTCAATGTAGATCGTTTCACTCCCAAAGAGGAGTTTGCTGTTGCTGGCAACGAGTCTCTCAAGGGCTTCTTCGTTATCGAAGCTCTTTTCGGAGTAGGTTTGTCCGTTCACGAAGATGGTCATTTCCAACTTCCTCTGTTTCGACGATTCTCCTCACGGCAATTCCACTGTGCAGGAGCTTTCAGCAAAGCGCCCTGCTTCTTTAGCACTTGGCAAGAATTGATCTGCGGCATCAAGCTTCCTCTTCAGAAAACCCCTTTCGTACACATGCTCATGTGTTTACCCCAAGATCAGGCACCATCTTGATAGGTTCTAAAGGTGGCAACCAACTCTTCAAAGGTCGCGGGAGGACTCTCTTCGAACGGTTTCTGCTCCACGAAAACAAAGCCAAATCGCTGCCTCTTCTGAAGGCTGTTCATGTCCTGGCACCAAGCCTTCAAACGAGCCATCTTCAAGGGAACGTCCAAATCTTGCAGTCCCTTTGTCTCTGCGATGAAGATGTTACCATCGTCTGTCTTTACGATGAAATCAGGATAGTAGTTGGAGATATTTCCGTCAGCGTTTACATAGTCTATTTTGAAGTTCACCGCAAAAGAGTTCTTTGCATAGGAAATTACATCGGAGCATTTGTCCAAGAACGAACTGAAGAGCAACTCCAAGTGACTGTCTCCAGTGATCTTATTGAATACACTCTTTTCGGGATATCGGTATTCTTGAAACGTTATGGTGAAGGGTCTGGTCTTGCTCAGCTTTATTCGATCTCTGATTTCGGCGCTTCCCCTGTCAACAACCGTGAGTTCGTTGATCTTCTTCTTGAAAGTCTCAACGATTGTTCTCGCGGCCAAAGGCTCCGACAGATTCCGAAGGGTGTTCAAGTCTTCAAGGTTGATTTGCTTGTCAAAGAGGTTGTCTTGCACAAACTCCTTAACCTTTCCATAGAGAATGTCGTAGCCTCCGACAAGTTTAAGATCGTTCTTAATGGACTGAGTGAAATAGCCAATTACGCTGCTGAAGTCCGTAACAACGTTGGAATCAAGGTATGTGATGTGATTGATTTCTCCTGAAGTGATATCCTTAAATACTATCTCGCGCATTTCGGATTCTGAGAATTGTCTGTAGGCAACCTTAGCATTCCCAAACGACGAAGGATTCAATTCTTCAAGTTTCTTATACTCTCTATACGATCTTGGAGTGAGCACAGGAATCTCAATATCAAGCTTCTCCAAGTCCTTTTTCTTGTTCTCTCTGTCAACTTCGATTATCAGGGGAGCCTTTGCATCGGTGCCTTGGCCCATCGGTCTTCTCTCAAGTTCAACGCCTTCACTTTGTATTGACTCAACAAAGTCCATGAAAGCATCAGTTCCTATTACGCTTACATATTCCGTTGTATCTGTGCCAAGGTACATTCTTCGAAGGCCACGTCCCAGGGTTTGCTCTGGAAGGATATTGCTCCTGGCTGCGTAGGCGCGAAGGCCGACTATTGTAGTGACGTTGCGAACGTCCCATCCCTCTTTCAGCATCATGACAGACACAATCGCCTTCCAAGGACTGTCCCAACTGTCGATCTTATTAGATTCTCTTCGAAGGAACTCAAGCTCGTCCTTGGTCTTCTTTTGATCTGATTCGCTAACTTCGCCGTTATTGTTCGTATGAATAACCAGAACTGCATCCTTGAAATCGGGATACGTGGATTCCAACCACGCTCCAACTTCATCACAGTTCTTAGTATCATCGGTCATTACAAAAAGAACAGCCTTCTTTCCAAGCTTCTCGTGCTCTGTATAGACCTTTTTCCATTCTTCTACACCAAGTGCAAGATAGTCATGGTATTTTTCAGTGAACTTGGAGCTTTTGCGTTCCGAGAGCTTCGCCCTGCTTGGCGCATCGGGTAGAATCGGACGCTTAACCACGTTTTGAATGATTGCTTCGACCAAGGGGTAGTCAGCCACTGTCTGAACGAAGATTGCCCCGTTGTCATGTTTTGGTGTCGCCGTGAAGTCAAGCTGCAAGGAAAGAGAGCTATCATTTTGCTTAAGTCTGTTGTGGATATCCAGAATGGACTTGAACCATGCCATTCTGGGATCATGAATGTGGTGAGCTTCGTCGTTGAAGACAACCAACTCTTTGAGTTCACGCACAATTATGCCAAGGTCAACTACAGAGTCATTTGTCTTTGAAACTGGCCTATCGCCCAAGAAATATCCTTCAAGGTTGTCGTCGGAGAAGCTTGGCTGAACATCCTGTCCAGCGTAAACTCTGTGGATATTCGTCAAAAAGATGTTACCAGTGCTCTTGGATATAGCAACATCGTCCTGAATGTGCAAACTCAAGTGGAAATCGTCCTGCCAGTTTTTTCCTTCGAATCCGTTTTCTGGAAGCAAGGGATCGTCGCGGAAGATTCTCAGTCCGTCGAAATCATGGCGCAGACGATCAAGGACTATAATGTTCGGAGCGATAATCAGAAAGTTGGTTGAAAGGTTGGAGCCTTCCTCATATGTCTTATGAAAGTAGGCCCAGGTAAGAAGGAGGCTAATCACCTTGGTCTTCCCGCTTCCCGTTGCCATCTTCACGACCAAGCGAAGCCAGTCTTCCTCAAACATGCCAGGGGAAACAGCACCCGAAGAGTCGAGTCGAATCAGGTCGTACTTATCCTTAACCTTTGCAACTTCGTACAACCAAATGACCGTTTCAACGGATTCACGCTGAGAGAAATAGTAGCGGAACTCTTCAGAGGCACCGTCCTCACGCTCTCTCGCATGAGGCGTCTTGAACCACCACGTAAGAAGGGCTTTAGCTGTGAGGGATGCTCCCCTATAGTTGCTGTCTCTCCACTTCTTTACTTCGCTCCTGGTCTTGTGAACCAGGGGTGGGATGAGCTTTTCGTAGCTTGAGGAACGGAGAGCTTCATCGGCTGGGAACCATCGTTGGTCAGGATCAAGTATTTCATACGGAGATTTAGGAAAATCGGGGTGGATGGACATTTACTTGTTCCCCACTGACACTTCGATGATCTTCATCGTGTCGTTGCCGAAGATGTCTACGACTTTCACAGCGATCTTGTATCTTCCTGGTTTGCAATCGTGGAAGGGGGATTTCAATTCAATAGAGCGATCATTTTTGGTCCTGAATGATTGCCACTCGTTTTCAAAAACGAAGTCACCCGTCCAAACCTCTTCCCACTCTTCCAGGTTGCTCTGTTCTTTCTTCACGCCCTGAAGGAGGGGCTGCTGATCGGGGGCGAAGTCCTTTCGCACACGGACTATCTCCCTCTTCGATTCAAAGTTGAAATCGACACTCCAATAGTCGATCCAATCTGTCCACTTCTTTGTAAGCACTTCTCTTGAGACTATCCCATCTTTGTCCTTTGAAACCTTTATTATCTTCCCGCCTTGCGCTATCACCTGACTCTTGCCATTACGAAGTTGAGAAGCAGTGTTCTCAACCGATCCTTGAGAATACGAGACGGAAAAGTCTGTGAGTTCAATAGCAACTGAGTTCTTCTTGACGTGGGGCTTCACTTCGATGTAGGCAACATCGTGGAAGACGACCTGATTCTTCTCCACCGCCTTCTTGTCAAAGACCTCTCGTGGGATGTACTTGAGCGCAAGGTCTATACCCTTGGACTTTGCCTCTTCCTGGATGTTCGGGAACAATCCCATCTCAAACTCAAATGCAAGAATGTCCACTCTTGAAATACGCTTCTCGCGAGATTCGAGAATCACTTCTTCCACAAACAACCTTGTCACGGGAAGGTTCACAGGACCAACGGCCACAACTCTTCCAGCTTTCTTGCCCTGAAAGCAGATGAACTGATTAGTCGGCTCTGCTTTGTAGGCACGAAGGATCAGAGCAACAAAGTCCTTCTCCTTCTGTTCAAGCTGCTTTCTGCGTTCCTCTTCTCTAAGATTGAGATTGACTCCTATGTAGTGTGCTCGTTCGTATTTGCCCAGGTTCAGAACCTGGAAGGCACGGAAGTCCTTCCCCTGTTCCTTAAGCTCTCGCTGGACCTGAATCATTCGTTTTCGGGTTGTATGAATGGCGAACTTTCCGAGATCAGAGCCGATCCACTTTCTGTTAAGCTTCTCCGCTACAGCCATGGCCGTTCCAGAGCCGCAGAAGAAGTCGGCAACTATATCGTTCTCACTACTGCTTGTCCTTATTATGCGGTCAAGAAGGTCTTCAGGCTTTTGCGTGGAATAACCTTGGGCTTCCTTTGCCTGTGAGTTTATTGGGGAAATATCCGTCCATAGGTTCTGAGCGATCTGACCAGGAGTCTCGTCCAAGTAGCGTTTTAGCCGAATGCGACCTCCTGGCTCCTTTGGGAAGTACAAACGATTTTGCCGATCCAACTCCTTCATGTTTTCAAGCGTGATTTTCCAACCGTTCCGATGTGGTTTGTATCCTTTGTACTCATATGATAGGTTTGGACGGAAGCCTGGATTTACCAAATCGGAAGTTGTGTAGCGCCTACCATCGGCTTCATATCCAGTAAAATGAGACTCAACGTAACCCGCATCGAAGGGAATGTATTGTTGATTCCAAGTCCACTTTTCGTTGGCTTTTGAGTAGTAGTATATAGATTCCCATATCTCCCCGTAGGCACGACTTACATTTCCATGAGAAGAAGTTCGCTTCCAACATATCTCAGTCCGTAGCGCGTCTCTTCCGAAAATCTCATCAAGAATCAATCTGACATAGTTGCCTACATCTGGTTCGATATGGACATAAATACTCCCATCGTCGGCCAGCAAGTCTCGCATCAGGACCAGCCGCTCGTAGATCATGGCGATGAAGCTGTCGGCGCCCTTCCCCCATGTGTCACGATAGGCAATTTCTTCAAGGATATTTGGTTGCTTGGTGAACGTCTCGTCTCCAATTTCAATATCCATAGAAAAATCAGCCCCCACGTCAAACGGAGGGTCGATGTAAATGAGCTTGATGCCACCATTTTGCTCTATCTCACTGCGGATAGCGCCATTTTTCAGAGAGGACAGGATCAGCTTGTTGTCTCCCCAGATCAGCTTGTTTGTCCAACCAGACTTCTGACGACCACGAGTATCGAAGAGTTCCATTCCTTTGTCTGAAGGGTGCTCTAATCGTGGCTCATCTATCTGCTCGATGATCTGGAAGGGTAGAACTGTGTTGCAGACTTCATTCGTCTTTCCGTTCCAAACAAGTTCAACTTCTCGCTTGTCACCGAATAGGAGGAAGCGGTATTTGTCGGGCAAGGGTTTGTCAGCTTCAAGATAGCGGATGATCTCTTGTTTTTCTGGTTCAGTTAATCGAGCCACGATCCGTCTCCCTCTGTGTTGAACGTAGGAGCTTGATTGACCAGAAACTAACCGAACTTTTACGAGAGGTTTTCAAAAGCCCCGCTTGGACATTCTAACGTGTGTTTGGCTGCGGCACAAGCAAAACTCCAAAATGTAAGGTTGGGCAAAAGAGACTATCGGAAGTCCTGATTGCCTGTCCCGACATTGCCTTGGCCCCGTATCAGCGTCATAGGGGCCTTCTTGGGCGGGGTCTGGGAAGTCAGGAATCATCGTTGAGTAGCCCTTCGAAAGGAGCGCCCAGGCTTGACTTTTTGGTCAATATAGGTTATGATAATGCGTCTTATCAAAATCAAAGGAGGCGACCATGTCCGATCTGCCGATCCTGGTCAAAAAAGCTGCGAAGGGAGCTTCGAATCCTGCCAGGGTCTTTCTGGCTGGCTTGGCAAAGTCAGGCCGAAGGTCTGTGGATGCTCAGCTTCGGGGAGTCTCTAAGATGGTTGGAGCAGAGTCCATCGACGCAGTTCCTTGGCACCTTCTCAAGCATGAACATGTCGTCGCCCTCCGTACGAAGGCACTTGAACTTGGAAAGTCTCCTGCAACCGTGAACCTCATGCTGGCAGGAATCAGGGGCGCAGTCCGAACCGCTTGGAATATGAAACTGATCACAGGAGAGGACTTGGCACGTATTGAATCTGTGAAGGGCGTCAAAGCTACCACGGAGCCAAGAGGACGAAGGATCACTTCAGGGGAGCTTGGGGCGATCATGAAGGGCATCAAGACAGAGACTCCTTCAGGTAAGAGGGATGCGGGGATCATCGCTCTCGCATACTGCGGTGGACTTCGAAGGCAGGAACTTTCCAATCTTCAGATCGAAGACGTGAATGACAAGGGGGAGGAAATTGAAATCACGATCAAACGGGGCAAGGGCAGGAAAGATAGGATTCTGTTCTTGAACAACGGCGGGGGTGATGCCCTCCGAGACTATCTCTCCACCAGGGGAGATTCATCAGGTTCCCTGTTCTGGTCTTCTCTCAAGGGGGGCAACATGATCCCTGATTCAAAGATGACCGATCAGGCAGTCTATGCGCGAATCAAACGGTGCGCCAAGGTTGCGGGAGTGAAGACTCTAAGTCCCCATGACATGCGCCGATCTTTCGTAAGCGACATGTTGGATGCAGGAGTCGACATCAGCACCGTTGCGGCCATGGCAGGACATTCAAGCGTTGCCACAACACAACGATATGATAGGCGGGGGGATGAGGCAAAGAAGAAAGCGGCGAAGGCGCTGCATTTGCCTTATCGAAGATTTTCCGCAAATGCATCCAGGGAGTAGGAAATGGATTCGGATAGTGCACGAAGTGAAAATGATGCTGACTCCAAAGACTTTAAGAACTCCTTAGAAGGGATCGCCTATCGAATGTCTTGTAGAGGGGACGCTACCCTTGAAGCGGAAGCAGACAAGAGCCTTGTTGTCAAGGTTCTGTCAGCCCTCTCCAAAGATGTTAGGGACAGAATCTTGGAGAAGACGAGATTCATTATTCCGACAGGGATACAGGGAGTTATTTGGCAGGAGTTCATTCCGAGAAACACAGAGGACGTTGCCTACGATGTTGTCTTGTTGAACTTTTCAAAGTCTATGCCCATAAAAATGAAGACGACAATAATCGCTCACGAAATTGCTCACTGTGAACTTGGACATGCAGAAAATGGCTCACAGGGTTGGGAGAGCGAGTCGGCCGCAGACGATTTGTGTGAGTCATGGGGTTTCGGTCGAGCATACAAGTCCCGAAGCGACTACGAAGGCGACAATAACAGAGTATGATTGTCTCTACTCTAACGGATCATCGGACATGGATTGCCTCTGGTTTCTAAAAATGCCCAAGAGATCATCGTTAGGGACTACAGGATCAAGCAAGGGTGTCTGCTGAGAGTTCTCTCACTCCACCCGCCCTATGTAATTCCATGGTCAAGATAGAAATTAGCCAGCACAACATTTACGAACTCTTCAATCGTTATAAAATCGGTCAATACTTGGCCATGCAAGAAAACAGGCTTGGATTTCTCTGAAAACGAATGCACGAACAGAGGATTGGGCCGCCCAAGTCCATCTTGTTCTTCGTGCAATTTGTCAATCCGTGAAAGATCAGACACGTAAGATAGGCCCTTAAGCTCGTTATCAATTTCGGTGAACCTCTTGGCTTCATCTGGGTTCAGCGTTGACGGGGGAACATAGGGAGGTATTCGGTGCGCAAGGGCGTCTCGGTAGTTCTTGGAATACTCACGATACCAGCTGGCGGTGTTTTTCTGTTGTAGATATTCCTGCAACTTTGGATTCAAAAGCCTTTGAAATCGCTTACTGAAGAAGTTGACTTGCTTTACGGGAACGTTTTGCGTGGAATGGTCTCCTACCAATCCGTCTTCATACGCCAGCGACAAGCCAAGATTTTCCACTATGCCGTAAACGTTCATGAGAAAAGCATGTAGATTGATTTCAAGATCGACACGATCTTCCTGAGAGAGCTTCTCCCGCCAGTCTGGGGGAAATATTCGGAAAATGTTTTGAATACATCTATGGAGTATCTCTATTCTTCGGCCCACGCCGTGACGCAGAAACTCCGCTGCACGGTCGTTCTTTAGCTTTCCGCTTAGGGATACTGTTTTCAATAACAGTTCTTGGTAGCGGAATCGAAGCCCCGAGTAGTACAGTTCGATTTCCTGCAAACTCTCTGGCTCGTAGTGCATAGGGCTTGAGTTGTCCAGCTTGGGGTCAGGCTCTGATTTAAGCACCCTTTGGTCTCACATGTAGTGGCTGATAAATCTTCAAGCTCCCTCCCCCAGGCAGCTTCACCTTCGTGAGTAGTCCCCAGGATTGTTTCTGAACGGGGCTGCACTTTTCACCCTGTGTTTCCTCATTTGGGTGGTCATGCCAGATAGGGATTTTCAGTCATCCAGTCAATTGGTTTTCCGATTCTCTCTCCGATGCCTTCAAGGATTCCCATCATCAGCGTCTTAATCAGCCCGTTATGAACGTAGCGATCCTTTGAGGCCGTGGCCGCCGTTTTGAAGCTGCTGATTAACAAGACCCGATCCCTCAAGTCTTCCGCATCTACTATCTGAACAGGTTCATCAGGCATTCCCATGACTTCATAATAGAAACCGTGAGCGGCAGCAAAAATACGATCTGCTTCTTCGACCAAGAGCGGAGTATCTATAGATATTGACTTTCCGTCGGCCCTATGGAATCCAACGCCACGAATCTCACCCTTTCCGAAAACGAATGGCTCTTTCGGACTAAAGGACAGGGGTGGGAAATTGCTTTTGCTCTCATGGGTAAAGGGGTTCCTATAGAGTTCGTAGAACCGATGCAATACTATTTCCTGAAATACCTTAGAGAAGTCATTTGTCTGTCTCGGGTAGAACGAGAGAACAACCTTAGCTTTGACATACTCTGATCTATTGTTCCAGAAGAACATAAAGCGTTGCTTCACTGATTGTAACTTCTTGTATTCACCAACGGCCTTCAGGATGGTTGTTCGAAGGTTTTCAGCGCCTAATACCGTTGACGATGTGGCCTCATCTTTCAAAATGGAAAAGCCCTCAGATGACCTAATGAAATCCTCAAAGGAATAGTAACTCGACCCCTTCCCAAGAGCGTCACCCGCTGAGAGCAGCAAGTACGCCTGAAGGCTGCGGAGGAAACGTCTGCTGAAGAGCGAAAACGTAAGCGCACTTAAGCTGTTCTCAGCAAACTGAACGAAGGCGAGTCGATGATATACGTCATCTATCCAGTTGGCTTCGTCCATCGGTGATTCTGTAAGACGTGCCAACCTGTACTGAAGAAAGTCCTCCAAGATACTGTTTACATTCATCGTGACCCCTGTAAGTCACACCATTAACGGTGTAAGAATCGCAAACTGACACTAACCAACCTAACCGCAATCAGTCAACGCTATTGGGCACTCTATTTCAG
Source organism: uncultured Spirochaetota bacterium (assembly GCA_963710335.1). Taxonomy (GTDB): domain Bacteria; phylum Spirochaetota; class Spirochaetia; order SZUA-6; family Fen-1364; genus Fen-1364. The sequence continues at coordinate 157,880 of CAVQAA010000012.1, forward strand.
CACTTGAGCGTCTCTTCCGTTTGCCCCATCGTGATTGTAGGAGAACATTAATGGCAAAGCAGATCGTAGGTAGCGTTCACTGGATTGAAAACCGAAAGCAAACAAATAGGCTCGTTGATGTGCGGGAAGCATTCGGTGATCTCGATCAAGCCAGATCGCAAGTCCAATTCGCAGAAGCTTCAGGCGACAAGAAAGAGATCAGGCTCGTAAGGTTGGCTTATCGGCAGTTTCAAGGAATGCGGTATCGCGGAGAGAGCACAGCCAAGCAAAAAAAGTCTACGGGTCAGCAAGGAGTATCAAAGACAGCAAAGTCTCCCAAAGCCACATCAGGAGGAAAGACAGCGCGAAGAAGGTCCGCAAAGAAGATTGCCAAGAGGAAGTAGTCCAACAGAAAGCCTGTCCATACCGTAAATGGCGCACGATTCTTTTAGGAAGAATGTTTCGCTCACTGCGGTACTCTTGGAATGGGATTGCTTCCTGAGTATCGGAGCAAAGGAATCGGGACGAAGCTCATGGGCGAGATTCTCCAACGAGCGACAGCTTGTGATTTCCATCGTGTAGAACTGGAAGTGTTCGAAGAGAACGCTATTGCTATCGCTCTCTATAGGAAAGTCGGCTTCAAGGAAGAGGGCATCAAAGGTTGATACGATTCGGATTGAGGAGAAATGCTATAATCTTTTGGCGATGGCGCTACTCCTATAGACTTGGGTCCAAGGCGATTGGCAGGTCAGCTACCTTCGGGTTGTTCGCCAAGTTTCCAGCGCCAAACCCTGCCTGTGATGAACTTCAATTCCAAGTAGCCCATATCGACATGAAAGTGCTCTATCGCTGTCTCGTAGAGTTTTCTTCTTTCTTCGGCTGTTGAGTGATCGAACTCAAGGAACTTATCGGCGCTGTACTCCATCAGAAAACGGGCATACTGCCCTGATTTCAGTTGGAGGGACTCCCTCAGCTTGATGATCGTGGTCTCAGCTTCAGCCTTTCGAACATTCATTTTTGTGAGATTCTCTCTTACCTCTTCCCTGGTGTAAAGATGCTCCGCTATCCCATCGATTAGCTCTTTGCGATTTCGATCAATCTGTCGGATTTCTACGGACAGCTTCTTAACCTGAGCGACCACTTCTTTTTCCTCCGTCAAGAGTTCACTGCTCGTCTTCTTGATGAACTCCTGAAGGTCTGTTTCGTCTGTCAGCAGATAGCCGTAGAGCTTTTGAACGAGTAGTTCCAGCATGTCTTTAGGCATGTACTTAGGCTTGTTCTTGCAAAGCTGGTTCTCGGTGGTCTCGTTCTTGTGGGCGAATCGAATGTACCAATAGGTACGACCTGTCTTGCGTGACTTGTGTTTTGAGCGATGTACATAGTATCTCGCGCCACAGTTCTTGCACGTAATCATTCCTGCGAGTTCTGTCTTGGCGTGACGGAATCGCATGTACCTTCGCTTACGGTTCTTATGCTCCGCTTGAAGACTCTTGTATTCAGCGTCTGACAGGATTGGGGAGTAGACCTTGCTTTGAATCAATTCCCCTTTTGTGTTCTTCGTCTGCCCAAAGTACTCAGGGTGGCTCAGCATCTTTGCTATTGTGGTGATCGTGAATCGCCTTCCTTTCTTGGTCTTTATGCCAGCGTCATTAAGCGAGTTCACGATTCGAACATACGAAAGACCTTTTGCATAAAGGGCGTAGACCTTTCGAACCGTTGCCGCTTCTGATCGCTGCTCGTGCCATACCTTTTCGCCATCGTTGTTGTACCGATAGTAATAGCCATACAGAGAAGAGAAGGCTTGATATCCTTGATCTATCTGTTCCCTGCGCGTTCTTATGACACGCTCTCTTGTCTTGTCTGATTCATAGCGTGAAACTGCGCTCTGGATTCGAAACTTGAACATGCCATCTGCCGACTTTAGGTCCACTCGTTCGTTGTTGATGTACAGGTCCACGTTGTATGCGGTCAGCATCTTACGGATGGCAAGTTCATCGTCTTCGTTTCCCCTGCTGAGACGCTGAAGTTCCACCACCCATATCTTCTTTATCTTGGACTCACTGATGTCATTAACCATTCGTTGAAACTCTGGTCTCGTTAGTTCCCTACCAGAAATGGTTTCTTCATAGAGTTCATACTTTTCGCCCAACTTGTTCGCAAAAGCCTTCCCTAACGCCTTTTGGGTGTCCGTGGAATAGTTGTCTTCTTGTGCTGAGTCGCTTACCCTGACGTAGATTGCAACCATCAGAATCTCTCCTTGCCTTCGCCAGAAAGCCTATCGCCAGAGGTCATTCTGCATAATACGAAGAATAAACGCAAGGAGCAGAGAGTTGAGATTGTTCACATCTTCCTCCTTGCGCCCGCCGCGTCCCGGGCGGCTTCATGCTTCTACTACGGGGCAGACCGCTTTCTCGATTGCGTCTTTCATTCGCACGCGTGTCTGTCTTGGGCGTTCGTGAAGGCTCTCGTGTTGATGCGGCTCCGAAAATGGCATACATTGGTCGGCGAATGGTGGATCTGGAAAAAAGAATCAGTGGAGACTGGTTCGAGCTGAAAGAGAAAGCCGGAGACTTTCACGCCCTGCTCGATGTGATCCGCCTCTCGACCGCGGAGTTGAGGGACGCCGCAAGCAAGCTGCGACTGTCCGTCGAGCAGGGAATCATCGAGTTCAAGCGCACCATGCTCAGCCCTGTTCTGGTGGCCCTGGAGACGGCCCGCTACAAGTCCCTGGACGGCAATGACATGATCGAGCAGGAAAGGTCACTCTCAGCCCTGCTGTTCACCGTCATGGTCCAGCGCCTGCTGGCCGCGGATCTTCTTCCGCGATCGCGCCCCCGTGAAGGAGGGCCGGACGTCGCCGCCGGCGCGCTGGAGGTCAGCTCCATTGTCGCCGCGGTCAAAGCGAAGATAAAGAGCAACCCCGCTCTTCGCGCGAACCAGGCTATCAAGAACATCCTTGTCCAGGTCCAGGTCTATAACAAGGAAAACCAGAAGATGCGGGAGCTGCTGCCCATGATCAAGCCGGAGATGAGGACCTCATTCCTGGCAAACTTCACAAGGACATTCGACGGGATCGTCGGCAGCATCCGTCGCCATTACTCCGTCCTCCTGCAGGAGGAAGCGGCTGCGTCGAAAAGCAAGCAGCCGGAGTTCTCCCTTGCCCTCCTTCCCCTGAAAGACCTTGCCCCCCTCCTTGCCGCGCAAGCCCGCGAGATATCGCGAATGCGCTCGACGCTTGCTCATGCTCGGGAGGAGAAGTACAAGACCCGCGAGGTCCTGGTCCGTCTCTACGACAGCCGCCACCAGGTGCTGAGCCTGATCGAGGACGAGCTGAAGATGTATCGCAAAATCTGCCGGGAAACCCTCCAATACGACCTGGATGCGTGCTCCCAGGAAATTGCAACTGAGTTTCGCGACCAGATTGTAGGGATCCTCGACAAACAGGGCAGGCGGGAGCAGCCGGCCTGAGCCCTGGGGATCAAAGGGCATCTCCTCATGGCGTACGGTACAGTCTCTCCAGCCTCTCCACGCTTTGTAAAAGCCCGCCCGGCCTGTTTCGAGCGTTCCAGATCCGTCGATATTCGCCAATCAAACCCGCCATGTCTTTGCGTAGCCGTGGCTCAACGCCCTGATCATTCAAAGTGCCATGCATGATATTGATGCCCCTGCGGCATGCATGGGCCAGCATCCCCAAGGTCAGTCTGTATTCATCCTTGATGAGCTCGGCGTCGGGACGATCCATGCGTGATTCCTCCACGGCGTGCGCCATCTCTTCCACCTTCCGCAGTGTCTCGGTCAGGCGCGGCGCTGTCACGGAGCCGGGCAGGGCGGCGTCCCCCAGCGGGCAGATGAAATGGAAAAGCGGGCTTGCGTTGCCCATGCCGTTTCCCGCAAGGAGGTAGGCGTTGCCGGCATCCCGCGCCAGGTTGCCCATCCTGCCCGCCTGATCCCTGAACACGTGGATGTCCAGTGCCCGGGTCAGATCGATCCCTGTCGAGGATTCGCAGCACCAGGCAGACGCGGCTCCCGCGGCAAGGCCGAGGAAGCTTACCGGAAGGGCCTGCATGTGGCCGTTGTCCCCCCAATCGGTCACAAGGAAACCCGACGCGCCGTGAGCCAGCCCTGCTTTTGCGGCCGCGCGCAGGTTGCCCAGGCAGTTGTCGGTGCGGCCTGCAAATGAGTTCCAGGAAGACGTTCCCGGGCACACCCACCATGAAACTCCCGCTGCCGCGAACATCTCACCGTGTTGCTCGAATGGATGGTCAGCCTCATAGCCCCATTCCAGGGCAATGGCGTCCGGGGGAAGCTCGGGGATCAGCTGAGGGTGCTGCGTGATGATGTCTCCCCAATACAGCATTTTCCGGCCGTGCCGCGCGGCCAGGGCGTGGACGCGTTTCAGGAAGTCCAGGTAGACGGCGCCTTTCCCCCTGCGGGTGCACTCCTCCCTGCTCCTGCCTTGCCCGAGGTCGTACGTCTCATCGAGGCCCACGTTGAGCAGCCTGCTGGAAAAGCAGGGAAGCAGCTCGCTGTAGAGCTCGTCCAGGAAATCAATGCTTGCGCTCTCTGTCGGGGCCAGGCTGAACGGCTGGTTGCTGCGCTGTCCCCACGGGAAAGTGAATCCCTCAGGGCATTCGGCAAGTCCCCGGTAGCGCGGCAGGGACAACCATCGATGGAGATGGCCGAAGGAGTTCTGGTTCGGAACAAGCTCGATGTTTCGGTCCCTGCAAAATGCATCCAGGCGCCTGATTTCCTGTCCGGTGAGCGGGCTGGCCTGGGCCCACACATCCTTGTGCCGTGAATAGGCGAACGTGTGCTCCAGGTACAGCTCCAGATGATTGTATTTCAGCAGGGCCAGCATCTCGATGAGCGCCAGCAGCGTTTCCATGGAAGGGACTTTGTCGCGGGAAACGTCCAGCATCACGCCCCGCACGGGAAAGTCCGGCCAGTCCTCGATGTCACCGCAGGGGATGGCCTTCCCGCTCTCCCGCGCGGCCTGGTCCAGGGTCGCAAGACCGTAGGCAAGGCCGGGCGCGTCCGCGCCCGTCACATCGATGCCGGACGGCCGTATGCTGATCCTGTAGCCCTGGGCAGGGCCTGAGCCGGGGTCAACGCAGGTGACGAGCTTCTTCCGGGTGCACGCCCCCTGGGCGGCGCGCACCGTTCGCGGCCTGGGGATGAAGGCCAGCCGGTCCAGCGAGAGCACGGGGGCTCATCCCTTGACCGCGCCCGCGGTGACGCCTTTGGTGATCTGCTTGTAGAACCCGATGTAGAAAAGGAGCATGGGCGCCATGCCGATCACCAGCGCCGCAAACTGCTTCCCGTAATCCGCCATGAGGTTGCCGGTGAACCTGTAGATGCCCAGCGGCAGGGACTTGAGATGGCTCTTGGACACCAGAATGTTGATGAGGGCGAACTCGTTCCAGATGCCCGTGATGTTGAGGATGGCCACCGTGGTTGCAATGGGGACCGCCATGGGCAGGATCACCCAGCGGAATATCTTGAAGTATCCCGCGCCGTCGATGCGCGCCGCTTCCACCAGCGCGTGGGGTATTCCCTTGATGTACTCCGTGCTGAGGTAAATCGCCGTGGGCAGGCCCGAGCCGATGTAGATGAGAAGCACTCCAACGCGGCTGTCATAGAAAACGTTCAAATCCCCGGTTTTCATCAGGCCCAGGGCCTTGAAAAGCAAAGTCAGCAGTCTGTCCAGCTGCGAGACTTCAATGAAAAGCGGCACCATGAGGGATTGGATTGACAGAAGGATCCCCAGGACAAAGCTGCCATAGAGAATGGGTGTGGCTTTCGATTTGATCTTCGCAAAGGCAAAGCCCGCCAGGATGGAGAAGAAGACGATGCCGAGCGTTGCCCCGATGGTGTAGATGAAGGAGTTGCCGATGAGCTTGTCGAACTCACCCAGGCTCCAGGCGCCGGGGTAATTGACCGTGGTCCACAGGTGGGGGAGCCCCACCCGGTTGACCCGGAACTCGGTGGTGCTCTTGAAGGAGCTGATGACAAGCCAGATCAGGGGAGCGATGGTCATGAATGCGAACAGCCCCATGACGATGTAGGCGAAGGCCCTCCCGATATCCCCCGCGACGCGCCTGGCAGCGGTGTTGCCGAAATGCTCCGTCATGCTCTACTCCCTCCCCCCGTAGCGCTTTTCCACGAGCTTCGTGGCAACAATGAGGATCATGCTCAGGAACACGATGGAAAGCGAGATGGCGTTTGCCAGCGGATAGTTGGGCGTGCCGCTGAAAGCGCTGTTGTACATGTAGATGGAGAGGACCTCGGTCACACGGGCAGGTCCGCCGCCGGTCATGGCAAACACCAGGGCGAAGCTGTTCAAGGATCCGGCGATGCAGAGGATGGCTGCGTTCACAATGACCCCTGAGAGGCTGGGCAGGACCACACGCGACATGACCTGCCCCTCCGTTGCCCCGTCTATCCGGGCCGCCTCGATCACCTGGGTGTCGATCTTCTGCATGTTTGCCAGGAAGAGGATCAGGTACAAGCCTGTCCAGCACCACAGGACCACGAAGAGGACGGGCAGCATGGCGACGTTTGGCTTGGTGAGGAACGTGGGCGTCCACTTGTTTCCCAGGAGATTCACAAGGTCGTGCTTCAGCATTTCGAACTGGTCGGGCTTGTACGTCAGGATGAGCTGCTTCAGCTCGGTGGGAGGGTCCGTGAATGTCTGGCCGGCCACGGAGCCGCTGGCGGTGATCAGCCGGTGCACAAGATCATCGCTGATGTTGTATCCGCCTGCCGCGTTGAAAATCTGGGTCACCTTGTGCGCCATCTGTGCCGCGTACAACCTGTTCATCACCTCCGCAATGATGCCGTTGGGGGAGAAGATGATGGCCCACATGATCCCGATCACGATTACGGAGATGATGGCCGGCATGTACAGGACGCCCTGCCAGAACTCGCCGAACTTCACGATCTTGCGATAGATGAGGTACGCGAATATGAACCCCAGGGGAAGCTGGCCAAAAACTGAGATGAGGACGATGTATATGTTGTTCTTCAGCGCAGCCCAGAAGTACGAGTCCGAAACCAGCTTCGCGTACTGCTGGAACCCGACGATCTTCCAGGGCTGGCCGCCGAACATCTTCCCGCCGTTGTAATTGCTCAGGCTGAGAACGATGGAGACGACAATCGGGAAGCCGAGCACGAGGAGGTAGAGAATCACCGCCGGCAGGACCATGACCCAGTAGGCGATGGTCTCCTCCGACCTGCTCTTGATTGTTCGAGGCATGAAGGATCTCCGCAGCGTCAAGACTACACAAGAACGGGTGCCTGCGCCACTGCGCCGCGGCACCCGTCATAAGAATCCGTGGTTCGAGCGAGCTCCCTACTGGGTTGCCCGCCAGTCAGCCATGGCTTTTTCCGTCTCTGCAGCCACCTGCGCCGGGGTCTTGTTGCCCAGGCCGATCTCCTGAAGTCCCTTGTTCACGTAGTTGTTGCACACGCCGGGGTCCAGGACACCGTCAAGAACGTAGCTGATCTTGTTGATGGATGCATAGTACTTGGGCATCATCTGGGTGAACGGCTCCAGCTTGTCGCTGGTGACTCCCTTGCGGGAGGGGATGAACGCGCCGGTCTCCAGCTTTATCTGCTGGACCTCGGGGGAGTAGTAGTACTTCAGCAGCCGAACGGCGGCCTTTTCCTTGTCCGATCCCTTGGGAATCGAGGCTGAGATCCCCAGTCCAACGCCCTGGATGGCCGACACGACGCCGGGGAACTTCTCACCCGGGATAGCGGGGAAATTGATGAACGCGTAGTCTGTTCCCTGCACATCGGGAGAAATGAGCGCCTTGCCCGAGGACTTGTCCGTGATGTAGAAACCCTGTCTCCAGTCGCCGTCGATGATGAACGCCGCCTTGCCGGTGGCGAACAGTGTAGGTCCGTCGCCGTAGCCGAGCTGCATGTCGGCGCGGGGGATGACCCCGTCTTTGAACATTGTATCGATGAATGTGAGGGCGGCAACGTAGCCGGGATCGGTGAACTTGGCCTTTCCCGTCTTCACTGAGTTGACCCAGGCGTCTCCGAGCATGCGCCCCACAACCGTGGAGAACAGGCAGGACTGCATCTGCCATCCGTCCGCGTCAGGCAGCGTGATGACCTGGATGCCTTTTGCCTTCAGCCGGGGAACCATGGCCTTGAGGTCGGCATAGGTCTTGGGAAGCGCCAGTCCGTTGTCAGCAAGAAGTTTCTTGTTGGCATACATGACGGTCGTATAGGTGATGCTCTGCGGAAGCTCCGCGAGGTACCCCGACGGCTGGGCTTTCGGATCGATTGCCGGCGTAACGAAATTGGAGAGGAAATCCTTGCCCAAAAGCGGCGTCAGGTCCTTCATCAGGTGCATCTGGTGGAGGATGGCGGAGCTGGACTTGTTGGACGGCCACATGTAGATGACGTCAGGAACGTTGCCTGCTGCGATGTATGCTCCCAGCTTCTCATGGAAAGGCACGTTGAACAGAATCTCCATCTGCAGGTCGATGTCCGGGTTGTCGTCCTTGAACTTCTGCCAGACCGCCTGGTCTTCCGCGTACCCCGCTTGTGATGCGTCAATGTAGTACAGGAACTTGAGCGGGACGGGCTGTGCCGACGCCGTCATGGGCACGAGCATCACCACCACGAAGACGAATGCAAGGAAAAGCGTCTTCTTCATCGGAAACACCTCCTCAAAGAATCTTGGCCCCTCAAAGAGGGGATTTTCCACCACTCACAGGCGCCGCTTCCGCGGAAAGCCGCGGCGCCGCGCACGAGCCTCGCTGCGCAAGCCAGGGCGGCAGAAGGATTGCCTTCTGGGCAGGCTCCTCGCCGGCAATCAACTGGAAGAGCATCCCGACCGCGGCCTGCCCCATTGCCTCCAGGGGCTGACACACAGCCGTAATAGGGGGGGTCAGGTGCGGAAAAAAGGGATGATCGTCGAAGGAAACGAGGGAGACGTCCCGCGGAACGTCGCGGCCGGTCTTCTGGCACGCCCGCAACGCCCCGATCACGAAGTCCCCGGCGGCCAGGAATATGGCCGTGGGCGAACCCTGGCCCTGGAGGATCCCCGTGACACAGGCGGCAGTTTCCTCCGTGTCATATGCGCAATGCGCGACCACGGGCTCACGGAGACCTCTTTCCCTCACCACTTCGAGGAAACCGTCCACGCGGTCAGCCACGTACGGGAGCTGGCGGGGACCGGCAAGGATGGCCATGGAGGTGTGTCCCAGGTCCGCCAGGTGCTCCGCGGCCATCCTGGCCCCGCACTTGTTGTCCACCTCGACGTAGTGCGTGGCAAGGTGGGGACTCCTTCCCACCATGACGAACGGCATGTTTTTCACAAGGAGCTCGGCCAGCTGCACCTCGCCGAACATCTCCGCGCCGATCACCGCGCCGTCGATCCGTCGTCCCTTGAGGATGGATCGGAACGCCGAGTCGATATCACCCTCGGTCTGTGTCGTGGAGAGCAGGACGTTGCGGCCCCTCCTGGTGGCTTCCTCCGTGATCGAAATCAGGAGCACGGGCCAGAAGGTGCTGGTGAGGGTATAGCGTCCCGTATGGGGAATGATGAATCCAAGGGTGTTGCTTTGCCTGGCTGCCAGTCCGCGGGCGGTGGCGTTCGGGTGGAAATCCAGTTTCTCGATGAGCTTCAGCACACGCTGGCGGGTCTGTGCGCCCACGCCGGGCGCGCCGTTCAGAACTTTAGAGACAGTTCCTTTGGAAACTCTCGCCATCTCCGCAACATCTCGAATTGTCATAACGAAACCGGTTTCTCATTTATACAACGAAACCAGAGAGTTTGCAAGCATTTCTTGCTTGTATACCGGTTTCTTTCTGAGATATCAGCTAGGATTCTATTCCGACCAGGCGCAGGTGGCCGTCTCGATAGACGTGCTTGAACCGAATATCTTTCTTACGGGAAACGAAAACCAGCTCTCCTTCGAGGAGGTAGAAATCGTCCATCTCCCGCTCCACGTCCACGGCATAGTAGCGGGTCAGATAGTCAAGGAGCTGGTCCAGGTTGATCTGCTCGAAGTGCTCGACAAGACGATTGAAGACTTCCCGGCTTCCCTTTTTCTCCAGGAAGTACATCTTCTGAGCCATGAAGAAGATGATGTGGTCCCGTGTGTGCTCCATCGGTCTCTCTGTGTATCGACATGCCAACCGGATAAAGTTAAACTGGCTGCCGGAGGCTGGTGATGGCGAAGGGATTCAGTCTTGAGACAGACCCATGGGTGTATCGAGCAAAGTTTTCAGAAGAAGGCATTTGGACCGAGGAGTATGTCGAGCAGCCTCACCAGAGCCCCCGTGAGGAAGAGGCCATGCCCGAATCCGAGCGGGCAAAGCTCCTCCTGCGGAGGAACAACTTCGCTGACATGCCGTTGGTAAACTACACGAGCCAGTATGGAATGGGATGTTTCGAGGGGTTGAAGGCGTTTCCGCAGCCTGACGGCTCCTTGAAGCTTTTCCGCCCCGACGAGAACGGCAAGCGGATGGAATCCTCCATGAATGGCCTGCACATGCCCCCGTTTCCCCAGCAGATGTTCCTCAGCGCTGTGAGAACGGTGGTCGGGAAGAACCAGACAATCGGGTTTACCCCCGCGTACGACCCCGCGTGGGCAAAGGACGACTTCATTTCCGGCCGCTCGGCGTATATCCGGCCGTTTACTTACGCGGAGCCGGGCATCGGGGTCGGCATCAGCAAGCACCCGTGGGTGATTGTCGTCACCACGCCGGTCGGCTCCTATTTCAAGCCGGGAAACTCCAAGGGGGTCACGACCAGGCGGGTGCGCGCCACGCCCGGCGGGACAGGCTGGATAAAGGCGGACTCGAACTATGTGACCAGCGCGCTGGCGAAGCTGGAGGCGGAGTCGGCCGGCTTCATGGAAGCCATTTTCCTGGACGCGCGGGAGCAGAGATATTTCGAAGAGGGCTCTTCCTGCAACATCTTCTTTCTGCTGAAAAACGGAACCCTCGTCACCCCGAGCCTCGAGGACACCATCCTGCCCGGTATTACGCGCAGGAGCGTCATGGTCCTTGCCCGGGAGAAAGGCGTGAAGACCGAGGAGCGGAAGGTGTCGGTGAAGGAAGTGTTCTCCAATGCGAAGGAATGCTTCGTGGCGGGAACCGCGGCCGGCATTTCCTTCATCGAATCCATCACCCACGAGGGAAAAGAGGCCGCGTTCGCAAACAGGGAGATGGGGGATCTTACCCGCTCACTCCTGAAGGCGCTCAAAGGGATCCAGTACGGAGCGCTCCCTGATACCCACGGCTGGATGTTCCCGGCACTTCATTAGAGGCAAGCCCCCGCAGGGCTCACCACGACAACGTTCCCAGGTCCCTGGGAAGATCGCTCGATATCTGCGGCACGAAGCCGGATACTGGATAGAGGATGCCTCTCTGGTTGAGGTACGGGAGGTTCCTGGCCCCACCCGTTGAGCGGCTGTCAGGCGTCCTGGTGAGGGAGTCTGCTATCTGGGAAGCATCGGCAAGGTAGACCAGCCCTTCCGACCTTTTTGTCCGGTCTCCCGTCCGCGCGGCAAGCCTGTCCATGACGACGCCGAGATTGTTGTTCACCTTCACAAAAGTCTCGAGAAGGGATCGATGCTCCGGCTTGTCCTGCGGGAACAGCGTGCCAATGGCCGCCCTGCGCGCTTCCAGGCGGTCGCGCAGGCGCAGGTAATATCCCTGGGCGGCGAAGTAGTCCCCTCTCTGGTAGAAGCAGTTGCCGATGGCAAAGAGCAGATTGGCGGGAGGCTTGCCCGAGTAGTCGACCTGCCCTGTCCCCGCGGGGACCAGGGGCGGGGGCGCGTCCCTGTCACGCGGGAAGCCCCATTCATCCTCCGTCTTGGAGAAGCTGGCCAGCGCGGCTCCATAGTCCTTTTCCGCGTACTGGGTGAACCCTACCTTGTAGTCGAGGACCGGATCGAAGTACTGGTTGTCGATTGCCTTCTGGTAAAGGGCTCGGGCCGTGTCGAGATCCCCTACGACGTAGTAGTGGAGGTCCCCCAGGTCCGCATACGGCCTGCCGAGGATGCCACCGGTCGTGACCAGCTTGTTTTTCTGGGCTTCCTCCACGCTGGCAATGGCGGTGGTGAGCTCCCTTTCCCCGTCGATGTACTGGGCTTTCTGGTCGTACAGCTCTCCCAGCCGGGTGTGCGTGTCCACGCCCATGACGATCCGCTTCGGTGTCAGGGGGTCTGACGGCCGAAGGCGCAGAAGGGTTGCCTTGAGGGCGGTCATTTCGTCATCGGGCTGCTGTGCCAGCCTGTAGTAGCGGGCCAGGTTGTAGTGGATTTCGGGAAGCCGCGAATCGGCCTGATCAGCCTTGAGAAGCACGTCCTTGGCGAAATCCAGCTGCCGGTGGTCCACGAGGTATCCACCCAGCTCGGCATAGACGTCGGGCTCAACGCGAAGGTCCGTACGAGATGCGAAGTACAGCCTGAGGCGGTCGATCTCCTGCGGGACGTCCTTGCGGATGAAGTATCGCAGCATGCGGAAAAGGAACATGTCCCGTGTCCCGTACTTCTCGATGAGCGTGGCGTAGTCGACACGCGCCGCTTCGTAGCGCGCCGCGTCATCAGGGGGGCTCACGCTCCCCGCCCATTCGAGGTTGTTGTCGCCCGAGGCCAGCAGCGCATCGAGGTCGAACTGGTCCTTATCCAGGACGATCTTCAGGAGGTCATCCGCCTTCTTGTAGTCCGCGAGCCGTGCGGATTCCATGCGGGCGTAATCCAGGATGCCCTTCCTGTCTCCCGGGAAGTCCCTCAACAGGAGGTCGTACTTCTGCTCGGCAAGGATGTACTGACGCTTGTCCGAGAAAGCTTCCGCATAGCGATAGTACCATCCTTTGATACGCTGGAAGCCCCGCGCGCGCTCGAAGCTCTCGTTGGCAAGGGTGAAGCGGTCCCCGAGGATGTGATTGTAGCCGATCCGATAGTTCACGGTGGCGAACAGCGGCTTATACACCACGAAATATCCCAGCAAGCTGATGAGGCCAAGGGCAAGGACGGTGAGGGCGAACAGCCTGACGATCGGGTAGATGTTCTCCCGCAGCGCGTATGCGAAGCTGCGCTGCTCGGCCTCGAAAGCAACGCCGGACTTCTTTTCGTAACCGGTCGGGATGACGATTCGTTTTCCCGTGATGCGGGTCACGGCCGCCGCTATCTGCTGCGCCGTTGCGCCCGCCACCAGGAGGGAGACAAGCCTCGTCAGGTTGGCGCCGGTCGCCGCGCCCTCCCCAATGACTTTCTGCACGGCCATCTTGAGGTTGCGCGGGAGGGACTCGAGGGTCCTCTTCAGGCGATTGAACTGCTCCCGGGTCAGGCCGATCGCGGGCTCAACTCCGCCCAGCTCGGGAATGGGGCCGGCTTCTTCAGCCGGCGGACGAGGGGGCGGTCTGCGCGCGGACGGCCGCTCAGCGGGCCTCTCAGGGGGCAGCTCAGGGGGCAGCTCGGGCTGCGCTGGGGGAACGCCTTCAGGCTCAGCCGGGGCTTCGCCAAAGCTGAAGTCTTCGAGATTCAGGTCGCCCAGGCCCTCTTCCGCGCCGGTCCCCGGAGCGGCTTCAGGTGCCGGGGCCTCGACGGGCTCCGGCAGCCCCGCAGGCTCCTGGATTGACGGGGCAGGAGGCTCTTCGCCGATGTGCGGTTCCGCGCCCAGATCGAAATCTTCCAGGCCGGGAATCTCGGGTCCCTCGACGCCGACGGGCTCCGCAGGCTCCTGCGGCGGCGGCAGGCCGGCCTCTTCCTCTTGCGCCGGCTGAGGCTCCTCGAGGCTGCCGGCCAGGGGCTCTGACAGGCTGAGGTCCTCCAGGTTGGGCAGCTCGACGCCGGCAAGCGCCTCCTCGGAGGGGCCTTCTTCGGACGGCGCAGCCGGCTCTCCAATGTCCTCAGGCAGCACTTCCATCTGGGAAAGGTCCGCCTGCAGGGACGATGATTCGCTTTCCGGCAAGGCAAACTCATCAGGCGCGGGCTCTCCTGGCTCGGGTGGACCGCTTTCCGGCGGGCCTGCCGGCGGCGGCTCCAGGTCCTCTATCGGCGGGGTGGAGCTCTCCTCCCCGAACAAAGAGCCGAAGTCCAGCCCGCCCTCATCCGGTGCTGCCGGCTCAGCCCCTTCGGTCTCGGGCTGCTCCCCGGCCGGCAACGCGCCTGGGCCGGTGTCCAGGTCGTCAAGGCTGCTGAGGTCAAGCCCGAAATCCGGGGCCTCGGCGGCTTCTTCCGGGGGCGGCGTGGGGGACTGTTCGGGTGGTGTCGGTGGGCCGGCCGAATACGCATCCTCAGGAGGCAGCACATCCTCGATGGCCTGCGACCTGCGCGCCATGATCTCGGGCTCTCCGCCGAGGGAGTTCAAGACCTCCTTGAACTTCTCGATGTCCTCTTTGCGCGGCAACTGGTCTCCTGATTCAAGTTTCGGCCAAACGGGAACGCGTCATGATTCAAGTCAGGACCGCTCCTGACCGAGTATTATAAACAAAAGCACCAGGACGTCCACAGTGAAGACGAAGACCAGACAGGACGAAAGCTCGCCCGCCGCAGCGAACCCCGAGATCCCGCGTAAAAGAAGGGTTTCCCTTCTTCGATGCCTGATCCTTGCCTGCATGATCGCGGGCGCCGCCGCGCGCGGGTTCGCGCAGACGCCCATGACACTTGACCTTTCCCTCAACGGGCTCAAGCAGGCGCAGCCTCCCCACCTTGTGGGCGACGTTTTGATCCTCAGCTACCGGCCCGCGCGCGCAGTTGATGCGAGATTTGTCGGCGCCCGGTTCGAGACGGAGGACTACGCCGTTCTGCATTCCTTTTCCAGGAACCAGTACGGAGTCTACGTTCTGGACTACGAGGTCCCCGAGAACACGCGAGTGATCCGCTACCGCGTGGTTGTCGACGGACTGTGGGTGAATGATCCCACCAACCTCGACGCGGAAGCCGATAACCAGGGCAACCTGATTTCGCTCTTCACCATCGAGAAGGAGCCCGAACGGCCCACGGTGAACCCGCATCGGGAGGCTGACGGAGGCGTCACTTTCGTGTTCCGCGGCCAGCCCGGTCAGCGCGTGACAATCCAGGGGGACTTCAACAACTGGGACCCCTTCGTGAGCCAGCTTGCCGAAACAGGGCCGGGGGTTTATCGGATAACCCTCCAACTCCTTCCCGGAGGTCACTGGTATCGGTTTTTCACAAACGGGCACAGGCTCCTGGACAGGTATAATTCCGATACCGCGCTGGACCCTGACGGGCAGCCGGTGAGCTATTTCGAGGTTTCTCCCCCGCTTTCGGATCCCGGATAGCGGGTTCCCCAGGAGTCCAGCCAGAGGATCGAATCCAGCGGCTTTCTCACCTTTCTCCGCGCCTGCTGGCCCTGCGCCGGGTATCCCATGGCAATGAGGGAAACCACTCGGACGGAAGCCGGTGCGCCCAGCGCATGGCGGGCGCCTCTCCTGTTGAACCAGCCGATCCAGCACGTCCCCAGCCCGAGCTCCGCCGCGCGGAGGACCATGTGCTCGCCGGCTATTCCGCAGTCCAGCTGGTACATGGCGCTGTCTTTCAGCGTCTTCCCCAATTCAACGACGCCGGCCCTCTCAGCACACAGGGCAATGATCACGGGCGCCACCGCCGCAAAGCGCGTGCGGGAAAAGATGCCCGGCAAAGCTCTCTCGGGAAAGTGCGTCACGGGCCTTTGCATCTTTCACCACGACAAACCGCCACGGCTGGCTGTTTTCCGCGGACGGGGCCAGCCGCGCCGCTTCTATCACCGAAAGGATGTGCTCATCCGGCACGGGGCGCTCGTCGTAGCGGCGCACGCTGGAACGGGCAAGGATCAGCGTCTCCAGGGGGGAGACGCTCATACCACCGCGTCCTGGCGGGCCCCTGACGGCTCCCTGAGCGCGCGTGCCTCATCCTGGAGCCGGTGAATCGAGTCGAACCATTTCAGAGCGCTTTCGTGGCGGAAGGGGATGCGGTACAACCTGCCCTCCAAGGTGAAGTGCAGCTTGTCGCCGGGATCGACGGAGAGCGCCCCCAGGCCCGCAAGCGGCGCGGCAAGCGGGATGCCCAGCCGGGTGCGAAAAAGCAGGCGCCGGTTGGTGAGGAAAGCGCGGCCGAACGCCAGGACACGCAGGTTGGGAAACTTCTCCTGCTTGAAGAGGAAATGGGGACGGGAGATGAGATACACCTGCTCATCCGGGGCAAGGCCCAGGCGCGCCTCGCTTCGAATCGGCGTGAAAGGCATGGCCTTGACCCGGGCGTAATGCTGGGGGAGCCCGGTCCAGATCCCTTCCGGCCTGCCGTCCTCATCCACGGAAGAAAGCCGGCAGGTGACATCGATCACCCAGGAGGAGAAGCAGCTGGAGCACTCCACCCTGTTCGAGCTGAACGGGCGCACCACCTTCAAGCCTTCCAGCGTTCCGCAGCTGGGACATCGGTACAGCACATGCGTCACGTCGATGGCAAGGCCTTTGTACGTGGACCGGGAAGCGTCGTCGGCCTGGTAATGGTCCGGACTCTTGATGGCCTGCGCCACGTCCCGCGCGATCCGCTCGTCATCCTCGGGGATCTCCTCAGGCTTGTACAGCCGGGAGAACACGGCTTTGACCGGGAACCGCCGCCACCGGCGGGCCCAGCGGGGATAGACGAAATACGCGCCATCGAAGCGGCAGATATAGACGGGCACCCGCATCTTGCGGATGAGCTTTGCAATCCCATGGGACACCGGCTGCACGGTTCCGTCCCAGGACCTGACCCCCTCGGGAAATACGCCGATGAGCCCGCCCCTCTTGCCTATGGAGAAGATGGAGCGGAGCGCGGTCATGTCCGAGGCCGCCTTACGCTTCGGGAAAGCGCCGAACCATCTGATCAGCCGGCCCAAGGCGCGCTGCCTGAACAGGTCTTCCGTGGCTGCGAAGTACACGGGGCGCCGCAACAAGACGTAAAGCCAGATGGGATCGAACAGGGTTGTATGGTTGGCAAGGATGATGCCCGCGCCGGCCTCCGGGACAATCGCGGCGTTGATTGAGTCCAGCTGGAAATACCTGATGATGAAACCGCGCAGCAGGGCGGTCATGACCCGATAAAAGATCCGGTTGACCAGCCTGACCTCTTTGAAAGCGTCAGACGCGGCGGTCGGCTCGTTCATCGCGCCAAAGATACCCATTCGTGCCAGCCAGCGCAAGCCTGTGTTGCGAAAGAGGCTTACGAATTTTGCGTTTTCGTGAGGTACCCGTGCTCTCTTGCCGGCTTCAGCTGCACCCCGTGGTGGAGCCGCACGTGTCGCAGCGCATGCATGTCCCGCTCCGCAGGAGCGTGAAGTGGCCGCACACGGGGCAGCCGTCGCCCTCGTAGCCTTTCATCTTGGCCACGTGGACTTCGTTGTCCAGGGCCACCAGCTCCCCGTTACCGTTCGTCTCATGCCGTGAGCTGCCGTTCTTGTTCATTGCGGTCGGGGTCAGGTCATCCGGCTTCACCTGCACCAGGTCCGTTCTTCCCAGGTACGACAAGGCGAGGTCCCGGAAGATGAAGTCCAGCACGGACGTGGTCATCTTGATGTGGTCATGGGCGCTCACAATGCCGTTTGGCTCGAACCGGGTGAACGTGAACGCGTCCACGAACTCATCCAGGGGCACTCCGTACTGCAGCCCCAGGGAGACGGCAATGGCAAAGCTGTTGAGGAGCGACCGGAAGGCCGCGCCCTCCTTGTGCATGTCCAGGAAAATCTCTCCCAGCGTCCCGTCTTCGTACTGCCCGGTGCGCAGGAAGATGCTGTGCCCGCCGATCTTGGCCTTCTGCGTGTAGCCGAAGCGCTTGGAGGGAAGAGGGTTTCGCTTCTTCCCCCGTGTTGCGGAAGGAGACGCCAGGCTGATGGTTTCCTTGCCGGCGTCCTTCATGATGGAAAGCACGGCTTCCGCCGTGGCGTCGGACCCGGGCATCAAAGAGGAAAGGGGCTGGCTCAGCTTGGAGCCGTCGCGATACAGGGCGATTGCCTTGAGCATCTTCCTCCAGGAAAGGAGGTATGCGCCCTTGATGTCATCCACCGAGGAAACCGACGGCATGTTGATGGTCTTGGAAATGGCCCCCGAAATGAAAGGCTGCACGGCGGCCATCATCTCGATGTGGGCTTTCCATGCGATGGAGCGCTTTCCGATCCTGCCGTTGGGATTTGCAGTGTCGAACACCGCGTAATGCTCCGTGGCCAGGTGCGGCGCTCCTTCGATGGTCATCGTACCGCACGCCCACCTGTTGGTGGCCTCGACTTCCTTGGCGGTGAAGCCAAGGTGGGCCAGGAGGCTGAAGCCCGGCAAGGAGAAAGTGGCCTCGGGGATCTGCAGGGTGTCGGCAAGGAACTCCCTGCCCAGCACATTGGGCTGGAAGGAGTAGTCGATGGAGAAGGCGTTGGCGAGGGATGCGTTGACTTTCTGGATTTCAGTGTCGCTGAACCCCTTTTCCCGCAGCTTCTCGGAAGAAACACCGGGGGCCCCGTCCAGCGTCCCCCTGCCCAGGCAGTAGCGCTCGATGTCCTGGATCTGCTCGTCGCCGTAGCCGAGCTTTCGCAGCGCGGGAGGGATGGAGGTGTTGATGATCTTGAAGTAGCCTCCCCCTGCCAGCTTCTTGAACTTCACGAGGCTGAAGTCCGGCTCCACCCCGGTGGTGTCGCAGTCCATGACCAGGCCGATGGTTCCCGTGGGCGCGATGGCTGTGACCTGGGCGTTGCGGTAGCCGTATTTCTCCCCCAGGGCAAGAGCCCGGTCCCAGGAGCGCCGGGCTGCCGCCATCAGGTCCGGCGGGCAGAAAAGGGCGTCGATGGGCTGGGGAATGACGGAAAGGCCTTCATATTCCTCAGGCGCCGCGCCGTACGCGGCTCTGCCGTGGTTCCTGATGACGCGAAGCATGTCCTCCCGGTTGGCTGCGTACCGGGGGAACGCCCCGAGCTCCGCGGCCATTTCGGCGGACGTTGCATAAGCCTCAGCGGACAGGATGGCGGAGGTTGCGGCTGCTATTGCGCGTCCCTCCGCGCTGTCGTAGGGAATCCCCATGACCATGAGGAGGGTGCCGAGGTTTGCATACCCCAGCCCCAGCGTGCGGAAATCGAAGCTCTTGCGGGCAATCTCGCGGGCGGGAAACTGCGCCATGAGCACGCTGATCTCCAGCGTTATGGTCCAGAGGCGGATTGCGTGACGCAGCTCCTCGATTCGGATCTCACCTTTTTCCAGGTCATAGAAAGTCATCAGGTTGAGGGACGCCAGGTTGCACGCGGTGTCATCAAGGAACATGTATTCGGAGCAGGGGTTGGAAGCGTGAATCTCCCCATCCTTCGGACAGGTATGCCAGTCGTTGATTGTCGTATGGAACTGGAGTCCGGGGTCGGCGCAGAGCCACGCGGCCGTGGCGACCCTGTCCCAGATCTCCCGGGCGCGGATCTTCTGGCGGGACTTCCCGTCCGTTCGGTTGATGAGCTCCCACCATCCGTCGTCCATCACCGCTTTCATGAACACGTCACTCAGGCGCAGAGAGTTGTTGGAGGACTGGCCGCTCACCGTGTTGTACGCGTCGCTGTCCCAGTCCGTCGTGTATTCTTCCGGCTCGAAGTTCCAGATGCCCTGCTCCGCAAGCTGGATCACCTGGAACACCCAGGAAGGCGGGACCTCGTCCTGGAGGGCCTCCCGCACGGCCCGCTCCAGCTCCTTGTTCTTCTTGGGGTCAAAGCGCGCCGCTCCGTCCCCGTTTTCACTCGCATCCGCCTGGCCCTTGCATGCTTCAAGGATGCTTTTGGTATGCTTCCTCAGTAATCTGCTGCCGGTGACCATGGCGGCCACCTTGCGCTCCTCCTGGGCTTTCCAGTCGATGTACTTCAAGACATCGGGGTGATCCGCGTCCAGGGTGACCATGCGCGCAGCGCGGCGCGTGGTGCCGCCGCTCTTGATGGAGGAGGCGGACCTGTCACTAACCTTCAGGAAGGACAGGAGGCCCGAGGAGACGCCCCCGCCGGAAAGCGGCTCGCTGGAAGCGCGCAGCTTGGAATAGTTGGTACCGGTCCCCGAGCCGTACTTGAAGAGGCGCGCCTCACGGGTGATGAGGTCCATGATGCCGCCCTCGTTCACCAGGTCGTCCTCAATGGAGAGGATGAAACACGCGTGCGGTTGCGGGCGCTCGTAGGCGCTGGTGGATTTCTTCACCTCAGCGGTCTTGGGGTCGACGTAATAGTGGCCCTGGGCAGGGCCGTTGATCCCGTAGACGGCGAACAGCCCGGTGTTGAACCACTGCGGCGAGTTGGGAGAGCCCATCTGCCGGGCCAGCATGAAGCACATCTCGTCGTAGTAGGCCTGGGCATCCTCCGGAGAGGAGAAATACCCGTACTTCTTGCCCCAATCCATCCAGGTGAAGGCAAGACGATGGAAGACCTGCCGGGCGTCGTTCTCCCCGCCGGTTCCCCCGTCTTTCAGCGGGACGCCCCGCTTCCTGAAGTACTTCTGGGCAAGGATATCCGTTGCGATCTGCGACCAGAAAGACGGAACCGCCACGTTTTCCTGCCGGAAGATCTGCTTGCCGTCCGGGTTACGGATCTCCGAGGTTCGCGACTCGAAAATTATATCTTTATACGGGGTTTCCCCCGCTTGCGTGAAACGCCGTTCAATCTCCATGTTCCCCTCCGCTGGAAATTCGGCGAAATAGAATACTAGTTTAACCGAAGGGGTCTGGACAGGCAAGAGGAAAATCGTTCAGTCGGGGAAAATTGCCAGCTGCCGGCCACCGGGAGCTCCTCCCGCGGTCCGAAGCCTGGCGTCAAGGGCATCGAAGGAGTCGAGAAACGAGTGGGGATGCTCCGCCAGCAGGCGGCGGGCAAGCGCCGCGGCCGCGCCTCCCCGCGTTTTCATGCGCGAAAGGGTCACGGACTGGAAGCCCTCCACCTCTTCGCGCTGCTGCTGGAAGAGATAAGCCTGGAACTCGTTCACGACGAGGTAGTGGTCGGTGGTGTCGTAGGCCTTCGAGGACAGATAATCCACCCAGACGTCCCTCTCAACCGGGGAAAGGGATTCCCAGACCGCCTCGACTCCGTCGCGAAACTGCGGCAGGGAGAAGAACTCCCCGTGGGCGCTTTCATGGGACAAAAGCAGGCGGCGAAGCACGGACGAGGAGCTGCGGGAGATGGAAATCACGGCTCCTTCCCCCGGGTCGAACCCCGTTGAAGTCCTGCGGATCACGTCGTTGGCCTCCAGGATCTTCTGGAGGTCTTTTTCGCCCGGAGTCAGGGATAGGCCGCGCTTTTCCGCCTCGGAGAAGAACCGGGCAAGGTCTTGCGCCCGGTAGTCGTGGGCGTTGTATCCGTGCCTGCCGGCAAGGGCCCGGGGGTCCTCGATGGTGTCGCGGTAGCCTGCCTTCTCGACAAAGTAGGCAAGCCGCTTGAACAAGTCGTCCTGGACGTCGTAGCTGGCAGTATCGAAGATCAGGACCCGGGGGAACCGATCCCACGCATAGAGCTCGAAGTCGGAGCGGCGCCAGGTGGTCCGGTCCCAGCCCAGGATCATGCCCGGGTCTGCCGGGATGGGCATGCCTGCCGGGACGAAGGAGATATCCAGTTTTTCCACGGGAGGTTGAGAGCTCATCTCCTCCGGCAGGAAGCGCATGCTGCCTCGCGCGAATATGAGGCTGGCGATACCGGCGTTCGCATCCAGCGAGAAAACAGCCCCGGCCCCGCTCCCCGCGGTGAAGCGGATTGCGTTTCGCGTGTCCTGCGACTCCCCGGGCCCCAGCGTCATCCTGATGGCCCATATCCCCTGCGCCATTTCCCTGCGGGCAGCCGGCATTATCCGGGCGGTAACACCGGCCGGCCCCATCTCCGTGACTTCCACGCTGCCATCGACGGAAAGGCCCTCGGCGGAAACCTCGAAACCGTGCACAAAGGGGCTTGTTCCGGCACCGGCAAGATTCAGGGAACGGCCGGTTTCACCCGGGCCTTGCTCGATGAGCTGATATCCCCAGATCCGCTCCCCGGTGGAAAGCGGCACGAGAAAGCGGATTTGCGTTCCGCTGGTCGGGGGGAGGGTGACCCTTCGAAGCACGGTCTTCCTGTCTGAGAAGATTGAGAGGCTGCAGTCTCGAAGGGAGCTGGTGTAGGAAAGGTCGAACGCCTGCTTTGGCGCCGTGACCTCTATTCCGCGCCTCAAGCTGTACACCGGGCTTGCCGGCCGCCCGGCAGTCGGTGCAAAAACGGCCTCCTGGTCACGGCTCTTTCCCGGCGATTGCCTGATCTCGATGCGGTCTCCCGCGGCCGTCACGAAAGGAAAGCTCTGGAACCGGGCCGTGCATCCGGCCAGTGTGAGGACGACGACGGCTGCCAGGAGGGCACGCCGGGCCGGACTCTTCAATCACCCTCCTCGACGGCAAGGGGCATGAGACTTCGGACAATGTGCTGGGCAATCTCCCGCCGGGCCTCCTTGGTGATGGGCTCCGCGGGCCGGATGAAGTTGTCCAGTCTGCCGATGAACCCGTCGGGGAGCAGGGGAGAGAGGCAATGCGATCCGCAAGAAGGCGATCCGCCGGCTCGAATTGTCGGTTGGCCGCGAAGAGGAAGCTCGCCACGCCGCGAAGCAACCGGGCCGCCGAGACAAGGAAGAAAAGGTCGTCCGCGCGATGAGCCGCGGCGCCCAGGTCCACCAGGGCGCGCTCTGCCAGCGCGAAAGCGCGAAGGCGCGCCTGCCACCAGAACTCATCCGGCACGTGCGCCAGGGCCGCCCGGGTCTCCTCCATCCAGCCGTTGCGGCCGAAAAGAACCTCGCCGCGCTCGATGCGGTACAGGACGTGGCTGCCCGGCTCGTGGAATACCCAGTTTCTCTCCGCGATGCGCAGGAGCATTCGGTCCACTTCCTCTGTCCGGATGTAGTGGACGGTGACGGAGAGCTCCTCCGCCAGGAACCTGTCGATTGTCGAGACGGGGGACGTTTCAAAGGCAGTCACCTGGGGAACCAGGGAGCTGCGTTTCCCGATCTCCGGGAGCTTGCCGGAGACATAGACGTCGAGATCTATCGTGAAATAGGGATCGGAGACATCGACGTCCGCAGCCTCTCCCAGCACGACGGCCTGAACGCCATCAGTCCCGGAAAGGCTCTTTTCCAGGGCGTCGGTTATCCGCTGGACCTTCCGTTTCATGCCGGAATTGTAGCAGGACAGGGCGGGGCTGACCAGAGGTTGAGCCCCGAATGGGCGCGTGGTACGATGTTTTCATCATGAAAGAGGAGGCTCCGTTCCGCGCCCATCGACGAAGGCTCTGGATTGCGCTCCTCCCCGTGACGGCGGCCTGTGCAGTCGCTTCCCTGGCCGCGGCGCTGGGAGCCCGCGGGATCCCCCTTGTGCCGGCCGTGCTTGCGTCGCTTGTCCTGGCGTTCCTCCAGGGTGTCCTCGCCATGCACGCCCTTCCCGGCCAGAGGGCGCTTGAGACACGGGCCATGCAGGTGGAGGCGGTCTGCAACCTCATCCGCAAGGCGGGCGCATCGCTGGATCTCCAGGAAGTCCTTGACTCCATCACGCGCCTCACCGTGCAGGCGGCCGGAGTGCGCGGTTGCTCAATCAAGCTGCTGGACCCGGCGCGCGGCCGCATGAGCGTTCGCTCGATTGCGGGGCTGCACCGCCAGGTGGCGGAGCTGAGCGCAGAGGCCGCTGAGAGCATCGCCACCAGGAGCCTCATGGACGGACGGCCCGTGCTTGTGGAGGGCGCGGCCCAAAGCGACTTCCCGGAGCTGGACGGGGAAAGCGAGTCCCTGATCTGCGTTCCCCTCAGGCACGAAACAAAGGTCATCGGGGCGTTGTGCGTGTACGGAGAGAAAGGCGGGAAGCTTTCCCCGGAGATGCTTGCGTTCCTTTCCCGTCTGGGGGACCTTGCCGTGCTTTCCATCCAGAACGCCGCCGTGTATGAAACCCTGAAGAAAGTCGATGAAGCGAAGTCCTGGTTCTTGCGCAAGGCGGCGCATGAGCTTGCATCTCCCCTCTCGGTGATCCAGTCGGTGGCGCAGAACTTCCTCTCGGGGTACATGGGGGAGCTGGACACGTCCCAGCTTGCCAGCATGGAGCGCATCAGGGCCCGGGCCGCCGGCCTTTCCGAGGTCGTTGCGGACCTGCTTGCCCTTGCCCGCGGCAAAGCGCGCACTGCCGGGGACAAGCGTGGGAAAACGGATATTGCAGTCTCCCTGAAGGAAACCATTCGAGTTCTTCCAGCCTGCCGCCCGGCAGAAACTGGTCGGTCTCCTTTCGGACATCCCGGCTGAAACAGCGGAGGTATCCGTTTCTCCCGAGGAGGTCCACTCCGTGCTGACGAACCTCCTTTCCAACGCCATCAAGTATTCCCCCGCCGGCGGGGAGGTGCGTGTGAGCATGTCGTCACGCGACACCGGGTTCGAGCTTTGCGTGAGGGACAGGGGGATCGGGATCCCCGCGGCGGAAAGGGAAAAGCTGTTCAGCGAGTTCTTCCGGGCATCGAATGCCCGGTCGTTCACCGAGTCCGGCACCGGGCTGGGCCTGGCAATCGTGAAATCGGTCATCGAGGGGGCCGGTGGCTCACTCGATGTGGACAGCGTCGAAGGGGAGGGCACGACGGTCCGGGTCCGCCTCCCGCGCGCGAAATGACGCAGACCTTGCTTGCGCTGCTTGCCCCCGGCTCCGTGGAAGCCGAGGTGGGCCGGGTGCAGCAGGCGATTTTCGCTGGCCACGGCCTGGTCTCCTCCATCGCCCTGCCTCCCCTGGTGCCTATTGCGTTTCTGGCGGATGGCAAGCCAGGGCGCGGCCTGCTTGCACAGCTGAACGCCGCGGCGGCAGCGCCATATCGAATCGTCCTGGCCGGACTTGCATGGCAGAATGGCTGGCTGTTTCTCGGCGTGGATACAGGCGGCGTATGGGGGTCCCTCCGCGCCGCGGCTCTCTCAGCGCAGGCCGCCGGCGGGGCTGCCGAGCCGCCGGGCCTTTTTTCCGCGTTCGAGGGTTTCTTCCTGGGATGCATCGAGGCAGAGTCCGGGCAACGCCAGCTGATCCGGCCGCGCGTGCCCGAGGTCCGGTTCACCTCTTCCGTTCTTGCCCTGATGCGAATCGATGCCGCGGGACCAGGCGGGGCATGGTGGCGTGAAGTATCCACGGAAGTCCTTGAGGAATTGCCGCTTCGTGGGAGGCGCAGGTCATGAAATCATTTCCCGCATTCGGGATACTGTTGAGGTCGAGATCCGAGCGTCAGACCCTCATGTCCCTTCTGGAGAAGAACTCGGGCCTGCCGGGGCCGCGGGCCAATCTCGAGCTGGGATACTCCTTCGCAAAAGCCGTTGCCTCCATGAACCTCCAAGAATGGCAATGGGAGATGATACTGGGAATGGCCTCGGTTTCCCCCTCCAAGGCGCCGACGAACACGCCGAAGGAGTACATCTCTTTCTGCGGGCTGGTTGCTCTGGGGGCCTTGTGCGCGGAAGGCCTCCCCCGGGCAAGGAAACGCGCGGCCCTGGCTGCCATACGGAAGGCCGCCGCGGACCCGCGCTGGAGGACCCGGGAGGCTGCGGCAATGGCGCTGCAGCTCATCGGAGAGAAAGACCCGGTGGCTCTTCGCCAGATTGTGGAGCAATGGCTTCCCGATGCATCTTTGCTGGAGAAGCGCGCTATCGTTGCCGGGCTTGCCCATCCTCCTCTCCTTGGCGATCCGCCGTTTGCGCAGTTCTGCCTTGACGTCTCCGCCGGCATCATGAAAACGCTGCCCGGTACAAGCGCCGATCTTCGGCGAAGCGAGGAGTTGCGCGTCCTGCGCCAGGGCCTGGGATACGCGCTCAGCGTGTTTGTCGAGAATGCGCCGGAAAACGGCTTCGCCCTGCTGCGGCAGTTCGCGGCAACGGCAGACCCGGACGTGCGGTGGATCGTGCGGGAGAACCTTAAAAAGAAAAGGCTCTCGGGAAAATACCCCGACGAGGTCAATCGTGTTGTCAGCCTGCTCGGCCAGCCCTCCGGCGCTACTGGCCGCCGTACTTGACCAGCAGGGGGTTTTCTCCGTTCTTCATTTCATACGCGCCGGCAGCAGTTGCCCCGTTGCCGAAGTCGAAGCGGACAATTCCCGTGATGCCGCCTGCCGCGTAGATATCCCCCCTGCTGTCCACCGTCAGGGCGTTGAACCACGAAGACCTTGCGCCACCGGAAACACTCTGCGCCCACCGGGCTTGTCCGTCGCTGCTGTATTTCACCACGACGATGTTCTCTCCGCCGGGGCAGTTGCCCCTGACCGCTGCCTCATTCCCAAAGACGAACTGGCCCGCGCCGCGAATCATCCCGGCGGCGTAGATGTTTCCTGCCGTGTCCACCTCTACTGAGGTGTACCAGGAGGGCTCGGACCCGACCGTGGTGGTCTTCGCCCACTGCGCCTCACCCGAGGGGTCATACCTGACCAGCAACGTATTGTCTCCCTGCGTCGAGCTCCCTGTCGCAATAGCCTTGGTTCCGAAAGTGAACGAGCCTGCCCCATGAATACCGCCTGAGGCAAAGACGCTTCCCGACCTGTCAACCGCGACTGACCTGAAGAAGGAGAGGTTTGAGCCCGAGTCTGCCCCGCGTGCCCACTGCGGCGTTCCCGAGGCGTCGTATTTGACAAGCAGCGCGTTGTACCCGTTTTGAGCTTCATAGACTCCCTGCGCCTCCGCTTGTCCGCCAAAGCTGAAAGCGCCGGTCCCCCGGAATGCCCCGGCGGCGTAGACGTTTCCTTCATCATCCACGTCCACCGAGTTGAACCAGGACTCGTTGGCCGCGGCCTGCGTGGACCGGGCCCACTGTACTTCTCCGTCGGGGTTGTACTTCATCACGAGAATGTTGCTGCCGACCGCGTACGTCCCCGTCACAGCGACCCCGTTCCCCAAAGAGAAGCTGCCCGAGCCAACGACAACTCCGGCCGCGTACACGTTGCCGGCCTTGTCGACGGCCAGGGAACGTATCCAGCTCGGCGCCGGCCCTGAGGGAACGGACCTGGCCCACCGTGCGGTCCCTGAGGCGTCGTACTTGACCAGAAGCAGGTTATCGCCGTTGCCGATGCTGTTGCTTCCACGGGCCGTCACCCCGTTTCCAAAGGTGAGGGTTTCCACGTTCTGGATGACGCCGGCCGCATAGATGTTTCCCGACCCGTCCACGGTAACGGCGCTAAACCATGAAGGAGCCCCGCCTGAGGCAACGGATCGCGCCCATTGGGCGGCGCCGTTCGCGTCGTACTTCACCAGGGCGATGTTGCTGCCATTGCCGTTTGTGTTGGCCCCCCGCACCGTGACGCTGTTGCCGAGGGCGCAGGGCTCATTGCCCTCGATTCGACCAACGGCATAGATGCCTCCCCTTGAGTCCGCGGCAATCGCATAGAACTCAAAAGCTCCCGCGGCCGCGATTGCAGTTTTCGCCCATCGCGTGGTCGTCGGGCCTTTCTGCACGGCCGCCGATCCCTTTGCGGCGTTGATGGCGGCAAGGCTCGTGGTCTTTTCGCTCAACGTCCACT
Organism: uncultured Spirochaetota bacterium; assembly: GCA_963710335.1. Lineage (GTDB taxonomy): Bacteria > Spirochaetota > Spirochaetia > SZUA-6 > Fen-1364 > Fen-1364. The sequence goes on from CAVQAA010000012.1 coordinate 185,324, forward strand.
TTGAAAGCGTGCCGTCCACGGTCAACGCTCCCAGGGTGCGCTGCGCAACAGTCACCGACAGGTGATCGGCAAGGATCCGGTAGTAAACCATGTTGACCTGGTTGTAGATCCTGTAAACGCAGCTCAGATCGGGAATCGTGAGCCGGCCGGGCTCAAGCTCGAAGTCGGCACCCAGGGGCCAGGTGTTCAGGAGCTTGCCGTTGCTCTGAACGAAGTCCACTTCGGCGATGGTGTAAGTGCCGGCAGGCAGGCCCTGCCTGAAGGAATAGACGGCGCTGGGATCCAGGGTCAGGTCGTCTTGAACGGAAGGGTCCGACACGCCCTTGATCTTCAAAACGTACTTGGCCGGCAGCCGGCCGTCCCAGTTCCCAGCCGCGCTTCGATCGAGCTGCACGGGAACAACCAGGACTGTGTCCGCGGGTGAACGGGGAGCTGAGATGGTGGCGCAGCCGGAGACCGACAGCGCGACGATTGTGAGGAATGCAATCCCCATGGCAATGGAACCAAGCGAACGGGGGTGAGTTTTCATGCGAGGCTCCTTTCCCACGCCCCGCGGCCCGCAGTCTGCTAAACGGTCGTAGGGCCCGTGGAGCTCTTGATATCCGCCCGGTAGTCGACGAGCACGGCGTGATCATCCCGCAGGCGCCAGAGGAACCGCTCTTCCGCCAGGCCGCTGTCGAACTCCGTTTCCATTGCCAGGGCCACCTCAGTGCTCTGGCCTGCCACTGCGTTGACCTGGAAGCCCTTGGTGTCGGTTTTTCGCGATGCACCCAGCCGGGAATGAACATTGCGGAGATAGGCGATGAAATCTGTACGCGTCCAGGACTTTTTCAAGGAATCGTCGCTCCTGTCCCAGATGGTAGTATACTCCTCTCTGTCAAGAAGGGTATGGAATTCCTTCACTCCCCGCTGCGCAAGGATACGCGATTGGCGCAAACCGCATGACGCCAGCAAGACGCAGCAGATCGTCATGAGGGCGACACGGGCTGGAGCGCGGAAGGCGCCCTCAGCGAAGGGCCGGCAGGCGGACATCCACCACCTCCTTGAGAGCCTTCATGACAGCAGCCACGGACAGGGGATAGCCTTCGCGCGAAAGAGTGGTGCAGAAATCCTCATGAGTGCGGCCCGCGCGGTAATCCGGGACCCTCGCAGGCATTGCCAGGTACCGGCTGAACACCGCTATGTCGTTGCTGACCAGGAGGCTGGCCTGGTAGAAAAGGACGAGGCGTGTGCGGTAGATGGACGTGCCAAGGATCTTCTTTTCCCGAATGGCGAGATCCGAGATGCCCCGCGGCTCGACGCCGCTGACACCCACGCTGTCCAGCGCCTCCATGAACCACGAGTTGATCTGTGCAGCGTACTCCTTGTTCCTGAAAGGGGAATCCACGGCCGTGACGCACGCCAGGACCACCTGCCCCGGCGTGAGAACGACGGTCCCTCCTCCGCCTTTTCTCCTGCGCCACGGGATCCCGTCCGCGGCCAGCCGGTCCAGGAAAAGATCCGCGTCGGGGTTGCCCCCGGCCCCCAGGACCGCGCAGGTTTCCTCCGGCTCGTAGATCCGTTGAACCGGGGCTCCAACGCGGCGGAACTCCTCAAGAAGGTCGCCGTTCACCGTCGGCTCGGAGGCGGTTTCCGGCTTCACCTCATTTCCCCATTTTCTTTTTCAGCTCGTCCAGCGCGGCCTTTGACTCTTCTTCCTTCATGGTCCGGGAAAGCTCGTCCTTCTTTCCCACCACCATCTCCAGCTGGGCAAGAAGAAGGTCGGTGTCCACCAGCCTTCCTCCGGTCATGCGAAGACGGACAAGCTTCCCCTTCAAAACCGAGACCTTGGCTTTCAGGTCAGCAAGCTCCGCCTCCAGGGCGGCTTTCTTCCCGACGGCCTCGTCCAGCCGCGCCTGCGCCTGCGCCGCAAGGCCCTCATCCCCCTTGGACCGGGCAAGCGCGACCCTGCGTGTCCAGAGGGAGACATCCTCTTCAGAGGCGTTGACGGCCTTTTCCGTTTGCTTGAGCGTTGTGATGAATGCAAGAACGTAGTCGGCGGCTTCCTTCGGTCCCAGGCCTTCGATATCAGTGTCGATCATGACCCACCATCAGTAGAGAGTAAGGGAACGACGAGTTGAGTGTCAAACTCTCCGCCGCAGTGGATGCGGTGCAGGCCCCTGTTGACGGTACGCTTGTGCGCGAACACCGGATAGCGCGCCGCATCATGGACTGCCGCGCACATCGGCCTGGGCCACTGCATATCCCTGGCGCACCCAAAAGATCGGGTCCGGCCCTTCAAATCCCGTCCATCGGGAGCAGTCGAGCTTGCCGAAGCGCACGCCTGCCAGGCGCATCAGAAACATGAACTTGCGGTCGGGCGGCTTGTCTTTGCCATAAGGCGTGACGGACAAAATGGCCGGGCATGCTTGCGCCGCGGCCGGTCGAAAAACATTAGCCGCCAGCCGCACCCCGTCCGGCATGGGTACAAGCACATCGCGCTCCATGAGTATGCCGGGCGCTATTGTCAGTGCAGCGGAGGTATTGCCAGCCATGGGGCCTTCCTTTCCCGCGTTGAATTTACCGCGCCCGACCTTCGGGTCAAGTCGAAGCTTTTCCATCGGGCAAATTTCCCGTAGAATCGCGCGGTGAGAGCTCCCAACGATCCCATTGCCGCTCTTGCCACCCCTCTTGTATCCAGCGCGCTGGCAATCATTCGCGTTTCAGGAGAAAGCTCTCTGCTGCTGCTTGCCCCGCTGGTGAAGGGCGGACGGCCGGCGCACCAGCGGCAGGGAAATACGGTGGGTCGCTGCGTCATCCGTGACGGCGACGAAGACGTGGATGAAGTGATGCTCGCGGTCTACCGCGCGCCGCGAAGCTATACCGGAGAAGACAGCGCGGAGATCATCTGCCACGGAAGCATTCCCGTGATCCAGCGGCTTCTCTCTCTCCTGGGCCGCAGCGGGTTTCGGCCGGCGGGCCCGGGAGAGTTCACGCAGCGGGCGTTCCTGAACGGGCGCATGGACCTCACGCGCGCGGAGGCCGTGAACGAGATTGTCCGAGCCAGGACGGACCGGGCCCGGGCCCTTGCATTGCAGCGCCTTTCCGGCGCCGTGGAAAGCCGGATCAATGCCGCGCGGGACGGCCTGGTGGAGCTTCGCGCCGGCCTGGAGGTGGCCATCGACTATCCCGATGACGTACGCAATGGGGAGGAGGTCGATGAGAGCGTTCTGGATCAAACCATCGATGTCCTGGAAGGGCTGACACGCACGTATCGCCAGGGCCGGATCTACCAGGAAGGAGTGACCGCGGCCATTGCCGGAGCCACGAACTCGGGCAAGTCCAGCCTCTTCAACGCATTGCTTCGCCAGGAGCGCGCCATCGTCTCCGAGGTGCATGGGACAACGCGGGACTGGCTGGAGGGCGCGGTCAGCCTTGAAGGGATCCCCGTGCGCCTCTTCGACACCGCGGGCCTTCGCGACACGAGGGACCCGCTGGAGGCGGAGGGAATGCGAAGGACGGAGCAGGTCCTCTCAGGCGCGGACCTCGTGGTCTATCTCGTGGACTCCACGCGGGGAATGGACGCGGCGGATGAAGAGTTCCTGGCGGGCCGGGCCGGCGTCCCGTTGATCCGGGTGTGGAACAAGGTGGATCTTCCCGGCCTTCCGGCGCCCCACGGCTTCATTCCCCTCAGCGCTGTCACGGGCGCCGGCTTGGAGCGCCTGGAAACCGCCGTTGCCGAGTCCGCCCTGGGCGGGGCCCCCGCTGGAACGGGGGAGCCCATGATCGATTCGGTACGGCAGCGCGACCTCATCACCCGGGCGCTTGCGGCTCTGGGGCGCTTGCGTGAGGCCCGCGCACGCGGCGTTTCCGCGGACCTTCTTGCCGTGGACCTGGCTGACGCGGCCGACGCGCTGGGGGAGATCACCGGCCAGATCACAACGGCGGAGGTCCTTGAACGCATGTTCGCAACCTTCTGCGTCGGGAAATAGCATGGGAAACGGCGCGCGCGCGGGCGGAGACTTCGACGCCATTGTCATTGGCGGAGGGCATGCGGGGATCGAAGCTGCCCTTGCAATTGCCCGGCTGGGCTTCCAGACAATTCTCATCACGCAGAACCTGGATGTCATCGGCAGGATGTCATGCAACCCGGCCATAGGCGGGATTGCAAAGGGCAACCTTGTCCGGGAAGTGGATGCGCTTGGCGGCCAGATGGCGAAGCTCATCGACGCCACCATGATCCAGTTCCGCATGCTCAACGCCGAGCCGGGGGCCCGCCGTGCAGGCCCCGCGCGCGCAGGCGGACAAGCACGCGTACGCCGCGCTTGCAAAGCTCACCCTGGAGAGGGAGAAGAACCTCACCCTTTTCCAGGACACGGTGGTTGATTTCCTCCTGGATTCGCGCGGGGCCGCCATCCGCGGCGTTGTAACGGAGCGCGGCCGTCAGGTCCTTGCGCCCGTTGTTGTCCTCACCACGGGGACGTTCATGGAAGGGAAGCTTTTCATCGGGGAGTGGAGCGCGCCCGGGGGCCGGCTTGGCGAGCCCGCGGCAGTCGGGCTGGGAACAAGCCTCCGCCGCCTGGGGTTCACCGTGGGCAGGCTGAAGACCGGCACGCCGGCCCGCGCGCTTCGCGGATCCCTCATTCCCGAAAAGATGGAGGAGCAGCAGCCTGACCCCGTGGCGCTGCCGTTCAGCTTTTCCAACGACAAGGTCCAGAGGCCGTCTGTCCCGTGCTTCATCACCTATACGACTGCCGAGACGCATCGCATCATCCGGGAGAACATCCGGCGCTCCCCCCTCTATGGGGGAAAGATCGTGGGCAGGGGCCCGCGGTATTGCCCGTCCATCGAGGACAAGGTCATAAGGTTTCCCGGGCGCGAAAGGCACCAGGTCTTTGTGGAGCCGGAAGGCCTTGGCACCGAGGAGGTCTACCTCAACGGGGTCTCTTCATCCCTTCCCGAGGACGTGCAGGAACAGTTCCTTCACAGCATTCCGGGGCTTGAGAAGCTGGTCATCTCACGGCCGGGCTACGCCGTGGAATATGATTTCCTTTTTCCTACCCAGCTTTTCCCCAGCCTGATGACAAAAAGGATCGAGGGCCTTTTCGTTGCGGGGCAGACAAACGGCACCTCGGGCTACGAGGAAGCGGCGGCCCAGGGGATTGTTGCGGGCATCAACGCCGCGCTTCATCTCCAGGGCAGGGAGCCGCTTGTCCTTTCGCGCGCTGATGCATATATCGGGGTGCTTGTGGATGACCTTGTGACGCTGGGAACCGAGGAGCCCTACCGGCTTTTCACCTCACGGGCCGAGTATCGGCTTTCGCTGATGCACGACACCGCAGACATCCGCCTTCTCCCGACCGGGCACGCCATTGGCCTGCAGGACGACGCGGCGCTGGATCGCGTCTCGAAAAAAACTCACGGCATCGAGGAGGCACGCGAGCTCTTGCGCAAGCGCAGGGTAGCGGCGGAGGATGCGGTGCGCCTGACGGCGCTGGAGGCGCACAAGGGAAGGAGCTTCGAGCAGGCCCTGCGGGACCCCAACGTGACGATTGCAGGGCTTGCGGCCCTGGATCCGGCCCTGGCAGCGGCTGACGGCTCGTGGCTGTCCCTTGCGGAGACAGCGGTGAAGTACGAGGGGTACATCGTACGCCAGGAAGAGCAGGTGGGGCGCTTTCGGCGCATGGAGGAGAAGCTGATTCCCCGGGATTTCGACTGGGATGGTCTTCCCGGGCTCTCCGCGGAAGCCAGGGAGAAGCTCAAGCTCATCCGGCCTGCTTCCGTCGGGCAGGCGTCACGGATCTCGGGCGTGCGTCCACCGGATATCGCGATTCTCATGGTATCCCTGGGGCGCGACACACGGCAGGCGCGCTCGTGAGCGCGCAGACCGGGCCGCAGCAGCCTGAGCAGGCTCTGCGGAATGGCCTTGCGCAGCTCGGTGTTCCGGGGTTGGAAAGAGTCCGGGCTCTGCTTGATCGATACCTGGATGAGCTGGAGCGCTGGAACCCCAGGTTCGGATTCGTCAAGGCTGCTTCGCGCCAGGAGCTCATCGTCAAACACGTGCTGGACTCCCTGTCCGCTTTGCAGCTCGTTCAAAAGGAAACCGGGAACGACGGCGTCCTTGATGTGGGTTCGGGGGCGGGGCTGCCGGGCATTCCCCTGGCCATCTGCCTGCCGGAGACGCACATCACGCTGCTGGAGCGCTCCGCGAAAAAGGTCTCCTTCCTCCGCACGTGCAAGGCGCTCCTGGGCATGTCGTGCGTCCAGGTCATCCAGGGCGATCTGGCTTCCGCGGTGGAGCAGTTTGACGTTGTGACCTTCAGGGCCGTTGCCCCGCTGTCGCGTTTCCTGACCGATGCCCGTGATGCAGGCCTGAGGTTTCGCACGGTTGTCGCTTACAAAGGAAGGATTGAGCGGGCGCAGAGCGAGATTGACGACGTTCGACGCTCGACGGACAGGCCGTTTTCTGCGGACATTGTTCCCGTCACCGTGCCGTTTCTGGGCGAAGAACGCTGCATCGTGGTCCTCCGGTCGTGATCGTTATTGACAAACGGGTGTGCGCAACATAGACTCTCGGATGGAGGAGAACCTGCGCAGTGGGCGATTCTACGATCGGCATCAAGATCGCTGACGGTTCATATTACCCTGTGCTGGAAAAAGGCTTCACTGGCAGGAAGAAGCTCACCGTCACAACCATCAAAGACAACCAGGAGAAAGTCCAGATCGACCTCTACCGGGAAAACGGGGGAGGAATGGAACAGCCCAGCTATATCGGAAGCCTCATCGTTGAGAATATCCCTCCCGCTCCCCAGGGAGAGCCCGAGATCGAGCTGTTCCTGGGAATCAACCCGGATGGCGAGCTGTCCGCTGAAGCCAGTGACATGCGCACGGGGGAGTCCCAAAAGTTTTCCACCACCCTGACCAGGCTTACCGAGGCGGAGATTGCAGGGGAGCCGGAGTTCGAGGTTGAAGAGGAAGGGAAGACAGCGGCGGTTGCTGATCTGGAAGAGCGCCCTCTCACCGGAGAGAGCTATCGGGTCACCGAGGCGGATCGAAGACGCGAAGTTCTGGAAAGGGAAAAGCGCGGACCCAACCTCCTGCTCCTCATCCTCTTCGTCCTTCTGGGAGTGCTTCTCGTCGCTGCAATAGCGTACTTCATCTACAAGAGCGTGCGCGGTCCTGAGACTCCGCCCCTGTCGGCGCAGGGAAGCACACCGTCGGCGGCCGTTGCGCCGCAGCAGCCTGTCGCGCCTGCGCAGCCCGCTCCCGCTGCAGCTCCGGCGCAGCCTGCCCCGGCACAGCCGCAGGCCGGCGTGCAGACACAGCAGGGCAGCGGCGGACAGGCCTCGGTCAAGAGCTCGACCGGTGAGGCCCAGACCGTGGCAAAAGGCGGGGTGACCTACCGGATCAAGCGGGGCGACACGTTGTGGGACATTTCCGCGACGTACTATCGAAACCCCTGGCTGTATCCAAAGCTGGCCAGGGCCAACTCCATCAGAAACCCGGATCTGATTTTTGCGGGAACGCGGATCTATATTCCTGAAAATTAAGGTCCTCGTCGCTCTCCTTGCAGTCCTGCTCTCCACCGCCGGGTGCGGTCCCCGCAAGGTGTGGGGTTATCCGGCGGACTTGCTTTCCCTGCGGCTTTCAACGGCGCGCTATGCAATCCTTGCCAGCGTGGACTTTTCCACGCAGGATCCGTCCCAGGCCCTGTCCCTCTCCCCGGGCGCGCCGTATTACCTGTGCCTGGTCTTCGATTCGCTGGACATGCCGGACCAGGCCGTGCGCATGCTCGAGCTTGCGTGGGCCAGGTGCCCCGAGCCCTGGAAGCGGGAGGCCGGAGTCCTCCTGGGCCAGAAGTACAACGCCAGGAAGAGCTGGCCCCAGGCCATCCAGGTGGCGCAGCGCATTCTTTCCACCCAGCAGCCCCCGGACGTGGAGCAACGCGCCCGGCGCGTCCTCGTGGAAGCCCTTTACTGGGCGCAGCAGGACCAGGAGGCGCTGCGCCAGGCGGACCTGCTCACCAGCCCGGACCCCGAGGTCCTTCTCTTCCGCGGCGTGAGCTCCCTGCGCCTCGGCCTCCCCTCGGCGCATGACCTGATTGTCCAGCTTTTCCTCCGGGAGCGCGTCTCCACGCTGCACGCCAGGTTCTTCACGTTCCTCGCGGGCGCGCCGCAATACGCCGAAGGGTTCACCGACCTTGAGAAAGACCTGATCGCCGCAAAGAACGACCTTTTCCTCGGGGACTGGGATGCGGGGATCCCGCTGATGGAAAGCGTGCTGTCCCGCCTGGAGCCGGCCCGGACCGCGGGGAGCGCGCTTGTGGCGGACCTTGCCAGCGCGTATCAGTCCTCGGGAAAGCAGGCGGCGGGCGCGCGCTTCCTGGCAAGGGTTTCAGCGCAGCTCACCGGTCGCGTCCGCGCGGATGCCCTGGAACAGGCGGGAAAGATGTACCGGCGGCTCAGGTCGTACCCGGATGCGTTCCTGGTGCTTCGCTCCGCAATCGCCGCGTCCTCGGACGCTGACCAGCGCGACAGGGAGCGCTGGTACCTGGTGGACATGATCATCACCTTGAACCCGCCGGATGTCCTGGCCCAGGTTGACCGGGAGCTTGCCAGCGCGAACAACCAGGGCTCCTTCTCCGATGTGCTGGAAGAATGGATCTCCGACCTGGTGGGAGCCAGGAAATGGAAAACCCTCATCGGTCTGTGGAAGATCGTCTCCACACGGGGACCGCAGGACGTGGAAGCCCGGCTGGCGTACATCCTGGGGAGGGCCGGTCAGGAAGGGCTCATCACGCCCTCCGCCAACCTGCCGTCAAGCCCGCGGGACTTCCTGCATGAAGCGGCCGCACAGGACCCGGACGGCTACTACGGCCTCATGGCTTCCTGCCTCCTGGGAGAGCTGCCGGAGCAGATCAAGCCACGGCCCGCGGACGGCGAGCCGCAGGACAGGCCGGTGCTGGACCCCTTTGTCAGCGGTTTCCTCCCGTTCGGCCTTTTCTCCCAGGCGTATCAGAAGTTCGTCGAATCCCGAAAGAGCCTTTCCGATGTCCAGCTGCGTGAGGCCGCGCGCCTCATGGCCCAGGCCGGCGACTATGCCAGCTCCATGCATCTCATGGGCATCCTGGCCAGGCGCAGGCCGCTCTCCCAGCAGGAGCTGGAAATCGAGTACCCCCGGGCGTTCAACTCCGTGATCGACGAGCTTTCCACGACGAGCGGAATCCGTGACTCCGTGCTGTATGGCCTTGTGCGGGAGGAGAGCTACTTCGATCCCGCTATCGTGTCCAGCGTCGGCGCGGTGGGGCTCAGCCAGCTCATGCCGGCCACGGCAGCAGCCGTTGCCCGCAGGCTCCACATGACTGAGCCTGACCTGCGGGACGCGTCGGTCAACCTGGAAATCGGCGTGCGCCACTTCCAGGACCTTCTCTCCAGCGTGAGCAGCCTTCCCAAGGCCCTGCTGGCGTACAACGCGGGGCTGACAAGGGTGCGGGCGTGGGAACGGGCCAGCGGGGACGTCGCGGGCGATCTATTTGTCGAATCAGTGCCTTTCGAGGAGACGCGCAAATATGTGCGAAAGATCCTCATCTCCACGGTGATGTACGCTTACCTGTATGCGAACGAGGATCCCCGGGACGCGGTGCTGACGTTCTTCGCAATTGCGCCCCGGAACTAGCACGTACGTGCGCGTTCTATCAGTCTTCCAGTCCCGGGATCTGCACGTCCTCTCCGTTGTACCACTTGTCGTACAGGTCTTTCGGGACAACGGCGACCTTGGCGAGCATCTTGGAATGCTCCTGCCCGCAGTACTGGGAGCACAAGAGGTCAGTGGTCACGATCTCGGTTGCCTTGAACCATACCTTGTTGTGCATGCCCGGCACCACGTCCTGCTTGATCCTGTAGTACGGCACGAAGAACCCGTGAATCACGTCCAGGGATTCGAGGGTCAGCACGACGTTGCTTCCCAGCGGGACCACGAGGTCTCCGCTTTTCAGCCCGTTGGGGTATTCGAAGAGCCATCCCCATTGTCGGGCGACGACGGTGACCTGCAGGCCGTTCGCCGGCGGGGTCCGCAGGTACTGGAACCCCACGTACGCGTACCAGAACATCGGGAGAACGATCAGGGTGGCCCCAATGATCCACGCCGCCTCCAGGAGCGCGTGCCCCGAGATGTTGGCGGGCGTGGGGTGCCGCGACCTGCGGTAGCGCACGAGAAACAGCACCATGAAGAACATGATGAGGACAAACAGCAGGATGCAGATGGCGAGAATGATGATGAAAGGATCGTTGACCGCCGCTTTCGTATCCTGGATCATGCCTCTCCCCTTCTACCGGAACAGGACATCGGTGTAGGTCAACCCGATGAAAATCGTGAGGACCCCGATGGCGATGGGCACCAGGATCTTGATCAGCAGCCGCTTTTCGAACAGCAGGTTCATGAAATACAGGATCACCAGCGTCGACTTGATGGCGGCAATGGTAAGAACGATCAGGATGCCGGCCCGGCCGAAGTTGAGGGTGGCCGTTGTCACCGTGATTGCGGTCAGCACAACGAGGCCGATCCAGACAAAGATGTAGCGCGGATATGTCACGTTCGTCTCCTCAGGTGATCAGGTAGAAAAGCGGGAACAGGAAGATCCAGATGATGTCCACGAGGTGCCAGTAGAGCGCGCCGTTTTCCATGATGTTGATGCGCTCCGACGTGATCTTGCTCCGCAGCACGAAGTTCAGCACGAACGAGAGCACCACCATGCCGACTATGACGTGAAGGGCGTGCAGCCCTGTCATGGTGAAATACAGCCCGAAGAACAGGATGAAGCCGTGGGGCTGGCTCTCCAGGAACTTTGCCCCCGGGTACAGTCCGTGCTCGAACTTCGCCCCCCACTCGAAGCTCTTGACCACCAGGAACGTGAGCCCCAGGGCTATTGTTGCCGCGAGGAAAATGGCCGCGCGCCGCTTGTTGCGCTTCACGTGAAGGGAGAACAGGGCCACCACCACGGTGAGGCTGGAGGTGAGAAGGACGATGGTGTTCAGAGTCCCGTCGAACCTGCTGAGCTCCGCGGACCCCGCGTGGAAATCCGCGGGGTTCTTGTAGCGGTACATCGAGTACAGCAGGAACATCCCGCCGAAAAGAAGGATCTCCGAGAGAAGGAACAGCCAGAGTCCCACCCTGGCCTTCACCCCCTCGCCGTGCGCTTCAACGCTTGGACTGTGGCTGCTGCTCATGATGCTCCTTTTTTTCCTGACCATCGCCGTTGCCGTCGCTGAAGACGTATGGCCCGTGAGTTACAACCGGAGTCTCCGCAAAGCTGTGCTCCGCGGGGGGAGAAGGGATTTGCCATTCCAGCGTGGCGCCGCCCCACGGATTGTCTTCCGCCTTCTTGCCTCGGAACAGGCCGTGAAGGAGGTTCCCGAACATCATGACCAGGCCGGCCACCATGATCCAGGAGCCGTAGGTTGCGATGCGCTGCAGGTCCGTGAACTGCGGAAGGTAGGAGTAATAGCGCCGCGGCATTCCCGCCCATCCCAGGATGAGCATCGTCATATAGAAGACATTGAAACCGATGAACAGGACGATGAATGCCACCACCGCGAACTTCTCGTTGTACATCTTCCCCCACATCTTGGGAAACCAGTAGTGCAGGGCCGCGAACAGGCCGAAGCCCATGCCGCCGAAGATGACGTAGTGGAAGTGCCCTACGACGAAATAAGTGTCGTGGGTATGGACGTCCGTCGAGAGGGCGCCCAGGATCAGCCCCGTGAGGCCGCCGATGGCGAACAGCGCAATGAAGCCCAGCGCGTACAGGAACGGCGGGTCCATCTTGATGGAGCCCTTGTAGAGCGTGGCAACCCAGTTGAAGACCTTGATGGCGCTGGGGACCGCCACCAGGAACGTGAGGAGGGAGAACACCACCCCCGCCGTGTCGCTCTGGCCGCTCACGTACATGTGGTGGCCCCAGACCAGGGATCCAACGCTTGCAATAGCGAGGCTGGAGAAGGCGATGGTCTTGTAGCCGAAGATGTTCTTGCGGGAAAAAACGGGGATGATGTCGGAGATGACTCCCATGGCCGGCAGGATCATGATGTAGACGGCCGGGTGGGAGTAGATCCAGAACAGGTGCTGGTAGAGGAGGGGGTCACCGCCTTTCGACGGGTCGAAGACTCCGATGCCGAAGATCCGCTCGATGAGAATCAGCACCATGGTGATTCCGATGACCGGAGTCGCCAGGACCTGGACCCACGCGGTTGCGTAGATCCCCCAGATGGACAGCGGCAGCCGGGAGAACTTCATGCCCGGCGCCCGTTCCATGTGAACGGTGGTGACGATGTTGAGCCCCGTGAGGATGGACGACATCCCCAGGATGAACACACCGAAGACCGCGAATGGAACGTTCACCGTGGTGCGCAGGCTGTACGGGACGTAGAAGGTCCAGCCGGTGTCCGCGGGGCCCTTTCCGGTGAGAAGTGACACCAGGAGAATTACCGCGCCAAGGATGTACAGGTACCAGGTGAAGAGATTGAGCCTCGGAAACGCCATGTCCTTCCCCCCGATCAGGATGGGAAGGAAAAAGTTGCCGAAGATCGTCGGGATGGCCGGAATGACCACCAGGAACACCATGATCACGCCGTGGAGGGTGAAGATCTGGTTGTACAACGTCCCGGCGAGGAACTTGCTGTTCGGTGAGAGCATCTGGATGCGCATCAGCACCCCGAGGATCACCGCGATGGAGAAGAAACTGAGGATGGGCACCAGGTAGAGCGTGCCGATCCTCTTGTGGTTCGTCGATGTCAGGAAGCCGATGAGCCCCGCCGGCTTTCCCTCGCTCGTGGAAAACCATGGGAAGTGCGTGTGCGGGTGTCCGTTGCCCCCGCCGTGCTGGTCCATTCTGTTAAGTCCTCCTGCCTATTTCCACTGCTGCGCCACGATGTATTGATAGATCGCTCCGGCGTCTTTCGCGCTGAGCTGATCCTCGGGGAACGCAGGCATCTGCCCCGCCGAGCCGTTCGGCATCGACGGGCTTCTGATGAACGAAACAAACGTGTCCTGGCTGGCAAGCTGCTTTGCCCCTTTTATGGGCAGATCCGGCGCCACGATGTTGGCGCCGCCGGGGTGGCAGGCCGCGCAGTTGGCGGCGAACAGCTGCCCTCCCAGACGAACCGCGGCCGGGACGGCAGGCGCGGCGCTTGCCGCTCCCGCGGCGGGGCCCGTTGCTTGCGCTTCGGGAGCCGCGGCCTGCGCCGTTTGCGGCTGCGAGCCGGCCCAGTTGCCGTAGACCAGCCGGGCTCCGAACCAACCCAGCCCCACCACGCCGATAACGGCCAGGGCGTAGATCACCATCATGGGAGCGTTCCTGACCCGGATCTCGTCTCCCAGCACGATGCCGGTCCCCAGGAGCACCAGGACGCAGCTGGCCAGGATCATCTTCATCTTGATGGGCGGTATCAGCGCCGCCTTGAAGAAGTGCAGCCAGTCCATGACGCCGAGGAGGATGGTGGGGAAAACGAAGATGAACGCCAGGATGCAGACGTGACGAGCGGTCAGCCGGAGATTCTTCTTCTTGAAGATGACCGCTACGTAGAAAAAGATGGCCGCGCCGATCACGAGGCCGATGGGGATGTGCGTCACGGGTGCGTGCAGCGGATCGGTGAAGCCGACCTTTGCCAGGAGCTGATACAATCCGTCGATCATTTCGTGCCTCCTCCTATGCCGGAAAAATCGACATCAGCCAGGCCATTCGCGGCCGCCTGGCCGAAAAGCTCCTTTGTGGCGTGCGTGGCGGGAAGGGGAACCCCCAGCTCGTAGGCGGTGCAAGACACAAGGTGGAGGTCCTTGTGCATCAGGCGGAGAGGGAACTCCACGTCGTATCTGCCGGTCGCCAGCTTCTCCTTCTTGCCTGCCAGGAACGGGGCCACCACCGCCGTTCCCAGCAGCGAATCCAGAAGGGCGCTCCTGCTGAACCCGAGCGCTTCCCCGAAAGCGAGCGCCTCGGCGAATGCCGCCATGGCATTGCCCAGAAGCATGTTGTTCACCAGCTTCAGGGAGCTTCCCATCCCCGTGGCGCCCGCGTGCCTGATGGTTTTCCCCATGAGGGAAAGAAGGGGCCGGCAACGCTCCAGATCCTTCTCCTCTCCCCCTACCAGGAACGTCAGCTCACCTTTTTCGGCCACCGGCAGCGAGCCGGCCACCGGGGCGTCCAGGAACGAAACGCCGCGTGCCGCGGCTTCCCCGGCCATCTGTCGCGAAGAGGCGGGCGTAACGGTGCTGCAGTCCACCCAGAGCGCGCCCTTGGCCAGCACGTCGAGAAACCCGCCGGGACCAAGGGCAACGGCGGCCACGGCCTCGGGATTGGCAAGCATGGTGAAAACGACCTCGCCCTGGCGCGCCGCATCCGCGGGCGTAACCGCCAGCCTGGCACCTTTCTGCACAAGCCCCTGGGCTTTCTGGGGGGAGCGGTTCCAAACAGTGAGCTGGTGTCCGGCGCGAAGCAGGTTGGCGGCCATGCGGCTGCCCATGATCCCCAGACCAATGAACGCAATCTTCATCTGCGCTTCTCCCACGAGGCCACTGCCTGGCGCAGAGCGGCGGCCGATGGCGGATCCGAGAGGAGGTCACCCTGCAGGACGTCCGAGGGCTTGTCGATTTCCTTTCCGTAATACGCGGAATTGGAGTCCAGGTCCACGTCCAGGGAGGCGCCTTCCAGGCTCAGACCGGCAAAGATTCCTCGAGTCCGGGAATAGCTGTAGATCTCCGCCTTCATGTCGGCGTCGGTCACGGCGGCCGCAGACCTGCCCAAAGAGCCTGCCGCCACCGACGCCCCGACTCCGAGGGTGTAGCGCCCCCGCAGAACGGCGTCCACGCTGCCGCGCGTGCGGAAGAACAGCACGATATCGGCGGACTGCACTCCGACCTGCCAGCCCACGCTGGCGCCTGTCAGGGTGAGAAACAGGGGACGGCTCCATTGCGCGGCGGAAGCGGAGGCACCGGCCTGGCGCACAATGAGGATGCCTCTTCCACGCTGGCCGCCGATCACGAACCCGACTTTCTGCACATCCGGGAAGATGGCCAGCGCGTATGTGTTCTTGATGAGTTGTTGAATGACATCGTGTTCGGGGATCGAAACGATTGCCCTGAACACGTCGAGCGCGTCCTCGACTTTGCGCACCTGTGCCCGCTCCGCAACGGCTGGCCCGGCTCCGAGCAAAAGAAGCGCGCAGATCGCCATCGGCGCGGAAGCGAATCGACAGACCATGAACAGGTTCCTCCCGAAAGGCAACTGCCGCGGCCGGCACGGAGTTCCGAGCGTGGCAAGCCGCGTGGACTAACTTCCTGAACATATAGTACTTTGCCGTCTGCCGAACGCAAAGCAGGAAATTCGCCCATATCAACTCGCCCCGCCGCGTACCGATAATGAAAAGCAGGGGGGAAACGTGACAGTCCGGGGCAGGAGGCTCACTCCTGCAATACTCGTTCTTTCGGGCATGCTTCTTGCGCTCTCGGCTGCCCTGCTCATCTCCCTCGTTTTCGCGGCCGCGGGCGCGCCCCTGGCGCTCGGCGCCCCGGGGCGTTTTCTGCTTTCCAGCTTCTCCTGGGCGGCTTTCTTTGCGCCTCTGTATCTCCTGTGCGGCGTGTTTCTGCTGGCGGCACCGGTGTTTCGACGCCGTTCCGCGCTTCTTCTCATGTTCTCCATCATTCCGTTTCTCACCTTGAGCCTCATCCTGCGGGTCCTCCAGGGCCCCACATCGTCGGTCCCGCTCCTTCTGGTGGACTCCTTCGGGGTGCTTCCGTCAGCACTCCTCCTGTTTCTGCTCCTTGCCCTCGAGATGATGTTCCTCCTGACCATGCCCTCCGGCAGGATTGCGAATGCCCCCCGGGACGCGCAAGCGCAGGGTAAAAAACCGCTGGCATTGCCCCTTATTGCCGCTCCGGAGGCCGTTCCGATGCCGTCTCCCGAGCCGCCTCCCGCGCCTGACGTCCCCGAGCCCCCGTTGCCTGACGCCATCGAGCCTCCGCCGCCGGTTGCTGCGCGAAAGCGGCCCCCTGAGCCGGCCGTTGTCCCCGCCCCTGCGCGCGAACAGGCGGAGCTTCCGTTTCCGCCCGAGAAAGGGGGGAAGGCCGCATACGGAATTCCCGTGCATCACGTTTTAAAAAACAGGGACGGCGAGGAATACTGGATCATCGATGATGAGACCAGGCGGGCCGCGCGCATCCTCACCGAGTCCCTTCGTGAGTTCAACATCGAGGCCGAGGTGACGGGGATCAGAAAGGGTCCGGTCATCACGTTGTTCGAGGTCCTGCCCGCGCCGGGGGTGCGGATCTCCAAGATCGCAAACCTTTCCGACAACATTGCCCTTCGCCTGGCCGCGCCAAGCGTGCGAATCGTCGCGCCCATCCCGGGGCGCCACGCGGTCGGGATCGAAGTGCCCAACAAGGTCCGCGCCATCGTCTCCTTCAAGGAGATGATCTCACTGGACGTCATGCAGAAGTCCCCGTACGAGATCCCCCTTGCCCTTGGCAAAGACATCCTGGGGGAGGCGCAGGTCATCGACCTGGTTCAGACCCCGCATCTTCTCATCGGTGGGGCCACGAACTCCGGCAAGAGCGTCCTGGTGAACTCGATCATCTGCTCCATCCTTTTTCGAAAGTCCCCTGACGAGGTGCGGCTCTTCCTGATCGACCCCAAGATCGTGGAGCTGAAGCTCTACAATGGATGTCCCCACCTGCTGACGCCCGTGATCACCGAGCCGAAGAAGGCGTTCCAGGCGCTGCAGTACTGCATCTCCGAGATGGAGAGGCGCTACACGCTGCTGGACGCGCTGGGAGTCCGCGACATACGGGCGTTCAACAAGAAGGCGAAAAAGGAGAAGGTCCAGCGCCTTCCCTATATCGTCATCGTCGTCGACGAGTTCGCCGACCTCATGGCCACCACGGGCAAGGAGCTGGAGTCCACCCTGGCGCGTCTTGCGGCCATGGCGCGCGCCATTGGGATCCACATGGTCCTGGCCACGCAGCGGCCGTCCATCGACGTCATCACGGGGCTCATCAAGGCGAACATTCCTTCCCGCATTGCCTTCATGGTGGCGAACAAGTTCGACTCCCGGATCATCATCGACGCGGTGGGCGCGGAGAAGCTCCTGGGCAAGGGTGACATGCTGTTCTCCGCCGCCTGGAACCCGTTCCCCACGCGCATCCAGGGCGCCTATATCGACGACGAGGAAACCGACGCGGTCACCGAATACGTAAAGAAGCTCGGACCCCCGCAATATATCGAGGATGAGGTGTTCTTCGACGATGAGGAGACGGGAGACTTCGCGGGGGAGCCGGGCAACGACCCGCTCTACGAGCAGGCCCTGGACATCGTGATGGCGCAGGGCAAGGCCTCCGCGTCCTACCTGCAGCGCAGGCTCAAGGTGGGCTACAACCGGGCCGCGCGCCTTGTCGAGGAGATGGAGATGCGGGGAATCGTCGGGCCCGCGCAGGGCAGCAAGCCCCGCGACATCATCCACGTGCCGTCCCGGGACAACTCAGAACCTCGCCGCTGACCCCGTCAGCGCCTTCGGCCTGGCCGTCCGACCACCGTTTGCCGGAAAGTTGACAAATTTAGTAATCTATATCCCGCGTACAAATTGTAACATGAAAGCTCGTTATGGTGACATGTTTGTTTCAACCACGTCTGCTTCGCGTCACAAAAAGGAAGGGAGGAAACCCAGTATGAACCGAATAATCAGAAAAGCGGCATTCGTGGCACTTTTGGCCTTTGCGCTCGCCCTGGGCTCGTGCGCTGTCTACAGCGAGGCAACACGGGCAAATATCGATATCACTGTCCAGACGACACAGCCGGATCAGGGAGGCACAAAATGAAACGCCTGCTTCTCCTTTGCGCTGCAGCGGTGCCGATTGTCTTTGCAGGTTGCGTCACAGTTGGGCCAGTTTCCGACGCTCGCATCATGAATGGCCTGGGGCGGTCTGACGCCAGCTATGATGCAAACGTCGTTTCCAACGTCCTTCCGTCCGATGCGGTTGTTTTCTACAAGTCGGACCTGGATTCTTCCTACAAGAAATCCGTGGTGAACGCGACGACAGTGAGCGTTGTCCATCTGGAAAACCTGGTCAACGTGGAGGCAAAGAAATTCTCTCTTGTAACCGTAGAAATGCTTGTCTCCGACCCCGCCAAAAAGATCCGCGTGCCTTCGCTCACTTTTTCTCACGACAATTCAAACGAAGCCATTTCCAAGGACCTCGAGTATTACATCACGTTCCATAACTCGGGGAACGTGCCGGTCCAGACCATCCTTTTCATCGACAACCTGCCGGACGAGCTCACTGCGCAGAACGTCGACAGCCTTTCATCGGTCAACAACGCGGGCGGCTGGGGTGGCGGCTCATACGACCTGGGCGGAATCTACGTTCCGCTGGCGCCGGAAAAGGTCAGGTGGGACATAAAGCAGGATGGCGGCAAGAGGGTCATCGTGATCGAGATCAATGATCCGAATGGCCTTCCCATGGGCAAATCGTACAGCGTCAGGCTCCGGGCTCACTTCGACTGGCCCGCAACGCTTTCCAGTGATGCTCAGCAACCGTCTTCCACGGAAGGATCCGATGATGCGATCCTCGTCGGCACCGTCCGCCTGGACGCCACCAATTGGAATGCAGACCTCAACGGCTCACATACCAGCGATCTGGAGCTCACTTTCACTGACCTGTCCAACGGACAGGTGCTGAAAGTCAAGTCGAAAGGACAGGACGGCGTTTTCTCCTTTGCCGCGGTGGTTGGACATGATTATCAACTGACGAAAATCTACTATGGCAGTTTCTCCTCCTATGTCTACGCTGACAAGTCGGCCTCCTGGGTCATGACCGGCCACATAAAGGGCGGTGTCAATGTCCTTGGCCATCTTCACTATGAGACCGATAAACTGGCAAGCCCGCGTCATCGTGTGACCCTGCAGAGAGACGTCGATGCGGTAAAGCAGAGCTTTCTTGCGGCAAATCCGAACAGCAAGTGGGACGCGGCTGCCTGGGACAGCGACCCGGGGCAATAGCGGAAAGCGCGGCAAAGCCGTAGCATCGGCTGGTGGATTGGGCAAAGGAAAAAGTCCTCGTTACCGGAGGCTCAGGCTTTCTCGGCGCGAACCTGATTCATTTCCTGGTCGAAGGAAAAAGCGTCGCCGCTGAGAGTATCCGCTCGTTTTCGAATCGCGCCAGCCGTGCGCTGGACGACCTCCCGGGGGTGGAGCAGAGAACGGGCGACATCCTTGACCCCAGAAGCGTGGCCCGGGCCTGCGAAGGGCGCACGCTCGTGTTCCATGCGGCGGGGTCCACGACGTTCGATCCCCGCCTGAAGATCCAGCAATGGCTGGTCAATGTCGAAGGAACCCGGAACGTCCTGGAGGCGGTTCGCGCCTCGAGCACCGTACGCCGCCTGTGCTGCACCAGCACAGTGAATGTGCTGGGCTGCCCGTCTCCCGAGGGCTCGGTGGGAACCGAGGAAAGCTGTGATCCATACAAAAGCCGGCCCCGGCTGCATTCTTTTGCATCCGCCGAGGAAGCTCTTTCCCTTGCTGACGCGGTCCACGAAGGCAGGGCGCCGCGCGGATGGTGGAAGCGGATACGCCTGGGTTACTTCGATTCCAAGCTTGCGGCACAGGAGCTGGTCAATCGCGCAGCCCGTGAGAAGGGGCTGGATGTCGTCTCGGTGCTGCCAGGCACATCCTTCGGGCCGTACGACGAGTTCCTTGGTTCCGGGCTCTTCCTCCTTGGAGTTCGGGACAACAGGATCCCCGGCGTTCTCCGCGGAGGGCTGCCGCTTGCGCATGTGCATGATGTCGCCCGAGGACATACCCTGGCCGTTGAAAATGGAAGGCCCGGCGTGATGTACATTGTCAGCGGCCGTGAGAAGGACAACCTCCGCCACCGGGACATGATGTGCATTATCTCGGATGTCGTGAAAGACATGGAGCCGAAAAGAGCAGTCAGAACGCGGTTCCCCGTCATCCCAGGGCCGATTGCCTGGCTGGCCGCCTGGCCTGGCCGAGGCGTGGGCCGGCTTGTCCGGACGGCCGCTCGCCGTGAGCAGGCAGACGGTTCGGGCGGGCAGGCATATCCTGTTCTATTCTTCCGCGCGCGCCGAGCGTGAGCTGGGCTACCGGGCAGAGAAGTCCTTTCGCGAAGCAGCGGAGGCGATGTGCGATTACATGAAGCGGCGAGGTACTCCATGAAGTCGAGTTTTCTTCCACTTTAGGTGGAGGAACAGCTTGAGCGCGTGGGCGCCGACATCAACAGGATCAAGGGAAGGATGAAGTACCTCACCACCATGGTGGGGCTCTCAACCATCACCCTCAGCATCCATTCAGACGCGCGGCCATCTGCGGAAGAGTTTCTCAACTGGGGCATGGTCGGCCATGGGTTCGTGGTTGCAGCCCGGAATCTCGTCCAGGTGTTCTTCTTCATTCTGCAGGCGCTTGTGGTGCTCATTCCGCTGGGCGCCATCGGGGGCGGCGTAGCCTGGAGAGTGATCGTTTTTGTACGAGCTCGGCGTAACAAAAAATAGTTCTTGATTTTATTAACCCCATGTCGATTCCGCTCCCTGCAAGGGCTATGGGGCGGTCCCCGTCACGCACGACGCAGTTGATCCACACTTTCGTGACATGGAGATACGGATTGTAATCGAGGTTGAGCTGCCAGTCCTTCTGGGACTGGAGAGTTCGGAAAAACCAGGAATCCGACGGCCTGTCCGGGCTGAGCCTGACAACCGCGCGCTCACCCGCTGGGGGCTGGTTGTAGTAGGTGTCGCTTCCGGCGATGGCGACGAAATAGCCGTGGTCCCCGAATGACCTGCGGTAGCTCTCCAGCTCAGCCCGTGCGGCCGCGGACTTTGCCGCGTTTCCCTCATCCAGAATCTACGCTTTGATCACCGGCGAATCGGCGAGCTTGCGGGCAAGGACCAGCTCCGGCTGGATTGTGCCCATGATC
This sequence comes from uncultured Spirochaetota bacterium, assembly GCA_963710335.1. Taxonomy (GTDB): domain Bacteria; phylum Spirochaetota; class Spirochaetia; order SZUA-6; family Fen-1364; genus Fen-1364. The sequence goes on from CAVQAA010000012.1 coordinate 206,273, forward strand.
CGCGCCTTTGCCAGCTGCGTGTTGGTTTCGGCAAACCGGGTCCCCAGGGATTCGACGATCCCCCGCGCCGTGGCAAAGAAAACGACAAAGGACAGGATTCCGGCGGCAAGGAACAGTGCGAAGGCGAAAAGGAGAAAGCGCGGCTTGAGCCCTCAGGAACGCATGTTTTCCTACCCGTGACCGATGAGCGGCAAGTGTATGCCGTTGATTGTAGCAGCTTCGTCCGAGCAGAGGAACAGCATGGCCGCCGCGATCTGCGCCGCCGGCGTCGACTTTCCAAATCCCTTCTTCGGAGCGTCGGGCGCTCCCGGCTGGCCCTCCGTCTCAATACTGTCCACCATCACGAGGTTCGCCGTGGCTCCCGTGCCCGCAAGCTCGCTTGCAAGGGCAAGCACCAGGGCGTCGGAGGCGGACTTGGCCGCGGCGTACAATGCGGTCTTTCCGGTGGGCGCCCTGGCGCGCGGCGAGGTCACGGCAAGAAACCGTCCCCATCCGCCCGAGGAGAGCGGTTGGGCGAATGCCTTCACCACGTTGAGGGTGGTCCGCACGAGCATTGCGTTCAGAAAATCCCAGTCCGAAGCGACGATCTCGCTTATCTTTGTCCCTCCCTTGTACCCGCCCACGAGGTGCACGACAACGTCCACGCGGCCCATGGTGCGGATGATGCCGTCCGCCCAAGCCTGCGTTCCGGCCTGATCCGTCAGGTCAACCGCGGTGGCCATTCGACGGTCCCGAGGCGCACCCAGTGTATCGAGGAGCCCAATGAGCTTCCGGTCGTCACGGCCGGCAAGGGCAAGCACCGCGCCGGCAGCGTGGAAGGCGCGCGCAACGGTGGGACCGAGCCCTCCTGCTGCCCCCGAGATCGCCACGACTTTGTCCTTCAACACTTTTCACCTTCCTTCTCTCCAAAGGTACGGGCGATTCTTTCGACCGACAAGCCTGGGCGCCGAAAGGCCGACGGCGGCGTACCTTGTCGCGCCGAACGCCAATCGCTACTCTCCGGCGCATGGAAACGGCTTCACGTCGGCAGGAGTTCCTGAGCGGAGTGCGGGATGAGTCTCCCATTCTGCTCGGGGTGGTGCCCTTCGGCATGATCTTCGGCGCCCTTGCAATAGGCTCGGGGCTGTCAACTGCCGCTGCGCAAGCCATGTCCTCAGTCGTCTTCGCGGGGTCCGCCCAGTTTATCGCCGCGCAGCTTCTGGGCGCGGACGCTTCGGGGATCGTCATCCTCATGGTCGTGTTCGTCGTGAACCTCCGGCATGCGCTGTACAGCGCGTCGGTGGCCCCTCATGTGGAGAGCCTCAGGCCGGGCTGGAAGCTCATGCTTGCGTACCTGCTCACCGACGAAGCCTATGCGGTCACGATCACGCATTACAATCGCCGCGGCAACCCCGGAGCCAGGCATTGGTATTTTCTGGGCGCCGGGCTGACCCTCTGGGCATCCTGGCAGCTGAGCACCGCCGTGGGCATCTTCATCGGGGCGCAGATCCCCCGCAGCTGGCCCCTGGGCTTCGTGCTGCCCATCACGTTCATTGCGCTGGTGGTGCCGGCGTTGAAGGACTGGGCAAGCGTTGCGGCGGCGGTGATTGCCGGCGGGCTCGGCCTGGCTGCCGTCGGCCTTCCGTACAAAACCGGCATCATTGCCGCGGCCCTGGTCGGGATCATCGTCGGCATGCTGGTGGAGGGGCGAAAGGCATGAACCCCTGGCTGACGATGATCCTTGCTGGCCTGCTGACGTACGGCATACGGTTGTCTTTCATCCTGCTTCAGGGACGCATCTCCGTGCCGGACTGGTTTCAGCGCGCGCTGCGCTTTGTTCCCGCCGCCGTGCTTTCCGCCATCATCGTCCCCGGCCTTTTCGACCGGGCCGGAGCCATGGACTTTTCCGTCAGGAACCCGCAAGTGTGGGCGGGGATCCTGGCAATCGCCGTTGCATGGCGAACCAGAAGCGTTCTTCTCACAATTGCGGCGGGAATGGCGGCCTTGCTGGTTCTGCAGCTCCTCCTTGGGTGAGAATATGATGCCTGCCAACGTGCAATAAACCCCTGTCTGCCGCGTCATTCTGCTCATGCGGGGTGCAAAAGCGCCTGCCTCGGGTGTTACAGTGTGGATTGACAGGAGATGCGAGTCCGTGGTATGTGACTGCGTTCCCGATTGAGAAAAGATCGGCTGCGCAGATGCGTATCGGGTTTGCACCTTATCTGGTTTACACTCCGTTAACAAAGAGGTCCTACATTACGCCATGCAAGGAGATCCTACCATGAACGTGATCGAGCTTTCGAACGTAAAGAAAAACTACCCCCTGGGAGCCACCACGGTGCACGCGCTGCGCGGGGTGGACCTGGCGATCAAGGAGGGGGATTTCATTTCCATCGTGGGTCCCTCGGGAAGCGGCAAGACAACGCTGCTGAACATCATCGGGTGCATCGACCACGCCTCCGAAGGCGTGGTGAAGATCCATGAGGAGGATGTGACCACCTACACCGACCGCAGGCTCACCGACCTTCGGCTGCACACCATCGGGTTCATCTTCCAGACGTTCAACCTCATCCCCGTTCTGACCACGCGGGAGAACGTGGAGTTTCCGCTTTTGCTGATGAAGGAAGGGCTGTCCCGGAAAGAGATACGCCAGAGGGCGGAGAAGCTCATCGATGAGGTTGGGCTGACGGAGCAGATCAGCCACAAGCCCTACGAGCTCTCGGGGGGGCAGAGGCAGCGGGTGGCAATAGCGCGGGCGCTTGTGACGCGGCCGACGATCGTGCTGGCGGACGAGCCCACGGCGAACCTGGACTCGGAGACAGGGGAAATGATCCTGAAGCTGATGAAGGAGCTGAACAGGATCGAGAAGACCACATTCATATTCTCCACGCATGACGCGGACATCCTGAAATACGCGAACGGCGTGGTGAAGATCAAAGACGGGCTGATGGTCCACGACGGGCGCGGCCCCGCAGCGAACTGAGGCGGCCATGCTGACACTGAAAATAGCGTGGAGGAGCCTGCTGCGGCACAAGGCCAAGAGCCTTGTGATCGGGATCATCCTGTTTCTGGGTGCCTTCATCATGACCTTGGGGGATGCCACCGCTATTGGCATGAGACGGGGCATAGAAGAGAACGTCGTGAAGAGCCTCACGGGCAACGTCGTTCTGGTCTCTGACGAGGAGACCAAGGACAACGTGCTGTTCACCCCGATGATGAAGCCGCTGAAGATCCTGAAAGACTACGATCAAGTGCGCGACGTGCTCAAGCAGCAAAGCTACGTGAAGGATTTTCTGCCCATGACCCGAGGAGGGGTATCCATCCTGGGCGGGCAGGAAATGAGCTTCATGGGGACCATCGGGGTCAACTTTGACGACTTCCAGCGGGTGTTCGGCAGCCCGATCAAGCCGGTGGAAGGGCATCTGCTGCACGGCGGGGAGCATGGGATCATGCTGAACGTGCAGGGCAGAAAAGATCAGTACAAGTCCCAGGGCTACTGGCTGGTGCCCCAGGGGGCGCAGCTGGACAAGGGCAATCTGAGCGATGAGGCGAAAAAAGAAACGAATCTGGAGGTGAAGAACTCCCTGGCCCTTGAAGGCTTCGGAGAAGCCAACTCCACCAATATGGATGTGCCCGTGGTGGGGATCATGCGCTTCAAGAGCCTGAATACGCTGTTTCAGCAGGTAACGATCATGGACATCGAGACCTATCGACAGCTGTTCGGGTACTTCACGGCGGAGGACGTGGCGGAGAAGCTTCCCGCTCGTGAGGACGCGCTGCTGGCCGCCGGGGAGGACTCGCTTTTCGGGGCGGGGGACATCTATGCCACGGGCAAGACGACCTCCAACATCGCACAGCTGGAGAAGGACATACGCGCGCCGCAGAGTGTGGCGCCCAAGATCAATTTCGATGAGGCCGCATACAACTACGTGTCGGTCCTGCTGCAGCCCGGGATGAGCACGGACAAGGCGGTGGCGAAGCTCAAGCAGGTGATGAAGGACAACAACCTGCCGGTGAAGGTGCTGAGCTGGAAAAAAGCGGCGGGGCAGTTGGCATCCACGTCTGACGTGCTGCAGATCATCATCTATGTATTTGTGATCCTTCTGTTCTTCGTGGCAATCATCATCATCATGAACACCCTCAGCATGAACGCGCTGGAGCGAACGGAAGAGTTCGGGATGATGAGGGCAGTGGGGGCGCAGAAGAACTTCGTCACGAAGATGTTCCTCGCCGAAACCTTCTCCCTGGCCTTCGTGTTCGGGGGGGCGGGTATCGTGATAGGGGTGGTCGGGACATGGATCGTGAGGGCCCTGCATATCGGCTCGGCGGGGAACGAGATATTCGAGCTTCTGTTCGGGGGGGAGATATTCCGCCCGACGCTGGGGTTCGCGGGGCTGGTGGTGGGAATCATCGGGCTTGCGGCCGTGACGGTGCTTGCGGTGCTGTACCCGGTGCGCGTTGCGCGCAAGATCACCCCGCTTGATGCCATCAACCGGCACTAGCATTCCCAACGAGCAAGGAAGACCAACATGAGAAGCTTTCTGAACTCCATAGTTTCGAGAATCCGCAGCGTGCGGGTGGTGGGCAAGATAGCCTTCCGCAACCTGGTGAGGCAGTTCCGACGCAACCTGCTGCTGGGCATCGGGATTGCGGTAAGCATGTGCATCCTGGTGCTGACGGCGTCGTTCACCAACGGCCTTACCGACATCCTTTTCAACAAGGTCATGGTCTACATGACCGGCCATATCCGGGTGATCCAGGACTCCTATGTCACCAGGCGCAGCGATGTCATCCGCGATCTTCCCCGATTCATGCAGATCATCAAGGCAAACGTGCCGGGAATCAAGCGGATCGACGTTGATATCGGCGCTTTCGGCCGCAGCATCGGCAACGGCAAGACCGGGATGTGCTACCTCGTCGGCATCCCCAAGGACGCGGATTTCTACCGGGACACGCAGCTTGAGGCCGGGCACACGCAGGATATCTTCAAGCCGGATGTCTTCCCCGGGATCATCATGTACAAGAATGCGGCAAAAGACATCAACGTGGGGCTGAACGACATCGTGACCGTTCGCTTCGACACCGTGTACGGCCAGTCCCAGGCCCCGAAGTTCAAGGTAGTGGGGCTTATTCCTTCTGAAAACATGTTCATGGACGTGGCCGCTTTCGTGGACCAGAACACGCTGCGCACGATGCTGAACCTGAAGCCCGATGAGGCTCTTGGCCTGAACATCGTCGTCGACTATCCAGAGGACCAGAGGAAAGTGATCGCGGAGGCGAACAAGCTCCACGCCGCCCTCTCTCCGGAAGCCGCGGGAGTAAAAGCCCTTTTCGTAAGCGGTGACAAGCGGGCAGTGGGGGATGCGTTCGCGTTGAGGCTGGATGACACAACCGGCTACCAGGTGGCGCAGGACAACCTCCAATTCGCGAAAGGAGACCTTCGGTCCCTTGCCCAGGCCAAGGACGGAATCATTCTCACCCAGGCCCTTGCTGAGCAGCTGGGAGCGGACGTGGGCGCTCACCTCACTTACAGCTACGCGCCGAAGAGCGGCGCGGAAACGATCGACAAAGACGTGGTGGTGAAGGGAATCATAAAGACGCCTTCCCCGTTCGCTGATGCGACAGCCTTCGCCAACCCCGACTTCTTCTATCAGACCTACTACTGGAACATCCCTCGCCAGCCGGCGACGGCGGCGCATGACGCGCCGCTGTTCAAGGCGCTTCTGCCCGAATGGGACCTCATGGCGCGCAGCCCGAACACGGATGCCGCCGTCAAGAAGCGGCAGCTCCTGGGCAGGGAGTCGTGGAAGGGCTCCAAGGTGGACGTGCAGACCATGTTCGAGAACGCCAGCGCGATCGTGGACTTCCAGAAAGGGTTGAACACGGTGTCCCTGGTGGCCGTGCTGGTGCTGTTTTTCGTCATCCTCATCGGGGTGGTGAACACCATGAGGATGAGCATCCGCGAGCGCACGCGTGAGATCGGGACCAACCGCGCCATCGGCATGCAGCGCGGGGACGTTCGAAGCGTGTTCGTGCTGGAGATCGTGTTCCTGGCCATCCTGTCCTGCGTGGTCGGAATCCTCCTGGCCTGGGGTGTCGCGTCCCTTCTGGGGATGATCACCTTCGACTTGAAGGACAACCCGTTCAGCATGTTCTTTGTCCAGAAGCACCTGTATTTCGTGCCGAAGGTTTCCACGATCATCGTGAACTTCGTCACGATCGTTGTGGTGGCCTTCCTGATAGCGTTCTTCACGGCCCGGCGCGCGGCCAAGATGAGAGTTGCCGATGCGCTGCGCCACTACGAATAGGAGAGACGAATGAAAGCCAAAGCCATAATCCTCGCGCTGGGCTCGGCGCTTGCATTGGCCCCGGCCCTCTGGGCCAACCCGTCGGTGGCGGACATCATCGATGAGGTGGATACCCACCTGCAGCTGAAAAGCGACATGACCGCCCAGGCGCGCATCACCACCAAGGACCCCGAGCAGGGGACCAAGGTGATTGACAGCGTGTACTACCGCCGCGACAGCGATGACGCGTTTCTGATCGTCATCGCTTCCCCTGAGAGTGACCGCGGAAACGGCTACATGCGCGTCGGGGACAACCTGTGGATGTACAAGCGCGCGACGCGGACCTTCACGCACATCGGGCGTGATGAGAAGATCGGCGGATCCAACGCCAGCGCGGGGGACATGGAGACGCGGAAGTTCAAGGACCTGTACAAGCCGGCTCTGGACACTTCGGGCAAGGAGATCATTTCCGAGGAGAGCATCGGCGGGGCGAAGATCCCGGTGTATCGGGTGGAGGTGACGGCGAAGGTCAACGACGTGAAGTACCCCAAGCTGGTGATGTGGGTGACGCGGGACAAGTACCTGGAGCTGAAGCGGGAGTGCTACAGCCTGTCGGGGACGCTGATGGAAACGGACTTCTACACCAGCTACAAGAACGTGGACGGGCGCTATGTTCCCTTGCTGATGAAGTTCACCGACGAGGTGGAGAAAGGGCGCACCTCGGTGCTGGAGATCACGGGGATCAACTTCTCCAAGGTGGATGATTTCAAGTTCGACAAGTCGTATCTGGAAAGTCTCAGCAAGTAAGACTGGAGTCTGACAATGAAACGCATCGCGTTGCTCATCTGTGTGATTCTCCTGGCCGGCTTCGCGCTCTGGGCGCAGAGCGAAGCCCCCTCTTCGGGGACCGATGGCACGGCGGGCTCCGGGGCCCCGGCGGCAGCATCAGGGGCGGCCGCATCCGGGTCCGGGGAGGATGACTTCTTCGGGTCCGGCCAGGTCGAGGCCAAGCAAGGGGCCGCGGATACGAAGAACCCCGCCGAGGCAGTGGAATCCGAGAAGCTGGGCTTTTCCGGCCAGCTCCAGACCCTGACCTCGTACGCGATGACACGCAACTTCGTCCAGGGAAACACCGGTTTCAGCGACAACACATTCGCCAACTCGATCCTGGGAGACTTCCTGGTGGATGCGCGGCTCCCCAGGAGCTTCCGGATGTTCCTGGACCTGAACATCAACTACGTGCCCACGGGGGTGCCGGTGCCTGTCACCGGCACGGCGATCTCCCCGGTTCCCGGAGCGTTCTCCGTCTTCCAGAACCAGACGACGCTCCTGGACATCAAGGAAGTATTCGTCGACTTCAATTTCGCCAGCAACGCAATTCATTTCCGCGCGGGCAAGCAGGTGCTCCAGTGGGGCACGGGATATTTCTGGAACCCGACGGATCTCATCAACATCGCCCACAAGAGCTTCACGAACCTCAACGCGCTGCTGGACGGGGTCTTCGGCCTGCGAACCGATGTGACCTTTGCTCCCTGGTTCCATCTCTATACCTTCATCAATCTCAACGGAGTCACCGACCTGACCAACGTGGCGTATGCCGCGCGGACCGAGTTCCTTGCCGGGAAAGTGGAGTTCGGATTCTCCGGCTGGTATGAGTACAACAAGGTACCCGTGTTCGGCACCGATATCACCACGCCTTTGTTCTGGGAGCTGAACATGACCGGGGAGGCGAGCCTGTCCTACGGCGACAACCAGCAGAAGCTCGACACAAGCGGCAACGCCTACTCGGTCAGCAACCAGCTGGTTCCCAAGGTGGATGTCGGGCTGTCGCGCACCTTTGACGTGCTGAACGTGCAGGACAGGCTCACCGTCATGACCGAGTTCTTCTGGAACTCCGACGGCTACAGCCAGAACATGTTCCAGACCTTCTCGGCTCCCAGCATGGCAACAAGCCTGGCGACCTTCCTCAACGGCTACTACCATGCCAGCTATTACGGGCAATACTACGGGGCGCTGTTTGTTTCCATAGCAGACTTCGGGCTGCCCAATATGACGCTCTCGCTGAATGGCCTCATGAATTTCTCCGACGCGTCGGCCATTGCCCTTGTGGGCCTCTCGGATTCGCCGGTGAGCAATTTCACCCTGCAGCTCCAGGTCGGCTCGTTTATCGGAGCGAACAACGGGGAGTACGTCATTTCCTTCAACCCGACCACGGGCGCTCTGGCGAACAACATGTTCTTCGTGATCCTCGGCGCGCAGGTCAATTTCTAGGCTGTTTCATCCTTTTTGGGTGCGTTGTACGCGGGCCGGATGAAACCGCGGATCATCTCTGCACGTATAGTCCGGGTGAGAGGTGAGGAAATGACCTTACTCAACGCGCTTCGCTTGTGGCACGACTTTTATATCGGGATGGGGGTTACGTCGGCGGTCCTCCTGGGGTTCCTGTTCCTGGGACTCTCCCAGCGAAGAGAACATTTGAACGGGAACAGTGAGCTGCACGGGCTGGAGGGACAGACCCTCGGCTCGCTTCTGGGCCTCCTGATCGTGTCCCTCCTGATCCTGATCCCCGAACAGACCCCACGCTCCCTGGGCTTGCTGCTGCTTGCGGCCAGCGTCCTGGGATTGGCTTCCATGGTCCGATACCTTCTGCAAGAGGCGCAAAGCAGGCTCAAGGCCGCGGGACCGGTTTTCATTTTCTGGAGAATAGCCGCGCCGGCAGTCGTCCTTCTTGCCGCGGCATGTGCGTCGATCATACTCCTTGTCGCGGCCAGAAACTCCAGCATGGAAAGCCTTTACGTGCTTTCGGCTGCGTTCCTTGCCCAGTTGCTGATAGCTGCGCGCAGCACGTGGGCGCTGCTTGGTCACTCAGGGCAGGAGAGGCTGAGGCTTCATCGGGGGAACAGGGGCTGACGCGGGCTCACTCTATTTCGCCCGGCCAATTTCTTGACCGGGCGTGCTTTTAGCTCTATTTTTGATTGACTGATTAATTAAAAGATCGAGCAGGGGATAGGCAAAATGGGCAGGAAGCCAAAGGTTGTCGAGGATCGTCGGGAGCAGATATTGGAGGCTGCGTTGGAGGTTTTTGCGGAGAAAGGATTCGATCGAGCGACAAACAAGGACATTGCCCGAGCCGCGGGCATTACTTCAGGGCTCATCTACCATTATTTCAGGAGCAAGAAGGAAGTTCTTCTGGAGGCGATGGAGAAGCATTCGCCTCTCAAGGTTATTCGATCCGTGACACCCGCCATGCGTACAATGCCTCCGGAAGCCTTCCTTCGCATGGTTGTGCAGGAAGTCCTGTCCGTTCTGGAAACTGAAAAGTTCGTGGCCATGATTAAAGTGTTCCTGCCCGAAGCCATGCACAAAGGCGTTCTTGCCCCAGCGGTTTTTTCTGCCATGAAGGAGGCAACCTCGTTCCTCGAAGGATATTTCCAGGACAAAATGAAGGCTGGTGAGCTCCTGCCTGCGGACGCGGCCCTCACCAGCCATTTGATGCTCGGTGGCTTGATGGACCTTGTTCTTCGACGCCAAGTGATCAGGGATCCAACTGTGCTGAAGTTCTCACGCGAACAGATAGTCGACAACGTGGTTGCTACGACCTTGAGGGGTTTGTTGCCGCGATGAGAGCCTTTTTCTTTGCGCTTTTATTAATTAATCAATCAATTAATATGAATCTTGCAACACGACGCAACAACTATAAGGAGGTCTTCCATGCTGTCTTTTCTTATCGTACTGGCCGTAATCTTCAACGGCACGCTGGCGGGGGCCAGCCTCGATACTGCCGTGGTCAAGCTGCCGGCGCGAAAGCGGATCGGAGCGCGCGCCTACGCGGTGTTCGCTCGCGGCAATGACCTGGGAAACGGCATATGGGCGTATCCGTTGTGGGCAATACTGTCAGCCCTCCTGGTCTTTGCTGCCACGGTCACCGCCCTGGCGACCGGCCCGATGTCGACGATTGCAATTGTCCTGCTGGCCGCATCGGCTGCAAGCATCATCCATTTCATCGCGACAAGCCGGGCAGCGCCCGTGATGCTTGGCATCCGCCGCGCGGCCGATGACGAGCAGACGCTGGCGGCCATGCTGGACAGGTTCGCGCATTGGCACGCGGTTCGCGCTGTCTTCCAGTTGCTGACGTTTCTCATGCTCGTCGTGACGCTTCTCCTGGCGCGCTGAGCTTGCGGAGGGATCAATGCGCTTTTCACTCACAGCGTCCTTTGCCGGCGCAGCGGCGATAATTACTCTCCTGGGAGGATGCGCTCACCAGCTTCCAGATCAGATCAACATGAGCTCCCCGGTGAATTACGGGTTTGCAGTGCGCGGGAGCGGCATCCACGTCAGTAGACAATCTGCGCCTGCGCGACTCTTTCGCTCCCATCAGGACCTTTTCCCTGACTGCAAAAGTCCTGAAGCGCCCCGGCCTTCCTGATGAGTGGTCGTTCAACGGCACGGTTCCCGGACCCGAGCTTCGCGTCCGGCAAGGGGATCACGTCCGGGTCACGCTTGCCAACGATCTTCCGGCTGCTACAACGATCCACTGGCATGGCATCGATGTCCCGAACGCGGCGGATGGCGTGGCGGGAGTCACGCAGGACGCCGTGAAGCCGGGGCAGACCTACACGTACGATTTCATAGCTTCGGAATCAGGGACCTACTGGTATCACAGTCACCAGGACACCTCGAACCAGATTCCGCGGGGGCTCTTCGGCGCTGTCATAGTCGAGCCCGGCGCAACCGACGAGGGCGCCCTGCACCAAAGGGACTACGCCCTCGTCTATCATGATTTCTCACCACCTGCCAGGGGGTTCTTTCCCATCCTGGCAAAGATCCTTGGAGCCGTTGATCGGCGATCCGTAGCCGTCAACGGGACGAACGGCGACCTGCGCCTCCAAGCCGGCCCGGGAGAGCTGGTGCGGTTGCGGCTTATCAATGCCTCCGCCGGCGAGACGCACGCCGACGCGGCCCCGCTTCACATCGTTGTGCTCGGTGCGCGGTACAAGGTTGTTGCCCTGGACGGGCATGACCTGAACGGCCCGCAGGAGATCGGGCCGGAAGTCCTCCCCATTCGAGCCGGCCAGCGTTACGACATCGAGCTTCGCATGCCTGCCGCCGGCATGGTGCGCCTGCTGGACAAGGGGCTCTCAGAGACCGTGACAATCGGAGAGGGTGGCCTGGAAGCTCCTGACCTGGCGCGGCTTCCTGTCTTCGACCTTGCCGGCTACGGCACCCCCGTGCCGGGGCAGCGGGAAGACTTCGATGCGTCATACGTTGTGGACCTGGGAAGCCATCCCGGTTTCCATGACGGGAAGTTCGGGCTGGTTCACACGATCGACGGGAAGGACTTTCCGGATGTACCGATGATCGTCGTTCGTCCCGGCCAGGTCGTGAAGCTTCATTTCACGAACGCGGGCAGGACTGAAGAGTTCCACACCATGCACCTGCACGGCCACTCCTTCTCAGTGCTTGCAAGGAACGGCGCTCCCCTGGCCGGCAGTCCCGTGCGCCTGGATACACTCCTGGTTGCTCCGCATGAAACCTGGGATGTTGCTTTTCGCGCGGACAATCCCGGCCTCTGGATGCTTCACTGTCACGTCCTTCTCCACGCTGTCACCGGCATGGACATGATGGTCCAGTACCCGGGAATCACGACGCCCTACAGCATCGGCAGGGCAACCGGAAACGTTCCGGAGTAAAGGAAAAGGATGAAACACGATTTCAAAGCCTCAGGGACCGGACAGGCAGTCGGTCTGCCCCTGGTCATGAAGAACCGTAATGGTGGCTTGCGGAATCCCGACCGTTGGGCCCTATAATGGAGTAATCCTGCGGAGGTTTCCCTTGGAAGGCCATGCGGGCAAGGCTCGTACCAATCGCGGCAAAAACCCCAAACAGCCCGGAGACGCTCCGCGGAAGGTCGCCTCTGCCCTGAGGGATTCCCTGGATCTTTACAAGTCGATTGCAGAGAACGCATATGACTGGATCTACTGGCGGGCGCCCGACGGAAGGCTTCCGTACGTCTCCCCTTCATGCCGGCGTGTGACTGGCTACCTGCCGGGGGAGCTGGAGGATGATCCTGACCTCCTGATCAGGATGGTCCACCCGGATGACAAGGACCTGTTCCAGTCCCACCTGAAAGAAGAGGCAGGGAATACCGGCGACGCGGTACCCTTTGATTTCCGCATTATCACGAGGGACGGGAAAACCAAATGGATCAACCACGCCTGCGCACCCGTTCTGGACTGCGAGGGGCGGCTCCTTGGCCGCCGGGCAACCAACAGGGACGTCAGCCAAAGGAAGCTCCTGGAGGATGAGGTCCAGGACCTCGCGAAGTTCCCTTCGGAAAACCCCAATCCTGTCATGAGGGCAGACAGCGAAGGTGCCGTCACATACGCAAACGAAGCCGGGCGAGCCCTGTTGCAGGCTTGGAATGGCGCCCGGAAGAACGGGCTGCCGCAGTCCCTGCATCACATCGTCGTTGAGTCCTTCAGCGCAAGGGTCCGGGCAAAAGCGGACATCGAATGCGGGGGGCGGATCTACGCTTTCGACGTGATTCGGCCCGCGGACGCCGCCTACGTGAACATCTATGGCACGGACGTGACGGAGAGACGCAAGGCGGAAGACGGCCTGCGCGCGACCCGTGACGCGCTTGACCTTGAGGTCCACGAACGCACGGCGGAGCTGCGCCGGTCAAACCGCCTGCTGAGGATGATATCCGCCTGCAACCAGGCCCTGGTGGGAATCGAAGACGAGAATGAGCTCGTGCAGGCCATCTGCCAGCTCATCCTTGACGAGGGGGGCTTTCGGATGGCCTGGGTGGGGTACGCTCAGCAGGACGGCGGGAAGCTCGTGCGCCCCGCGGGGAGCGCCGGCTTCGAAGACGGGTACCTGGACCGTGCCGCAATCACCTGGGCGGACACGGAGCGGGGCAGGGGCCCCACGGGCAAGGCAATCCGTGAGAGCAAGCCATGCATCGGCACGGATTTCCTCACGCAGCCCGAGCTTGCTCCCTGGCGGGAGGAGGCCATCAAGCGGGGCTTCCGATCTTCCATGGCGCTTCCCCTGCTGAGTCAGGGAAGCGCCTTCGGGGCTCTCACAATCTACTCCGACCAGCCGCCGGTTTCGACCAGGAGCTCCAGACCCTCCTTTCGGAGCTTGCCGGAGACCTCGCGTTCGGGATCCTGACCGTGCGGGCGCGCGCGCAGAGGGACCAGGCCCTGGCAAGCCTGGAACAGAGGACAGTCCTGCTGCGGTCCCTTGCCGTCGAGCTTGTGCAGGCGGAAGAACGGGAACGCCGCAGGATTGGAAGTGTCCTTCACGACCAGCTCCAGCAGCTCCTTGCAGGCGCGCGCTTTGCGCTTGAAAGCATTCGGACCGCTGACGGTGCGGAGGGCATCCGGCAGACCATCGACAAGATCGACGCCATGCTCAAGGACGGCCTGGATATCTCCCGCTCCCTGACCACTGAGCTGAGCCCGCCCATCCAGTACAGCGCGGAGCTGGAGAACGTGCTGGGATGGCTTTCCGCCTGGGGACGGGAGAGGTTCGGGCTGCAGGTGACGGTTGAGGCCGGGGGAGACCTGCGGGTGGAATCGGAGGAGATCCGCATGATGCTCTTCCGCGCCGTGCGGGAGCTTCTGTTCAACGTCGTGAAGCACGCGGAGGCGAAGGAAGCCACTGTTTCCATCAGCCTTCAGGAAAACGACCAGGTGCAAGTGGTGGTCCGTGACAAGGGGAAGGGATTCGACCCGGCCAATATCAGAGCCGGAGGGGGCACGGCGGGGGGTTTTGGCCTGTTCAGCCTGCGGGAGCGACTGGAGGCGCTGGGCGGGTCCATGCGCATCGAGAGCGCGCCCGGCACGGGCAGCTCTTTTACCATCAGGGTTCCCGTGCAGCCCCTTTCCACAAAAGGGCGGCCTCTCCAGCCGTCAACAAACACGGCGAGCTTGCGGGCAGGGGCCGGTGGAAAAGGACAGCGAACCGAAGCTCCTTCCGCCGAAGGCTCGCGGATCCGCGTTCTCCTGGTTGACGACCATCTTGTCGTCCGGCAGGGCCTGGCCATGGTGCTGGGCGGCGAGTCGGACATTGAAATCGTCGGTGAAGCCTCGGACGGCCGTTCCGCGGTGGAGCTGGCCCGAAGCCTTTTGCCCGACGTCGTGACCATGGACGTGGGCCTGCCGGGGATGAACGGGATAGAAGCTACCCGTGCAATTCATTCGGAGCTTCCCGAGATCGCCATCATCGGGCTTTCCATGTTCGAGGACCAGGGGGAAGCCATGCGTGAGGCCGGTGCCGTCGGCTACCTGTCGAAAACCGGCGCTTCCTCCAACCTCCTGGCCGCCATCCGCTTCGCCTGTCGTAAAATGTCGACATAGAAAATCATTCATCCCCCGACTGTTTTTCCCGGCCCGCCCAGCCTACTTTTGATCTACACGTGACCGAGAGAATCGAGAAATGCGCCGAGCTGGTGATCTCCCTGCTCAAGGAGAAACATTCTTTGAATGTTCTTCTCATCCCTGAGCTTCTCGGCGAACGCAGCGTCATTGCCTACCAGGCGGTGGGATGGCTGGCACATGCGGGAAGGGTCTGTTATTCGATGAAAGGGCGGCAGTGCTACCTGTCCCTTGCCGAAGAAGCCGAATCGCAAGAGACAGGGTGAGCCCGGAGGAGGCGGCATGCAGCTACCAGATGAGCTGAGCGTGGAACGAACAACGACCGAGGCCTCGCATGTCGAAACCGGCTCCGGCTGGCTTGATCCGGTGACCGGTGATGTCCTGATGCAGGTCATGACCGAGCTCGCGAACATGACGTCCGTGCTTGCCCGGGCCCCTGCCCGCAGGCGGATCGGGGAAATCCAGGGCCTGGCACGGGCGCTCCTTCACCAGGTGGCGCAGCTCATCTTGGCCAGGGAGGTCGATCCCTGGATCCGGCTGCGCATGACTCCGGATGAACCCCCGGTTTCCCCGTCAGCGGATGCGGTGCGGATCGGCGTCTTCCCCCTGTCCGCCAATCCCATCCATTGGGGCCACCTGCTCTCCGGGCTGTCAGTCATGGTCAAGGCCAGGCTGGACAAGGTGGTTTATGTCATCTCTCATGATCCTTCCCCGGCCGGGGAGCTGTATCCCGAGGAGCTGCGCCGGGGGGCCGCTGCTGAAGCAATTGCGCTCTTTCAGCCCCTGTTCACGCTGATTCCGGGCCAGTCTGGAAAATCCGTCAGCGGGCCCGCTTCTTTCTTCAGGCTTCTCGGGCTCAACGGGCAACAGATGGCTGAAGCTTACTATATATCGGGGTACGAATCCGGCACGTCCCTGTCGATCGACGGAGTAATGGAAGCTTTACGGACGGAGGGCGGCAAGGTGGCTGCCGGCCACAGCGAACGCCTCCACCCCGTGTCCCTGATCCGGATCAACGCCGCAACCGGGGAGGGAGCTTCGGCCGGGAATCAGCGGCTCATGGTGGTCCCCTCCCCCCTGCCATGGGTATCCACCGCCGCTCTTCGCGCCGCCCTGAGCTCGTCACTGCATCGCGACGAGCTTGCAGCGCTGCCTGCCTGCGCTTTTCGGCACCTTCGAGTGCTCAGCTGTTTCGACTGAGGGTGACCTGGATGCTCTCATCTTCCCATCTCAGGTCGATGTCAGGCTGGCATGAGAGCCGGGACAGCACTCCCAGGGAGTATTCCCGGCTTTCACCAAGGATGGCCTGAATCTGCCAGAGGTTCAGCCTCCCATGCGAGTCAAGAGCCTGGCGCACTCTGATGACAGATGACCCGACACTTTCCGTCATGGAAGTCTCCTCCCCCACGGTCGTCGATTGTATCCCAAGCGCGTCCCGGGGAAAGTCGTTCCAGCAATGATTTTAAGGCGCGGATATTCGGACAAACACGTGTCGAAACCTTCTGACAAGGACCGATCGTCAATCCAGGAGACCGTGCTCCACCGCGTAGCGGACAAGCTCCGCCGTGTTGTTGAGATTCAGCTTGGAAAGGACCCGTGACCGGTAGGTCCCTACCGTTGCCGGGCTGAGGAAAAGCTCGGAGGCAATTTCGCTCACCCCTTTGCCTGAGGCAAGCAGGCAGAGGACCCTGTACTCCCGATCGGAAAGCTTCTCATGCGCGGGGTGGGCTCCCTTTCGGGAAACTTCCTCCGCAAGCTGCTCCGCAAGGCCGGCGCTGATGTACTTTCCTCCCGCGGCCAGCTTGCGGATTGCCGCAAGGAGCTCGGAAGGCTCGCTCCCCTTGACCAGGTACCCGGAGGCACCGGCCTTGATGGAGCGCATCCCGAGCTGGCTCTCCGGGTGCATGCTCATCACGAGAACCGGGGTCCCGGGGTGGTCCCGCGAGAGGATCTTCAACAGCTCTATTCCGTCCGGCCCGCCGGGCAGGCCAATATCGAGGATGATGACGTCGCATTCATGGCCGGGGAGCTTGGAAAGCAGCTCCTGGCCGCTTGAAGCCTCCTCCTCGATTGCGATGTCTTTCTGTCTTTGGATGATCATCCGGACGCCCTCGCGGACGATGGGATGGTCATCGCAGATGATGACCCGTATCAATGCGTTTCCTCTGGATTCGTGAAAGCTCATTGTAGTACAAACCGGGCGTATTGTCAGCATCAGTATTCCGCGGCAGGGGCGGGAGGGTCACGCGCTTGACAATTGGACCCCGCCGGTCAACTATCAGTGCTCTTCACCGCATGAGAGCGAGCTCTGGACAGGTGCCAACAGTGAAACCCCGTATTCTCTCCCTTGTCGCCGCGCTGGGCGCTTTCGCCGTCTTTTTCCCCGGCGCTGCCCACGCGGCGGACGTGCTCCCACCGGGCGCTGTTCCTCCGGCCATCGAGCAGGCGGAAGGGGAGGCCGCTCAATGGCTCCTTGCCCAGATGGTGCCGAACGACATCGTCCCCGCTCCTGACCCCGGCCGCAGGCGTCTCCTTGTGAGCTATCGGGTCCCCAGGGATGACCCGTCGTACCGCTTTGTCTATGGCAGGTCGTTTGTGTACGACGACGCCCTGGGGGCAATCGCTCTCACCATGCTGGGCAGGTACCGTGAGGCCGAGTATCTGATGAACGCCTTGCAGCACCTGGTCAGATCGGATGGCAGCTTGTGGTTTGCCTGCAACACGCAGAACAGCTGGCCGGGTGAGGCAGACCATGACGGGGCCATCATTCGAAGCGGTTCCGTGGCGTGGGTCGGGTACGCGTTCACGTACTACGTGGGTGCCCGGGTCCGGGAGGCTTCTCTTTTTGCGCAGAAGGACCCGCTGGGCATAGAGTACCTCCGCACTGCGCGGGCAATTGCCGCATACCTGCGGGCAAACCAGGTCAGGGACCCGGGGGATCCGAGGTTCGGCCTGGTGACCGGCGGCCTCGGATCCTCCCAGGTAGCCCTGGACACCTCTTCCCGGCCCCAGGAAATCTACAGCGCAGCCAGGGTCCGGTGGGTGAGCATGGAGCACAACCTCGATTCATGGTTCTTCCTTCGAGACCTTGCCAGGCTGACTTCGGATTCCGATCTCGCGGCGGCAGCTGAGATGATCAGGGCGAGCGTCACAGCTCTGTGGAGCGAAAAGGACGGGCAGTTTCTGCAGGGCATACGCGATGACGGCACGCCGGATGTCGAGCTTCCGCTGGATGGCGCGTCGTGGGGCGCGCTGTACCTGCTGGCCCAGGGAAGGGACCGGGAGGCAAAGCGCTGCATCGAGGCGATGCAAGGACGGTTTTCCTCGGAGCTGAATGGACTTGCCGGGTATCGGCCGTACGGACCGGCGCGAGTCTACACGGATGAGCGTGTGAACGGGTTTTTTTTCCCTTCGGACCCCGGCGAACGCTGGCAGGACCTGCCCTTCATCTGGGGGGAAGGCTCCCTGGGAGCTGCCGCCGCGCTCATCAGGGCCGGTGATCGCGACGGCGGGTTGAAAGTCATCGACTCCATCCGAAAGCTCGCCCTGAACGGCGGGCTCAGGTACGCGTCCTCGGCGGTGGCGTATCAGTTCACGGATTACCCAAGCGTCGCCTCCACGTCGTGGTTCATCATTGCAGTCGAGATTCTTCGAGGCGCGCCCGCTGCCGGAAGGTTCTGGGGGCAATGAGTCGCAGCCGTCTTCATCTCTCAATCGTCTTTCTGCTGCTTGCGCTTGGGGGCGGCGTCGGCGCCCAGCCGGCCCAGGTTGCCCTGCTGGACGCGGGAGCCGCGGGCGGCGGGCCCTCGGGGCGCGTGGAGCTCATGACGCTTCGACGGATCTTTTCCACCATCGGCATCCCTGCTGACGTCATCCAGAGCGCCGGGCAGCTGGAAGGCTACAAGGTGGTGTGCACTGCCGGCGCGCTCACGAACACGACAGTCACGCCGGAGCTGGCCAATGGCCTGTTCGATTACGTGGAGGGCGGTGGCATCCTCGTGTCCGCGGGAGAGGTCGGGAACATCGTCTATCCCCTGTTCGGGCTCACGGGGCAGGTGCACGGCAGAAATCGCTATCGCCTTGGCTTCGTCTCGGAGGATCCGTCCGTTGCGTTCATGGATCATCCCTACGAGCAGACAATCTCGCTGGGAAACGGAGAGCGTCATTTTTTCGATGAGGTGATCTGGACGCACGGTGCCTCGCTTTCCCCGGATGCTGCTACGCTGGGCCGGTTTGAGGACGGCTCAACGGGTTTCTCCGCGCATCCGTACGGCAGGGGAAAGGCGTACCTCCTGGGCATGTCTTTCGCGGACTCCGTGCTTCTCCCCCAGGTCGGCGGTTCCTACAACGCCGAGCGCCAATATGCGAACGGATTCGAGCCATCCGCGGACGTGGTCATGCTCATCCTCAAAGCCATTTGCCAGGCCTCCTGGAGCCCGTCGGTGTGCCTCTCCACGATTCCCTACGCCAGGCCGGTCGGCCTGGTGCTGACCCACGACATAGATGCGCAGAGCTCCTTCATCGACTCCCTCAAGTTCGCCGCGCTGGAGGCGAAGTACGGGGCCAGGAGCACGTTCTTCGTCACGACGAAATACTTCACCGATGCCAGCGACATAGATTATTTCAACGTACCGGAGAACGCGGACGCTATCCGGGAGCTCAGGCGCAGGGGCTGGGACGTCGGATCCCATACCGTGTCCCACTCCGTGAAGCTTGCCGACGCCCCGGACGGGGATCCCGGGGTGACGCAAAAGACTTATGATCCCCGTGCCCGGCTGACCGTTTGGGGTGAGGCCCGGGTCAGCAAGGAGATCCTGGATCGGGAAATCCCCGCCCAGAAGACACTCTCATATCGCTCGGGGGACCTCGCTTTCCCCCGGTCCCTGATCCACGTGCTTGAAGGCTGCGGGTACCTCTATGATTCCACGTACTCCGCAAACGCCGTGCTCACGGCGTTTCCCTACTTTGCCATGGAGCAGCAGGACATGGGATCAGGTGAGTCTTCCGTGGTGGAAATCCCCGTCACTCTTGACGACTCCCAGGGCTACCTGCGGCCGGACAACGTGGCCGCTGTCGTGAAGCAGTGGCTCGAAGTCATACGAGCGAACGCCGGCTACGGGGGGCTGACCGTGCTTCTCATGCACCCCTCCGACACCAGGACAAAGACGTACAAGCTTGAAGCCCAGGAACAGCTCATGCAGGCCGTGTCCGCCAAAGGGGGATGGATGGGGGACCTGACCAGCATCGGGACTTTCTGGCGGGACCGCTCCAACCTCCGCTTTTCAGCCCAGTCGCGAAATGACGGCTCCCTTTCCATCCACATAGACGCGCCAGCGGCGGACATTGACCCGGCCATCGGTTTCGAGGTAGCGGGAGACGTGAAAAGAGTCGTGGTGGATGACAGGCAGGGAGAAGTCTTGAGCTACACGGTTGTATCGAGAAACGGGAAACTATACGTTGGCCGGCAGTGAGCCGCGGCACCAAGGAGAACGCATGAGAAGGAAAAAGCCATCCCCGGGAGCCGTCTTCCTCATCGGGACGATTGCCTGCTCTTTCGCGTTGTTCTTCATGCACGTTCAGCCTGCCGCCGCGGACGGGTTTCGCAGCATTACAACGGTGACGGGGGACTACTACTTCCCGTATGGAAGCACCGCGCAGAGCTATTACGTGGAGACGGACGAGGTGTTCCTGGCAAGACTGATCCCCGCGCTGACCCTGGAAGCCAAGGTCACCCGCAACGATTTCCCCGGAGGGCCGCAGCACATATTCTACCTCGGTCCCGTGGTGAGCTTTACGGATACCATCTACGCCGTTGCAGTGTATGGCTTCGGCTTTGATCCAACTGGCAACCTCATCCATGAGGTGGACGCCGGCTTCAACTGGGAAACCGACACCTCCGCCGCGTTCGTCAACCTGAAAGCGGATTACTTCACCGAGGGTGCAACGTGGTACGTTCTTCCTTCCATTGGAGGCAGGCTCCATCTCCTCCCCCCATTTGGGCTGTTCGGAGAGTATTTCATGAGCTGGGACAGCTCCCACATGATCACCGGGTCCTTCTGGGGTGAAGCGGACTACACCCTGGGGGCCGTCGTGACGGTCCGGGGCGGATTCACCGTGAGCTTCTCCCGGAACCTCGGTTATTCGCTCATTGGCGGCGTTGACGTCAACATTACCCAGGACATTGTGCTGAAGTACAAGGCGAGCTTTCTCTCCAACGTGGTGGAGTACCTCACCGTTCCCTCCCCGACAACCAGCTACGGGGTGGAGAATCTCCTCAGCCTGGACTGGAAGTTCTAACGAGACATGGCTCTTCATTTGCCGGCGGCCTGGTACTGGACGATCACGGGCCCGTTCGGCGTCGTGTGCGCGCCCTGCGGCTCCACGGTCACTTCCACTCCCTCGGGAAGGTTCATGAGCTGCTGACCCTCGGCAATGATGAGCGCGTTTCCGTCCGCTCCCGGCGTTGCGCTGCCCGCCGAGACCCAGGTCCCGTTGCTCAAGACCCACGCGCGGTAGGTCATTCCACGGCTGAGCGGGTCCAGGTTGTGCAGGGCAATCACCGCAAGAGGCGTGCCCGGCCTGCCTCTGTACGCCCCGTGCGTGCGGGGCGGCACACCCGGTGCCGCGGCAAGGTGCAGCGTGGTTATGTCGCTGGCCGTGACGAACGCAAGCGCCCGGTCGGTCCGTTGCGCCATCTCCTGCCCCTGGCGGACGCGGACCGCCATGCCAAAAAGGACACCCAGCAGCACGACTGCCACTCCCAGGGGAGCAAGGATGAAGCGCAGCTTGCGGATGCCTGACCTGATGCGGGTTTTCACCGTCCCCAGGGGAAGCCGAAGAGTTTCCGCCACCTGGTCGGTCATGCGTCAGGTCCTCGAAGAACGCCAGGCTCAGCGCCTGCCGCTGGGCCTGGGGCAGTCTCTCCACCGCGGCCTGGACCGCTTCCTTGCGAAACGTCTGCCACGCCGTCTCCACCGGCCCGTCGCCGGCGTCGGAAAGGTCGTCAATAAGCTCGCCGTCCTGATCTGCTTTCGGCCTGCGGCTTCGCGATCGCAGCTCGTTGAGCACCCTGAAATGGGCAACCTGGAGGAGCCACGGGCGGAAAGGGCCGCGCTGCGGGTCATATGTATGCGCTTTGCGCCACAGGGACAGGAAGACTTCCTGGACGATGTCCTCCGCCATCAACGCATCCAGGCTCTGGGCCGCAATGTGGAACACAAGCGGCGCGTACCTGTTGTACAGCGGCGTCAGCGCCTCCGCCTGGCCTTCGGCCAGGCTGCGGACCAGCTCTTCGTCGGTCCTGGTGTCCTGATGTTGACTTTCCCGGACAGGCATCATCACGTCCTCTTCCTTTTCCCTTTGTTCGTACACCGGTTCCTTGAATCCGGATGTCTGCTCGCGTTTAAAGTAGAAAGGAACGATCGGACAAAGCAAGGAGAAACCTCCGTTGACTCCGGCGAGAGGTGCGGTAGAATCGGGCAGGCGATCAGCCATGAGCCGCGTGCTTCTGGTTTATCCATTCTTTCGGCGGTTTCCCGACCTGACGATATTTCGCCGGCCGCCGCTGGGAATAGCTTACGTTGCCGCCGCGCTGCGCGGAGCGGGTCACGACGTGCGCCTCCTGGACTGCACGTTCATGAGGAGGCCGGAAGCGCTGCATGCCGCGCTTACCGCGGGGTGCGACATCGCAGGCATTTATTGCATGGAGAGCATGCTGGAGGATTGTTTGTGGCTGGCCCGGGAGCTGCGGGAAGCGTGCCGGCTTCTCATTGCCGGCGGACCGCTTCCCACCTCCGACCCGGGGCTTTTCCTGGAAACCTTCGACGTCGTGGTTCGGGGAGAAGGAGAACGAACGGCAGCCGAGCTGTTGGCGGCCTGGGAGGGAAAGCAGGACCTTCGGCTGGTGCCCGGGCTGGCCCTGAGGGACGGGAACGGCCTCGAGCTCACCCCCGATCGGCCGTTCGAGACGGACCTTGATGCCATCCCGTTTCCCGCCCGCGACCTTCTTCCCAACGGGAAGTACATCGGGTTTGGAAAAAGGAGGTTCGGGCATTCCCTCACCTCGGTCATGAGCACCCGGGGATGCCCGTTCTCCTGCGAGTTCTGCAGCAACGTCATCTTCGGACGCTCCTACCGCGAGAGATCGGCAGGGAATCTCGTGGACGAGATCGAGACGGTGCTTGCCGCCGGCTATGAGCGCGTGGCGTTCGCCGACGATGTTTTCACGATGAACCGCCGGCGCGTACTGCAGGTATGTGATGAGATCCGCAGGCGCCGGCTGACCTTTCCCTGGGAATGCCTGGCCCGGGTGGACTCCATTGACGCGGAGATAGCGCGGGAAATGAAGAGGTCAGGATGCTGGAGGATCTTCTTCGGCATCGAGTCCGGCAGCAACGGGATCCTCAGGCTCATGAACAAGCGGTTTACCGCTGACCAGGCCGCGAAGGCGGTGGAAACGGCCCATGCGGCGGGCATCCAGGTCGGGGCATTTTTCATTCTCTTTTATCCGGGCGATACCGACGACACGGTGCTGGAGACGCTGCGCTTTGCCTCTTCCCTGCCGCTGTCTTACCTCGGTCTCAGCATGCCGTACCCGCTGCCGGGAACCGCGCTCCGGGAAAGGGTCAAGG
Source organism: uncultured Spirochaetota bacterium (assembly GCA_963710335.1). Classification (GTDB taxonomy): domain Bacteria; phylum Spirochaetota; class Spirochaetia; order SZUA-6; family Fen-1364; genus Fen-1364. The sequence continues at coordinate 229,553 of CAVQAA010000012.1, forward strand.
ATCGCAATCCCCGGCGATGGAAACCAGCCGAAGCGGGCCTGCAGGACCATGTCCTGACATTCGATGCCGATTTTTCACAAACCAAGATGAGGCTCGGGATGCTGAAGGGGAACCTCCAGTTCCAGGTGAGGAGACACCTGGGGGTACTTGCTCCGACAGTCCTGAGCTTGATTGAGAGACCCACGGACGCCCTGCTCAGGCTCGTGAGATGATCGGGTTGCCGGCTTTTCACGTGAGCTTTCGCGGCGGCATCTCGCTTTCCGTCGGCTCTGTTCCGGCAGACCGCTATCCAAGCAGCAGGATCCCCAAAGGGCTGACCCTGGCGTGCCACGGCGCGGATTTCACCGAAGAAGGGGTCGGTTTCGGCGTGCCTGTGCTCCGCACCGACCTGGAAACGATCTTCCCGTCGAACAATCGATTCTTCCCGGATCCCGAGAACCCGGCCCGCATTGTCGTGGCGTACGATATGGGTCTGGTTCAGAGGCTGAGCCGCGCGGGGAAAGACATGCCGGGAGGCCGGCTGCTCGATCTCATGAACCAGATCATGGCGCGCCTGCACCGCGGATATCCTTTCCTGCGGCCGGCCCTGGCGGCCGCGTCTTCGCCCATCCTCAGGGCGTTCGGTCTGCGCGAAACATTTCGCTACGCCCGGCCCCGCGGCCTCATTCTTTGCGACTACACGCTGGACGCAGAGAGGGAAGAGCTGCGGGTCATCGTTGATGCGCGCCGGGCGCGCACGCAGGGCTGCGTCGAGCTCATCATAATGAACGAGCTCGGCGCGCGGCGTTTTTCCAGCTACCGCGATTCGCGGGACGGGAGCCTGGACGGCCGTGGTATAGAGTCCTGGGCGCGAGTTCTTGCGGACCGGGCGGGCTTCACGGATCCAGCCAGCGGGGTCACCTTCTCCGTTGCCCAAAGGGCCGGCGCTCGGCTGTTTCGCGGGAGGGAGCTCATGGAAGGCCGCCTGTCGTGGGCGGGCTTTGCCTATGTCCTGCCGCCCCAGACCACACGCTTCGAGTATTCGGCGAGCATCACGAAAGTTGATTAATATAGTGTCATGTCATTGACACCCTTTCAGATCAAGGATCTTCTGGATGAGAACAGGGCTCATGAATGCGACGGGGTCGGGAAAGACCACGTTTGCGTTCGCATTGCCTCCATTGCGGACCTGCCCTCGCGCTTCGGCCAGTTCCAGGTGGTTGCTTTCTGGAACAACAGGGATAGGAAGGAGCACGCGGCGTTCGTGCACGGGGACATCACGGACCGCGAGGACGTGCCGGTGCGGATGCATTCGGAATGCCTGACAGGGGACGCCATCGGGTCCCTGCGCTGCGACTGCCGGGACCAGCTGGAAGCGTCCCTGCGCGCGCTTGGCGCCATGGAGAAAGGGCTGCTGCTGTACCTCCGCCAGGAGGGACGCGGCATCGGGTTCGTGAACAAGATCCGCGCGTACGGCCTGCAGGACCATGGCTACGACACGGTGGAGGCCAACATCGCCCTTGGCTTCCGGGACGACGAGCGGGACTACAGCGTGGCCGCGCACATGATCATGTCCCTGCACGTAAAGTCGGTGAGGCTGATGACGAACAATCCGCGCAAGATCGACGGCCTCACGTCCCTGGGGATCCGCGTGTCGGGGCGGATCCCGCTTGTCGTCCAGCCCAACGAGTACAACCGCTTCTACCTCCAGACGAAGGCCCGCAAGTCGGGACACATCCTGGATGCCGGCGGCAAGGAGCACCTGCGGGAGCAGATCGACCGGCCGATCCTCGAGGGGATGACTCCGGACCAGGCGACGGTGCTGCAGGAGGAGTAAGCGTACCCGCTCCTCCGGGCACCGCCCGCTACCGCAAAGTCGGAAAAGGGTTCCTCTCGGGGAAGCCCCGCTGATGCCAGTAAGGATACGGAAGAGTCTGCTCGCTTGCGGCATCCAGCCTCGCGGCCTGCTCAGGGGAGAGGCTCCAGCCGACGGCACCGAGATTCTGGCGGAGCTGCCCCTCATCGCGCGCGCCAATGATGACGGTGGAGACGGTGGGTCTCCGCAGAAGCCAGTTGATTGCGACCTGGGGGATGGTCTTGCCCGTCTCCCGCGCCACCTCGTCAAGACAGTCGACCACCCGGAACAAAAGCTCGTCGGCAACCGGGGGCGCGTCATTGCGGGTTGCCGGCAGCCGGCTGACCGCTGGCTGGGGCTGACCTCTTCGGATTTTCCCCGTTAGCCTTCCCCAACCCAGGGGACTCCACACGACGGTTCCCACACCCTGGTCCACGGCAAGGGGCATGAGCTCCCATTCGTAATCCCGACCGACAAGACTGTAGAAGGCCTGATGGGCGACATACCGGGCCAACCCGTACCTCTCCGACACCGCAAGGGATTTCATGAGATGCCAGCCGGAGAAGTTCGAGCATCCGATATAGCGAATCTTCCCCGCTCGGACCATGTCATCCAGGGCGCGCAGGGTTTCCTCCACCGGAGTCATTGCGTCGAAGCCATGGAGCTGGAACAGGTCGATGCGGTCCGTCCCGAGCCTCTGAAGGGCGCCTTCCACCGCCTCCACGAGATGGAACCGGGAGGACCCGACGTCGTTCGGCCCGCTCCCTTTTCTGAAGGTGGCCTTTGTCGAGATGAGAACCTGATCACGACGGCCGGCAAGCGCCTTTCCCAGAGTTTCCTCGGCCAGGCCGTCGGAATACACGTCGGCGGAATCGAACATGGTGAGCCCGGCGTCCACGCAGATGTCAATGAGGCGTTTGGCGTCCTGGACGCCAGTCGCTCCCCAGGCGCGGAAGAACTCTCCCCTGCCCCCGAAGGTCCCCGTGCCGAAGCTGAGGATCGGCACTTTCAATCCAGAACGACCCAGCTGTCTGTGTTCCATGACCTCAACAATAGCAACCGGCCCCGGAATGGGGCAAATGCCCGCCTATGCGCGCCGCCTTGCCGGTCAGTATCATAATCTGGATGGCGCAGGAGCATCGGGAGTTCACGGCGGAAGATCTTGCCAGCTTCAATGGCGAGAACGGGCTGCCCATCTACATTGCCTACGAAGGACGCGTTTTCGATGTGACTGCAAGCAAGTTCTGGCGCGGGGGAATGCACATGAAGCGCCATCCGGCCGGCAGGGACCTGACCGCGGAAATGTCCGCCGCGCCCCACGACATGTCGGTCCTGGATCGCTACCCGCAGGTCGGCGTCCTTGTCCCGTCCGCGCCGGCCAGCCACCCGGCTTCCGAGCCGGCGCAGGGCCTCCCGCCGGCGCTCGAGCGGTTCCTGGATCGTCACCCTTTCTTCCGAAGGCACCCGCACCCCATGACCGTCCATTTCCCCATTGTCTTTCTGATCTTTGCCCCGGTTTTTACGTTCCTCTACCTTTTCACAGGCTATCGCGTCTTCGAGATAACGGCGGTCAACTGCCTGGCGGGCGGGCTCCTGTTCTGCCTGGTCGTCATTCCAACCGGCTTGTTCACGTGGTGGGTCAACTACGACGCCCGGCCCATGAGGGCCGTGACCATCAAGATCGTCGTCTCGGTGTGCATGTTCGTCGACGGCCTGGCCGCCCTTGTCTGGCGCCTCCGGGATCCTGACGTGCTTACGCGGTCCGGCGGGCTCGGCGTCGCATATCTCGTCTTGCAGTGTCTCCTGCTCCCCATGGTTGTCGTGGTGGCATGGTTCGGCGCAACACTCACTTTCCCGCTTGCCAGGACCAGGAGGCCCGGAGCTCACCAGTCATGAGTCTTTTCAGCGACACTCTCCTCCTGTCCCGGCTGCAGTTCGCCATGACCACCCTCTACCACATGATATGGCCCACCCTCACCGTGGGCCTGAGCCTCATGCTTGTCATCCTGGAGGCGCTGTGGCTGCGCACGGGGGACCCGGCCTGGTACCGGCACCTGCGCTTCTGGAGCAGGCTTCTCCTTTTGAACTTCTCCATCGGGGTGGCAACGGGCCTGGTGATGGAGTTCCAGTTCGGCACGAACTGGGAGCCTTTCACGGAAGCCACGGGAGGATTCTTCGGGAACATCCTGGGCCTGGAAGGCACCCTGGCGTTCATGCTGGAAGCGGGGTTCCTGGGGATCATGATGTTCGGCTGGCGCAAGGTGCCCCGGGGCCTGCACATGGCCGCCACCGCCCTGGTGGCGTTCGGGGCGTCGCTGTCCGCGTTCTGGATCCTTGTTGCCAACTCCTGGATGCAGACTCCGGCAGGCGGGCACTTCGAGCATGGGCGGTTCGTCGTGGACAACTTCCTGGGCGCGCTTTTCAACTCCGACATGATCACCTCCACCACGCACATGTGGGTGGCATGCGTCGAGACGGCGGCGTTCGTCGTGGGAGGGATCAGCGCGTGGTACATCCTGCGCGGCCGCAACGCGGAGTTCTTCCTGAAGACCCTGAAGGTTGCCGTGGTCCTTGCCGTCGTCATGACTCCCCTGCAGATCTACCTCGGGGATGCGCAGGGGCTGCACATCTTCCACACGCAGCCGGAGAAGGTTGCGGCCATCGAGTCCCACTGGAAGACAAACCCGCCGGGGACCGGGGCGGCTTTCAACATTCTTGCGTGGCCGGACAAAAACGATGAGCGCAACTCCCTTGAGATCCAGGTGCCCTATCTGCTCAGCCTCCTCGAGACGCGCACCCTCACCGGACAGGTCAGGGGGCTGTCGGATTTCTCCCCGGCTGACCGTCCGCCCGTTGTCATTCCGTTCTATTCTTTTCGGATCATGGTGCTGATAGGGTTCCTTCTTTTCGCTCTCATGGTTTGGACGCTTGTGGCCTGGCTCCGGGGAGGTTTTGCCCTGGAGCGCATCAAGGCAAACCGGGTCCTCCTGCGCGCCTGGCTCTGGTCTCTCCCCCTGGGGTACATCGCCGTGGAAACCGGATGGCTGACACGGGAGGAGGGCCGGCAGCCCTGGCTGATCTACAGGGTGCTTCGGACCGCGGATGCCGCGAGCCCTCTTCCGCCGTGGGTGGTCAGCGTCTCACTGCTTGCGCTGTTCGTGATCTATGCCCTCCTTGCGGTGTTCTTCCTGGTCTATGCGGGGCGCATGCTGAGGAAGGGGCCGGACCTTTCCCTGGTTCCTCCCGGGGAAGGAGACTGACGTGGCGCAAGCGCAATCAATGCTTCCCGCGGTGTGGTTCATGATCCTGGGGTTCATCCTTCTTTTGTACACGATGCTGGATGGCTTCGACCTGGGGGTCGGGATCGTTTCCCTCCTGGTGAAGGATGACAAGACCCGGGGGCTCCTGATGGCAAGCCTGGGGAGCATCTGGGACGCCAATGAGACGTGGCTGGTCCTGTTTGGCGGGATCATCTTCGGCGCGTTCCCGGCAGTCTACGGCCTTGTCATGACGGCGTTGTACATCCCCCTGATCGCGATGCTGGTGGGGCTCATATTCCGCGCCGTGTCCTTCGAGTTCCGCGAGCACGCGAAGGCCAAGAAGCCGTGGGGTCTTGCGTTCGGGTGGGGAAGCCTGCTCACCGCCGTCAGCCAGGGCCTTGCCTTCGGCGGGCTGCTCTGGGGCGTCAACATCATTGGCGGGAAGTACGAGGGCGGGGTCTTTGACTGGCTGTCTCCGTTTTCCGTTCTCACCGCCGTTGCGGTCCTGGGCGGATACATGATGTTCGGATCCACCTACATCATCATGAAAACGCAGGGAGGGGTGGCCCGGTTTGCCCGACGCACGGCAGGGTGGGGCGCCGCCATCGCCGCGGTGGGCGCGTTCATCGACACGATTCTTGCCGTGAGCAAATACCCGTTTCTTACGCAGAAATGGACCAGCGTGCCCGGATCTTTTCTTACCATTGTTCCCTTCGCGCTGGGAATGGCCGCTTTCGGGATGATGCTGCTTGCCATCTCACGGGGGCGCGAGCGCCTCCCTTTCATCTGCGCGCTGGCTTTCGCGTTCTTCGGGTATGTGGCCCTGTCAGCGAACTACTTTCCCATCATCGTGCCGCCCGCGCTCACCGTGTACCAGACCGCGGCCCAGCCGCTCACGCTGCGCGCAATGCTGATTGCCGTGGGTGTGGCTTTGCCCATCCTCCTTGCGTACAACATCCTCCAGTACTGGATATTCCGCGGCAAGACCACTCACACCGCCTATGGCGGGGAGTAAGCGGCGGCCTGGAAATCCCTGACTGGCTCAAGAGGCGGGGCGGGATAGATCCGGCCAGGGATGGGCGGCATGGAATTGTAGACCCAGTCGATCTGTACGACGGCGCAGCGAATACCCCCGATTCGCCGGGTGCCCTGGAAAACGCCCCTCACAAGCACATCTTCCATTTTCAAAGACATTCCGAAGATCGCAAGCGGGGACCCCGGGAGAATCCCGGCCAGATCGTCCTTGAACGCGGACGTTCCCAAAATCATGCTGTCTCCCCAGGGCTGGGCCTGGATGACCGGTACGATCCTCGGGAACCCCTCCTCATCCACCCATGCCGCGAACTTCAGGTTGCCCATCCCCTGCATGAGCTTCCGCGTTCCGCCGGTGAGAGCGCGACTGGGCTGGCGGTGACCGGAAAGCGCGATCAGGCTGGCCAACTTCGTGGCCAGGGAAGAGCGGACGATGCTTCCCATTGGAAGACTCTCCTTGCCGCCATGCCCCACAAGGTCGAAGCGGAAAACCGTGTGGATGCCGAGATAGGCGTTGTACCGGAACATCGGGACCCTGTTATATTCATCGAGCTCGGGCCCGCTCCGCGTGGTTTCTTTGAAGATTGCCCGGCCCCGCCATAATTCACGCTGCAGCGTCATGACCAGGAATCCCACCCGGGGATTCTTCTTCACGTTCACCTTTCCCCGGCCCTCGATGAACTGGCCGAAGGTGAGCCCGGTGGAAGATGAGGCCTGGAGACTGGAGAGAAGCGTCACATGGGGCAGCCCACGCTCGTTGACCGTGGCCAGCAGCCCGATCTTCATGGCCGGGCGAAGACTTTCGATATCCTTCTCCGAGAACGTCGTGTGCTCCGTGTTTCTGGTCATCCGATGCTCCTCTCCTCACGCCTTGCTCTGCGCGCGGGCCGCGCCCGTGACAGATACAATGCCCGGGGTCCACGCCGGAGGCCCGGGCATATGACGCCATCTCCGCCAGCTCCTCCTGGTTCATCAGGGGAGTCTCCGCGTAGTTCCACCGGATCCCCAACCGCTGGTATTTGTCCCGGCACAAATTGTTGAACGCGCACAACTCCCATCTGTCCACGGCTCCCTCCGCGGCCTCCGTCAAGAAGGCGCCTATGGCCGTGAGATTTTCCCGAGTGGCCGTGACTCCCGGGACAAGCGGCGTGCGCACCCGCAGGGAAAGCCGCGGGGTTCTGTGGCGTACGGCGTCCACCACGGTGACGAAATTCGAAAGGATCAGCTCATTGGATTGCCCGGTGAGCTCTTTGTGACGGACCGGGTCCATCAGCTTCAGGTCGTACAGGATAAGGCTTGTCAGAGCCAGCACTTCCTGCAGCACCGTTTGCGCGGCAAACCCGCAGGTGTCCAGGGCTGTCTCGATTCCTTGCGCGCGCAGCGCCCCAAGGAGCGCCAGCGCGAATGACGGTTGCGCAAGCGGCTCTCCGCCGCTGATGGTCACTCCGCCTCCGGATTGCTCGTAGAAGGCCCGGTCCCTGATCAGCTGGTCCGCAAGCTCCTCCACGCCGATTTCCGTGCCGACAAGCTCCAGGGCGTTTGACGGACAACGGGAGGCGCATGTTCCGCAGCCCGTGCAGCGCTGGCGGTCGATCAACAGTCCGGATTGAGTCAGGACGATGTTGCCTGCGCTGCATGCCGCGACGCACGACGTGCAGCCGAGGCAGCGTACGGAAAACCATTGCAGCTGTGCCTGCGCGGAGATGCTTTCGGGGTTCTGGCACCAGCGGCAGGCAAGAGGGCAATGCTTGAAGAAGACCGTTGACCGGATGCCCGGCCCGTCTTCCGTTGACAGGCGTTGAATGCTGACGATGAGTCCGGATACGGCTTTGGCGTTTTCCGTGCCGGGACTATGCACGTGAGTGGGATTCCCGCGCAATGATCTCGTCCTGCAGCTCCCTGCCCACGGCGGTGAAGTACGCGTTGTACCCGGTCACGCGAACCAGGAGGTGATGGTAGCCCTCGGGGTTTGCCTGCGCGTCGCGCAACATGTCGGGTTCCAGCATGTTGAGCTGCAGCGCCGTTCCGCCGTTGCGGCAGTAGGCCTTGAGGAAAGCTTTCAGGTTCTTCCTGTGCTCCGGGTCCCTGACAAACGAGGGATTGAATGTGATGGTGTGGCTTCCGCCGTTTGCAAGGAGGTTCTGAGCCTGCGCGCCATCCATCGTGCCGGCAATGACTTTTCCAACCGAGTTGGTGTTTGCGGTGGGGCCGTTTCTGTCCGCGCCGTTGGACGGGCACAAGGCGTTGGAAAGGAACCTGCCTTTCGGCCTTCCATCAGCGCTTGCCGCAAGGATGAACCCGTCGGAAACCCAGTAGTTCCAGCTCAGCATGCCGGGCCGAAACCGCCTGCCCGTGCACCGGGTGCGATGCTTCCAGGCCTCCGCGGTCCATAGCTCCATGACCCGGCGGCCCAAACCGTCCGCCTCATCGTCATCACGCCCGTATTTGGGCGCCTTGTTCCGGGCCATGGCCTGCAGCTTCTCATGCCCTTCCCAGTTGTCCCTCAAGGCCTGGACCAGCTCCTCCATGGCGCACTCTTTGCGGTCAAAGACCAGGTGCTTCACCGCCAGGAGGGAATCCACTGTCGTGGCGTATGTCACGGCTTCAATGGTCACAAACCCCAGCTGGGCTCCGCCCTGGGTGACGTCCAGAGCTTTTTCCGCGCAGCCGCGCACAAGGCAGGAAAGGTACGGCGTTGGAAGGAACTCCGCCCGAACCGCCTCGCTTCGCTCGTAAAGCTCCACGATCCGTCGAACAATGGACCGGGTTTGTTCGGCGTACGCGTCCCAGAATTGCTCGAACGACTGAAAGTGCGTCGGGTCCGGAGTGCCCGGGCCGCTGCGTCGGAGCTTTTCGGTTTTTCCGGTCATCGGGTCGGTGAACGGGAGCAGGTCGTACCCTCCTGTCAGGGCCAGCTCCACGGCCTTGAGAAGGTTGAGGTTCGCATCCACGGTGCCCGACCTGTCGTTGCCCGCCATGGTATTTTCCAGGCAGCCAACCGAGGCATAGTCGAAGACGTTTCCTTCATTGATGAGATTCTGGACGTGCTCCTTGCCGGCCTCCAGGAGCAGGCCCGCCATTGAGCGCTCGTCGAAGTTCAGGAGGAATGGCGCTCCCTGGCTCGTTGCGATCATGTCCACGACCTTGTCCAGGAGAATGTCGGGCGACCCCTGGTGCAGGCGTACGTTCGGCTTGGGCTCCAGGATGGGGGACATTTCGTCGATGACCTCCAGAATGGCAAGGGTCAGGTCATTCGTCATGTCCCGGCCGCCAGGGCCAAGACCGGAAAGGGAGATGAGCTGGCCGTACCCGGCGGTGATACCCTGGTTTCCGCCGATACGGATCATCGCATCATAGGCGGTGTTGCAATGAATCCAGAAGCACTTCAGGATCTCTTTCCCCCATTCACGGTCCATGCCTTCCCGCAAAGACCTCTCCCAGAACGGCAGCAGGTACTGGTCCACGCGGCCGAAGGAAAGCCCGGGCCCCGGGTAGTTCTCATCGCTCATGACGAGCATGTGCGTGAGCCAGAGGGACTGCATCGCTTCCCAGAATGTCCGCGCGGGCTCCCACGGCACGCGGGAGAGCATGTCCGACATCTGGAGGAGCTCCGTTTTGCGCGAAGCATCCTGGGTGGCGCCGGCAGCTTGCAGGCAGGCAGCCGAATACTGCGCTGCCACGTCGCGCGCCATGGTTGACGCCGTGAGCATTGCGCGAAGCTCCGCGTGGCGCCGGCCGGCTTGCCGGGCCGCGGAAGCATTCCCCAGGCGCTCCTGGATCTCCTCGTGGATGCCGCGCCAGCCAACCGAGAGCACCCGGGGGTAATCCGGGATCAGGTGGCCGCTGGTTGCTCCGGCGTTGCCGTAGCCGTGATCATGGAACCAGAGGATGGCCTGACGGGCGCCGCCGGGGCCCGTAACAAGCTTCTCGTACCGGGCGGCCTCTTTTTTCGTCAGACAGGCGGAGGTCATCACGTTGAACCGCGCGCCCGCAATGAGATCTCCCGGGAGGATCTCATGGGGGACGCAGCGCGTCATGACTTCCCTGATGAACAGGGCCCTCCGTTCCGGCAGGCTCAGGGACCAGAAACCGGGCGGCAGTTGCACGGCGCGCGCGGCTTGTTTGAAAGACGCCCGGAAAGTGGAGAAGAACGCGTACGTCTCCGGGACGATGTAGAACGTCAGCTCGTTGAACTGGGAATCCCAGGGTGTGCCCGTGGTCCACGCGGTGAACTCATTGTTCCAGGGCCGACGCATCCCCGTGAAGTAATAGTCGCGGAGCCAGGCAATCCGGGGGGAAAGCGTTGCCGGCCGCTTGAGAGCATACCTCGGGGGAGCGGAATCAGCGGTTGCCATGGGATCTCCTTTTTGTGTTGATTATACCATGGCTGATATCGTCCATCGCATAGGAGTCGAAGCGCCTCCGGCCCGTGTCTATCGGGCCCTGGCGACGCGCTCGGGCCTGATCAACTGGTGGACATGGCACGTCACCGGGGAGCCTGCCCCCGGCGCGCTCATCCGGTTGCGCTTCGGGGACAAGGGGCCTGACATGAAAGCGCTGGAGCTGATCCCCGACCGGCGGGTCAGGTGGGAATGCGTCGCCGGCCTTGATGAGTGGATCGGCACGGAAGTCTCTTTCGACCTTGCGCCTGCCCACCGTGAGACCGTCCTTCATTTCGCCCATACAGGATGGCGCGAACCCGGGGAGCTCATGGCTCATTGGAACTGCAAGTGGGCGTACTTCCTCCTGAGCCTCAAGGGCTGGGTGGAAGACGGCCGCGGGAACCCGTATCCCGAGGACAGGAAGATCAGCTCATGGGGTTGAGAGCTCATTGGCTTCAGCACGTGCCCTTCGAAGGGCTGGGCAGCATCGAGGAATGGCTTTCCCGAAAGCGCGCCCGGGTGAGCGTGACGCGATTTTTCGAGCGTCCGGTCCTGCCGGGGCTGGATGACCTGGACCAGCTCATCATCATGGGCGGTCCCATGAGCGTGAACGAGGAGTCCGAGTTTCCCTGGCTGAAGGAAGAAAAAGAGTTTGTCGCGAAGGCAATCAGCGCGGGGAAGGCTGTGCTTGGAATGTGTCTTGGCGCGCAGCTTATTGCGAGCGCGCTTGGAGCGCGCGTGCGCCGAAACCAGTTTGCAGAGATCGGCTGGTTTCCCGTGGAACGCGTCGACGGAGGGGCGGAAACCGGCGGGTTGGCGTCCGGCCTTGCCGGAGCGCTCCCGAACGGGCAGGAGGTGTTTCACTGGCACGGGGAGACTTTCGACCTGCCCCCGGGGGCCCGGCACGTGGCCAGGAGCGAGGCATGCGCGAACCAGGCGTTCACCATAGGAGATCGCGTGCTTGCGCTGCAGTTTCACCTGGAAACCACGCCCGCCTCGGCGCGCGGCCTGGTTGAGAACTGCCGGGGCGACCTTGCACCGGCACGGTTCGTGCAGGCGGAGAGCCTGATCCTCGGGAGGCCCGAGCAGTTTCGCGGCATCAACACGGTCATGGCTGCAGTCCTGGACCGGCTTTTCGCCCACCGATAGTTATCGGGAGCGCCGGACGCTATACTGGGGTGCGATGCTGAAATCCCGCTACCGCCGGATCCTGAGGTTCTTTTTCGTGGTCATGCTCCGCGTGGTGTGGTGGGACGTCTTCCTTCCGCGCATCGGCCTGCGAGGGATCTCGGCGCGCACCAGGCCCCGGCGGCTGCGCGCAATTGCCGTCTCCTTCAGGGCCCTTGCCGTGCGCCAGGGCGGCGTTCTCATCAAGGTGGGCCAGTTCCTCTCCGCCCGGCTGGACGTGCTGCCGCGTGAGGTCACTTCGGAGCTTGCCAACCTGCAGGACGAGGTGGGGGCCGAGCGCTTTGAGGACATCAGGCGCGTGATCGAGGCGGAGTACGGCGAGCCCCTGGAGCGCACGTTCGTGGAGTTCGACCCGGTGCCCGTTGCATCCGCGTCCATCGGACAGGTGCACATGGCCCGGACCTGCAGGGCCTCTCCGGAGAGCGGACCCTGCCCACCGGTCGTGGTCAAAGTCCAGAGGCCGCGAATCCAGCAGATCGTGGAGGCGGACCTTGCCGCCATCAGGGTGGCGGGTGGATGGCTTTCGCGCATGGAATCCATCCGCCGGCACGTGCATCTTCCCGCTCTGATCGATGAGTTCAGCCGCACGCTTTTCGAGGAAATAGACTACGTCCAGGAAGGAAAAAACGCGGAAAGGTTCGCGGCGAACTTCAAGGGCCGCGAAGATGTCCGCGTCCCCGACGTGGTATGGAGCCATACGACCCGCCGGGTGCTGACCCTGCAGGACGTGGGAGCCATCAAGATCACTGACTACGCCGCAATCGAGGCTGCAGGGATCAACCGCGGCAAGGTGGCGGACCGTCTCCTGGATATCTACCTGAAGCAGGTCTTTGAAGACGGGTTTTTCCACGCGGACCCGCATCCCGGGAATCTTTTCGTTCTTCCGGAGGCTCGAGCGCCCGGGGGCTGGAGGCTCGTTTTCGTGGATTTCGGAATGACGGGGACCCTTCCCCCGGACACGTTCTCCGGTCTGCGTGAGGCGGTCATCTCCATGGGCACCCGGGACGCTCCCCGTCTTGTCCAGTCTTTTCAGAAGCTGCGCATCCTGCTCCCCGGGGCGGATCTTGAGCTGGTTGAGCGCGCTTGTGAGAGGCTCTTCAGCACCATGTGGGGGAAATCCACCCGGGACATGATGAAGATGACCATGACGGAGGCGTCGGCCTTCGCGGAGGAGTTCGGAGACCTCCTCTACCAGATGCCGTTCCAGGTGCCTGAGACGCTCATCATGCTGGGCAGATGCGTGAGCATCCTCTCCGGCATCGCCTCAGGGCTGGACCCGGACTTCAACGTGTGGAACGGGCTTGCGCCGTACGCGCGCCGGCTGGTGGATGCGGACGGCAAAGGCAGGCTCGGCAGCGTTCTGCAGGAGATTGCCGGCATTGTGCGCGTGCTGGCCGGGCTTCCACGGCGAACGGATACGCTCATTTCCCGCGCTGAGCAGGGCAAGCTGGAAGTCAGGATGCCCGAGCTCAAGCACCACGTTGCCCGGCTGGAGCGCGGAGTCCGCAAGCTGGCGGGATCCATCATCTTTGCCGCGGGCCTGCTGGCAGGCACGGAACTGTACCTCGGCGGCAGGATCGAGCTGGCCGCCGCGGTCGGCGGCGTGGAGATTCTTCTCCTGGGCTGGATACTCCTGGGACGCTGAGGGACTATTTTCCCTCTGACCGCTCGATTGCGGCGTCCAGAAGGCTTCTCATGGCCATGAGGAGCTCTCTTCGGGCCGCGCGGCGATGCTCGACAAAGCCTTTGGGAAGGAGGTCTTCGAAAGTCTCTCGGACGGTGGCGTGGGCCGCTTTTATGTGTTCCCGAGCCTCGTGGAGCTTCTCGCTGGGTTTCTCTGACATATGACACCTCCAGTCAAATCAATGGTAGAGCGCCCGCCGGTCCGGGTCAAGGCGCGGGGAAATGCCCATAACAAAATGTTATCCCTCGTTCACAATCAGTCTATTGCGCCCCTCCACGGCCAATTTGTATTATTTGATGAAATGAAACGGATAGTCACAATCCTGTTTTCTATCGCGGCTCCGGCGCTTTGCGTGTTCGCGCAGGAATCCCTCCCCACCATCACGCTGCAGCAGACAATCGATGCTGCTCTTGCCAACGGCGACAACTGGAAAATTCTCCAGGGAAGCCTTGCCGTGACGAGGGCCGGGCATGCTGAAAACGTTTCGAGAAACTCCCTGACCCTCGCGGGGAACGCGGGGGCGGGCTACAACTACGCCTTCTATGACAACGGTACCCTGGCCCTCTCCCGGGCCTCCAGCCTCAGCACAGCGGCGTCTCCGACGCAGGGGGGTGAGATCGGCATCGGCCTTGCAGGACCAATGACAAGCGTCAGCGTGACGGCGGCTCCCCTGACTCCTCCCATCGGCAACACGAACATCCCGGGAGTGACCGTCCCGGGGCTTGGCGACCTGACGAGCAGCCTGGGACTGTCAGTGAGCCAGACCTTATGGAACGGATACCCCGGCGGATCCACTCAGGCAACGGTGGACAAGAGCCTCCTGAATCTCCAGGGGCAGGAGCTTTCCACCGAATCGGGGAGATTGAATCTCATTTACCAGGTGAAACAGGCCTATTTCGGCATGTTCACCGCCATCCAGGACCTGGATTCGAAGAAGCAGATTCTTGACCGGCAGAGCGCCCTGCTGGACCAGATTACCGCCATTTACAACCTCAAGCAGGCAAGCGCGGTAGACCTGAAGACCGCTCAGATCAACGCGCACAGCGCGGAGATCGACGTGCGTACTTCGGAGCATACCTTGCGTCTTGCCCGCATCCGCCTGGCCATCCTGATGGGCACTCCGACGGACAGGCAGTTCACCGTCGCGCAGCCTGATGAAGAACAGGTGCCGGCCGGCACGCTGGAGGAGGCGGTTTCCGTGGCCCTCAGCCGCCGGGTGGACATGAAGCTCATCGAATTGAGCCGGAGGTCCAACGCCGTGGACCTGGCAGTTGCGCGGGGCCTTGCAACCCCCACGGTGAGCGTCAACGGCGGCCTGAACTTTGTCCTGGACAACTCCTTCAACAACGCCTATGTGGGACTGGCAAGCGCCGGTGTCAAGGTTGCCATGCCCGTCCTGGACGCCGGAGCGGCGCGGAACCTGATTGATGAGAGCACGCGGCTGGACCAGGTCTACCAGGTGCAGATGTCGCAGCTCCAGAAATCCATAGCGGCGGACGTGCAGGACGCGTGGGAAAGCATGGGGCTGGCCAAAGAGAAGGTCCAGCTGGCCCAGGAGACCGCCCAGAACGACGACCTCCTTGTCGACGTCTACAAGATTCAAAGCCGCACGGGAACGGCCTCCACGCAGGACCTCCTCACTGCTTCGGTGAATGCGGCGAACGCGCACAGCGCGGCGGTGCAGGCCCAGTCATCCGCGCAGCTGGCGGTCCTGCAGCTTCTAAGCGTCATGGGGTATTGAAAGATCAAGGATGAAAACGATGAAAGCAATGATGACAAAGGCAAAAGCACTTCTGACCCTGGCCGCGCTTGGCGCTCTTGTTCTGGCGGGCTGCGCTCCGCGCTCCTCCCAGGCCGGGACCGCCGCGGCCGGGCAACCCGCGGCGGGACAGGCCGCAAACGGGGCGCGCCGCTTCGGCGCCATCCCCGTCCTTGCGGTCACCGTGAAGGTGGGGCCCCTGATGGCGGGCAACGACACTGCGGCAACGGTGACCCCCGTGACGCAAAGCACGGTGGCCTCCCAGGTGGCCGGCGTGGCCCAGCGCGTGGTGCACCTGGCAGGGGACTGGGTCAAGGTGGGGGAACCGGTGGTTGTCCTGGACACGTCGCAGCTGAAGCTTGCGGTGGCCAACGCGCAGGCGGCTCTTGAGAACGCGAAGATCAACTACCAGATTGCCCAGGACAATGCAAGCAAGGACAACCCGAAGCTCCTGCTCCAGCTCCAGTCAGCCCAATCCGCCGTGGACAGCGCGCAGAAGAACTATGACGGCCAGAAGGCCCTCCTTGCAATCGGCGGCGCTCCCGCTTCCGCGGTGGACAACGCGTTGAGCCAGCTCCAGCAGGCGCAGGCCAACCTCCAGGCCGCACAGACCGCGCTTGACCAGAACAAGAAATCTGACGTGTGGACCCTCCAGCAGTCGCGCCTGGCAATAGACCAGGCCCAGGTCCAGCTGGACAACGCGCAACTGAACCTGCATTACGCTTCCATCACGGCCCCGTTCACCGGCCAGATTGCCGCGGTGAACGTGAACCCCGGCATGTACGTCAGCACCAACACGCCCGTCTATGTCATCGTGAGCCTGGAAAAGGAGATCAACTTCAACGTTCCCCCCGCTGATGCTCCCAATCTTCCCGTGGGAACGACGGTCCAGTTCACCTACCAGGGCCGCACCTGGCCCGTGAAGATCACGCAGGCGCCTTCGGCTCCCATCAACGGCGTTGTGCCCATGGTGGCTGCCATCCCGCGTTCCTCCACGGCTCCCTTCGGCGCGGTGGGGACCGTCACATACTCCCTCACGCTGGCTCACGGGGCCATTGTGCCCATAGCGGCGCTGGAGACAAACGAAGACCAGAACTACGTATTCACAATCGAGGGCGGAAAAGCCGTCATGAGGTACGTGAAGATCGTGGGCCAGGCCGGCACCGTGGCCGCGGTCACAGGCATCCCGGACGGCGCCCAGCTCATCATGAGCCCACCGCCGGGGCTGCTTGCAGACTCCACGGTGCAGGTGACAAGCACCGTCGCGGCCCAGGATACACCGGGCGCCGGCCAGCCGGCCGTCCAGCCCGCTGCACCAGGCCAGGCAAAGACAGCCGCTGATCCTCCGGGCGGCACAAAGGCAGGAACCCAATGAACACGCTTCGCAACTACGAAGCAAAAGTCTTCAATAAAATAAACCCGCTGGTCAATTTCTCCGTCTCGCGCTACGTTCTGGCCGTCGGCATCTTCGTGGCAGTGGCCATCTTCGGCTACGTCTCCATACGGAGCCTTGGAGTGGATTTGCTCCCCAACATCGTCATCCCGGCGGTGGTTGTCAGAACATCCTACCCGGGCGCCACGCCCAGCGTCATGGACCTCCAGGTGACCCAGGTCGTGGAGAACGTCGTGTCCACTGTCAGCGGGATCACGGACATCAACTCCTTCAGCTCCCAGGGCGTCAGCCGGGTCGTCCTGACCTTTGATCCCAGCACCGACAAGTATGCGGACGCCAACCAGGTGGCCACGGCAGTGTCCGCCGCCGTGCGCAGCCTCCCCACCAACGTCACGGTACCGACCATCCAGACCTTTGATCCGAACTCGGCTCCCGTCATCCAGTTCGGAATTGCCGGCCAGGGCGTCGACCTGGCTGACGTCAACGACTATGTCCAGAACGCGCTGGGGCCGTCCCTGGAGAGGATCGACGGCGTGGCGACGGTCCTCACCGACGGCGGTCCCTCCAAGCAGTTCGAGGTCCTGCTGAACCCGGACCGTCTGCGCTACTACAACCTCACCCCTCAGGACATTGTTTCGGCCATCACCAACTCGGCCCTCCAGATGCCCATCGGCACCATCGTGAAGAACAACAACGCGTTGACCTTCTCCACGCAGAACCAGCCCACGGACATCTCGCAGATCTCCCAGACCCTCGTGGATTCCAACAGGGGCATCAGGGTGGACCAGGTGGGAAGCGTATGGGCGACCCCCGCGGCCACGGACTACGCCCGCGTGAACGGGAGGCCGGAAGTCCTGGTCTCGGTCCAGAAAACCACTGATGCCAACGCCGTGGCCGTGGCTGCCGCCGTGCGCAAGATTCTTGCCACCACCACGCTGCCGTCGGGCTACGGGATCGAGATCAGCAACGACTCGACGGGTCCCATCCGGGCTTCGGTCAACTCGACTTTCCACGAGCTTTGGATCACGGCAATCGTCGTCGCCATCATCGTCCTTCTTTTCCTGGGAAAGCTGAATACGGCGTTCTCCGTCATCTTGGCCATTCCCATTGCGCTTTCGGCCGCCCCCGTTCTCTACAGGCTTGCCGGTTTCTCCTTCAACCTCGTCTCCCTGCTGGCCCTCATCATCGCCATCGGGATCGTGGTTGACGACTCGATTGTCGTTTCGGAAAACGTGGAGCGATACCGAGCCATGGGGTTCAGTCTCAGAGACTCGGTCTTGCGCGGGGCCAGTGAGGTCTTCAGCGCCGTTGTGGCCGCATCCCTTTCCCTGCTCTCCGTGCTCCTCCCGGTGAGCTTCATTGGAGGGTTTATCGGGAGCTACCTGCAGCAGTTCTCCCTGGGGCTTGCCGCGGCGGTGGCCTTCTCACTCCTGGAGGCGGTCCTTTTCCTCACCGTGCGACTTGCGTACACGCCGGAATCGAAAGACCTGGATTGGGGAGACTTCCTGCGAAGCTTCATCCAGCTCCCGGATGCAATCAAGTGGGGTCTCCGTTCATGGAGGAAGGGTGTCTGGATAATCGTAGGGTTGGTCGCAATTGTAATCATCGGTGTTGTCATGCACAAACCCATTCTTCTCCTTGCGCTCCTGGCGTATCCCCTCGAGCTCGGGATCGGGTACTACGTGATCAAGATAGTTCTTTCCCTTTTGCAATCCCTGACGACCTTGTTCCACGGATGGACAGAGACGGGACTGGAATGGGTCCGTGACGCCTACGCCCGGTCCCTTGGAGGCGTTCTGAAAAGGGGCGTCTGGGTCCTGGTGGGGTCCGCGGCGTTCCTTGTCGTGGTAGCATTCCTCATTGTCCCGCATATCCCGTTCAACTTCGTGCCGAATACGGACTCCGGGGTCATGAACATCAACCTTCGAAACCCGCCCAATACGCCGCTGCAGGTTACCAATGACGGTGTCGGCCGCATTGAAACGTACCTTCGCCAGCAGCCCGAAGTGGTGCTTGTCCAATCGGTCACGGGCAGCAGCCCCAACGGGGTGAGCGGGATCTTCTCAGGAACCAACACGGCGAACATGGTGGTTCAGCTCACGCCTGTCCAGAACAGAACCAACATCTTCCAGTTGATGCCCAAGTACCGCGCGGGCATTCTTGCGCTTTTCCGGGACCAGCCATCGAGCCAGATCTTTCTGAACTCGGGAGGCGGGTTCGGGCCCGCGGGCAACTCACTGCAGCTGGCCGTCGTTTCCCCTGATTTCAACACGCTTCTGAATCGCAACGGCCGCATCCTCCAGGAGATACAGAAGAATCCCTGGGTCCTTGATGTCTACTCCACCCTTTCCGACACGAGCCTGGAAAATGACTTCGTTCCAGAACCCTCCCGTCTGAAAGGAACGGGCATCACGCCCGCCATGATTGCCGGCGCACTGCAGACCTACGCATCCGGAGTGCAGGCATCAACCGTTGTGACCGGCGGCCTCAGCTACCCCATCCAGGTGCAGGCGGATCCCACAACGCTTTCGGGCGCGCAGTCCCTGCTGAACCTGCCCATCTATTCCCCGCTCCTGCAGACGACGGTCCAGGTGGGTCAGCTGGGGACTTTCTCCCTCAACCAGGCGCCGGTGAGCGTCAGCAGGTACAATCGCGCGTATACGGGAAACCTCACAATTACCATGAAGCCGGACGCTCCGCCCGTACTGACCGTGAAGAACAGGATCACGGAGGACCTTACGAAAGCAGGGTTGCTGGACGGGGGATTGAACCTCACGACGAACAACCGCTTCAACCCTGTGGCGCTGGCCGCCCAGCTGTATACCACGGGACCGCTGACGTTCCTCCTTGCGCTTTTCCTGGCGTACCTTGTCATGGCGGCCCAGTTCAACTCCTGGCGCTACCCCATCTACCTGCTTCTGCCGGTGCCCCTTGCGTTGATCGGCGCGCTTCTGCTTGTATTTGCCCAGGGCGGCGGGCTTGACGTATTCGGCGTGATGGGGATGCTCATGCTCATCGGCCTCTCGGCAAAGAACGCCATCCTGTACCTGGACTTCGTGGTGGAGCGCATTGGCAAGATGCCGTTCAAGGACGCCCTGATAGAGGCGGCGCGCCTTCGCTTCCGCCCCATCATCATGACCACCATGACGGTGCTTGTGATCAGCTTCCCGCTGATCCTGGGCCGCGGGGAAGGCGCGGAGTTCGGCAAGAACATGGGCGTGGTCATGCTGGGCGGGATCCTGTTCTCCGCCATCCTGACTTTCTTCGTGGTGCCTTCCGCCTTCTACCTCTTTGAGCGAAAGCGGGTGGCTCGCGCCGAGGAGCAGGCCAGGGTGCCACGGGAAGCCGTTGCGGGAGACCAGGGCCGAGTCCAGCTGGACCCGGCAGTAGGGGAGAATTCCTAGCCAGGGAGGCGGAAGCCGCGCCGAGCGCAGGGATGCGCGAAAGGCGCGGCATAAGGATCTATGCGCGATTATCACATGCATTCTCACTTCTGCCGCCACGCGGTGGGCGGGCTCGCGGAATACGCGCGTGCCGCGTCCGCCAAGGGAATCAGGGAGATCTGCTTTACTCCGCACATTCCACTGCCGGGGTTCCGTCCTGGCTTCTCTAGCGACCGGCTGCGCATGGACGAACGGGAGTTCGACGCGTATCTCGAAGAGCTGGAGAAGACCCGCGCCGCTTTTCCCGACCTCACCATTCTGAGCGGAGTGGAGGCAGACTACATTCCGTCGATGGGAGGCTTCCTGGAGCGCTTCCTCTCCGCGCACGCGTTCGACTTCATCCTGATGTCCATTCACTATGTCTCCTGGTGGGATGAAGATGAGTGGGTGTTCGGGTTTGCAAACCACAGGGCGCTTCCCTCCGTCTACAGGGACTATTTCAAGGAAATGGCCGACGGCATTGAGACCGGCCTCTTCGACTGCGTGGCGCACCTGGATCTGATCAAACAGCCGGGAAAGCCGGTGCTGGCGACAAACCGCGACGATGTCGAAGATGTCCTGGACAGGTGCCGTGCGCGCGGGATGTCCGTGGAGATCAACACCTCGGGCGCGCGCAAAGGGATCGCCGAAACCTATCCATGCGATGACATAATCAGGCTGATGATCGACAAGGAAGTGGCCATCGTGACGGGCTCTGACGCCCACAGCCCCGCGCAGGTCGGCATGCTTTTCGACCGGCTGGCGCTGGCGCACGGCGAGCCGCTGAACCGGCGCCTTGTGCGCTACCGGTGTCGAAAAGCGCAGCCGGTAACCCCCCGGACGGATCGCGCTCCCGCAGGGAAGTGTTGATCCGCGTCTTTGCTCTCCATACACTCACCCGGTGGACTTCTCCCGAATAGACCTTCCCCTGGTCCCGTTCCTCCCCGGCATTTCCTCCATCCTGGGTGAGCGCCGGGTGCTTGCTCTGACCGCTGAACCGGGAGCTGGAAAATCCACGCTTGTTCCGCCTTTCCTGATGGACGCCGCATGGCTGCAGGGCCGCAAGATCCTCATGCTTGAGCCTCGCCGCCTGGCTGCCACGGCCATAGCCACCCGCATTGCGGAATTGCTGGGCGAACAGGTAGGGCAGCGCGCCGGCTACCGGGTGCGGACCGCCGTGCGCGTGAGCGGGGAAACGCGCATCGAGGTCCTCACGGAAGCCCTGTTGACCCGCATGATCCAACAGGACCCTCTTCTGTCGGAAGTGGGCCTTGTGATCATCGACGAGTTCCATGAGCGCTCCATCCATGCGGACCTGGCCCTTGCGCTGGCTCTGGAAGTGAGGAGGGCGCGATCGGACCTCGCCATCCTGGTGATGTCTGCCACCCTGGAGACGGATGGGGTGAGCCGGCTCCTTGCGCCCGGCCAGGAGCCGCCCCCGGCCATGCACTGCCCCGGCAGATCGTTCCCCATACAGACGCTCTACCGGCCGCTTTCCGCCGGGAGGGGCTGGGAGGAAGGATTTGCGGACGGCCTTGCAAAGGTGTTCGACACTTGCGAAGGCGACATCCTGGCCTTTGTCCCCGGGGCAGGGGAGATCAGGCGGGTGGCGGGCCGGCTGGGAGGCCTGCTCTCAGGACGCGCCGAGGTCCTGGGGCTGCATGGCCTTCTTCCGCTTTCCGAGCAGCGCAGGATAGCGGCGCGGGGCTCTTCAGGCGCGGGCGCCGGCGCCGGGGCCGGTGCCCAGGACTCGGGTCTGCGCCGCGTCATTGTCTCCACCTCGATCGCCGAAACCAGTCTCACGGTGCCGGGCGTTCGCGCGGTTTGCGACTCCGGCTGGTCGCGCCTCTCACGCTTTCACCCGGCAACCGGGCTGGATCGGCTTGTGACCGAGCGCGTGAGCATGTCTTCCGCGGCCCAGCGGCAGGGCCGGGCGGGACGGCTGGGTCCGGGACTCTGCGTACGGTTCTGGAGCGAATCGGAGAAAATCCCAATGCGTTCGGACCCCGAGATACTTCGCTCCGACCTCTGCGGCCTTGTGCTGGAGTGCGCCCTATGGGGAGCGCGTGAGCCGGGTGCGCTGGCATGGATGGACCCGCCGCCTGCTTCTGCCTGGACGCAGGCGTGGGAGATATTGCGGATGCTGGAGCTGGTAAGCGACGGCGGGCCGACGGATCTTGGTCGAACGGTGGCCGGGTTCGGCCTTCCTCCGCGCCTGGGAGTCTTGTTTGCCCGCGGCGCCCAGCGGGGCTCCCCGGTTCTCGCCGCGGCTTGTGCGGCGCTCCTGGAGGAAAGGGACTCCTCCGGGATTACCGGAGACCCCGACCTGAGGCTCCGCCTGGAGCTTCTTCGCACTGTCGAGGCTCAGGGCGGCCGGCTGGACTCCTGGCGTCGGTCCGTCATGACGGAGACGGACAGGATCCTGCGGCGAACAGGCATCAGGAGCGCGGCCATGTCGTGGACGGCGGAGGAAGAGGCGCAGGTGGGCAACCTGCTGTCTTATGGCTTCCCCGACAGGATTGCGCGCCGCGCGCCGGACAAGTCCTACAACTTCGTCACGGGCAGGATGGCGCGGCTTCCCGGGCTGGGTGTCAGCAGGGCGGCCGCGCCGTGGATCTGCGCCCCTGACGCGGATGCGGGGGAAACCGCCGGCCTGATCCGGCTTGCCGCTCCGGTGGACAGCCAGGTGGTGGACGGCGTGCTTGCCGCAGCGGCGCAGGAAAAGGAGGAAGTGCGCTGGGAAGGCCTTGTTCCGCGAGGTTTCCTGGTGCGGCGGGCCGGAAGGCTCCTGCTTTCCGAACGGCCCCTGAAGCCCTCCGAGCAGCAGATCGCGGATTCGTTCCATGCCCTCCTGGCCCGAAGCGGCGTGTCCGTGCTTCCGTGGAACGAGCGGTCGCGAGCCTTTCTCTCGCGAATGAGGTTTTTCGCCGGGGCGCGGCCGGAAACTGGGTTGGGAGACCTGAGCGACGCCGGCCTGGCAGAGCGAGCGACCGCATGGCTGGATCCATTTCTGAAGCTGACGGGTGGGCAGGTCCTGACAGCGGAAAGACTGCAGACCGCGCTGCAGGGGATCCTGGGCGGCGGGGCGGGGAAGTTCCGGACCGAAGTCCCCGAATCCATCAAGCTCCCGGCCGGCGGCAAGCGGCGCATCGACTACAACGCGGATGGCCCCTCAGTGGAAGCGCGGATCCAGGAGGTTTTCGGGCTTTCGGCAAGCCCCCTCATCTGCGGCGTGCCGCTGACGTTCCACCTGCTGTCCCCGGCGCGCCGTCCGCTCCAGGTGACTCGCGACCTTGCGGGCTTCTGGAAAGGCTCCTACGCCGAGGTCCGCAAGGAAATGCGCGGCCGCTACCCCAAGCATTATTGGCCCGAGGACCCGCTGCACGCGCACCCCACCTCGGGGCTCAGGCCCGGCACGTGAGCTTGCACCGCGCCCCGCAGGCTCGCGCCCGCGCGGCCGCCGGCTTTGACTTCGCCGCTGTGTATATGCATATTACTGTATAACATTTTTAATATACTGAGGGGAAATGACATGACAGAGCACCTGACAAAGGACACTTTTGTTTCCAAGGTATTCGATTACGAGAAGAATGCTGAATGGAAGTTCGCCGGTACCGTCCCGTCCATCATCGACTTCTGGGCGGAGTGGTGCGGTCCGTGCAAAATGATCTCCCCTGTCCTGGATGAGATTGCCAAGGAATATGACGGGAAGCTGAACGTCTACAAGGTGAACGTGGATGAGGAGGTGGACGTAGCTTCCGCGTTCGGCATCCAGAGCATTCCCAGCCTGCTTTTCATCCCCATGAACGAGCAGCCGCGGCTGGCCGTGGGAGCGCTGCCGAAGGCCGGCATCATGAAGCTGGTCAAGGAAGTGCTGAAAGTCGAGTAAAGCTCAGAAGCCGGAAAACAGTCGGTCCCGCAGGCGGTCCGGCAGCCGCGCGATGATCCGTGCGCCGATCTTTCCATCAAGCCCCACCGGGTAGCGCGTGCGCGGACGGCGGGCAGTAAGCGCTTTTTCCACAACACGGGCCACCTGCTCGGGCGGGATGCCGCGTCTGGCCGCGCGCTCGGCACCTGCGCGTGTACGTGAAATGGCCTCACCATAGAGCTCGAGCAAACGCGGCGGCGCCTGGGAAAGCAGGCGTTCCGCCGTTTTTGCGCCTGTCTCCCAGATGGGCGTCGCCACCGCTCCGGGCTCGATGCTCACCACATGCATGTGCCAGGGGGCAAGCTCCTGGCGGAGCGTGTCGGTGATAGCCTCGATGGCGAACTTGGAGGCGTGATAGGCACCGAGCATGGGCCCGGCGATCCTCCCACCTACTGAGCTGATATAGACGATCCGCCCTTTTGCTTTCCTCACGAGCTCCAGCACGGCCTGCGTCAACGCAAGCTGTCCGACAAGGTTCACTTCGATCTGCCGGCGAAACTCGTCCAGCTGAATGAACTCAAGAGGGCCCGGCACTGATATTCCTGCATTGTTGACAAGGCCGTCCAGGCCGGAGGTGCCGGCAACTTCCGCGACCAGCCTGGCGGTCTGGGAAATCTGACCTTCGTTCGTTATGTCGAGCGTGGCGGTCCGAAGGCGCGGCGAACCGGCCTTTCGCAGGCTTTCCCCGTCTCCTTCGCTGCGCACTCCGGCGATCACCGTGAATCCCTTTGCATCCAGATAAAGCGCCGTTGCGCGCCCTATTCCCTTGGATGCGCCGCTTATGAGAACCGTCGCCATGGCCGTCACCTCCCATCTGGCTCATTCCGCGCGCGCTTTTGTAGCCGCGTCATGCCCCGATTCATGCTCACCCCTTGCGCAGAACCATGCTTCCGGCGCCTACTGCCGCGGAGAAACGTCTCCCGGCCCGCCTGCCGCCGATCAGCATGTTGAAGTGCATCGGGATGGCAAGCGCGGCGCCCAGGGACCGATTGGCCTCCACCGCGCCTTTCCAATTCATGGTCATCATCCCGCCCACGGGCAGGAGGGCGATGTCCGGGTGAAGGCCCGACATGTCGGGAAGCGGGTCGGTGTCTCCGGCGTGGTAGATGCGGACTCCATCCACCTCCACGAGATACCCCAGCCAGCTTCCCGAACGGGGATGGAAGCGCTTTGCCACGTTATAGGAAGGCAAGCCAGTCACCTTCACCCCGCCGATTCTCTCCGTCTGTCCGGGCGCAATGCCCATTTGCCCCGGCTCCGCGCAGGACATGGGGAGCACGACAACCGTGCCCTGCCCGCGAAGCCCCGCGATCGCCTTCTTGTCATAGTGGTCCACGTGAGGGTGAGTCACCAGGATGAGGGTGGCCGGGCCGGCGGATGACGGGACCCGAAACGGGTCGATGAATATCCTGCTTCCCGCCGTCGTGATGCGAAATGCGGACTGGCCGAACCAGCTCAGGTGCTCCTGCACCCAGCGCTTCAGCTCCTCAACAGATGCTGCCATCGTCTGACTCCTGTGAGAAATGTGGTGCCACGAGAACGCCCGGTCAATACATTGGATTTGCGCGCTTTCGCGTGCGACCGACGGCCCTGGCCGTCCATGGCCCGGGTTGACT
The DNA here is from genome assembly GCA_963710335.1 of uncultured Spirochaetota bacterium. Classification (GTDB taxonomy): domain Bacteria; phylum Spirochaetota; class Spirochaetia; order SZUA-6; family Fen-1364; genus Fen-1364. Next base: position 255,051 of record CAVQAA010000012.1, read on the forward strand.
ATTTATGCACAACGTGCATAACTGGCGAACCAAAGAAGGAAGGGACACGACATGGGCCCCACTGGACAAGACCCGCGGATCAGGATGCAGCGGGAAGGGTTGTACGACCCCTCCTACGAGCACTCGAGTTGCGGTGTGGGGTTTGTCGTCAATGTAGACGGCCACCGCACCCACCAGATCGTGATCAACGGGGTCACCATCCTGAAGAACCTCGTGCACCGGGGCGCCGTGGGCGGCGACTCCAGGACCGGCGACGGCGCGGGCATGATGACGCAGATACCGCACCGCTTCTTCCTGCGGGAAGCGGCGTCACTCGGCTTCAGCCTCCCCGATGAGGGAAGCTACGGCGTGGCCGTGCTTTTCCTCCCCCGTGACGACAAAAAGAGAAAGAAGGCCGTGGCCCTCTTTGACGGCGTGCTGGAGGGTGAAGGCGGCTCGGTGCTGGGCTGGCGGGACGTTCCCGTGGACCCCGAGCTGCTGGGTGACCTCGCGTTGGACTCCATGCCGCACATCTCGCAGGCCTTCGCGGCTTTCGGCGAGCTGACCGGGGATGACCTGGAGCGCCGGCTGTACGTGACGCGCAAGGTCATCGAGTCCACCGCAATCGCGCAGGGCTTCTCCCTGGAGGAGATGTACGTCTCTTCCTTCTCGAGCCGGACCGTCGTCTACAAAGGGCTTTTCGTTGCGCCCCAGTTCGAGCGCTTCTATCCAGATCTCGCTGATCCCGAGTTCGAGAGCGCCCTGGCCGTCATCCATCAGCGCTACAGCACGAATACGTTTCCCTCATGGCACAACTCCCAGCCGTTCCGCTATATCGCGCACAACGGAGAAATCAACACCCTGCGGGGCAACATCAACAAGATCAACGCACGGGAGAAAACGATGTCGTCTCCGCTCTTTGGAGAGGACATCGGAAAGATTTCCCCTGTCATCACCCCGACGCTGAGCGACTCCGGGATTTTCGACAACGTGCTGGAGCTCCTGGTGGCCGGCGGGAGGTCCGTGGAGCATGCCCTCATGATGATGGTCCCGGAGGCATTCGGCGTTCGCTACCACATGAGTGAGGACAAGCGGGCTTTCTACGAATACCACGCCGCCATCATGGAGCCGTGGGACGGACCGGCGGCCATATCGTTCTCGGACGGAATAAAAGTCGGCTCAATCCTTGACAGGAACGGGCTTCGCCCCGCCCGCTACGTCGTGACTCGAAGCGGGCTGGTGGTCCTGGCCTCGGAGACCGGCGTGCTGGACATTCCCCCTGAAGACATCCTCCAAAAAGGACGCCTGGCTCCCGGCAAGATGCTGATCGTGGACACCGAGCAGAAGCGCATCATCTACGACAACGAGATCAAGGCGGCCGTGTCGCGCCGCAGGCCCTACAGGCGGTGGCTGGACGCAAACAGGATCGAGATGAAAGGCCTTTTCCAGGTCTCGGGCCCCGTGCAAACGGACCGGCAGACCCTGCTGGAGAAGCAGTGGATTTTCGGCTACACCGTGGAAGACATCGAGATGATCATCACGCCCATGGTGGAGAACGCGCAGGAGCCCATCAGCTCCATGGGGGACGATCAGAGCCTTGCCGTTCTCTCCGACCGGCCGCAGATGCTGTACAACTATTTCAAGCAGCTGTTCGCCCAGGTCACCAATCCGCCCATCGATCCTTACCGGGAGAACCTCGTCATGTCGCTCATGAGCTTCGTGGGCAGGGAGAGAAATCTCCTCGATGAGACCCCTGAGCACTGCCGGCAGCTCAAGCTCCCGCATCCCATCCTCACGAACGACGACATGGACAAGCTTCGCACGCTGGACAGGAACGGGTTCAAGGCGTGCGTCATATCCATGACTTTTTCCGCGGGTGACGGGCAGCCGGGGCTCGAGAAGGCATTGAGCGCGCTGTGCGCCGAAGCGGAGGCCAAGGTCGACGCCGGCTATACCATGCTGATCCTTTCCGACAGGGACGTCAGCATGAAGAGGGCGCCAATCCCGGCCCTGCTTGCCACCTCGGCGCTGCACCACCACCTCACCCGGGCCAAGAAGCGCCACCTCACCGCCATCGTCATAGAGACCGCGGAGGCCCGAGAGGTCACGCACTTCGCCACGCTCATCGGCTTCGGTGCAAGCGCGGTGAACCCTTACCTTGTGCTGGAAACCATCGCGGATCTCCTGGAGCGGAAGAAAATAGATCACGGGATGCTCCTGGAGACTGCAATAGAGCAGTACATCACCGCCATCAAGAAAGGGCTCCTCAAGGTCATGTCCAAGATGGGCGTGTCGACAATCAGGAGCTACAAGAGCGCCCAGATCTTCGAAGCAGTCGGCCTTGCAAGTGATTTCGTTGCCAAGTACTTCCCCGGAACGCCGTCCAGGATCGGCGGGATCGGAATCGAAGCGATTGCGCGGGAGACCCTGGAAAGGCATCAGGCCACGTATTCCCGGACACCTGCTGAACGGGAAAGGCTGGACTCAGGCGGCAGCATCCACTACCGGGCGTTCTCCGAAGGACACCGGCTGACACCGCAGGCCATCGCCCTTTTGCAGCGGGCCGTTCGAGAAGACAACTACGAGCTGTACAAACAGTACGCCGCCATCATGAACGACGAATCCAAGCAGCTATGTACGCTGCGCGGGCTCTTTGCCTTCAAGAAACGGGACCCGGTCCCGCTGGAGGAAGTGGAGCCGTGGGAGACCATCGTCAAGCGGTTCGTCACTTCGGCAATGTCTTTTGGATCCATCAGCAAGGAAGCGCATGAGACCCTTGCCATCGCCATGAACCGCCTGGGTGCGGCAAGCAACTCCGGCGAGGGTGGTGAGGATGAGAGCCGCTACCAGGCCCTTCCCAACGGGGACTCCATGCGGAGCGCCATCAAGCAGGTGGCCTCGGCGCGATTCGGGGTCACGTCCTGGTACCTGGTGAACTCCCGTGAGCTGCAGATCAAGATGGCCCAGGGAGCCAAGCCGGGTGAGGGCGGACAGCTTGCGGGGCTGAAGGTGGACGGGACCATCGCCAAGGTGCGCCATTCAACTCCCGGGGTCACCCTCATCTCCCCGCCGCCGCACCATGACATCTACTCCATCGAAGACCTTGCCCAGCTCATCTACGACTTGAAGAGCGCAAATCCGGATGCCCGCGTGTCGGTGAAGCTCGTGGCGGAGATCGGCGTGGGCACCGTGGCTGCCGGCGTTGCCAAGGGCCGGGCGGACATGGTCCTGATTGCCGGCCATGACGGCGGGACGGGCAACTCCCCCATATCGTCCATCAAGCATGCCGGCATCCCGTGGGAGATAGGCCTGGCGGAAGCGCAGCAGACGCTGGTCCTGAACCGCCTGCGTGACAGGATCCGTGTCCAGGCTGACGGCCAGATGCGCACCGGCCGGGACATCACCATTGCAGCGCTCCTTGGCGCGGAGGAATACGGTTTCGGCACCATCTCCCTGGTCACCATCGGGTGCATCATGATGCGAAAGTGCCACCTCAACACCTGCCCGGTCGGGGTTGCCACGCAGGACCCGCGCCTTCGGGCCCGGTTTACCGGCAAGCCCGAGCACGTGATGAACTTCATGCGCTTCGTTGCGCAGGACATGCGCCAGACCATGGCTTCCCTGGGATTCCGAACCGTGGAGGAGATGGTTGGTCACGTCGAGGTGTTGGAAACCCGCACCGCGGTGGAGCATTGGAAAACGAAAGGCCTGGATTTCTCCCGCATTCTTGCACAGCCTGTCGTTCCCGCGGGGACCGCATTGCACTGCACGCGCGGACCCCAGCACGACTTCTCTCTGTCCCTGGACAGGGAGCTGATAGAGCGCTCCCGCACGGCGCTGGAAGGCAGCCAGAAGGTTCGCCTGTATATGGCCATCCGCAATTGCAACCGCACGGTGGGCGCCACGCTTTCCGCGGCGGTCTCCCGTCGCCACGGCGCCAAAGGTCTTCCGCCGGACACCATCTCGGTCTCTTTCACGGGATCTGCCGGCCAGAGCTTCGGCGGGTTCCTTGCCCCGGGCATAACATTTGAGCTTGAGGGCGACGCCAACGACTACTTTGCCAAGGGGCTTTCCGGAGGAAAGATCATTGTTTTCCCGCCGCGCTCCGCAACTTTCCGGGCGCAGGACAACATCATCACCGGCAACGTGAACCTCTTCGGAGCCACCGGCGGTGAGGTCTACATCAACGGCATGGCAGGGGAGCGATTCGCCGTACGCAACAGCGGCGCCGTAGCGGTTGTGGAGGGCGTGGGAGATCACGGCTGCGAATACATGACCGGCGGGACGGTCGTGGTCCTGGGCCGAACGGGCGTGAACTTCGCGGCCGGCATGAGCGGCGGAATTGCCTACGTTCTGGATGAGGACCAGCTGTTCGACACCAAGTGCAACCTGGAGATGGTGGACGTGGAACCGGTCACGAGCATGAAGGACCGCACCTCGCTTCGCCAGCTGGTGGAGCGCCACGTCATGTATACCAGGAGCGAGCATGCAACGCGCATCCTCAGGGACTGGAGCGAGATGCTTCCCTGGTTCGTGAAGGTGATGCCCATCGATTACAAGAAAGCGCTGGAGCGAATTGCGGAAGAAGAATCGAAGGAGACGGAGAACGTCATGCTTACCGAGGAGGTGTACCGCTGATGGGGCATCCCTCGGGGTTCCTTCAATTCGATAGAAAAACCGGGCACTACCTCTCCTCGCAGGAGCGGGTGAAGACGTGGAAAGAGTTCACCGAAACCCTGCCGGATGAAGAGCTTTCCAAGCAGGGCGCGCGCTGCATGGACTGCGGCATCCCTTTCTGCCACTCCACCGGGTGTCCCGTCTACAACCTGATCCCTGAGTGGAATGACCTGGTCTATCACGGGGAATGGCGTGAGGCGCTGGTGCGCCTGGAGATGACGAACAACCTCCCTGAGATCACCGGCCGGGTCTGTCCCGCCCCGTGTGAAGCGTCCTGCACGCTTGCCATCAACACCAGCCCCGTTTCCATCAAACAGCTGGAGCTGGCCATCGTGGAGCGCGGGTTCTCCGAGGGCTGGGTTGAGCCGCATCCCCCGCGCACGCTGACCGGCAAGCGCGTGGCGGTTGTGGGAAGCGGTCCTGCGGGGATGTCTGCCGCGCAGCAGCTTTGCAGGAGCGGCCACGAGGTCACTTTGTTCGAGCGCTCCCCCAGGATCGGCGGGCTTCTTCGCTACGGGATTCCCGACTTCAAGCTTGAGAAGCACATTCTTGACCGGCGCATCCGCCAGATGGAAGCCGAGGGAGTGCGCTTTGAGACCGGCGTTACGATTGGAGAGGACATCTCCGCGCGCTATCTGCGCGGCAACTTCGACGTGGTGCTCCTGACCCTTGGCGCCGGACATCCGCGGGACCTGGAGGTCCCGGGCCGCGAGCTTTCCGGCGTTCACTTTGCCATGGACTACCTTACCCGGTCCAACATGTTGCAGTCCGGGGAGATCGGTGAGGATGGCCTGATTTCAGCAAAGGACAAGGTCACCCTGGTGATTGGCGGAGGGGACACGGGATCAGACTGTGTCGGCACCTCGACCCGCATGCGGGCCAGGAGGGTGCTTCAGTATGAGATCATGCCCAAGCCGCCCGAGTGGAAGGAGCCGTGGAATCCCAGCTGGCCGGCCTGGCCGAATATCCTGCGGACTTCCAGCTCCCAGGAAGAAGGCTGTGAGAGGGACTGGTCCATCACCACGAAGTGCTTTACCGGCGTTGACGGCAGGGTGACGGAAGGCCACTTTGCCAGGGTGGAATGGAACAAGGGGAACAACGGGTCCTTTGCCATGAAGGAAATCCCCGGCAGCGAGTTTTCCCTGAAAGTCGACCTTGTGCTCCTTGCCATGGGGTTTGTCCATGTCCGGCATGAAAAGCTCATGGACGAGCTGGGGGTGGAGTACGATCCCCGCGGCAACATACGCGTTGACCCGAACTACGCCACTTCCGCCCCGGGAGTCTTTGCCGCGGGCGACGCCAACACCGGCGCTTCTCTTGTGGTCCGGGCGATATTCCACGGTAGACAGGCAGCAGCGGGAATAGACCGCTACCTCAAAGGATAGCCGCGTTATGCGCTCAGTTGTGATCCCGCGTTTCGGCGGGCCGGAGGTACTCCGCGTCCAGGAGCTGCCCTCAGCGGCTCTCACAGCCGACTCCGTGCGGATTCAGGTGCGCGCATCAGGAATCAACTTTGCAGACGTGCAGATGCGCATCGGATTGTACCCCGAGGCCCCCAAGCCCCCGTTTGTGCCGGGCTTCGAGGTTGCCGGGACCGTCACCGAGGTGGGGGCGGAGGTTACCTCCGTTCGCCCGGGGGACAGGGTTTTGGGATTCACCCGGTTCGGCGGCTATACGACTGAGATCGTTGTGCCGGCCGCATTTATCCGCAAGACGCCTTCCTTCTTGTCCGACATCGAAGCGGCGGCAATTCCCGCGGGGTTTGCCACAGCATGGATTTCCCTGATGGACATGGCAAGGGTCCGACAGGGCGACCGCGTGCTTGTCCCGGGCGCTGCGGGCGGAGTAGGGACGGCCATGGTCCAGGTGGCGGTGCAAGCTGGCGCGGAGGTGGTGGGCCTGGTTGGATCGCCATCCAAGCGGGAGCTTGTTCTTTCCCTGGGAGCCCGCGAAGCGTTGACGTACGACGATTGGCGGCTCAGGTCGGACTCTGCGCAGTTCGACGTCATCCTGGAGCCCAGGGGCGGAGCCCATGTCAGGGCATCCCTTGCCCGCCTGGCCCCCGGTGGAAGGGTGGTCTGCTACGGCGTCTCTTCACTTGTCACCGGGCTCCATAGATCCATACCTCGAACGCTTTTCAACCTACTTCAGACACCGCTTTTGACTCCCATTGGCCTTGCGATGTCCAACCAGGGAATCTTCGGAGTGAACCTCCTGAAGTATTTTGACACCGAACAAAGCCGAGGGATCATCTCGAAGGCACTGGAAGGTATTCTGGATGGCTTTGAGAAAAAACGCTACCGGGTAGCGGTGGGAAAAGTCTGGCCCCTGGAAGATGCGGGGAAAGCGCATGAGTTTCTCCAAAGCCGCCAGGGGACAGGAAAGCAAGTTCTGGCGGACTAAGCCTGCGGTAGCGACCGATCGCTTTCAGCAAAGCGGCAATCGAACCGTGATCGTCGTCCCCGCCTTCTCGGATGTTTCGAAGCCGATTGTTCCGCCCAATGTCTTCGCGATCAGCCTTGCGGAATATGCGCCGAGGCCTGTTCCCCCAGGCTTCCCTGCCGTAGCGAACTTCTCGAAGAATCTGTAGCGAATCTTTTCGGGAATGACACCTTCATTATGGATTGCAATAATACGGGCGTCCCCATCGCTGAATGAAAGTAGCACTGCCGATCCAGAAGGGGCGGCCTCGATGGCATTCCTCACCAAGTTGGAGAGCATGGAGTAAAAGAGAAGCTCTTCTGTGTTGATGATGAAGGTGTCAGCACTACTAGCTGGCACGCCTCGTACGTCGAGATCGAGCGTAACGCCTTTCTTTTGCGCAACCTCCGCATAGGCTGCGGCGATCTGCCGGGCGACACTCAGCGTATCGGTTGGTTTGACATGTAGCTCGTACGTTCCGTTCTCCATTTTGCACATATCGATGGAGCGATTGATCATCTCCAACATCTTGCGGGCAGCATCCTCGATCATCGCGATCCACCCTTTCTGCTCAGCGGTGATGTTGGCTTGACGCGAGATCAGGTCGGGAATGTTCAAAATGACCATCAGCGGGTTTTTCAGGTCGTGACGATTGATGTGCTCCATTTCCTCCCGCAGGCGAGCGTTTTCCTTCAGCGTCTCGTTCTGTTTTTCCAAACTCTCACGAATCCGCTTGAGCTCCAGGTGTGTCCGCACTCTAGCTCTCACGAGGTGAGGGTTCACCGGTTTTGCCACGTAATCCACCGCCCCGGCCGCGAATCCGGAGGCTTCGTCCTCCACCGCGTCCTTTGCTGTCACGAACATGACGGGGATGTTTGCCGTGGTCGGGTCGGCCTTTATCTGGCGGCACAGCTGCAAACCATCGATCCCGGGCATCATGACATCCAGAATGATAAGGTCGGGAAGCTTTCCAGAATGCAGAATACCCCAGGCCGCCTCGGGGCTTGTTGCCCCGAGCACGTGGTGCTCAGGCTTGAGGATTTCCGTGAGAATGGAGATATCCATCGGCGAATCGTCGATAACCAGGAGAGTCGCTTTTTCCGCGGCGCTCATCGGGATGGCTCGTCCGTATCGCCAAATCTCCGGGAAATCTCCGGTAGCTGCCCCGCGATCTCCAGGAAGCCGTCAACCATGTCTGAGTCGAAGTGCGCACCGGCACCTTCGCGGATCATGGAGAGAGCCGCCTCGTGGGGAATCGCCGGCTTGTAGATCCGCTTACTGAGAAGCGCGTCGTAGACATCGACGACTGCCATAAGCCGTCCCGGCACCGGGATGTCGTTCCCCGAAAGCCCCTGGGGGTAACCCTTGCCGTCCCATCTCTCGTGATGGGTCCAGGCGATCTCCCGCGCGAGGTGAAGGAAGGTTGTGGGCGAGTCGAGCAGTCTCTCAGCAGCCAGGATGGCGTCGCGACCTATCGTGGTGTGTGTCTTCATGATCTCGAACTCTTCCGCAGTCAACTTGCCGGGTTTCAAGAGGATGCTGTCAGGGATGCCGACCTTCCCGATGTCGTGCAGCGGGGCCGACTTGTAAAGAAGGTCGATCGTGTCAGGAGTGAGATAACCGGCAAGACGTGCATGCTCCCTCATCTTGGTGGCGAACGCCCTCAAGTAGTGCTGGGTGCGCCTGATGTGGTTACCCGTTTCGTTGTCCCTGGTTTCGGCAAGAGAACCCATGGCGACCATTGTTGCGTCTTGGATCGCGGAGATCTCCCGGGTCCTGCGTTGGACCTCCTGATCGAGGAACTCGCTTTTGTCTCGCAGGAAATCCCTCGCGCTCTTGAGCTGGAGATGGGTGCGCACTCGTGCCATGACGATAGGAGGGCTGATCGGCTTTGCGATGTAATCGACTGCCCCCAGCTCCAGTCCTCGCCTTTCGTCCTCCATATTGGACCTCGCAGTGAGAAAGATGACCGGGATGTCCGTGGTTTTCTGGATTTTCCTTCAGACGTCGGCACACTTCATACCCATCCATACCCGGCATAATGACGTCGAGGAGAATGAGATCAGGCTGACCGTCTGTGGAGGCGAGCCGCAGAGCTGCTTCTCCATCGGTGGCGACCTTCGTCCTGAACGACCCTTTCAGAAGCGCGCTGATCACTGAGATGTTTTCCGGCGTGTCATCTACGATCAGAATGGTCGGCCTCCTGGCGCTTTCACCCACTTCTGTCATTGGCTCTCCCCTTTCCTTGAGTTTGCTCCATTGCTTCCTGGATTGGTTTCAACAAGGAAAGCGCCGTTTTGAAATCGTATGCTTGAAGTCTCTCGCGGAGCTTCGTCACTCCCTCTCGGGGAGAAACAACCTCGAGGCTCCTGCTTACCGTTTCGAACAGATCAAGGGCTTCGCTGTCGCTTTCCTCGATGAGGGCAGAGAGCCTCTGGAGGGCGGACAGGATCTCGCGCGGTTCCTTTCTTCCGCCCTTGGTGTCCTCCGGGGCTTCGTTGTCTGGAAGCGCGATTTGTATCCTTTCGACCGTTGAACGGAGCGCAGACTCGAGGCGGGCGAGAGTTTCTCCATTTTTCTCGGGAGAATGCCGGTCGCGGATCTGCTGCTCCATCTTCGCGGCGATGGTCTGCACTGAGCTCACGCCGAGGTTGCCCGCCATGCCCTTCAACGTGTGGGCAAGCCGCTCGGCGAGCTCGCTGTCGTTCCCCTCTAAAGCTTTGGCGATCTCCTGGGCAATCCCCGCGTGGCCATTGGCGAACCTCCAGAGCAGATCGATATACAGGCGGCGGTTTCCGGCAACTCGCGCCAGCCCCGCGGTGACATCGACCCCTTCGATGGATGGGAGCGGGGCTTCATTCGCCGACGAGGTCGAGGTCACCCTTGCCCCAGTGGTCGCATAGGATCCGCCGTGACGATAGTACCTGTGCATAGTCGCGAACATCGCATCCGGGTCGATCGGCTTGCTGATGTGGTCGTTCATACCCGCTTGCATGGCTTTCTCCCGCTCCTCGACGAGAGCGTGCGCGGTCATTGCGATGATGGGGATCTCGGAACCCCACGTTTGGGATCTGATTCGCCTGGTCGCTTCATATCCATCCATTTCCGGCATCTGGATGTCCATGAGTACGAGGTCGAACCGTGCGTCAGCTCTTTCGAGGATCTCATACGCTTCCCTGCCGTTGCGAGCGAGGCTCGCGTTGATCCCTGCTCCCTTCATGAGCTCCAAAGCGATCTGCTGGTTGATCTCATTGTCCTCTACCAGGAGGACCCGTGCACCTAAAAGCTCGCGCGCTTCGTTGCTTTCCTTTGGGGCATCTTTCATCGCGGAAAGGACCTCAGGCGCGAAAGCTTTCAGCAGGGCATCTACCAGAGTAGACGAGGTCACCGGCTTGACCAGAAAATCTGCCGCTCCCGCTTGCAGCGCTCGAGCCCTTTCTCCTTCCCCTGCACCGGAGGCGCTGAGAAGGAAGACAACGGGGGGGGTCTTCAAGCTTCCCTTCGCCGTGATGCGTCGGGTCGCCTCGATTCCATCGATTCCTGGCATTTTCCAATCCATCACGACGAGGCCGAATGGATCGCGTGTATCCGCCGTCTGAACGGCGGATACCCCTTCCTCTCCCGATGCTGCCGTTTCGACGCGGAAACGTAGCGAAGAGAGTACATCGTTCAGGACTTCGCGGGCACCCGCGTTGTCGTCGACAACGAGGATCCGCATGCCGTCGAGCCTCCGCGGCATGATGTGTCGCAGCGGTTTTCCCTCGGCAATACCGAACCACGCGGTGAAGGTGAAGGAGCTGCCCTTCGTGACAGCGCTTTCGACCCAGATCTGGCCCCCCATCATTTCAACGAGGTGTCGTGTAATACTCAAGCCGAGGCCGGTTCCGCCATACTTCCTCGTCGTGGAGCTGTCAGCTTGGGAGAAGGGTTGAAAAAGTTTCGACATCTGTTCCTCGGCCATTCCGATTCCCGTATCTCGAACGGTAAAGCGCAGCTTCACCTTCTCCCCGGTTCTCTCGAGCAACGCTACCCTGACCTCCACCTCTCCCGCCTCCGTGAACTTCACGGAGTTCCCTACGAGGTTGATGAGTACCTGGCCAAGGCGGTGAGGATCGCCGATAAGATACTGAGGAATATCTCTGGGTATGTTGATGAGAAGCTCGAGGCCCTTTTCGGCAGTGCTATGCGCGGTGGCCGCGATGACGTTCTCGATCACCGCGTCCAACGCGAAATCGACTTCTTCAATCGAGAGCCTGCCAGCCTCGATCTTGGAGAAATCCAGAATGTCGTTGATCAGGCCGAGAAGGGAGACACCGGCGTTGTGGATTTTCGACACATAATCCCGTTGCCGTGCGGTGAGCTCGGTCTTCAACGCGAGGTTCGCAAAACCGATCACCGCATTCATGGGGGTACGGATCTCGTGGCTCATGTTGGCGAGGA
>CAVQAA010000013.1:0-383949 GCA_963710335.1 uncultured Spirochaetota bacterium
ACGTCCCAGAAGAGCCTGCGGGAGATTGGGTCCGTGCCGCCCGTGGGCTCATCCAGGAACACGATGCCGGGCCGCTGAAGCATCGCGCAGCCCAGGGCCAGGCGCTGCTTCCATCCCCCCGAAAGCTCCTACGCGTCAGGAGCTTTTCCCTTCCCTCCAGCCCCGCCAGCCGCACCGTTTCCTCCTGTCTCCCGCAAGCTCCCTGTCGGAAAGCGTAAACTCCCCCGAAAAACCTGATGTTCTCCTCAACCGTGAGGTCGTTGTACAGCGAAAACCGCTGGACATGTATCCGATCCTGCGTTTCACGCCTTCGGGGTTTCGCGCAATGTCGATTCCCGCCACTGTTGCGGTTCCCGAGGTGGGGGCCAGGAGGCCGCAGAGCATCCGGATGGTGGTGGATTTGCCGGCGCCGTTTGCCCCCAGGAGGCCGAAGATGCTTCCGCGGGGACTTCGAAGGAGACGGAGTCCACCGCGACAAAAGAGCCGAAGCGCTTGGTGAGCTCCTGGGTGCGGATGGCGGGTTCGCCCCTCCGCTCATTCTCCCACCGCCCTCTCCAACGCCGCCTGCGCCACCTGGCAGTCGAACAGCGCGCCGTCTTCCCGCAGCCGGGCCCGCACCAGCATGGTCTGCGCGTCCAGGCTCTCGGAGGAAAGCGCCACGCCCTGGCGGTAGCGTTCCTGCGTGACCCGGTCATTCTCCTCCGCCTGCACGGTCTCCTCATGCAGGGAGGCAAGGCGTCCAACCGCTTCGTTCAGGTGACATAGGCGCGGATGACGTCAGCCGTCACCGCGTCAGCGATTTTGCGCGAGCTTGCTGGGCCTGCGTCAGCTTGTTCCTTGCCTGATCCTCCTGGGCCAGGACTTGGGGATATCGGCCAAGGTCGATGGAGGCCAGGATCCCGATGGACCAGGTTCCCACGAACTGGTCGGATTGCGGGAACACGCGCTGGTTGGGATCGGCCAGCGTGTAGTCTCCCGTGACGAACAGGTTCGGGAAGAGCCCTGCCCGGGCCAGGTCCACCGATGCCTCCGAAGCCGTCACCCGGGACCGGGCGGCCTGGATCTCGGGCCGGGAGGAAAGGGCGCGGGACACGAGGTCCTGAAGGCTTTCCACCGGCGCCTGGACGCTCTGGGACGCATAGTCCGGGACGTCAATGCCGCGCTCCAGGGGAGTCCGATGAGGATTGCCAGGCGGACGCGTGCGATCTCCTGCGCGCTTTGCGCGCTGGCCAGCTCGATCTTGAATCCTCCAGGCGCATCTGGGCCTGCAACACGTCGTTGTTCGTCGCCATGCCCTGGTCCAGGAGCTTCTTCGCGTCCGCGAGATGGGTATCCGACTGCGTCACGCTCTGGCCGATGGCCTGCACCTGGGTCTTTGCCTTGGCGAGGTTCCAGAACGCCTCCGTGATGGAGTAGCGCAGGTCCAGGCGGGACTTCCCCAGGTCTCCCTTGCTGGAATCCCGCAGGGCCTCCGCCTGCCTGATGGAGCTTGCGATGCGCTGGCCCGTGAACAGAGGCTGCTGCAGAGCCAGCCTGAAGGTGGTGCTGTTGTCCAGGGAGGACGGGAAGGTGATGGTCGCGAGCCATGGGCGCGGGAAGGACACCGACATGCTGCCGCGGGCCACATCGGAAAGCCGTGAGTATCCCCCCTGCAGGGAAAGGGACGGCAGGTATTGCCCCTGCATCTCATGAATGCGCGCGTCCGCAATCCGCGTCTCAAGCTCATCAGCGCGCAGCCCCGCATCGTTGGCAAAGCCCAGGCGAAGGCACTCCTCCAGGTCCACGACGCGCGGCGCATCCGCGGCCGCCCGAAGAGCGGGAGCGGCGCACAGCGCAAGCGCCATGACGGCGAAGACGCTAGCTCTCATTGGCCACCTCGCTTTCGCTTCTGATCAGGGAGATGAACGCGTTTTCCAGGCTGGAGGGAATGACGCGCAGGGAGGTGATCTGGATCCCGGCCTCACCCAGCGCGCGGCGCACGGCCTGCTCTCCGGCCTGGGCGTCACGGGCCACGGCGTTCAGCCTGTCGCCGAAGAGCTGGACCTCGCGAAGCTCTTCCAGCCGGCGAAGCACCGTGCTTGCCCGCCTGATGTCCGCGCAGATGATCTCCAGCACGGAGCCCTTCATGGCGGCCTTGATCCGCGCCGGGCTCTCAGCCGCCATGAGACGGCCCGCGTTCATGAGCCCCACGCGGCTTGCCCTTTCCGCCTCGTCCAGGTACGGGGTGGACATCACGATGGTGATGCCCTCCCGCAGGAGCTGGGACAGGATGATCCAGAACTCCCGGCGGGAGACCGGGTCAACGCCGGTGGTCGGCTCATCCAGGAAGATGATGCGCGGCCGATGGACCAGCGTGCATGCAAGGGCCAGCTTCTGCTTCATTCCGCCGGAGAGGCGGTCTGCCAGCCGGCCGCGGAAGGGGAGGAGCCTGGTAAAGGAAAGAAGCTCTTCACGCCGATCCTGGAAGTCCCGCACTCCATGGATCCGGGCAAAGAACTCGATGTTCTCATCCACGGTGAGGTCCCCGTAGAGGCTGAAGCGCTGGGAGAGATAGCCGATGTGCTCCTTGACCCAGGCAAGGTCGCGCTCCAGCTCGTGGCCCAGGATCTGCACGCTTCCCGCCCGCGGCTTCAGGATTCCGCACAACAGGCGGATGGTGGTGGTCTTTCCCGCTCCGTCGGGTCCGACAAGCGCGAACATCTCGTTGGCTTCCACGCGCAGGTCCAGGCTGGATACGGCGCTCACGCTGCCGTAGCTGTAGGACAGGCCCGTCATCTGGATGGCGGGAGTGACGGCGCGGGACGGTGGGAGTCACGCCGTCACCCTCCCATCCGCGCCAGCGTGGCGTCCGCGGGCATGCCCGGCTTGAAGATCCCCTGGGGATTGGAGATCTCTATCCTGACCGCGTAGACCAGCTTCACCCGCTCGTCCTTTGTCTGGATATCCCGCGGAGTGAACTCAGCGATGGGGGAGATGTAGGTGACTCTTCCCGGGTACGTTGTGCCCTGCCGAGAGTCTATGGAGATCCTTGCTTCCTGCCCCAGGCGGATGTTGCCCAGGTCAGTCTCCGACACGTAGATGGTGAGCTTCACCGTGGCCAGGTCAGTGATCACGTACAGCCCGGTTCCCGGCGCGGCAAGCTCCCCTTCCTCCACGAGCTTCTCCGTGACAATTCCGCCCGTCGGAGAATGCACCGTGCAGTCCTGGATGCTCTTCTGCAGCAGCCGCACGGAGTAGACGGCCTGGTCCACCCTGGCAAGCGCCGCCTTGACGTCCTCCGGCCTGGCGAAGTTCTCAAGCTTCAACAGGGCCTGCTGTGCGGAGCTGGCCTGGGTCTTCGCGTTTGTGTAGCGGAACTCAGCGTCATCACGCTGCTTCTTCGTGGCCGCGTTCACCTTGTACAGGCTTTCCATGCGATTGAAGTCTTCCTGGGCGTTTTGCAGCGTGTCATTTGCCTGGTTCAGGGCGTCCTTTGCCTGGGCAAGGTCCTCTCCGCGCGCGCCGTCGGTCAGCAGATCCAGCTGCGCTTTTGCCAGATCCACGCCGCTTCGAGCCTGGCCCAGCTGGATCTCCAGGTTCGCATGGTCGATCACGGCAAGGATGTCGCCCTCTTTCACGAACGTTCCCTCGCTGGCGTCCAGGTGGAGGATCTCCCCGGATGACTTGGAAGAGACCTGTACGCTGGTGGCCTCGATGGTGCCCGAGGCCTCGATTGCGCGGGACGCGCTGGAACAGGCTGCCAGGACCAGGCACGCCAGGCATGTCATGATGGCTATAGGGACGTTCTTCATATCTTCCCCTCCTTGGTGAAAAACTTCCTGCGCGCGCTGTCGGTGAGGATCCCGCCGAAGAGAATCCGCACAAAGACATCGAAGAGCTTTGCGGGCGGCACTGGCAGCTGGATCAGCTGGGCCGGCGCGATGACGGAGCTGATTGCGCTGATGAAGAGCACGGGCATCAGCTCGGCGTCGATGTCGTCTCGGATGAAGCCCTCTTTCCTTCCTTCGTCGAAGAGCCGGGTGATGATGGTGAACACATGTTCCCGCCGGAACTTGTCGATGTGGTCCCATATCTCGGGCCTGCTGTAGTAGATGTCCTTGATGAGCGTCTGACTGATATTCGCAATTTGGGTGCCTACCAGCTGCAGGATGGAGCGGAGGCGCTCCAGGTACGTAAGGCTGGCGTCAGAGCCGATCCTTGCTGCCTCCGACGCAATGAAGCCTATCCTTTCCTCCACGGCAGCTTTGATGATGGCGTCCTTGTTGGGGAAATACTTGTACAGCGTCTTTTTGCTGATGCCCTGAAGCGAGGCGAGGTCTTCCATTGAGAGGGCGTTCACGCCCCGCTCGAAGAAAAGCGCCCGTGATCGATCCAGGATCATTCTGCGTTTTTCCGCGTCCGGAATTCCTTTTGCCATGCCTTCCCCATAGGAAACGAAATATGTTTATATCGTTTCCATAACAAATATAGCCCGTGAAACCAAAAGCGTCAAGCGAGTGTTCTTTTTAATGCAGGGACTTTCTGGCACCGATACTAATGATGCGGACGCACCAGAGGGGTCAGGGACACGGTGAAAACTTCCACACGCGATATTCTTTTCATCTTCATCGGGCTTTTCATTTCCATCGGGACGCTGTGGGCCTCACGGGCCGGCGTGGAGATGCGTCTTGGCAGCGACGTGGCGTACCTCAACAGCCTGGGCAGGAGCGCTGACGGTGAGAAGTCCCTCAGCCAGTCCCTGGAGTCCAGGTTCAGGCCGGAGCCCGGACAGATTGCGGAGCTCCGAAAGCAGAGGCTCGGGTACGGGGACATCTCGGTCGTCCTGACCCTGGCCTCCCGGCTTCGGGGCGGGATCAGCAGCGATAATATAGAAAGGATCGTGTCACTGTGGAAAAGCCCCCGCGCGGGCAACTGGGGCAAAGTGGCGAGATCCCTCGGGGTTCGCGTAGAGAGGGTTGTGCTCCAGATAGAAAGCCTGAAGGCAAGGCCGGCCAAGACGTCCCTGGGAGCAACCGCTTCCCGGTCAAGGGGCTATGATCCGGTTCTGAGACTTGTGCACGGCGGCTGAGCCATCCCGCCATTCCATGAAAAGGGCTTGCCGCGAGGCGAAGCAAGCCCCTTCCTGTACGTTCTTACTCTTGACTTTATCCTGGCAAATTGTAGCACGCCTGCTCTCAGAAATAAATCCGTACAAAGTACGTATTTTCAAAATAGTGTTTTCAACCCATGTGATTCATGGGCCCATGCCCGTGCCCGATGGACAGCTTGACGGACGCTTTGAGGACCCTTGTTACGTAGCGCTTTGCGGCGCGCACCGCTTCCACGGTCGGGTCTCCAAGGGCAAGCCGGGCGGCAATGGCGGAGGCGAACGTGCAGCCCGTTCCGTGCGTGTTGCCGGTATCGATCCTGGCCTCAGTCAGCTCCTCGAACCGTTTTCCGTCGAAGAACAGGTCCGTGCTGAAGCCCGTGCCCAGCAGGTGCCCGCCTTTCACCACCACGCACTCAGGCCCGCGCGCGTGAATGGATTTCCCGCCGCCTTGCGCATGCCCTCCAGGTCCGTGATGGAAAAACCGCACAGCACCTCGGCTTCCGGCAGGTTGGGGGTGACCACCAGGGCAAGAGGCAGAAGCTTTTCAATCAGCGCGTCCCGGGCGTCCGGCTCCAGGAGGGCGTCCCCGCTTTTGGCCATCATGACGGGGTCCACCACCACGGGCCCAAGCCCGTGCTCCATTATCTTTGCGGCTACGGTCTCTATGATCTTCTGGTTGGCGAGCATTCCCGTCTTGACAGCATCCGCGCCTATGTCTTTGACGACTGCATCGATCTGCAGGGCCACGAACTGGGGTGCCACGGGAAGCACACCCAGCACTCCCACGGTGTTCTGGGCAGTGAGGGCCGTAATGGCGCTGGTCCCGTAGACCCCAAGCGCGGCGAACGTCTTCAGGTCCGCCTGGATCCCCGCCCCTCCGCCCGAGTCCGAGCCGGCAATGGTCAGCGATCTTAGGGGGCACCCTTATTTCATTTGAAGTGGTCCCATCCCGTTTCTCCGAGGGGCACCGTCTTTCCGTCCGGCAGCACCAGCTGGGCCGGCTGGCCGGGGGGAAGGACCTCTCCGATGATGGCTACCGGAGTTCCGGTTTCCGCGGTGATCCGCTGCGCAAGGCGCTCTGCGCGCCCCGGAGGGGCGCGTGATCAGAAGCTCGTAGTCCTCCCCGCCGTGCAGGGCGAAGTGCCACTCGTCCCCGCGTGCCGCCGTGGCAAGCTCCCTGTTTTCAGGCCGCACGGGAAGACGCGCTGCCTCCAGGCGGGCGCTCACCCCGCTCTTCTGGCAGATGTGGCCAAGGTCGCCGGCAACGCCGTCACTCACGTCGATCATGGAGTGGCCTGGCGAAGGGCGCCGATGAGCGCGCCTTCCTTGACGCGCGGGGTGGGCGTGTACTGCCGCTCGGACGCTGTGGCAGCGTAGGAGTCATCCGTTTTCAAGCTGCGGTCCAGAAGGAGGGCCACGCCTGCCGCGGCATCCCCCACGCTGCCGGTGACCATGATCCTGTCTCCCGCCTCTGCGCCGGACCTGAGCACCACGTTGTCCCGCAGTGTCTCTCCCAGGAGAAAGACGTCGATGAACATTCCCAGCCGGGACCGCGACATGTTGCCGCCCACGATCTCCACGCCGAACTTTTCCCCTTCCTCGCGAAGGCCGGCGTACAGCTCGTCTATGAAAGCCACCTCCAGGTCAGCGGGCAGGCCCAGGGACACAAGGGCGAACCGGGGAATGCCGCCGGCAGAGGCGATGTCGCTCAGGTTGATGGCAAGCGCCTTTCTCCCGAGGCTTCGCGGCGGGATGGAGTCTCGGAGGAAATGCGCGCCTTCCACCTGGACGTCGCAGGTGGCAAGCCAGACGCTCTCTGCCGAGCCTTCCAGAACCGCAACGTCATCGCCAATTCCCACCACAACGTTCGGTCCGGGCTCGGGAAGGGCAGAGCGGATCCTGTCGATGAGGCCGAACTCTCCCAGCTGCTCTATCTTCATGTCATCCTCACTTTTTGCGCGCCGGCGCGAATGGCTTTTGCCGCTGCTTCCACGTTCTCCGCGGCCACGATGGCGGAAATCACCGCCACCCCTGCCGCGCCCGCCAGGATCATGGACTGCGCGTTTCCCGCGTTGATGCCGCCAATGGCGACAACGGGAATGCTGACCACCCTGGCAAGCTGGCGCAGGCCTTCCACGCCCATGGGCGCGGGCGCATCCGCCTTGGTGGGAGTCGCGAATATCGGGCTTGCCCCGATGTAGTCCGCGCCGTCCGCCTCGGCCTTTCGCGCTTCTTCAGGGCTGCCTGCCGATACTCCCAGGATCCTGCCTTTGCCGATGAGCCGCCGGGCAAGGGGTGCTGGCATGTCGTCCTGGCCCACGTGCACGCCGTCCGCGTCCACGGCAAGGGCAACGTCGATCCTGTCGTTGACGATGAAGGGCACCCCTGCCGCCCTGCAGAGCTGGCGCAGCTCGCGCGCCTCTTCGATCATCTTGCGCGTGCCGGCGGATTTCTCCCGGTACTGGACCACGGTCACGCCCCCGCGCAAGGCGGCTTCCACCACCTGCGCGTGAGTCCTTCCCTGGGAAAGGCCCGCATCGGTGACGAGATACAGGGTGTAGTCCATGCGGTGATCAGCCCAGCTCCACGATGCGGGCGCCTTTTGCCACGTCAGCGGGCTTCAGGTTGTAGAGACAGTCGATCAGGGCCGTGCGGAAAGAGCCGGGGCCCCGTACGCCGCGCGCCGCGTTCTGCGCGGCAAAGCCGTAGCTGGCAAGGGCAGCGGCGGTTGCCAGGAGCTTGTCCGGCTCAACGGCGCAAAAGATTGCAATCACCGTAGTGGCCATGCACCCCGTGCCCGTCACCGTCTTCAGCATCTCATGGCCGTTGTCCACGCCGAGCGTGCGCGTGCCGTCTGAGATGATGTCCCGCTTCCCGGTGATGGCAACCACTGTTGCCCGGCGCTTTGCAAGGTCCCGGGCAACACCTGCCGGATCCGCCACCCCTTTCACCGATTCCACCCCCCTCACCTCTCCACCTGCCCCCGCCAGCGCGCCCACCTCTCCCGAATTGCCGCGTACGACATCCAGGTGCATCTCTTTCATGATGCGTTCAGCCGTGTCGTTTCGGTACTTTGTGGCTCCCACGCCCACGGGGTCATAAATCACCGGCACGCCGCGCTGGTTTGCCTGCTTGCCGGCAATGATCATGGCATCCACAAGGTCCGGGTACAGGGTGCCGGGGTTGAGCACCAGCGCGCCCGCGGCCCCCACCATCTCCGCCACCTCCTCTTTTGCATGCGACATCACCGGCAGCGCGCCCAGGGCAAGAGTGGCGTTGGCGGTGTCGTTCATGACCACCCAGTTGGTCATGTGATGGATCAACGGGTGGCGCTGGTGGATCCTGTCCAGGAGCTCGGCGGCAATTGCCCCGAAGCTTTTAGTCCGAACATCAGGTGCGGTCATTTCTTTTTCCTCCATGTGAATCCGACTGCAAGGGAAAGCAGGAAAGCCACGGCAAAGCCGGGCAGGGAGCCGCCCAGCACTCCCAGCTGGGCCGGCACGAGCTTCTGCCATGCCGGGAAAATGGCGCCCAGGGTGCCGGGGTTTGCCAGGTGGTATGCGGCAACTCCCAGCGCCCACACAACGATCGCCGGGACGTTCACGCCGCCGGAATACCAATACGCTCCGTAGGCTTTGTAGAACTCCTCCACCCGGTAGGCGCGCCGCTGAAGCACGAAGTAGTCAGCGGTGAGTATCCCGAAAAGGGGCACGAAGAAGGAGCCGATCACGAACAGGAAGTTCTGGTACCGCGTGATGTCGACGAACACAGCCACCAGGAAACAGGCCGCGCCCAGCCCGGCAATCAGCCATCTCTGCTTCACTTTCGGGAAGAGGTTCTGGATGGAGACCGCGGATGAGTACAGGTCCGCCCAGGCGTTGTGAGTCTCATCGGCAAGGAGTATCAGCAGGGCCACCCACCCTGCGGTGAGCGCTATGGCGGACGCGAAGTCCTTCGGCTCCTGCGCCACCTTGGAGCCAAGGAGGAGCATGGCGCCCAGCGCCAGGAACCACGCGTTGGTGATGAAAAACCCGATCATGGTGCCCAGGAAGCCCCGGCCAGTGGACCGGGAGAACCTGTTGTAATCCGCCACGAGCGGCAGCCAGGAGATGGGCAAGGCGATTGCGATGTCAACGCCGATCCCGAAGGGGAGGGACCCGTCCCCCGCCTGCCTCAGAAGGGCGTGAATGTCGTAGCGCGTGAAAACCAGCACGGTGAGCCAGACTCCCGTGGCCAGGGCAATCCACACGGCAAACTTTTCAAGCCACTGTCGCACTACTCCGATGGGACCGCCCACACCCATGAGGATGACAATGGCCGCGAAAACCGCTGCCCATACCGCGTGGCTGCCCGTGCCGAAAACCGTGCGCGCGATTGTGGACGCTGCCACTCCCATGACCACGAACTCGAAGATGGTCCACCCGATGAGCTGCAGCACGTTGAGCACGGTTGGCACGTAGCTTCCGCGCACGCCCAGCACGGGGCGCAACAGCACCATGGTTGGCGCGCCGGTGTTGCTTCCTGCCACGCCAATCAGCGCAAGCAGGAGGCAACCGGCCGCGCTTCCAATGAGGATGGCAAGCAGCGCCTGGCCAAGTCCCAGCCCCGGTACCAGGAAGGTACCGGCCAGCATGACAAGAAGCCCTATTCCCAGGTCCCCCCAAAGGACCAGGTAGTCCAGGAGGCCCAGCACCCGGTGCTCGCGGGGGACCGGCTGGATCCCCCACTCAGGCGGGGCATGCGTAAGAATCCTGTGAATGGCAGAGCTCATCATGGTCTCAAACTCCATTGCGCGGGGCGATCACAATGCAGAAAAAAAGCCGCCCCTGTGTTCGCCGGGGCGGCCTTGATGTGCCGGTTTACCGTCCCTGCGCTGGCATTATCCAGATCAGGTTCAACGGGTCGGCGGCTAACAGCCGCCATCTCAGCCCGGTCCCTACCGAGCCCCCCGAAAGTTGTCCGTGTCCTGACCTTAATGTAGCCACTGCCAGCGGGAGCGTCAATAACGGTGCGCGGGACGGCGAGATGTGATAGCATGAAGGAAGAGGAGCAAGATGAAAGGAAACAAGAAGCTTGTTGAGACGTTGAACAGCCTGCTGGCCGATGAGCTGACCGCCATCAGCCAGTACATGGTGCATTCAGGAATGTGCGAGAACTGGGGGTACGCCAAGCTCCACGACCATTTCGAAAAAAGGGCCATCGATGAGATGAAGCATGCGGAGAAGCTCATCGGCAGGATCCTTTTTCTGGAAGGGTCCCCCATTGTCTCCAGGCTTCTTGACATGCACATCGGCCCCGAAGTGCCCGCGCAGCTGGAGAACGACCACTCCGCCGAAGAGGGCGCCATAAAGGCATACAACGCAGCAATTGTAGTGGCCGGTGAGGTTACGGACTTCGCCACCAGGCAAATGCTTGAAGAGATTCTAAAAGACGAAGACCGTCACATTGACACGATTGAAGAGCTGCAGGACCAGGTGCGTCAAATGACGCTGCCGGTGTTTCTGGGCACCCAGGTGGGATAGCCGCGGCAACAGCGCGGCTGCCGTGGAATCAGTCTCCTTTCTTGCGGAAAAGATAGGTTATCGTCACGCCGAAACTTTCTAAAAAAACGAAATTGCTATTGCTGGGAGAGTTGACGACCAAATCGGTTTGGAACCTTCAGAAAGAAGTGCTTTGGAGAGAATCCGGTCATCCTCTTGAACTCCTTGTTGAAATGCGCCTCATCGTAGAAGTACTCATGCACATCTTCTTTGAGGTGGTCAAAAGAAGGGACACGCGCCCATTTTTTGTAAAACCATTGAAAGCGGAAGATTCTTGACAGCGTCTTGGGAGACACTCCCACGTTGCTGCTGAAAAGATTCTCAAGATGACGCCTTTCGTAGCCCGTCTTTAGTTCGAGTTCCCGGATCGAGGCGGCACCGTTGGTCAGCTTCAGGTAGTCCACGCAACACTGAACGATCGCATTCTGAGACTGGCCGTGCCTCAGGCTGTGCAGGAGACGGCCCTGGATGAAATCGATTTTTGCGGGAAGCCCTTTCAAATTCCGGATTATCTCCGTACTGGACCGATTCCAGATTTCAGAGAGGTCATCCGCATTCAGGCGTCGGTTCGTCAGTTCTGCCATTGGGAATCCCAGAATTGGGTGGGCCCCAGAGGGACGAAACTCGATCCCGATGAAACACGTCTTCTTCGATGTAGAGCTCAGAACAACCGGAACGTCCCGCATTCCAACGAAATAGAGATTCTGTTCCTCACTCTCGTGATGACGACCCAATACAGTAGTAATGAGAGAGTTTTCGCTGTTGAAGATCAGCTTCGCGCTTCCGTTTGGCGCCGCCAGACTGATGTCCGACGAGGGCAGTCCGACTGCGCTTTCGAAGACCCAGATGGACTGAATGTACGGCTTCAACTCGATCCGCGGCTCGATAAATGACAGTTTCATCGACCAACTGCCCCCTGCTCAAGAAGGTCTTAAATCCACCGGTCGGTAGTCAAGCGAATTGGCAAGACGAGCCGCGCGAAAACTGGCCGAGCGGAACCGCCCTGGGTCAAAACATTGCTGGCGAGATTGTGCCTGGGGAAAATCTGCTCAGAGCACCAGGAAGATTTCCCGCGGAAGTTTCGCATAGCAGCGGCATCGTTTATCGCACAGACGGTTCCTGCTGACCTTGCGCAGGTGTAATTCAGCGACTCCACCGCGTTGGTCGTGTACATCACTTTCCTGATCTCCCCGCGCCACGGAGGTCGTCGACCGTCAGGCTAGCGCTACGTAGGCGATCCCGAGCCCGGCGACCACGGCCGCCAGCGCCACGTCCAGCCGCCAGCTCATCGGCGGGGCGAACTTGTAGACGAGGACCAGGGCCGCCAGCACGACCGTCCAGGTCAGGCTGGACATCCCGACCAGGACCATGGCGACCATCAGGCCAGCGCTGCAGCCCAGACAGCTCAACCCGTAGCGCCACCCGGCGAGCGCGCCGGCGCGAACCAGGTTGAAGGGCAGCGGACCGTGCAACGCACAAACCTCGCGGCAGCGGTCCTGGCTAATGCGCTTGAGCGGCGTCAGCGCGTAGAGCGCGGCCAGCCCGAGCGCGACGCCGCCAACCAGGGCCCGGTTGCGCCCGGACATACCGAGCGCGTTGTAGGCGAGGTAACAGGCGACTCCGAAGGCGAGCCAGATCGCCAGGTAGACGAGCGCCAGCACGGCGAGGGCGACCGGCCGCGCGCGCCGGCCCTCGGCCTCCCGCGCGAAGCGGTACACGAGCGGGATCGCCGAGGGCAGCATCGTAGCGGCCATCATCTCCGTCCAGGTGGTCGCGAACGAAAAAACGGGGCCGAGGCCCATTGTCATGCCCGAGCTCAGCATCTGCCACGCCGTGACCGCCCAGGCCACCGCCGCCACCGCGAGCACGACGGCCACCGTCACGCCGTCGGCCGCCATCTCCATGCCGCGCGCGGCCGCCGCCGTGCCGGTAACGCCGAGCCCGCACGCGGGACAGAAGCCGCGCCGGCGGGCCGGCCTGGCCAGGCGCAGCATCAGCAGGAGTCGATGGGTGTCCATCGTCACGTCAGTCCGGGTACTCGTCGCGGCGGCGCACCCAACTTTGGCCCGAATCGCCTTCGTCGCGACCCTTCGGCGTCAGGTCCATGTAGTGGTAGGCGACGTTCAGCATGTCAAGGCCGCGCGCGTAGGTCGAGTAGGTGTGGAAGATGCGGCCGTCGCCGTCCTTGAGGAAGACGCTGATGCCCGGCGCCTCCGACATCGAGCTCCACCGGTTGATGCCGTAGTTGTAGTCGACCTTCCCGGCGGCGCGCTCGGCATCGGTGAAGGAGACGCGGTAGTCGAAGTTGAAATCGCTGCCGTCCGATGAATACCAGGGAAAGCCCCAGCCCATGCGCTTCTTGTAGGCGGCGATCGCCGGGTAGGGCGCGCGCGAGACGGCGGCCATCGTGATGTCGCGGTGGTTGAGGTGGACGGTGATGCCGTTGAAGTTGTCCATCCAGAAGGAGCACGAGAAGCAGGGCGCGTCGACCGTCCACGTCGTCTTCGGTCCCGCGGTTTCTGGGTTGAACATGGCGTGGTAGACGACCAGCTGATTCCGGCCGTCGAACAGGTCGCTCAGAGTTTGCGTGCCGCGCTCGCCCGCGAACGTGTAGTCCTTCTCTACCAACTCCCAGGGCAGCTCGCGGCGCTCGCGGCTCAGCTGGTCGCGCAGCCGCGTGAACTCCTTCTCCTTGGCGAGGTGCTTCTTCCGTGCCTCGACCCACTCGTCATGGGACAACACCCGATGCTCAGCCATCTCCATCCTCCTCACTGGTCACCGGCGACCAAGCCGACCCGGCCAAGCGCTTGGTCACGGTCTGACTAAACACCACAATCGGCCAAACGGCCGCTTGTCCCCTGTAGCTAATATGAGAATCAATCCACGCCGGGGGCAAGAGAAATGAGGGCATCAAAGCCGCCTAAAGGCTTCGGCGAATGCAAACATTTGTTGTAAAGCTCCTATGATAGTCTTGCGGTGTTGAAGACTCCATGCAAGGTTACAACCTCCATTCCCGGGGAGAAGATAGAGCTTCTCCAGCAGCGAGTATTGTAAAAAAGCGAACTACTGCGGGAGAGAGGGCTTGGGTCTAAACTGGTTTATTCGCAATTGCAGGACCTACAGAATCAGGGGGAAAAGAAGGATCCAGTAGTTTTCATTCTTCAAAGCAAGCACGTAGTCAACGCGACCATAAGCTCCCGCGGACTGCATCAGGATCATTGCGAAGATGATCGAGCAATCGAGCACAACGACAAGATAGTTGAAGGCCATGGACCACACGGGCTCGTGTCTGCGCAGAACGAACGTGTTGACCACAGTCACCGTCCAGAACACAAGGAGCGCAATGATAGAGGGGGCCGCTGTGCCGTCCTGCGGAAGACGAACATCATCACGCTGAGCAGGAGCAGGAAAACATAGCGGAAGCGGTTCGCCATCGTCATGGCACCCCCGGTCACGCGGGGTTCTTCCCGATGACGCACACAACGGGAGCGGACTTCATGCGCTTCAGCTTCACTCGAACTTCCTGATAGTCGCTGGCCCTCAAGCGCGCAGATATACGCTGCCCCGCGTTGACGGCGTCGGCCTCCGTGGCTCCCTGGTTTCTTGGCTGATGCGCAATGGCTATGATCCCTCCCGGCCGCAGCAGCTCCCGCACTTTCACGAGCGTAGCGGCCCGATCCTCCCAGAATTGGTAGGTATTGATGTCAAGGACTTTGTCCACCTTTCTCTCAAGAGGCGGCAAATTGGAAACGGAGGCCACCATCAGTTTTACGCGGCCCGTTCGGATGAGCTGGCTGTTCCTCCGCGAAGCTTGTTCGAACATGAGCGGTGAGCGGTCAATTCCGTAGACCAGGCCATCCGCTGCCAGCTGGCCAAGCATGTGGATGGCAACTCCGGGGCCGTATCCGATCTCCAGCACGCAATCAGCCGGTCGTACGTTCAGAAGAGAGACGGCCCACGCATTGTGCTCGAGATTTGACGTCCTGTGCGACATGATGAATCCGGCCGCCCTTCCCAGCGCGCCGCGCGGGTTCCCAAACTGATGCATCAACCTCTGCCGCAATCCCATGGCTATTTTCCTCCTCTGGCCTGATGGACGCGGGTCGCTTTGAAGTACAAAAGCGCGCCGTTTTTCAGCTGGTACGGCGAGAAGGAGAATCCATGAGAATTGAAAGTCTCCGAAAGCTGTCCTTCTGAACGAAGATCGCCGTGGAAGCTTGTGCCGCGACGATTGCGTTCCGGCACGGGAACGCTGCAGATAAAGTTCCCGCCCGGCTTCAAGACGCGCTTGAGCTCTTTCAGGACTTCTTCGAGGGACGAAAAGAAATTCAAGGACAGGTTGCACACAGCGACGTCGAAAGCTCCCAAGGCAAAAGGCAGATCTTCGGCCGGGCAGCTATACAGCTCGAGGGACGTTATGCGCACTTTTTCAAATTTCCTCCTTGCCAACCTGAGGAGCCCCTCACTCACGTCGATCCCGAAATAGCGGTTGTCGGGAGGCAGCACTTCGGCGAGATTCCCGCTGCCGGTTGCCAGCTCGAGCACGTCGGCCCCATGGAATCCGGATAGCTGCGATCGCAGGAACTCCAGGTGCTTTTCGTACGAGGCTTCGAACTTCTTGGGGAACATCGATGTGGTCATGATGGGGTCATAAAGAAGCGCCATCACCTCGCCCATCCATGGCCTTGCACGTTTCTTGTCCCCCCATTGGTACACGCGGCAAATACCGCCTTTTTGTTCGATGCGAACACCTTCTTTCAGCATTTTTCCTCCTTCGTCTTCAAAGCATATGACGTACCAAGTTGTTTCTTATTGCAGCGGTGCATCCGCGGCCATCTCGGTGGAGATCAGATTGATATTCTGACCGCGTCCGTTTTGACACCCCCGCCGAACTCCGCTATAGTGGCGCAGGAGGAAAAACGTGGCTGACGCAAAAAGGGGAGATTTTGCCGATCTACTTGATGGCACTTTCAACATGATCTCCCGCACCTGGATGACTTCACTCATCCTGGGCGGCGTGCTTTTCATTCCCACCGCATTCCTGTTCGGCTGGGCTTACGGCGCATTCATGGATTCCATCAAGGACATGGTGGGAGGAATGGCCGGGGATGACCCCACCGCCGGCCTGGTTGCGCTTGGACTTGGCTACTTGTGGATCATCCTGGCCGCACTGGCCCAGGGGGTGGTCTTCCTTTTTGTGCGAGCGTGCGTCACTGAGCACTCCGCCCGCGTGGTGCGGGGAGAGCCGGCCAATACGTTCAGCATCGCGGTACACGTGCTGAAGAACAAGTATGCGCCGCTTCTGGGCCAGAGGGTTCTCCAGATGGTGATCATTTCCATCACGTTCTGCGGCGCCATGCTGGTGACAAGCGTCGCAATCGGAATTACCGCGGCGCTTCAGCTGACATGGCTAGCGGTCCTTCTGGGCATCGTGTTCGGCCTTGGAGGCCTTGCGCTGGTGATCTGGCTCTCCGTGCTCTACAGGGTGACCCTTGAATCCCTGGTGATCGACGGCACGGGGATTGAGCAGAGCATCGATGCCAGCATGGCCCTTGTCAAGAACAGGTGGTGGCGGGTCTTCGGGTACACTCTGCTTTTTGGCTTGATGGTTAGCTTCGCCTCTTCCCTCATCGCCACACCCATCATGTTTTTCTCCACCATCCGTCAGTTCATCCATGCCCTGGAAAGCGTCCTTCGGGATTCTTCGGGGTCGCAGAGCTTCAACCAGGTTTTTCTTCGGCTCCTGGCCGGACTGGGCAGAAGGCTTGGAATCCTTCAATACGTGGAGAGTCTCCTGGCATGCTTCGTAACTCCGGTGTTCATGACGCTCCTGTTCCTGGAGCTGAAGAAGCCGCCGCGGCCGAAGGGTGTCCCGGAAGCCGCCGTGCCAGCTTCACCGCAGACCCTTCCTCCGGGGACCCCTTCATGAAGCAGAGGCTCCAGGCGGTTCTAGACGGATCCTGGGAAAAGCCCGGCAGCAATCCCCTGCGGGCAGGTATTGCGGGGCTTCTGATCACCGGCTCACTTTACTCCACCCTCGGCGGGTTGATTCTCTCCATAGTAGCGCTTGCCATGTCTTCCCGTGACTGGTCCTGGATCAAGTCGGACAATTTCACGGATTTTCTCCTGAGCTACTACCGGAGGTTCCAGGTTCCCATCCTGGTTGTCACCGCGGTCATGGAGTTCGCGGTATTTTTTGGAATCACGTATCTCCTGGTCCGCAGGTGGCACTCCAGCCAGCCCATGCGCTATCTGTCGTATCATCCACCCGCTGCCCTGGACCTCATCCTTGCCGGACTGGGAGCCATTGCCGTCGTGCCGTTGGCAGAGGTCCTGAACAGCTGGTCCTCCATCCTGTTTCCCGTGCTGCGGGAGCTGCGCGGCGGGGAAAGCTCCCTTCTTTCGGTCCACACTCCGGGACAGCTTGTGCTTGTTGTATTCGCGGTGTCCATCACGCCTGCAATCTGCGAAGAGGTTCTCTTTCGCGGCTGGCTTCAGCGCACAATCAGGCGGAAGGCTTCAGCCGCGGTCTCCATCCTTGTCACGGGGGCCATCTTTGCCCTGTTCCACATGAGCCCCCTGTCCATCGTGGCCCTTGCGTTCGTGGGCTTCTACCTGGGCTACCTGTTTGAACGCTTCGGGACCCTGTTCGCTTCCATGACCGCTCACGGCCTTTACAACCTGACCATCATCTGGCTGGTCAATACCAACCTGAAACTGCCATGGCTGATGAACGACAGCGGGGACATCGCCGCTCCTGCCGCCATTGGCTCAGGTATCGTTTTCCTGCTGGTCGTTCTTGGGATCGAGCTGTCTCACCGTATTTCACAATCACAAACGTGACGTCGTCCCGCCAGTGTGTTGACCGCGTGTCGCCTGTGTGATATAAGCAGGCATATTCTAAAAGCTCGAGTAAAAAGTCGAGTCGGAATGGATAAAAGTCATGCAAGTCTGGGTCGAGTTCCTTCTGTTTTTTGCGATTGCCCTCTCCATCACTGTCATAGACATCAGGCAATATCGAATCCCCGACTACCTCTCTCTGGGCGGTGTCGCTGCGTTCGTCGCCTTGAAGCTCTTCTGGCATGAGCAGACCATTCAATTGCTGGCAGCGGAGCTCGCCGCGGGCTTCGGCGTGTTCTGGCTGATCTGGCGGCTGACGAAAGGACAGATCGGCCTGGGGGACGCCAAGTACTCGGCCTTGATTGCGGTGGCCGCGGGTCTATCATCGTGGCTGGTCTCGCTCTTTGTTGCGTCTGTCATTGCGCTTCTTTGTGCGGCCATCCTCATCTTTATTTTCAAGGTTGATCGACACGCAAGGATCCCTTTCGCGCCTTTCCTGACGGCGGGCGCCACCTTGGCCATCCTCTTCCAGAATCTCCATGGATGGAGGTTGGCGCCATGAAGCGTTTCTTGGCTTTGCTCATCGTCGTCTCACTGGTCGGCGGTTCTGCGGGCGCCCAGCAGATCAAAGAGATGGAGTTCAAGAATCAGGCCATCGTCGACATTCTCCTTGCGCTGGCTGAGATGTCCGGAAAGTCCATCGTGCCGGATGAGACGGTGAATGGTAACGCTTCCTACTACTTCAATGAGACCGATTTCGACACTGCTCTCAAGATTTTCCTCACGACATACAAGATGTATTCCTGGAAGGACGGGAACATTTACTACGTCTCGCGAGTGAGAACCACCTGGAACAAGGAAGCTGGGACAGCGGCGCTGGATGCCGAAGAAGTGGAGCCGCGGCTGGTGGCGGCGGCTCTCTCCCGGGGTATCGGCAAGACGATTCTCTTCGATGCGTTGCCGCGGGAAAACATCACCATTCACGTTGAGAACGCAAAGCCCGTGAAGATCCTCGAGATGGTCATGAAGCGGTTTCCAGACTACACCGTGGAGTCGACCGAGGACTACCATTACATCAGACGGCTCGACGCCAGCGGGAAGCCGGATGCCAGGGCTGACCGGCCGGGGACCCTGGTCAGCCTTCGCGGGGACCTGTACAGCATCAACACCGACAAAGCCCGGCTGCGGGACTTGCTCACCGAGATCTTCAAGAAATCGGGGCTCGAGTATTCCCTGTTTCTCCGCAGCGACGCGATTCTGGAAAACCTCCACTTCACCGACAAGAAGCTGGATGAAATCCTGCGCCTGGTGCTGGAGCAGGCGAATGCCGACTATTCGGTGGAGAACGGGATCTACTACGTGTTCGAGATCCAGCACGCGGACGTGATGAAGAAGCTCAAGATCATCCATTCGATTCCCCTTACCTATCTTTCCGTTCAGGACCTGCCCGGCCTCTTCCCTCAAGACATGGCGTCGCAGAGCCTTTTCCGCCTGGACAAGAGCTCAAACACCGTGATCCTTTCAGGAAGCGCCCAGGAGATAGGGCCCATCGAAGAGTTCATCCGCAGTATCGACCGCCCGCTGGAACAGAAAAGCTACTACCGGTTCGACTTGAGCTACCTCAAGGTGACGGACTTCATCACGCTCCTGCCCTCCCAGTTGAACAGCATAAAACCCGTTGCCCTGCCGCAGGGCAACTCCTTCGTCATGCTTCTCTCGGGGGAGAACAAACGAATGATGGACGACTACATCGGCCTTGTGGACAAGAAGCAGGAGGGAGTGCCCATCCATTTGAAATACGTCCAGTCGGACTACCTGCTGAAAAACCTGCCCCCGTCCGTAGCCAAGGAGGACGTGCAGGCAACGGGAGACTCCACGCTGGTATTCTTCAGCGGATCCGAGGACAAGCTCCGACAGTTCCGTCGGGAGCTGGACGCGCTGGACAGGCCGACGCCGCAAATCCGCTACGAGCTTCTGGTCGTGGAGTATCAAGGCGGAGAAAGCCTGGATTGGAACGCCTCCGTGTCCAATGGAGCTCTTCCGACGGACGGCTCCGGCTCCAACGCCTTCCTGGGAAGCATCGGGAAGCTCCTGCAGCTCAACATCAACGTCGTCTCCGCTTTCGGCACGCTCTTCGCCGTCAATCTCAGCCTTGACCTGAGCACGAACAAGGCGAACATCCTTGCCGATACAACGGTCAACGGGCTCTCGGGGCAAGAAATCAAGTTCCAGAACACCCTGACAACGCGTTACCGCGATCTGGAGCTGAACACCACAACGCAGCAGCTGCAGTCAAGCGGCGTGACCCGGGAGATAACATCGGGTCTCATCATCACGATGAACGGCTGGGTATCCGGTGACGGGATGATCACAATGAAAGTAGCTTCCACTATTTCCAAACAGGGCGCTGATCTTTCCACAACCTCGGGCAACCCTCCCTCCACCTCGGAGAAGATCGTCAGCACCAACGTGCGTACGATCTCGGGAAAGCCGGTGGTGATTGGAGGGCTGATCCAGCAGGAAAAGAGCATTACCGTTCAGAAAGTTCCCGTGCTCGGGGATATCCCCCTTCTGGGTCTTCTCTTTCAGAGCCGAAATGAGACGATTTCCAACGAAGAGCTCGTGATCTACATCGTGCCGCACGTGGAATACCCCGAGCGCCGATCCGCAGACGAAGGTGTCAGGCTCGAATCCCTGTACCAGAAATTCCTCAGGGGGCAGTAGAGGATGGGTGACAACCTGAGGCACGCCACTCTGACCGAGTTCGCGCCCCTTCCGGAGGCCGAACACCAGTATCCCCTCGAATACATGGACGCCAATTCCGTCATCAAGCTTCGCGAAGACGATGAGGAGGTGCTGGTCGGCGTGGCAGACCCCGGCAACGCCGCCATCCTTTCCTACCTGAGAAACTTCCACGGAAAGCCGGTGGAGTTCTTCCGCATTGACCGCACGGAGCTTGCCGCCTACCTGGGCAAGCGGCTGTCTGTGCTGGAAAGCGGATCTCCGCGCCTCGAAGCTGCGGACGACGAACGGATCCTCCTGGACCGGCTGGCCAACGACGCCCCCATCGTCAACCTGGTGAACAGCCTGATGATCGAGGCGATACGAAAAGGCGCTTCGGACATCCACATCGAGTCTTTCTCCCAGGAGACCCGGGTGCGCTATCGCATCGATGGCGTGCTGCAGACGGTGAGCAGGATCGACAAGGACAAGTTTCCCGCCGTTGCTTCGCGGATCAAGATCATGGCCAACCTCAACATCATGGAGCGGAGGCTGCCGCAGGACGGAAGGATCTCGGTGCACATGGGGGACGGCGCCTTTGATGTGCGCGTTTCCATCGTGCCCATCGCTGCCGGGGAATCCATCGTTCTGCGCCTTTTCAATACCAACGGCGCGCCTCTCGGGCTTGCGGAGCTGGGCATTGACCCGCAGAGCCTCTCTCTCATGCGCAAGCTCGTGGCGGTCCCGCACGGTTTGGTCCTGGCCACCGGCCCGACCGGCAGCGGCAAGACCACGACGCTGAACGCCCTGCTGCGGGAGATCGCGTCCGAGCGGGTGAAAATCGTCACCGTCGAGGATCCGGTGGAATACCTCATCGAAGGCGTGGGCCAGATCCAGACCCATGAAAGGATCGGACTGACGTTCGAGTCCCTCCTGCGGCGCGTGCTGCGACAGGATCCCAACATTGTCATGGTAGGAGAGATCAGGGACACTCCGACTGCGGAGCTCTCCGTTCGCGCCGCCCTGACCGGCCACCTGGTGCTTTCCACGCTTCATACAAACGACGCAATCTCGGTGATCCACCGGCTCAGGAACATGGGGGTTGAGCCGTACCTGCTTGCGGCGGTGCTGCGCGGCGCAATGGCACAGCGCCTGGTCAGGAGAAACTGCGCGTCCTGCACTCGGCCGTCCAAGCCGAGCCGGGAGGAGAAGGAGTTCCTGAAGCAACACGGGGTGACAGCCGCCCGGCTTTTCAAGGGCAAGGGCTGCGATGCGTGCGGAGGCACAGGATACAAAGGCCGCACCGCAATCGTCGAGGCTTTCGCTTCCGACGAGACAGTGGAAGAATTGATCCTCAAAGGCGAGCGGACATCGGCCATTGCCCAGCACCTGAGAACAAGGGGCTTTGGCAGTCTCCTGCGGAGCGGTCTCCAGAAAGCCGTCCAGGGCATCACGACCGTTGAGGAAGTGCAAAGCGTGGTGATGAGCTGATGCCAGTCTATGTGTGCCGGGTGGCCGACGACAAAGGCGGGGTCGAGGAATTGCTGCGTGAGGCGGCCTCTGAAGAGCCGCTTTTGAGGGAACTCGCGTCGCGAAACCTCTTCGTGCTTTCCGTCAAGGAGCTGGCCCAGGGGCAGACAGCGCCTCGGACCGGCAAGCGCTTTTCGCGCAGGGTGGTCTGCGAGCTCACCGACCTGCTTACCCTCATGCTCGGCTCGGGGCTCTCGCTGAAAGATGCCCTCGAGGTTGCGCAAGGCGTTTCCAAAAGCGGCCCGGGGAGCCAGCTCGTCACTCTCCTCCTGGAAAAGATCCAAAAAGGCAGCACGCTTGCCGCCGCCCTGGAGGGGACGGGCGGAAGCTTCCCGTCGGTGTATCGCGGCATGGTCCGCATTGGAGAGCGCATCGGGTCTCTGGACCAGGTTTTTGCGCGGCTGTCCTCATACCTGGGGGACGAGAAAAAGCTTCGGGAGCGATTCGGCGCCGCGCTGTTGTACCCGGGCAATGGTTCTGGGCGTCGCCGTGATGAGCGCCGTTCTCATCGTTGTCGTTCTTTTTCCCCGACTTCGCGACATATTCGGCCAGATCGGGCAGGGGATGGCGGGCAAGGTGGAGTCGCTGATGAGCTCCCTCGCGATGTCCTTCAGCATCCTCGGTGCGCTCCTGGCTGCAGCCGTGGCGCTATGCGCGGCCGCGCTATGGATGCGAAAGCGGGGAGGCCGGCCGGCGATCCGCATCGATTCCTTCCTTCTTCGCGTACCCCTGGTTTCTTCATTTCTCATTCAGCGCGAGCTTCTGAGCTTCGCTTTTGCCATGGAGACCCTCACCGCATCCGGCGTGGGTATCGAGGAAGCGCTGTCCGAAGGGGCGGATTCAGTTGGAAACACGGCGCTCAAAGAGGAGATCACCGGCATTCGGGAGAAAGTGATAAGGGGAGAGCATCTATCAACGGCGTTTTCCGAAAGCGCTCTTTTCCCGACGCGCATTGCTCGATGGGTTGCGATCGGTGAGAGGGTCGGTCACGTGGAGAAGGTGTTTGGGCAACTCAGGGTGTATTACCAGCAGGAGGTCGAGAAATGGATAAACAGGCTCATGACGCTCATCGAGCCGGCGTTCATCGTCGTGCTGGGGATATTAATCATTCTTTTCGTGGTCTTTTTCATCGTTCCCATCTTCTCGATGTACGGCAACATCCTGTAAAAGACAGCGAGGCGGGGTGGACCTTCATGGAGGTCCTCATCGTCATCGCGATTATCCTGATTCTTACAAGCGCCGTGGGCTTCATGGCTTTCCGCTATATCGACAGGGCGCGGCAGGTCACGGCAAAAAGCCAGATCGAGACGCTCTCCCTCGCGCTGAACGCCTATGCGGCCGATTGCAGGCAATACCCCACCATTGAGCAGGGATTTGATGCCTTGTGGGTCAAGCCCGTCCTTGAGCCTCTCCCAGCCGGCTGGAACGGACCCTATGTCAACAAGAAAGTCACCTCCGACCCCTGGGGTCATGCGTACGAATACACGATCCCCGGCCCAAACGGGCTGCCATTCGGCCTTCGCTCCTTCGGCGCGGACGGGAAGGAAGGCGGGGAGGCTAACGACAGGGACATTTCGTCATGGGAAGATTGAGCAGGCGCGAGAGGGAGGCGGGGTACATTCTCCTGGATGTCCTGGTGGCCCTTCTTATCGTGATCATAGGGTTTGCGGTCTTCCTGGGAGGAATCAGCCTTGCGGGCTCTCTGACAGTGCGGCAGGCACGGCGGGTGGAGGGCATGATCGAACAGAGGAACGCAGATGCAAGGGACCAGATCATTGTCTTCCAGAAAGAATGAGAACGGCTCGACAATCCTGGAAGTTCTGGTTGCCCTTTTCATTCTGTCCAGCCTCGGGCTGGGCGCGTGGCAGGCCGTGGGAGTCTCCCTGCGACTGGCTGCACGACTCCGGGAGGCCATGCAGGAGGGAGCCCGGCTGATCCAGCTGGATGATCGCGTGCGCGAGCTTGCCGCCCGGATCCGCCCGCCATACTGGGCGCCGGAGGGAATCATGGAAATCGGGGATGGGACCGTGACCGTGCCATATCTCGACGGAGACTCTTCGAAGAACTTCACAATGACCTTCCGGAAAGGAGTGCTGGTGGTCGGGGATGGAGTCGCTTCCATGCAGTATCCCGATTTTCAAGGGGTTGCGTTTTCGCCGGCCACGGGCAAGGAGGGTCGACCTTTGGGGATACGCATGGAGGCCGCAGGAAAGGATGGAAAGACCTGCGTGATTTGGGCGCGATTCGGCGGAATGCCTGTCGGGCGGGTGACATCGCCATGAGGCAGGGCATCATGGCGGAAGGGTCCACGACGATTGTTGCGTTGACCTTCCTGATTCTCATGGCTTCCGTTGCGGCCGGCGCTGCTCTTGTCCTCCAGGCGGCTTTTGCATACACGCGTCACAGCGCGGACCGTGACGAGCTGCGACAGCTCTTGCGCAGGGAAGGTGAACGTGTCGTCAAGCTCCTGGCAAGCGATCCCACGCCGGACTCGGATTCTCCTTTCGACCCCGTCTGGACGGAGATCATTCATGTCGCGCCCGCCGGGGTCTCCGTTGCCCTTCAGGATGTCTCCAGCAGGTTGAACGCGAACTGGGTCCAGAAAGCTGTTTTCGAAAAGACAGCCCTCGCGGAGCTGCTGCGACCGGGGTTCACCGCGCAGGACCTTCAGCAGCGCAGGGAGGACAAAGGCATCTCCACCGACATTGCCACGGAGTACGGTGACCTCATCAAGGCGGAAGCGCTTCTCCGGTATTTCACGGGGTACGGCTACGCCAACCTCAACACAACGGATGAGTTTGCGCTGCGCAAGCTGTACGAGGTCCGCATGGGAGATCCGTCCGGCGCGGAGATGTTTCGATCTCGCTGGCAGCAAGCTATGATCCAGAAGAAGGTCCTGAAACGGACGGATCTCAGGGAGTTCCTGGGTCTCGACTACGACAGGCTTTTCCCGCTCTTGAATGTCGAGCCTGCTTTCAACGTCTACTTCCTGGAGCCCCTGGTGCTTTCGGAGCTGCTCGCTTTCCCTGGCTTCAAGGTCCCTCACCCCAGGCAGGCGGCCCAGCTCATCCTGGACTCACGGGACAGGGATGGGCTCACAAAAGAGGAGCTGCGCCGCATGGTCGGGGTCGGGGAAGAGAATGCCGTCTGCCAGTATCTCGGAGTCGTCACGTGGTTCTGGAAGGTCATGGTTTCCAAAGAGGACAACAGACTCGATCTCATTGTCGCCAGGCTGCCCTCGGATGACGGCAGCTCGCCGTGCTTCCAGGTGGCCGAAGAGAGGTTTTTCCCGTGATTGCGCTCGGCTACGCTCGACAGCAGGAAAACGAAGTCCGTGTCACGCGGCTTTCTGATGGCGCGCCGCTGGCAGACGGTCGGCATTTCGACGCTCTGCTGGCCTCCCGCCTGGATTTTGACGTGCAGGTCTTAAGCATCCCGCGTGTCCCGGACAACGAAATAGACGGGCTCATACGCTATCGCCTGCGCAGCATCTATCCGGGCAACCCCGATGAGACTTCTTTCGATTATCGGCTGGAGTCCGCCGGGGCCCGGCAGGTTGCTGTGGTATTCATCTCCCGAAAGAAGGTCTTGGCGGGCTACAGGTCGGCGGCAGGGCAGAAGCCGATCTGTTTGCCGTATTCACTTATAAGAAAGACTGTGCGAGCCCGAAAGAATATCCGAATCTGGTTCTGCCACCCGGGATGGGTCGAGATATCAGCCTTTCGCGCAGGGTTGCCCCTCTCCAACGCCGTTGTTCCCAGGGAGGAAGGGGCCTTGGATTTCGGGCATGTCGAGAGCGTTGAGCAGGATGACGTTCGCACCTTGCCGCTCCTGCTCATTGCCTGCAAGGAAGACATCGATCGGATGCGCCAACAATCCCCGGCCGCGCAACCGCAGTTGCTCAGCTTCCCGGAGCTCGAGTCAGGGTTGCGGAACGTCGACGGCCTTTTTCGAGAGAAGAAGCGAACCCCCGCAATCCTGACTCCCGCGGCAAGGATTGCCGGGCTTGCCTTGATTGTTGCCGTTCTGGCCGTATCGGTCTTTTTCAAGCGCGTCTGGATGGAAGAGAATCGCGCGGCGATTCTTGTAAAGACTTATTCCACCCTCGAAAAGCAGAGCAGCAGGACGATTGTCCTGCAGAAACAGGTGGAAGGGTTGCGGTCAGAGCTTGCCAGGTTGGACTCCGCAGAACCTCAGGACCTCTACCTGTTCCTTTCCGAGCTGACACGAGCTCTGGGGGACGACGTCCAAATTCGCAGCCTCCAGGTGCAAGGAGACAGTTTCCAGATCGAGGCGGCAGGGTCCAATCCGTTGAAGGTGATGGAAGGGTTTCGCGACAGCGCCCGGTTCGACGCCGTGAAACTTTCCCAGGTGGTCCCTGATGTCCGCTCAGGCAAAGAGCGTTTTTCTTTCTCGGGAGTCTTCCATGCTCGCTAGGCGTGAAAGGGTTCTTTTCTTGATTCTCTGCGCGGCAATCGCCCTCTGTGCATTGGCCGTTTCTTTTACCTTCGGCGCAGAACGCTTGAAAGCAGCCCGGGCGAAGACGGCGCAGTATCAGGCGCGGATCCTCAAACTCCGACAGTCAATTCGATCAGAAGGAGAGATAGATGCTGAATTGAACCGGCTTGCAGACCGTCTTGCAAGCACGAGGATGAAATTCTATTCCAACCAGGAGATCAGCCCGTTCACTTTCGGTACAGTCGTACGAAAAAAACTTTCGTCCCGCGGGATTACAGTTGTCCGCTACCAGATGGTGGAGCAGAAGAACGTGAACAGCCTGGAGTTCACAGTCGAGGCGCCCGTGAGCTCCCTGATCCTCTTTCTCAAGGACGTCTCGGAATGTGAACGGTATTGGACCGTCTCTTCATTCAAGCTCGCAATGAGAGAAGGAACTGGTTCAGCGGACGCGGTTTTCAGGATAGGGTATGAGGTTCTCGATTTCTAGGTTGACAGAGGCCTTGTTGGTCGCGGCAGCCTTGGGCTTGCTGACGACGCTGCTTATTCCTTTCAGCGATGAAGCGCAAAAACCCGCCCCGGGACCCGTGGCCGCGCCGGTTTCAAAGGATCCGGCAGGTTCGCACGTCGCCCCGGATCGCGTGTCGCCACACGTTATACTTTCGCTGTTTGTTAAAAAGAATCCTGCGAAGCTCCGAGCTCCTGTTCAAGCTTCACCACCCGCTGCCAGGATGCCGGTGGAGGCGCCATGGCTCAGCTATCTGGGCTTTTACAGCGGAGATCCCGGCAGACCCTACTATCTCCTGAAAGACACACGGGCAGGTCGCGTCATCAAAATTGGTGAAGGCGATGCAACCAACGGGTGGTCACTCGTCGAAGTTGCGGAGAAGCGAATGGTCGTTCGAAATAACGACGATACCTATGTCGTAAACAAGAGGTAGCGATGCAAAAAATCGTTGTCGCCCTGCTTCTCCTTGCCATTACCCTGGTCTCATGCGCCTCGCAGAACCTGGCTGATCCGAACGTGTTCAACAAAGCCTCCCTTTTCGGGATGATATATGACGAAGACAACCAGCCCTGCCCCGGAGTCAAGCTGAGCGTGGACGGGAGCTCGGATCCAAAGACCGGGTCGATCAGCGATATTCGCGGGAGATTCGTGATTCCTGAGCTGGCGCGCGGGGAGCACATGGTCGTTGCGCGCAAGGAAGGCTTCGAGGATCTCTCCGTGGAGGTCCTGTTCCTCAACAAGACCGACGTGCTTTTCCTGCGGATGGTGTCTTTCGGACAGCTTCTGACCAGCGCCGAAAAGGCGCTGGAAGAGAGAAAGTGGGAGGAGGCAGAGGGGTTTCTCTTTCGGGCTGAAAAACTGGATCCCGGCGACGGCGTCCTTCTCTATTTGCGAGCCGTCAGGGCGTATAAGGTCGGAATGTGGGATGAGGCTGCGACGTTCCTGAACGGAGTGCTGGGCAAGGGGATCAAGGAGCCCGCAGTGTACCTGTTTTTAGCCGACCTTTACGAGCGGAAACTGGCTGAGCCGCAGAAGGCTATCAAGAACCTGGAAGAGTACCTGGGCATGCGGGCTGATGAGGAAACGCAGAAGCGGCTCGACGGGCTGAAGGGACAGGCGAAGAAATAGTCCCTTCCGCCGCGCCCAGTCAGCCCGGTTCTACGGCCTTGAGGATGGTGAGGAAGTCGGAAGGCAATGCCGAGCGGATGAGCGTGCGCGCGCCGGTAAACGGGTGGACAAACTCGCACTGCTCCGCGTGCAGGCAGTGCCGGGGAGGAAGGGAGGGGTCCAGCACCCCGCCGGCGCGCTGGTATCTCAGAAAAAGGGATTCGTCTTTATAGAGGAGATCACCCCAGACCGGATGCCCAATGGCGGCAAGGTGCGCGCGAACCTGGTGCTGGCGGCCCGTTCTGGGAAAGACCGCCAGGAGGGTGTGCCCTGGAAAGCGGCGAAGCACTGTGAAGTCGGTGACGCACGCAAGACCGTCCTCACGCGGCGCCATTCGAAGCGCCGTACGGCTGGCACGGTCAGGCCCCAGGGAGAGGTCGATCCTGCCTTCTTCCCGGGCAACGACGCCCTCTACCAGGGCGACATAACGCTTGTCGATCTTCCCGCCGGCGGCCAGGCCCTGCATTTCCCGCAGGGCGCCGCCTGTCTTTGCGGCAAGGATCACGCCGCTCGTGAATACGTCCAGCCTGTTGACCAGCCCGGGAAAGAAATCCCCAGCCTGGCTCAGGCTTGCGCTCGTCTCAGCGGCAAAGCGCTCTCGAACGAACTGAATGACTGTTTCGGACTGATACCTCCCCGTGGGATGGGAAGCTACGCCGGCAGGCTTGTCCACGGCGACGATGTGCTCGTCCTGATAGAGGATCTCGAAGCGCCGCGGAGTGTTTTCCTTCGGAGCGCTTCTCCACAAAACGGTGAGCACGTCGCCTTCGGCAAGCCGGGCTGAGGTGGCATAGCGGCGGCCGTTGAGGAGCGACTCACCGGTCTGGACCTTCTGGCGAATCCGTGTGCGCGAGAGGAAAGGGAGGGCAAGCGCCAGGAAGGCGTCCGCCCTCAGGCCACGGTACGCCGGCGTGACGGTGAGACGGGAAGGAGCAGGGACAGGAGCCGGCTGGCTGTCAGGCCCCTCGCTCACGGGTTGAGCCCGATGGTGATATCGTTTCCGGCGCGCAGGATCCCGAAGCTCACCGTCCGGCGGGAGGCGTCATTCAGCGCCTTGTAGTAGTCCATCATGGTGCTCACGCTTGCCCCGTTGATGGCCTTGATGATGTCTCCCGCCTGGATCCCCGCAACTGCTGCCGGGGTGTTCTGGTCCGCGATATCCCCCACAATGACCCCGCGGACGCTCCGCGGGATGTTCTGATCCTGGCGCACCTCGTCCGTGAGGGGGAGGGCCGACAGCCCCGGCCACAGGTTTTTCGACTGGGCCACACGGTCCTGGTCATCCCGCCTGCCAATGGTGACGCGCAGGTTGAGGGGTCTGCCGTAGCGCATCACGGAGAACTCCCGGGTTTCCCCGGCACGGAGGGCGCCGATGATCTGGGTGAGCTCGCCGCTGTCATGGATGCTCTTCCCTTCCACCGCTGTCACGTAGTCTCCGGGAAGAAGGCCTGCCTTGTCCGCGGGGGAGCCCTTGTACAGGTTCCAGACGAATGCGCCTTTCTGGCCTTCGACCTTGAGGTCATGCGCAATTGCCAGAGAAGGGCCGTTATCCTGGATGTCTCCGATCTGCACCCCAAGCCAGCCGTATTCCACTCTTCCCTTGGCAATGAAATCATCGATGGCCTGCCGGGCGTTGTTGATGGGGACTGCAAACCCGAGCCCGACATTTCCCCCGCTGGGGGCCGCAATCCACGTGTTCATCCCGACCACCTGGCCCCGGATGTTCACCAGCGCGCCTC
Organism: uncultured Spirochaetota bacterium; assembly: GCA_963710335.1. Classification (GTDB taxonomy): domain Bacteria; phylum Spirochaetota; class Spirochaetia; order SZUA-6; family Fen-1364; genus Fen-1364. The sequence goes on from CAVQAA010000013.1 coordinate 29,590, forward strand.
CCGAGTTGCCCTGGTTGATCGGCGCGTCCGTCTGGATGTAGTCCGTGTACGTGGCAACATCGCCGCGCGCCTGCCGGCCCAGAGCGCTGACAATTCCCATTGTCACCGAGGAGGTAAAGCCCAGGGGATTGCCCACGGCAAACACGATGTCCCCCACCTCCAGCGTGTTCGAGTCCCCCAGCTCCGCGAGGCTCACCTGGTCATGCGTCTCGAATGACACAAGCGCCAGGTCCTTGCGGGGGTCGGTGCCGGCGACTTTTGCCTTGTAGATGCGGCCGTCGTTCATCTTTACGCTGATGTCGGTGGCATCCTTGACCACGTGGTTGTTGGTCAGGACGTAGACCACGGTTCCCGCCTTGCGGACGATGATTCCCGACCCGAGGCCCGATTGTCGGAATGACCGTTCACCCCCCTTGGGCTGGGGCTGGCCGAAGAACCAGTCGAACGGCAGCTCGAGCTGGGGAAGCCTTTGCTTGATGACTTCGGTGACATCGATTTCCACGACGACCGGCAGCACCTTCTGGGCCACCTGTCGGAAAGCCGCCTGCATGGACTGAAGAGCGTTGGGAGCCTGGGCAAGGACCAGCTGCGGGGCGGTCAGAAGCACGATAAGCCCGATGGTCGCCACGTGTCGCATTTTCATGAAAAAAACCTCCGCATTGAAAGTATACCAATCCGGGGTGGGCGGTGTTATCAATGTGTTAATTTTCGTTAACGCGCAACGGCGCGGGCTGACAAAGGCTCGACTTGAATTGACAGTCGGCCGGCAGGGAGATACCATTTTATGTGGATACAAGCCAGCCAAGGCTTGTCCCCGGAGACGAACATGAAAACAAACAAAAGATCGGTCCTGGTGCTCGTGTGCCTGCTCCTTGTGCTGGGCAGCGGCAGCTTGCTGTGGGCTGATCCTCCTGATCGCGTGGGCCGCATCAACCTCCTCACGGGAACTGTCTCTTTCCATCCGGGGAGCCTGGAGGAATGGACTCCCGCCACTTTGAACTATCCCCTAACAACGGGAGACTACCTCTGGACGGATCAGGACGGCGAGGCTGAGATCCACGTCGGCTCAACGGCCATTCGCCTTGCATCGAACACGGAGTTCTCCTTCCTGAACCTGGATGACCAGATAATGCAGATCCGGCTTTCAACGGGATCGCTGAACATCAGGCTGCGGCATCTGAGCGCCAACGAGGTCGTTGAGGTGGATACGCCCAACTCCAGCCTGACGCTGACGCAGCCCGGCAGTTATCGTGTCGACGTTCAGGAAACGGGAGACACAAGCGTCACGGTGCGGTCCGGCGACGCCGAGGTGATTGCCGGCGACTCATCCTTCTCCGTCACACCCGGCCAGGCAGCTGACATGACGGGCCTCGACACTCCGAGCTACGAAGTGAGCATGGCCGACCAGCCCGACGAGTGGGATCAGTGGTGTGAGCAGCGGGACGCGGGTGAAAACCGGATGGTGTCCGCGCAGTATGTGCCCCGGGAGATGATCGGGGCCGAGGACCTGGACGCCAACGGCACATGGCGAGTCGCGCCGGGGTACGGCCCGGTGTGGCAGCCCACGGTGATTGTCCCGGGCTGGGCACCGTATCGCTTCGGGCACTGGGCCTGGGTGGATCCCTGGGGCTGGACGTGGATCGATGACGCGCCCTGGGGTTTTGCCCCGTTCCACTACGGCCGCTGGGCATCTCTCGGAGGATCCTGGGTATGGGTTCCCGGAAGAATTGTCGCGCGTCCCATCTACGCTCCAGCGCTGGTGGTCTTTGTCGGAGGAAACGGCTGGGGCTCTTCCATGGCGGCCGGCGGAGGCGTTGCATGGTTCCCCCTGGGCCCGCGTGAGCCGTATGTGCCTCCTTATACGGTGACCAACGCGTATGTTCGGAATATCAACATCAGCCATGTGACGGTCATGAACGCGCAGGCCATCAACGTCACCACGTACCGGTACGTGAACCGTTCCGTGCCCGGCGCCGTGGTGGCCGTGCCGAACCAGGCTTTCGTGCGCGCCCAGCCGGTCAACAGCTCCGCGTTCGCGGTATCGAATCAGGAAATCATGCGGGCACCGGTCCGGGGAACGTATGCCCCCATGGCGCCCATGAGGGAGAGCGTGCTTGGCAGACCCGGCATGGGTCCCGCGGCGCAGCCGCCGGCCACCATCATGTCCCGGCCGGTCGTCGTGCGGGTTGCTCCGCCCCCGGCCCCCGTGCCTTTTGCCGCCCGGCAGCAAGCCATGGAGGCTCATCCGGGGAGGCCGGTCGACCAGGCGACTCTTCAGGGCTTGCGGCGGACCTCGCCCGGGCAGAATCCTCCCGTGGTCGTGAGTCCGGTCGCTCGGGGCCAGAGTGGGCCGCAAGGATCGCAGGGGCCGAGAGTGGTCTCTCCCAGAGTGCAACCGGGCGGACAGCAGGTTCCTCGTGGGCCGCAGCCGGGAACGCCGCAGGGCGGACCACAAGGACCGCGGGTTCAGCCGGGAGGCCAGAGACCGCAAGGGCCGATCGTGCAGCCAGGCGGGCCGGCACAGCCGGGGCCGCGGGCGCAGCCGGGCGTCAGGCGCGGGCCGCAGGGGCAGGTCGTTCCCCCCGGAAGCGGACCCGCAGCCGGGCAGCAGGGTGGGCCGCGCGGGGGGAATCCGGGCGCGGGGAATGATGATCTCCTGAAGAGGAAGAAGATCCCTGACCAGGGAGGGCCGGGGCAGGGGCAGCCGGGCGGGCCGGGCGGCAATTAAGCTGTTGTGCCCGTACGCCCACGAAAGGGAACCGCAGGGAGCAGGGACGGGTCGGTGGTCCTGTCCCATGGCGAATCGCGCTACAGGAGCATTTTCCAGCACTCTGCGGTCTCATTGTGGGAAGAGGATATAACCGGTCTTCGCGCCGCGCTGAAGGAGCTGAAAACCCGGGGTGTCACCGACCTGGGAGCGTGGCTGGACTCCAACCCGGATTTTCTGGTTGAAGCTGCCCGCCTGATCAGGGTGGTGGACGTCAATGAAGCCACGCTCGCTCTCTACGAAGTGGCCCATGCGAAATCCCTGCGCGGGCCCCTGGATTCACGTCTGGATCTGCGGGACCTGGCGGCCCGCACAAGCATGCGAGAGAACCTTGTTGCCGTCTGGGAGGGCCGGAAATATTGCGCGGCCGAGTCCAACGCGGTAACGACAACGGGGAAAAGGATCGACATCGCCATCAGGATGTACATCCCGCCGGAAAACGATCCTTACCCGTACATGCTGGTCAGCGTGCTGGACATCTCAGCGCGGGTCCAGGCTGAGACGGCGCTTCGCCGAAGCGAAGAGCAGCTTGCGCAGGCGCGCAAGATGGAGGCGGTGGGGAGGCTTGCCGGCGGCATTGCGCATGATTTCAACAACCTGATCACCGTGATCCGCGGGTACGCGGAGATGATGGAGGAACATCTGCCGGAAACCGGCTCGTTGCGGGCCGACATGCGGGAAGTCAGGACGGCCGTGGACAGGGCCGCTGATCTCACGGCGCAGCTCCTGGCCTTCAGCCGTAAACAAATTCTCCAGCCGCGTGTCGTCAGCCTCAACGAAGTGGTTCAGCGCATGGAGAAGATGCTTCCGCGTATGATCGGGGAGGACATCGAGGTGGAGATGCTCCTTCAGCCGGACGCGGGAAACGTCAGGGCGGACCAGGGGCAGATCGAGCAGGTGATCATGAATCTCGCCGCAAATGCCCGTGATGCGATGCCCCGGGGCGGCAGGCTTTCTTTTCACACCGCCAACGTCGACTTCGATACAGCGCCTCCCGCGCGCCCGGAGATGGGGCCCGGGGCTTACGTAAGGCTCATCATCAGGGACACCGGCACGGGGATGGACAGCCAGACCCTGTCGCGCATCTTCGAGCCGTTTTTTACGACCAAGGAGCTGGGCAAGGGCACGGGCCTCGGGCTTGCCACGGTATACGGGATCATCAAGCAGAGCGGGGGCTACATCTACTGCACCAGCTCTCTCGGGGAGGGAACCACCTTCGAGATCTTCCTCCCCAGAGCCTTCGAGCCGCGCTCAGTCGAGGCGGCCCGGCCCATCCCGGGCGAAGCGGACCCGGGCGGCGGCACGATACTCCTGGTGGAGGATGAGGAGGCTCTGCGGCGATACTGCCGAGCAATCCTTGAAAAGAATGGCTATGTGGTGCTGGATGCCGCCAGCGGCGACGCGGCGCTGCAGATGGTCAACTCGATGCATCAAGTCGTGCACCTCCTGTTGACGGATGTCGTCATGCCGCGCATGAGCGGCCCCGAGCTGGGCAGCAGGCTTCGCGCATTCCAGCCTGACGTGAGAATCCTCTATATGTCGGGATATTCGGAGGACCTTGTTTCCCGCCAGGGGATCCTGGAGTCTGATGCGGACCTCATCGAGAAACCTTTCGATGAGGCCAGCCTGCTCTTCAGGGTCCGAAAGTCTCTCCAGCAAAAGCGAATCTAGAAACCTGATATATACCCGCAAGCTCTTGACATGATTTTCAGGTTTTCATTACGCTGGCCTCCGTGCGGGGTGATGCAGTCCCCAGTCAGTCATTTCATACGTCACACAATCATCCCTCTACCGGCGACGCAGCCCAACGGACTCCTCATGGTGTTTCCCGCGCCACTTTGCGGAAGGAGGTGATGCTGAAAAAAGTTTCAGGATCGGGAACCCATGCGGTTGTCATCGCCAGGGCTGGAGTCACGCCGGAGCTCGCTAAGCTCTCAAGAGAAGGAGTGGAAGGTATGAGACGAATCCAAAGTATCGTATGTATTCTGGTTGCAGCCCTGCTTCTGAGCGGCGCTGCGGCGGCATTTGCCGGCGGAAAGGCGGAAGGCGGAGGCGCCAAGGGAACACTTTCGTTCTGGGCCATGCCTTTTGTGACCCAGGAGGTTTCCCCCGACTACGTGAAACAGTGGGGTGCGAACGTCAAGACCGCTCTGCCGGGTTACAACGTGGACAACTTCTTCGGGCCCGGCGATTACGGACCCCAGAGAGACAAATACCTGGTCCAGGCTCAGAGCGGCTCCCCTGATGTGATTGAAGGTCTGCTGGAGGACACGGCCGTCTATGTCCAGAAGGGAGACATCGAGCCGCTCGATACGTACTTCAACAGCTGGGCGGACAAGAGCCAGTTCGTTCCTGCAACGCTTGCCCCTCTCACCATCAACGGCAAGCTGTACGGCATCCCGTACAACACGAACGCGCGCGGCTTGATTTATCGCAAGGATGTCCTGGATCAATACAACCTGTCCGTTCCCAAGACGTGGTCGGACCTGATCAGCACGGCGCAGGCAATCACAAAGGCCTCGAACAAGCAGGTATGGGGCCTGTTCCTCTGCACGAAGGTGGGGGACCCGCGCGCTCCGCAGGAGTTCATTTCCTGGTGGTTCCAGGTCGGCGAGGGCAAGGCCATGTTCACCGTGTCGGGAAACCAGAAGACCTACAATCCGACCGTCGACCAGCTGGAGAAGATCCTGACGCTGTACGGGCAGGCATTCACGGGCGACAACCCCGCGGCCAACCCCGACGAGCGCGGAAACGGCTGGCCAAGCGAAGACCCCGGCTTCGCCTCCGGCAAGTGGGCCATGGCGCCCGAGGGACCGTGGCTCTGGGGCAGGCGCAAGGATGACCCCACGGCGCAGAAGATCCTGGACTCCTCCATTGTTACGTCGCTCCCCGTTCCCGACGGCGGGAAGGCGGGCACGTATCTTGAAGTGAAGCCCATAATGCTGAACCATTATTCCAAGGACAAGGCAGGCGCCTGGAAGCTGATCCAGTTCATCACCTCGAAGGAAAACATGGGCAACTGGATGGCAAGCTCGGGTGGAATTCCGGCCCGCACGGACTCGCTCGATCTGCCCGCCTTCCAGGGTCCGCTGGGCAACTGGATCAAGATGTTTGCCGCCCTGCTTCCGCAGGCCCACGCGCAGGAGCCCGTCAACTGGGGCCCTGTCAGCGAGGCCAACATGCGGGCGGTCAATTTCGTCATCTACGCCCAGAAGTCGCCGCAAGAGGCGGCGCAGTGGTTGCATGACACCGTGCAGGCGCTGGTGACGAACGGACAGGTCTAGCCCGCCCACGGTACACCGTGGGTGGGATGGCGCGGCATACAATTTCACTCGTTTCGGCACGCGGGAACGGGACTCCGTTCCCGCGGCTGTTTTCTCGGAAGCAGGCAGAGGCACAGGAGCTCGATGTGAGACCACGGATCATCCAGGAGAACAGCGGCCTGGCGCTTCTCCTGCCGACCCTTCTCATCATGGCGCTTTTCTCGATCTTTCCCCTTGTCGAAGGGATCCGCCTGTCCTTCACGGACGCGAACCTTCTCAACAAGGGGGCGCGCGGCGTCGGGCTTGCCAATTTCAGCCGGCTTCTTGCGGACCCGGTCTTCTGGTCCTCGCTGTGGCACTCCATCGTCCTCACGGCCGCCGCCGTTGTCCTGCAGCTGGTCCTGGGGATGATCCTGGCCCTTGCGCTGAAGCAGGAGCTGCCGGGGATCCGGCTCTTTCGAAGCATCATCATGGCAAGCTGGGTCATCCCGGTGGCCGCAACTGCCGTCATGTTCACTTTCATGGTTGAGCCCGGCTACGGGTACGTCAACATCGTTCTTCGCCTGCTGGGGATCAAAGCCAATTCCTTCTGGTTCGGGGACCTGCACGCCGCGCTTCCTGCCATGGTCCTTCTCCACCTGTGGCGCAACGTCCCGTTCTACGCCATCGCGTTCCTTGCGGCCATGCAGGCAATCCCGCGCAGCCTGTACGAAGCGGCGGAGATCGACGGGGCGGGGCCCACGCACAGCTTCTTCAGCATCACCGCGCCCGGATGCCGCAACATGATCATCGTGATGGTGACCATCCACGTGTTGTGGACCTTCAACAACTTCGACATGGTCTACCTGACCACCGGGGGCGGACCGGTGTACGCCACGGAGGTGCTCCCTGTGTACCTCTACCAGCAGTCCTGGATCAGCTACACGATCGGCTATGCCTCCAGCATAGGGACGGTGATGTTCGTCCTTCTCATGATCTACTTCATCGTCTACATCCGGATCTATCAGAGACAGCAGGGGTAGCACATGGCCACGAAGAAGCAGAGACGGATTGTCCGCATCACCCTGACATATTTCATCTGCCTCCTTGCGCTCTTCTTTTTCATCTCTCCCATGCTCTGGGTGACCTACAGCTCCTTCCGGTCCACCGACGCGATATTCAGCGGCAGGGTAGGGACTCCCCCGGGGCAGTTCACACTTTCCAATTACGCCACCGTGCTCTCCGTCACGGATTTCCCCAAATACTTCTGGAACTCCTTGCGCATCGGGCTGCTGGTAACGGTGCTCTCCATGGTGCTGTCGATCCTTGGGGCCTATGGCCTGAGCCGCTATCCCATTCGAGGCCGCAACGCATACATCATGGGGGTTTTCTCCACCCAGATGTTTCCGGTGGTGCTTCTCCTGATACCGATCTACACGGTTTTGTTTGCGCTGCGGCTGTTCAACACGATTTCCGGAGTAGTCCTTGGGCAGCTCATGCTTGTCCTGCCTTTTGCCGCGTGGATGCTCAAGGGATATTTCGACAACCTCCCGAAGGACATCGAGGACTCGGCCCGCATCGACGGCTGCAACCTGTGGCAGACCCTTTCCCGGGTGGTTCTTCCCATGGCCGCCCCGGGAGTGTCGGTTGCCGCCTTTTACGCCTTTGTCGTTTCCTGGGGAGATTACCTCGTGGTGTCCGTCATTTCGCAGAGCCAGAACACCGCCACCGTGACCCTGGCCCTTCAAAGACTGGGGAGCGCTCTCATCCTGCGTTGGGGACAGGTGGCGGCCGCGACGGTGCTTACCATTGTTCCCACGATCATCCTCTTCTCGTTAGTTCAGACCCGTCTTGTGGAGGGGCTCACCGCGGGCGCGGTCAAGGGCTGAGGTCCTGGTCCTGTTCCGTGGTGAGGGTCCGCACGGAGGACCGTTCGATGATGGATGGAGAGATGAGGGTGCGGGTGACCAGCCGGATCTCGGGGTGAAATATCTTTTCCAGAAGGATGTTGGTCATGATCTCTCCCATGGAGAACCCCGGATGATCCACCGAGGTCAGGGAGACGCGCTCAAGCTGGGCAACGCTGGAGTTGTCGAACCCGATGACGGAAAGATCCCGGGGAACGCGAACGTCGTACTTTTCCGCCGCCTGGATGAGATGCAGGGCATCCTCGTCACTGGAGCACACGAAGGCGGTGGGGAGCTCGGAGCCCGTGCGGAAAAGGCGCTCGGCCGCCGCGGGAGCCTCGCTTGCCGGCCCCTGGCCCCTGAACCTGACGATCCAGTCGTTGCGCACGGATGAGGTTTTTCGCTCCAGGAATCCGTACACGCCCTCCATCCGCCTTATCTTGACCATGTAGTCGTCCTGGAAGAAAACCCCGATCTTCCGATGACCCCGGTCCCAGAGATGCGACGCGGCAGCCGCGCCGGCCGGCAATGTCATCCAGGGCCACGAAACTGAACCTCCTGTCCAGGAACGTGCTGTCGCACAGCACGATGGCGGTTCCCTCCGCCTGTATCTCTTCCAGGAGGCCCGCGTTCGAGCGATCTTTGCCGTCGTAGACCGGCGCTATGATGATTCCGTCCACGCGCTTCTTTCTCAATGAGAGGAGGATGTTTTTCTCCTTGTCCAGGTCGTATTCCGACTGGTTGAGGATGAGGTTGAAGCCCCGGGAGTACAGGACATGATCGCATCCGCGGATGATTTCCGGAAAAATGTAGGAGCTCGCGAAAAAGGCTACGAAAGCGACGTTCGTAGTGAGCTGGGTGGCTGGGACACGGGAACGACAGAAAGTTCCGACCCCCCGGGCGGTCTGTACCCACCCCTCCTGGGCCAGGTCCCTGATTGCCTGGCGCACTGCGTTTCGCGAAACGCCGAACTGGGCGCAAAGCTCGCTTTCCGAAGGGAGCTTTTCCCCCGGTGCGAGCTTGTTCTCTATGATGTTCTTTCGGATCCATGATCCGACCAGTTCATGCTTCTTCATAAATCAGCGATTACCTGTTGGTACAAGTTGTATTTTATGTGTTTTGTCCTTGTTATGCAATAAAATAGCGCGAAATTCAGCGAATATTTTTATTGATTTCGCCCTATAACCGTGCTAATCTGCGGCCACAGCAAAAAAGGTACAAGCTGTACCATCATCCAGAGGAGGTTCTGTCGTGCCCGATGTTTTCGGCGATTCTGGCGCCCCCTTGATGGCCCCCTCCACTTCCCATGGAAGTGGAGGTGAACCCCTGGCTCTCAGCATGGTGGGAATAGAGAAGTATTTCGGAGTCGTCTGCGCTCTGCGGAACATCAACCTGGAGGTCGGGCGCAACGAGATTGTCGGGCTGATAGGAGACAACGGGGCAGGCAAGTCCACCCTCGTGAAGATCCTCACCGGCGTCTTTCCCCCACCCGGGGTGAGCTCTCTATTGCAGGCCGAAAAGTCAACTGGAGGGGCTACTCTGTTCTCAGCGCCCACGCCCACGGCATCGAAACCGTCTACCAGGACAAGTCACTGGGCGAAAAGCAGGCCTTGTGGCGCAATTTCTTCATTGGGAGAGAAATCACCCTCCCGTTCGGATTCATCAACGTGAAGCGGGAGAAAGAAATTGCGCGGGAGATCATGCTGAACACCATCGGGTTCCGGGGAAAGGGGATCACGGTGGACTCCCGGGCCAGCAAGCTCTCCGGCGGCGAGAGGCAGGGAGTTGCCATTGGCCGGGCCATGCATTTCGAGGCGGACCTCATCATCCTTGACGAGCCTACTGTCGCGCTTTCCCTGAAGGAAGTGAGAAAAGTCCTCAACTTCGTCCACAAGATCAAGGAGGCCGGCAAGGCCAGCGTCTACATTTCCCACGACATCCAGGACGTGTACGAGATCTCCGACCGGTTCATCATCATGGACAGGGGGGAAGTTGTGGCAAGCATCGCCAAGAAGGACATTTCCCTGAAGGCGCTGGACGAGTTCCTCCTCGAATACGCGCATGGATTGAAGGACAAGGAACAGACATGAAGAAGGGGAGCTCGTTTTTCTCAGTTGCGGCAAGGATCGAAGGGCTGCCCATTGCCGTGGTCCTCGCCGTGCTCTACCTCGTGTTCATTATTCTCACCCCGCAGGTCTTCCTTGGTTACCGCATCTACATGTCATTCTTCCAGACAGTGCCGCCCCAGCTCGTCCTGGCCCTCGGCCTCACCCTGGTGATCACGGCGGGGGAGATAGACCTGAGCTTCCCGGCCATCGTGGCGCTGTCAGGCTTCCTTTTCGCCTGGTCGTTCAAGCACGGCCTGCCGCCCTGGTTCGGGTTCCTGGCCGGGTTGGCCGGGGGCGGCCTGGTGGGCTACATCAACGGGGTGCTGGTGGCGCGCGTGCGGGTTCCTTCCATTATGGCCACCCTTGCAACGCAGTTCTTCTGGTATGGCGTCACCATCCTGCTGGCAGGCGGCTTGCAGCTCGATATCGCCGCGGTGATTCCCACCCTCGCGCATACTATCTTCACCGGACGGCTTTTCGGGGTGATGCCCACGCAGGCCCTCTGGGCGGTGGGGCTTGCCGCCGTGATGTGGTTCATTCTCAACCGGCACAAGTTCGGCGAAGCCATCATGTTCATCGGCGACAACGCCGAGGTGGCACGGGTCATGGGGATCAACGTGGAGTCCACGCGGGTGGCGCTCTTCACATTGATGGGTCTCATTGCCGGTTTTGCAGGGCTCATTCTCACCTCCGAGATAAACGTCTTCTACCCCACGCAAGGCGGGGGTTTCCTGCTTCCCGTCATGGCCGCCGTGTTCATTGGCGGAACCTCCATCGCGGGCGGCAACGGGGTGATTGTCGGCACGGTTTTCGGCGCCTATATCATCGGCTCGCTGGAAGCGGGGGTGGTGGCCACCGGCGTCGGAGGCTACTGGGTGCAGCTGGTGGAAGGGCTCGTCATGGCCGCATCCGTCATCCTCAACATCGTCATCAGTGAAGGCGGGGTCTCGGTGCTTTCGCGCGCAGTGCGCAAGTGGACGGTCCCCGACCGCCCGGGCTCAAGTTGATAAACCGCGCCGTCGGCGCGGAAAAAGTTTCTGGACAGAACAGGAGGAAGTCTGCGATGAGTATTTCGGTAAAAAGGACACTGACCATTCTGGTCGTCCTGGGCGTGGTTCTGGCCTCCATGGCGTGGGCAGGCGGAACAAAGGAAACCGGCGGCAAGCAGGTCGTCGTCTACATGCAGATGGGCGGAACGGCGGGTGACGCATCGACGCTGGCCCGCACCAACGGCGCCCGGGCGGCCGCTGCAGCCAACGGCGTGAAGCTGATCGAGCAGTACTCCAAGTGGGATCCGCAGACCATGATCGACCAGTTCAAACAGGCAATGGCGGCAAGGCCGGACGGCATCGTCATCATGGGCCATCCCGGCGAGGCGGCATTCGCGGCGCTGGTGGACCAGGCGGAAGCGCAGGGAATCATCGTGACCAGCGGCAACAATCCCCTTCCCAACATCGAGGCCAAGTACCAGGACAAGGGCTTCGGCTATGCGGGCGCGGACCTGTACGATGGCGGCTACCTCACGGGCCAGGCAATGGTAAAAGCAGGCTTGAAGGCCGGCGACAAGGCCCTTGTGTACGACATCTGGCACCAGGAAGGACGCAGCCGCAGCTCGCAGGGCGTGTATGATGCGCTGGTCAAGGCTGGACTGAAAGTGGAGAAGCTCGACGTATCCACCGAAGTGGACAGCGACACCTCCCTTGCAATCCCCATCCTGACCGCGTACCTGCAGCGCAACCCGGACCTGAAGGCCATTGGCACGCAGCACGGCAACATCACCGCCAACCTTCCCAAGGTGCTCCAGGCCGCCGGCAAAAAGCCCGGCGACGTCATCTGCGGCGGTATTGACCTTTCCCCCGCCACCATCAGCGGCATCGAACAGGGCTGGATGAGCGCGAGCTTCGACCAGGTCCTGTACCTCCAGGGGTACGTTCCCGTCATGCAGATCCTGGCCACCAAGCTCTACAAGATCCCCGGCCTGCACGTGAACACGGGCGTCGGCACCGTGACTCCGCAGAACATCAAGGATATCAAGCCCCTCATCGAAAAGGGCGTTCGCTAGAGATCTGGTTCAGGTTCAATTGCGCTCCCAGTCCCTGGACTGGGGGCGCTTCTTCATGTCCTGATCCCCTCCGTCTCCCGGGCGGAGAGTTTTTCCTTCTTTGCCAGGCTGCGCAGCACCGCCTTCTCATCGTAGAGAAGGAAGACGAGCAGGCCGGCAATGCACACCGCCACGGACACGATTGCGCTCATGCGGATGCCGAAGGGATGCTCGACGGACATGCCCAGCGTGAGAAACCATGGGAAAAGGATGTTCGCAATGGACATCCCGAGATTCGTTTCGAACGAGCGAACGCCGAAGAACATCCCGGCCTTGAAGTTCCCCGTCTCTATCCCGTCCGCCTCGGCGATGTCGGCCACCACGGCATTTGGCACGATGGTGAAGATGGCGATGGGCAGCGCCGCAAAGACCACCGTGATGTAAGCGTAGACGAGCCCGGACATGGGGAGCACGCCCATGAAGGAGAACAGGACGAAGAGAAACGCCAGCAGCCCGAACCCGATCAGGATCACTCTTTTCTTTTCCCAACGGACCGCGGTGGCGGTGACAAGGGGGTAAAAGACAAAGGAAAGAATGAACATCACCATCATGAGGAACGAGGTGATCTCCTTGTCCAGGCGAAGCAACGTCACCACGTAATACACGATGCCCATCTGGATGATGGTCTGGCAGATGTTGTAGAGCAGCTCCGAGATCAGGAAGCGCGTGAAGTTCTTGTTGCGAAGCGAAGAGCCAAGGGCCTGGAAGGTGCCCTCGTCGGAAACCGAATATGCCGCGTAGCGCTTCTCATCGATGATGAGCACCGGCAACGCCATGAGGATGAGGGAAAGGACCCCGAAAATCGCCTCCACGGTCTGGAAGGCGCGCGTGGAGCTCATTCCCGTGTGCTCGAACATCGTCTGGAAGTCGTAGACGAAATTGCCGACCGCGAATCCGAGGGACCACGTGATCCCGATTGCGGTGCTGATGAAAAGGCGCTCCTTGGGGTTGTGGCCCAGCTCGCTGATCAAAGCGTTGTAGGGCGCCGTGTACATCACGTAGAAAAAGTAGAAAAGGAGGATCGTGACGGCAAGCCAGGCCGTGTTCAACCAGCTGGCCTGCGGGCTGGGGTTGGAGGTGAAATGCCTGAGCGGGACGAACACCAGGACGGAAAACAAGGCGAACGGGGCAAAGCTCACCGCCAGGAAGAACCTGCGCCGCCCGATCTTCGCGCGCGACCTGTCGGACCACGACGCAAGGAGGGGATTGCTCACCGCGTCGAAAAACCGCGCGCCGAAGTTGATGATCCCGATGATCGTGAATATGCCGATCAGGACTCCCTCGAAGATGAACGGAGGGAAGATCCTCTGGGCGGATGCGGTCTCGGGAGGCATGTAGAAATACATGACGAGGTTGCTCACACCGTAGGAGGCCAGAGACCATCCCAGCTGGCCAAGCGCGAATATCGCAAGCTTCCATGTCGGCAGTTTTTCCGGTGTCCCGCTCATGCGTTTCCTCCAAACTCGATCGTGACGATCTCCCAGGGGTTGATCGGAACCTCCGCCAGGGCGCCTCCGCCTTCCTTCTGGACGGAAAGAGGGCACACGGGGGCGCCGTCGATCCTGGTCTTCCTGGCCCATGGGACGGGCCGGCCAAATCGAAGAGACGCAGTCCGCGCAGTTCCTCCGGTGTCGAAGAAGCGAAGAGAAAAATCGCCTCCCGGCAGGCGCCTCAGTGAGCTGAAGATCAGCTTGTGGTCTGAAATCTCCAGCATGCTGGCGCTGTCTCCTATGTCTCCCGCCCCGGCAACGCGCACAAGGACCCTGGGAGATGCGCGGTAGTCCTCCCATTCACGACTCAGGAGAGCTTCATCAGGAGCCCCGTCGCAGGGGAGCAGGGAGTATTCGAACACGTGTTTCCCGATCTCCTGCGCCCCCGGGGTCGGGACATCGGGACCCGCGTTGCCCCTGCGGGACACGAGGTCCGCGCGCGAAAGCCATCCCACTGAGCGGAACAGGGTCAGCGCAATCCAGCGACCAGTGTCAAGCACTTCGTATTCCCGAATGCCGCGCGCAAACACGGCGATTGTCCACGCCTCTGCGGGGCACGCAACGAAGCCCGTGAAAGGGTGCGTTGCGCAAAGCTGCTCCTCTCCAAGCTCCGGAGAGACGGGCCTTTGCAGGCCTTGCGGCATGTTGGCTGGACGCGCAGGGCGCTTGACCGCACCGAAGGTGCCGCCCGCAAGGCTCGTCTGAGCCGTACCGCCAAGCGGGAAGTGAACTCGCATCCGATGGTCCCTGGCCTGGTTGTCGATTTCCGTTCGAAACTCGATCCTGTCTCCGGAAACGGGAAGGCTCACGAAACGCACTACTTCCACCTCTGTTTTCCGCTTCGCCCGCGCACGGCGGTCCCGCCCAAGGGAAGCAGGGAGCCGATACGTGCCGCGGATTCGGAGCGTTGCCCGCACCGGGCCTTGTTCCACGACGTCGGTTCGGATCCTCCGTATCGCGGGAACGCGCAGGGCCGGCGCGTCCACCACGCTGTCCGCGGGAGGGGCGTCGTAGTTGTATTCATCCCCCCTGTCGCCGCCATCGGCTATCCTGTTGACGCCGCGGAGCCTCAGGCCGAGCTTCCTGTCCAGGACCTCGAGGCTTCCGTCCGGCAACACGCTGACCCTGTATCGCTGGTTCTCCAGAAAGCTCCGGTCGGCGCGCAGCGTTGAAGCCCTGATCTCACGGCCGGTCTTGGCGCCAGCCAGGACGGTGCCGGCCTGAACGGCAAAAGCCTTGACGCCGAAAGACGGCAGGCTGGCTGAGAAAAGGGCGGTCTTGTTTCCCGAGCGAAGGCCGACGGCATGGACGTGCGTGACGCCGGGGGTTTCCAGGAGAGGGACGGTCTCGCGCACCCAGGCGTTCCAGTCGAACCGGGAAAACCCGCGCTCCACCAGCTCCAGGTCGATGCGAAGCACGGCCGGCCCCTCCCAGGATGCCCGGGCGTCCTGGACGCTGAGCTCCATTATCTTACCCGTCCCTGACCATGCCCATCGCAAACTTGAGCTGGCGCGGCGTGAACCGCTCATCGAAAAAAATTGCGCTTCCGCCTCCCTCTGAGAGGAGCTGCACCGGATGGCGGCGTCCCTCTGAATCCACCAGAACAGGGTCGGTCGGCAGGTCCGCGGCCGGAAAAGCAAGCAGCGCGGCGCTCCGTGAGGGCCCGGGGTTCACCGCCACCACCACCGCACCTCCGCTGCCCGCGAAGGAAGAATCCACACGGGAGGCAATTGCCGCGGCGGCCTGGGCCGCGATGTTCTCCCCAAGGCCTCTCGCCTGCGCGTAACGATATCTCATGTCTTCGTGAACCGCATCGATGGAGCATCCGCAGATGGAATCGTGGGGCTGGTTCTGGAGGAGATGCTTCCACGCCAGGTCGATTGCCACACCGGGATACGGCCGGCCCAGCCACGAACCAAGAGCAGACAGAGGCTCCGCTTCCCGCTCCAAAAGCGAAGAGACGGCCTGGTCCTCCGCCTTGATCCATTGCCGCGTCGAGGTGCAGCCGACGGTTATCGGAAATCTCCAGCAGGACCGCAGCTCTCCGGCCCACTGCGGAATGCCCGCAATGCTACTGGCGGCCTCGATATACCGGGAGAGAGAGCCGATGCGGGCGCGCTCCTGGAGGCCGGACTCCCGGAGCACCCGCGGGAGATTCCCTTCTAGAGATCGGTGGTCCATGCCGTTCATGACAAGGAGCGGCACTCCGGGGAGCATCGCATCTTTCTGCCGTTCCACGAGCGTGGCCAGTCCATCCTGCAGCGCGGCCGGCTCCATGACGAGGTCGGCGCCGTTCCCGTAGCTGTCCACCAGGTAGGCCACGATCACGCGGGAACCATCCCGCGAGCTCCAGTGGAAGAAGACCTTGTCCAGCTCCGGACCGGCACCGCGCATGAGAGAAGCTGACTCGATGCCGAAGCCCCGAAGCACGGAAGGCAGCCCCGAGCAATGGCCGAAGCTGTCGGGAAGGTATCCTACGGACATGGCCCCGCCGAACTCGCCGGCCTGTCGCAGCCCGCGCTCGAGGTTGCGAGCCAGTGCCTCGCCGGTAACAAGGATATCGTCAGGCTGAACGTACCAGGGGCCCACGGCAATCCTCCCTGCCCGGATGAGGCCCTGGAGTGCTTGCCGGCGCTCGGGCCGCAGCTCGAGGTAGTCCTCCAGCACGATGGTCTGACCGTCCAGCATGAAGTGCTCGAAGCCTGCTTCCCCGTTGAGTGTGTCGATGATTGCGTCGATGCTGCCGACGAGCTTCCAGCGGAAGTCCTGAAAGGGGAGGTACCATTCCCTGTCCCAGTGTGTGTGGGGAACGAACCAGTAGGAAAGGCTCATGGAATGAGTGATCCTCCCGGATTTTGCGGAAAAGTCTGGCTCGGAATGGATTTCGCCCCATCTTAGCACGGCCCAATTGCCCCTGCAAGTTTTCGTTGCTTGCCTTGCTTGCCCTTTGAACGTTGCTCTTGAACCTTGAGCCGACTCATGGTATTCTGTGTTAGTAACTCGCCGAAATCGGCGGCCCGGCAGGAGTGAGGTCAAGCGATGGCGGAACGAAAAGCGACATCCGCGGACGTAGCAAGCAGGGCCGGCGTATCCCGCACAACGGTCTCATTTGTCCTGAACAATACTCCCGGGAAGAATATCCCCGACGCAACCCGGCGAAAGGTGCTGGAAGCCGCGCGTGAGCTGGGCTTTGTTCCGAACGAAAAAGCCCGTGACGTGGCCATGATCAAGCACCACTCCATCGGTTTTTTCATCCCGCACGCGGGCTACATCTCCTCGGATGCGTACATCATACGCGTGATCGAAGGCATGACGCCGGTGCTGAACAAGAACCGGTTCCGGCTGGTCCTCCAGCCCCTGAAGCTCCAGGAGATGGACTATCTGTCGCGCGCCCGGCAGGACAACGTGGACGGCATCATCCTCATGAACACTCACGACGACGACAAGGGGCTGGCGGAGCTCATTGCGGCCCGTTTTCCCCTTGTCGTGATAGGCACGATTTCCCATTCCGGCGTGCTGCAGATCGATATCGACAACCGGTCCGCGGCAAGAAGAGCGGTGGAGTACCTGATTTCACTCGGTCATCGCGACATCGCGATGATCCTCCATGCCCCCAGCTCCTACTATGCTGCGCGGGACCGTTTCGAAGGCTACCGGACCGCGCTGGAAAGCGTCGGGTCCGTCACGCGCGGCGCATGGGTGCGCAGCGCCGACCTGACGGAGGAGAGCGGATACAGGGCCATGGCGGAAATTCTCAAGGCGGAGCAGCGGCCGACCGCGGTATTTGCGGGAAATGACGTCGTGGCGTATGGAGCCATGCAGGCCATCAAGGACGCGGGGCTCGGCATCCCCGCCGACATCTCCATTGTCGGGTTCGACGACGACCTTCCCTCCCGCTACGTGAATCCACCCCTCACCACCGTGACGAACCCCGCCCAGAGCCTGGGGGCAGAGGCGGCACGGCTTCTCATCGGGGTCCTTCGGGGCCATGTGCCCACGGAGCCCTCCCCCCCGCTGCCCATGCTCCTTGCGGTGCGGGACAGCTGCAGGCCCGTGTAGACGTCCATGGCTGCCAGGAAAGCGATCTATCCGCCGGATGCATGGAGGATCCGGGAGACCTCTTTCGATCCTTCCCTCGTGGCCCGCAATGAGACGATTTTCTCCCTCGGCAATGGCCATCTTGGAATGCGCGGAAACCTGGAGGAGGGCCGGTGCACTGGGGTCACGGGCACCTACATCAACGGCTTCTTCGAGGAGACCCCCATTGTCTACGGCGAGATAGCCTACGCCTATGCCAGGAACCGGCAGGTCATGCTGAACGTCGCGGATGCGAAGATCATCCGCCTCTTCGTGGATGGCGAGCCCCTTGATTTGTCGACGGGACGGCTTGCGTCATACGACCGGCATCTTGACCTGAGAGAGGGCGTTCTTGTGCGCACTCTCAGCTGGACGTCTCCCGCGGGTTGCCGGATAGATCTCACGGTGCGCAGGCTCGTTTCTCTGACCCGCAGGCACGTGGCTGCAATCGAATACGTCCTTGGCAGCTGCACGGGGGCCATTCGACTGGAGTCGGCCGTTGACGGAAGGGTCACCAACCAGGCTGCTGGAGATGATCCCCGTGTAGGGGCTCACTTCCGTGAGAGGCCGCTGCAGACCGTCCACGGAGAGGGCAAAGGGCGACGCGCCGCCGTGGTCCAGCAAACCAGGAACACGAAGCTTACCGTGGCATGCGTCGTGGATCATGACCTTGCCCCTGGTGCAGTCGGCGCGGAAGAGCGCATGGAGGTCGGACCCGAGGTTGTCACCCTGCGCGTCGATGTCGCGCGCAGCAAGGATCAGTCCCTTCGGATGGTCAAGTACATCGGTTACTGCACGTCCCTGGAATGCCCGGCCTCCGAAGCCCAGGCCCGCGCGGCAGCGGCGGCGGAAAGCGCCAGGCAGGCCGGTTTCGAGGCGCTGTGCGCGGAGCAGGGAAGCTACCTCCAGTCCTTCTGGCAGCGGGCAGACGTGCGGATCGAGGGAGACGACAGCCTGCAGCAGGGATTGCGTTTCAACATCTGGAGCCTCCTCCAGGCGGCCGGGCGGGACGGCCGCACAAGCGTCGCGGCAAAAGGGTTGAGCGGCGAGGGCTACGAAGGGCACTATTTCTGGGACACTGAAATCTACGTTCTTCCCTTCTTCATCTACACCTATCCCGATATCGCCCGGGCTCTTTCACGGTACAGGATAAGGCTCCTGGACAAGGCCAGGATGCGCGCCGCGGAGATGAGCCAGCGGGGTGCTCTGTACCCCTGGCGGACCATCGGCGGGGAGGAGACATCGCCGTATTACCCCGCGGGCACGGCCCAGTACCACATCAACGCCGACATCGTGTACGCCCTGGGGAAGTATATCGACGCCACCGGCGACCGCTCGATCCTCCTGGAGGGGGGAGCCGAGATGGTCTTCGAGACTGCCCGACTCTGGGCGGACCTGGGGGATTTCATCCCGGAAATGAACGGGGAGTTTTGCATCAATGAGGTCACCGGCCCCGACGAGTACAGCGCCCTGGTGAACAACAACCTTTATACGAACCTCATGGCGCAGGCACACCTGCAGCTTGCCGCCGAGCTTTCCGATGAGCTGGCCGCAAGCTCACCCGGCGAATATCGCCGCATCGCGTCCGGGATTTCCCTGCTCCCCGCGGAAGTGCAGGGGTGGAGAGATGCCGCGCGGCGGATGCGCATCCCCTACAGCCGGGACAAGGGCATCCATGCGCAGGACGATCTTTTTCTCACCCGCGCGCGCTGGGATTTCCAGAACACTCCCCGGGACAAGTATCCGCTTCTCCTCCATTACCACCCGCTCGTCATCTACCGCTTCCAGGTCCTGAAGCAGCCCGACGTGGTCCTGGCGCAGGTCCTGCTGGGGGAGAAGTTTTCCGCGGCGGACAAGAAGCGCAACTTCGATTACTACAACAAGCTCACGACCGGGGACTCTTCCCTTTCTCCGTGCATCCAGGGCGTGGCGGCGGCGGAGCTGGGCTACACGGAAGAGGCATACCGCTATTTTTCGCTGACTGCGCGCATGGACCTGGACGACGTGAACGGAAACGTCTCAGACGGCGTGCATATGGCGGCAATGGCGGGGACGTGGATATCGCTCCTCTACGGCTTTGCCGGCATGCGCGACAGGCGTGGCAGGCTTGCCTTCTCCCCCCGGCTTCCCGCGCGGTGGAAAAGCCTTGCCTTCAGGCTGCTGTACAAGGGCAGATCTCTCGCCGTGACCATTACCCATCAGAACGCGACGTACGAGGTGCTGGACGGCGACGCGCTGGCAGTGGTCCACCGGGGCAGGGAAATACGGCTGACACGAGGGGCCGCCGTCTCTCAGGACCTTGCCCCGTCCCTGGAGTGCGTCATTTTCGACCTGGACGGCGTTCTTGCCTCCACGGCCGAGCTCCATTTCCGCGCCTGGAAGCGGCTGTGCGACGAGCTGGGTATCAGCTTCGACAGGAAGGTCAACGAGCAGCTGAAAGGGGTGAGCAGGAACGAGAGCCTGGACATCATCCTGAAGGAAGCAGGGACAAGCTTCCCTGACCAGGAGAAGGTGCGGCTTGCCGAACGGAAGAACGGCTATTACCGGGAGCTCGTTGGGGAAGTCACCCCCCGGGACTTGCTGCCCGGAATGGCGGACCTTCTTGCGCGGCTGGGGGAAACAGGGATCAAGATGGGTGTCGCATCGGTGAGCCACAACGTCTGGGAAGTCGTGCGCCGGCTCGGAATCGAAGCGTTGATCCACCACGTGGTTGACCCCGCGGCCGTGGTCAAAGGAAAGCCTGATCCCGAGATTTTCTTTCGGGCCGCCGAGGCGCTGGGTGTGCCTTTCGAGTGCTGCGCGGGAATCGAGGACTCCCAGGCAGGGATCAGGGCCATCGTGGATGCGCGCATGTTCGCGGTTGGCATTGGGGAGGGCCTCCAGGGAGCCCACTGGCTTCTTTCGGACACCCGGGGGCTGACCCTCGAGGGCCTGCGCGAGAAATTCTCCGCCTGGAGCCTCGCGCTTGATCGGACCACGTGATATACCAGGGGGGAAGGGAAAAGTCTATGCCATATTTCGAGTGGTCCTCCGGCTTGAGCGTGAACGTGCAGGAAATCGATGACGAGCACCGCAAGCTCATCGAGATGATCAACTCCCTGAACGAAGCCATGCTTGCGCGCAAGGGACGGGAAGCGCAGAAGTCGACAATCGATGCCATGGTGGACTACGCGGCAACCCACTTTGCCACGGAAGAGCGCTACATGCAGGCATTCCACTATCAGGGATACCAGGCCCACAGGCTGGAGCACCAGAAGTTCACCGCAAAAGCCCTCGATCTCCAGGCAAGGGCGGACAGGGCCAGCTTCATCCTCACCCTGGAGATCGTGAACTTCCTCAGGGCGTGGCTGCAGAACCACATCATGGGGACTGACAAGCTTTACCAGGCATGCTTCAATGAGCACGGGCTGCGGTGATGGAGACAAGCAAGAACATTGCGCTCGTCGCGCACGACAACTGCAAGAAGGACCTTGTCGAGTGGGTGAACTGGAACTGGAAGCTGCTGCTCGGCCACCAGCTGGTCTGCACGGGAACGACCGGGAGGCTTGTGGAGGAGACGCTGGCCGGGCGCACACGCGGCACCCAGGATCAGGGGCCCAGGATCATCAAGCTGAAGTCCGGACCGTTCGGGGGGGACCAGCAGCTCGGCGCAATGATCGTGGACGGAAAGGTCGACGTGCTGATCTTCTTCTGGGACCCCATGGAGCCGCAACCGCACGACGTCGATGTAAAGGCTTTGCTTCGCATTTCGGTTCTGTACAACATTCCGGCGGCCTGCAACCGCTCCACCGCAGACTTCCTCATCTCTTCCAAGCTCATGGACGCACCGTATGACCCCATCAGACGGGATTACACGGAATACCTGAGCAGGAAGATTGAATTGTAGGTCGATAATCCCTATCTTCTCACCCGTGACCCGCCTTCCCTTCGGCGTCAGCCGGTATTTCGCCGGGCTTGCCCGTTCGGAGGATCCAGACAAGGATCCCATTGCCGCTCAGTTCATTCCACGCGACGGGGAGATGACCACCCTTGCGTACGAGTCAGCGGATCCCATAGGCGACTCGCGGTACCTGGTCACCGACAGGCTGGTCCACCATTATCCCGACCGGGTCCTGCTCCTGGTGAGCGACCGGTGCGCCATGTACTGCCGGCATTGTTTCCGCCGGCACTTCACGGGCCATGGCGGCGGCCAGATCACCCCTTCGCAGCTCGAAGCCGCATGCGCCTACCTGGCCGCGACAAAGTCGGTTCACGAGGTCCTGCTGTCAGGCGGGGACCCCTTGATGCTGTCGGACCGTGACCTTGGTTGGGTCATCGACCGTCTCCTGCGGGTGGATGCCTCCTACATTCTCCGGCTGTGCACGCGGATCCCCGTGGTCCATCCCACGCGAATCACCGACGACCTTTGCCGCATGCTGGGGAGAGCCGGATCCCTGTGGGCCGTGATCCAGGCGAACCATCCCCGGGAGCTCACTGACCAGTTCCGTGACGCAGTCCGTCGGCTGATCACCGCGGGTGTGCCGGTGTTGAATCAGGCCGTGCTCCTGCGCGGAATCAACGACGACGCGGCCACCCTGGAGGCGCTCTTTCGGGGCCTGGTGAAGGCAGGAGTCAAACCGTACTACCTCTTTCAGGGGGACCTTGCGGCGGGAACCGCGCATTTTCGCGTTCCCCTTGAGAAAGGCATCAACCTGATGAGGGAGCTCAGGTCCCGTCTTTCGGGCCTGGCGATGCCTACGTATGCCGTGGACCTCCCCTCGGGGGGCGGAAAAGTGCCCGTGGAGTCTTCCCTTGTGCGCACGGAGCAGGACGCGTACATCCTGCGCGGCCCGGACGGCAACGAATACCGCTATCCCCGGGAGGGGTAGGCCGGCGGTCTACAGCGCCGGGTTCAGGTCAGTGACGGAGTCTCCCTCCAGCTCCTCGTGGAAGAAGTCACGGATGAGCGTACGGACCACGGCAAGGCCTTCCGGGCTGATGGACTGGATCTGGAAGCCCATGCTGAAGTAGTCCCCGCTTGCATCTTTGCGGCACCACTTGCTCACGGCGGCGAAGGTCAGGTTTCCGCTTTCCATGACGTTGCGGGGAAGGTCCATGCGGAGGGAGAACTCCTTCTTCGGTTTCACCGCCTTTTCGCCGATCAGCATCATGCCCTCCGGCGTGATGTCCGTCATGTGCCCCAGGAGCCTGCCACTCTTCGCATCGAACACGCGCAGCCGATAGATGAGATGCGTGCGTTCCTCCCTCATGGGTCTCATGAGCCGCCTCCGTCATGGGCTGTTTTTTTGCCGGTTTCCCACGGGATCTTTTTCAGGAGGATCAGGGTCATGTCGTCCTCCTGGTCCGCCTGGAAGGCCCTCACGTCATCGAGGATGCGCTCCAGCGCCTTTTCCACCGGCAGATCGGCGCTCTGCGCGAACACCTCCTGCAGGCGTTCCTGACCATACATCTCTCCCGAGCTGTTCGTGCCCTCCGTGACCCCATCCGTGAAGAAAAGCGCGACGTCGTTGTCCGCGATATCGATGGTCTTGACTTCCATGTACGACTCGATCTGGTCCGCTATGCCCAGCCATGTCCCCTTGGTGGGGATGGCGGTCACAGAGCCCACGGATGCGCGGTAGACCAGGACATCCTGGTGGTGGCCCGCAACCATCATGCAGTTGTCCTCCAGCTTGACCACCATCATGGTCATGTAGTGGTTCGAGCCCAGCCGGCCGATGTCCTCCTTGATCACGCTGTTCGTGGTGGACAGCACATCGAGGGGCTTCGCCGCCGGGTTGCCCTTGATGACCGTCATGATGCTGGCCTGCGCCATCATCATGATCAGGCCGGAGTCCACGCCGTGGCCCGCCACGTCGCCGATGGCCACCCACCTGTCTCCGGAATCCGTCTCTATGATGTCGTAGTAATCTCCTCCGACCTCTTTTGCCGGCAGCATGGTGACGGCGCTCTCAAAGCCCCGGATTCCGCCCTTCCTCTGGGGCAGGAGGGCCGTCTGGATCCTCTTTGCAAGCTCCATCTCACCCCAGAGCGCGTCACGGGCCTTTTTCAACCTCACCAGGAGGGAGAACTCCTTTTCGATCAGGTTGTAGCGGACATGGTTGATGCTCACGGCCAGGACCGCCGTCGAGGCAAGGAAGAAAAGGTTGTTCGTCAGGCGTGCCTGGTCAAAGGGCTTGCCGGCCGCCATGTTGAGGGCGACGTACATGGCCAGGATGGCAAGGGCGTTGATGGCTGTGTGCGTGGCGCGCCAGGGCATCAGGAGATTGACGCCAATGATCACAAGGGTCAGGCCGGCGTAGTAGGTGGAGTTGAAGCCGCCGAGATCCACGGTCATGAGTGCGATGATCCCGCCGACCTGGAGGGAAATGAAATAGCCGTGGAGGTAGGACCAGCGGCTGGGAGGCGTGTTGCGTACAACAAGGAACTGGGCCAGTGCCAGAACGGTGGAAATGAGCCTGTACACGGCAAACCGTGGGAGCAGGCCGGCCGGCATCATGAAATAATCGAGGATGAAGAAGATCGGGACAAGGGCCACCGCCAGCGCGGTCAGCGTGCGCAGCCAGTCGTGCATGAGCCCGATCCTGTAGTCTGCAAAGTCGTTGGCGTCGATGGCCCGGGCGGTCCATACCTCCATCTGGTCTTTTCTGCGTCCCGAGGAGGCGCCTTGGTTCATGCTCTCAGCCTTTTGCATCCCTGGCCTTCTTCACATGGAGCAGCATCTGAATCCGTGTTTCGTCGTATTCCACGGAGACCTTTGCGCCCGGCAGGTCGGCAACCAGCCGGATGAAATCGTCCTCGGTGCGGTAGATGATCTTCCAGTCGTGCCAGTACTCCATGTAGAAGCGGCTGGGGTTCACGACGTAGAAGTTGCCGATTGCCATCTCCCCTCCTGGCGTCAGAAGCTGGTAGAGCTTCCGGAGGACGGCCGTCGCAACCGGGGCGGTGAGGTAGTCGAACAGGCCCATTGAGTAGATGAAATGGAACTGCCCCCACCGTTCCTGGAGGGCCCGGGTGACCAGCATCGTGCGCACAGACTCACGTATGAAATCCGCCGAAATCTCCGTACGCAGGGAGCTTTCCATGTCGCTCACCAGTCCGGCGGCTTCCAGCAGCGCCTGCTGGTCCTGGTCGAAGAGGGAGAAGTGCAGCCGTGCGCAATCTTCGGGGGTCCGCAGGATGTCCCGGACTTCGAATGCCGGCCCGCATGCCACGGAGAGGATCCGCAGCTTCTGCGCGTCAGGAATGTCGAACTCCTCCGTGAAGCGATGGAGCAGGCCGGCAACCTCCCTGCGCCTGTTTCGCACCGCCTGGGCCGCTTCCTGGTCCACGGAGAACTTGTGCATGACCTTCCCGAACGTCGACTCTCCCTGATAGTCGTCCAGGTAGATCATGCGCATCATCTCTGAATCGCCGTTGTACCCCCGGGGCTTGAGGTTCGTGCGCGCCATGATGGGGGCGCGAAGCAGGATGTTCCACAGCTGCCGCCGGAAATAGAACCCGTGGTGCTCATGCTCCTTTTCGCTGAAACCGCTGACCACGCGATCCAGCAGCGCGTGCTGCTTCTCCATGTAATCGTGCAGTTCCTGCCCCACGCTGTTGATGATGCTCTGCTGGATGACCTCCCGGACATCGGGAGGCTCGTCCGCGCAGTCCCCGTCCATCTGGTCCAGGACGTTGAGATAGACGTTCAGGTCGTACGTCAGGTCGGAGACGAAGTTGCGGAAGGCAGGATCGATGCTGTTCTTGTAGCCGAAGATGAGGGCCAGGTTCGCCCCCGCGGATTCAAGGGTTTCCACCTTTGAATGGAAGAAAAGCTTCTCGAAATCATGGGTCTTGCCCATGGCCACCAGCCGCCGCGCGCGCTCTCCGTTTTTCCCCGGGAGAACGAGGCACGGTCCGATCTGGATGAGCTTTTCATTGAGGGAGATCTCGAGGTTCTCTATGTCGGGACCGAGCTGATCACCGTTGCCTTCCACCCAGACGGAGTAGCGCGAGGCGTATGCCGCCTGCACCGTGATCCTCTTTTTTCCGGCTGTCAGCCAGCCCTGAAGGACGGGGGGTTGCGGCGCCATGACCGTTCAATCCGTGCCTTCGATGACAATCCTGCCATCGGGGGTCTGGAAGATGACAAGAGCGGAGAAAGAGATGTCCTGCCACTTCAGGGACTTGCGGTACTCCACGGTGACCTGGCCTTCGCCCACTCTCGCCCTTTCCAGGATCTTGATTACCGGAGTGAGCGTCGAGGAGTTCATGTACGAGAGGTCACGGAAGTTCATCACGATCCTCTTCTTGGCCGGTATGGCCTCCCCAAGGGTCCGGAGGAGGATGGGCATGACGAAGTCGTTGGGGTCCCGCAGGATGCTCTTGCCGAGGAAGTGGACGGTAATGGTGCGTTCTTCGTCCGCCACATCGATCGTCAGCTGGTTGTTCGTGAATGTCTGCACTTTCGCCATAGTGCTCCTCCAGAGTTCATTCCAGATTCGAGACCGCTGAGACGCTGAGCGTGTCGTTCTCATCGAGGTAAAAATCAAGCATTGCCCGGCCTTCGTACGTGATCCGAACAAGGCCGAGGCCGCTCTTGTCGATTTCAAGGGGTTCGCGAGAGATCGCCTTCATCCGCGCTATATACGCCTCGAACGGGGCCTGGAACCCGCGGACCCACTGGATTGTCCGGTCAAGCTCGCTCAAGTACGTCTGGGTATAATTGCCGATGGGGTTGGAGACCAGGACGGAGATCGTGCTGCCGGCAATCCACACCCGCACGTTCACGACGTCCTTGTCCTTGCCGAAATGCCCGTATTTGATGCCGTTTTCCACGAGCTCGCAGGCCACCATGGTGTACTTGTCCACACCTTCGGGCGGCAGCCCGCATCCGCTCAGGAAGTCGCTCACCGCCTGGTTGACCCTGCCGACCTCGTTCCAATCCGAGGCCACACGAAGCTCGAGCTCTGGACTCATATTCCCCTCGACCTCTGGCTCATCGGCCGTCCCGTCCCCATTGCTGCAGGAACGCTGCAAGATCATCCGGTGGAAACGGCCTGCTGCAGTAGTATCCCTGGAGCGTATGGCAGCCTTTCTTCCTCAGAAGGTCCGCCTGCGCAGCGGTCTCCACCCCTTCGGCGGTCACGTCGAGATTCAAGCTGCGGCTCATCGCGATGATGGCGGAGACGATCTCCGAGCCGCGGGCGTCCGCGGGAAGGTCCTGCACGAACGTCCTGTCGATCTTGAGGCGGTCGATGGGCAGGCGTCGCAGGTAGGCGAACGACGAGTACTTCGTGCCGAAATCATCGATGGCCAGCCGTATCCCCATGGCGCGGATGCGCGAAAGCTTTGCCAGGTCTTCGGGAGAATCGTTTATCAGCATGCTTTCCGTCAGCTCGAGCTCAAGGAAATCCGCGGGAAATCCGGTGTCGCGAACGGCCCCTTCGATCAGGGAGACGAAGTCGGGCCGCCGGAGCTGGTGTGCCGAGATGTTGACTCCGATGCGAACCCGCGGCAGGCCCTGGCTTATCCAGCTCTGTCCCTGCGCGCACGCCGTGCGGAGAACCAGCTCCCCGATCTCGTGGATAAGGCCCGTTTCTTCCGCGAAGGGGATGAACTGTTCGGGACTGATGAGGCCGATCTGCGGGCTTTTCCACCGTGCCAGCGCCTCCAGCCCCGCCAGATTGCCTGTGGCGGCATCAACCTGGGGCTGGTAGTAGACGGTGAACTCGCGCGCCGCAAGACCCTGCCTGATCTGTGTCCGCAGCGTGAGGCGCTCCATTGCCCGCCTGTTCATCTCTCGTGAGAAGAACTGGTATCCGTTCTTTCCCAGGTCCTTGGCCTTGTAGAGCGCGGTGTCCGCGCTCTGCAGGAGCCCTTCCACATCCCGTGAATCATCAGGAAAGACCGCGATTCCAATGCTGGAAGAGATGAAAAACTCTTTCTCCTCGAGCTTCACAGGCTCATAGATCCTCTGCAGTATCTTTCGCGCCACCAGCAGAACGCTGTCGGAGTTCCTCACCTGGGAGAGGATGACGGTGAACTCATCCCCTCCCATGCGGGCAACCGTGTCGCTTTCACGCACGCATTGCTTGATCCGCGCGCTGACCTCACGGAGCAGCTGATCTCCGGCCTTGTGGCCCAGGTCGTCATTCACGAGCTTGAAGCCGTCCAGGTCGACGAACATGAGCGCGACGCTCTCATTGGCGCGTCGTGCCTGCTCCAGGCTTTCCTTCAGGCGGTCAAGGAAGTAGCGACGGTTGGGCAGACCGGTGAGACTGTCGTAGTGGGCCATCTCGTAGAGCTGCTCCTGCGTCTGCTTCATGACCGAGATGTCGGAGAAAAGCCCCACGTAGCGGGAGATTTTCCCGGCCTCGTCCCTCACGGCGCTGATGGAAAGCCACTTCGGGAACACCTCTCCGTTTTTCCGCCGGTCCCAGATCTCGCCCTGCCAGCTGCCCCGTTCCGCGACGCTTTCCCACATTTCCTGGTAGAAATGTCGGTCCTGCCGGCCCGAGTTGAGGATCATTATGTTCTCTCCGAGAATCTCCTCCCGGGTGTAGCCGGTGATCGTGGTAAAGGCGCGGTTGACGTCGAGGATCCGCTTGTCCACGTCCGTGATGACAACGGCCTCGCTTGCGCTCTCGAAGACCTGGGAATCCAGGAGGAGCCGCTTCTCCGCCTGCTTGCGGCTGGTAACGTCCAGTCCGAAGACATTCACGTATCCCTTCTCAATGACGGGCACGATGACAAGGAGGAGGATCTTGATTCCGATCTGGACCTCGACTTCCTGGCTGTCATTTTTCCGCACCGCCTCGTCGATTCTCTCTTTCCACTCCGGCGGGACGGCGTCCCCCACTTCCGTTTTCCAGTGCGCCATGAGCAGCCAGCTGCCCTTGTTGGCGCTGAGAAGGAGCCCGTCAAGCGAGATGCGAAGGACGGGGAAAGGGCTTTCTTCGGCGAATCGTGAGAAGCCTCGGGCCTCTTCTTCATCCCGGACGTCCTGGGGAAGCTCGACCAGAAAGGCTATGCGACGCTGTCCACCGTCTTTCCCGTCGTCATCGCCTTCGCAAAGGGTCGATGCCCGGTAGACAAGGGAAACGAGATCCGGGCCCCCCGCGGCGGAGCTCGATCTGCCCTGCGGAAATTGCTTTCTTTCCCAGATCTTCCAGAAGGGTGGCCATGAAGGATCGCGCGCTGTCCCCATTGGGAAACAGCGTGGAGAGGCTCGTTCCTGCAAGCCCGCCATTCGGCAGGCCAAGGATCTCAAGGAATGCGGAATTCCACGATTCGATTGTCGCATCGGGAGCAATGACAAGGACGGCGTGCGAGCCGCGACCCCTTCCCATGCGTTTTCGCGAAGGCAGGTCCGCGGTCCCCGGCTGTGCATCCATTCCCGTCACGGCCCTCGAATGCGTGACCAAAAGTCTCCCTCTTCCATCGCGCAGAGCAGCCCATGCACAGTCGCCTGAAGCACCATCCCGACGTCCTTGCAACAATTCTGACCGGCAGAACAAAATAGCGCTGTTCCGCGCACTTCTCACTGAAAGATATGCAGACATAAGCGACAAGGCAAAAACATTCTGCCAGGCCTCCCCGGCAAGGCTTGCTGCGTTCTCTCAAAAAGAGGTATGCTTTGCAGGAAAGAATCCGGGCGGCAAATGACAAAACGCATTGAACAGCTTATGAAAAGGGCTGAAGGGGCGCTCGGGCGCGCTTTCCGACAACTCGACGCCGCAGGGATCATCGCA
The DNA here is from genome assembly GCA_963710335.1 of uncultured Spirochaetota bacterium. Classification (GTDB taxonomy): domain Bacteria; phylum Spirochaetota; class Spirochaetia; order SZUA-6; family Fen-1364; genus Fen-1364. The sequence continues at coordinate 59,017 of CAVQAA010000013.1, forward strand.
AGAAAACTGGACGCTGAAACCATGAAGCAGGGAAAAGATCAGAGCTTCGTGGAGCTCATCATTGTCCGGGAAGTCGTGGACCGGGTCGGCAGGATCTGCAACGCGGCCTTCATTGCGGATGCCCGCGCCGCGGGCCCGCTGCCGTTCCCGCCTCGTGACAGGGTTGCCGGGATGATCCCTGGCAACTGGTCCGGGGCACGGCAACCCGCCGCAAAAAAGGTTCGCAGGCCGGGGTCCGCGCGCAAAAGAAAGAAGTCGTGACCAGAGGCATGCGCTTCAGAAGCCTTGCAGTGCTGGCCTGCCTGGCCGCGCTGGCCTTTTTCGGCTGCACATCGGCTCCGGACAGCTTTCTGCTCTCCAGTCTGGATAACCAGGCCAAGGCCAGGGCCCTGGTGGACGCAGGGGTCGCGCAATACCAGACGCAGCTGATCAAAAAGGGAGACCTGAGCAAGGTGGCCTCCGTGCGTCAGTATTTCACCATGGCCCTGCGCCTGGACCCGCAGAACCTGCTTGCCGCCCGCTATCGCGACCTGGTGGATAACTTCCGATCCTCCCAGATATCCCAGGCGTTGAAAGAAGCCCAATCGTACTTCGCCCGGCAGAGGCGAAGCGAAGAGGAAAACTACGCCATGTGCCTGGCCATTCAGACCGCCCGCCGCCTGGACCCGGGGAATGCCACGGCGGCCCGGCTGTCGCAGGACACGGCGAGCATCCGCCAGACGCTCATTGCGCAGTACCAGTCAAAGGCCTTTACGTCCCTGGCCAAGGCCTCTCAGGCTGCACAGACGGCGGACCGGGAAAACTACGACATCGATGCTTACCAGAGCTTTTCCAAGGTCCTCCTCCTGGACCCCGAGAACTCCGCCGCGACCGGCCAGCTGAAATCCTTGAAAAGCGCCCTGGACCAGATTGCCGTTGCACAGATCGCCGGCGTCAACAAGCTCATCACCGCCGGGCAGTTCGAAAGCGCACGGGACGAGATTGCGCTCATAGCGCTGGCCAGCAGGAAAGTGGGAGGGATCCTGGACGCCCGGGTGGCCGCGGCCCGCTACTCGCTTGACTACAAATGGGCGCGCAGCCTGTATTCCCGCAAGGCGTACGTGCTTGCGGAGGACAAAGTCAATGAGGCCCTGCGGCTCTCGGAAACGGATGAGGCCCTGGCGCTGAAAAAGAAGATTGCCGAGCTTGCGGCCCAGGAGGAGCAGCAGACTTCTTTTGATGCGTCCCTTCAGCAGATCGACAGCCTGATCGATCAGGGGGATCTGGGCGCGGCAAGCGCGCGGATCGAAGCGCTGGCAAAAAGGACCGATGATCCCGCGGGCCTGGATCAGCTGGATACGCGCCGGCAGAAAGTGCGCTCGTATCTGCCCCAGATGTACGCCGCCGCCGTCAACGATTACCGGAATGAGGATTTCAAGGGCGCAATCGATCTTCTTCAGACTATCGTGTCAATTGACGTCAGCTACGAACAGGCCGCTGACTATCTGGACAAGGCCACGGCGAAGCAGAAACTTGTGGAGCAGTTCTAGCACGGCCTTCCGGCCATCCCTGGCTAGGCCCACTTCTCCCTTATCGCCCGGATGATGTCGTAGATTTCGAAGAAAAGGGAAACCAGCTCGGGGTCGAACTGTCTGCCGGCCTGCTCCTTGATGTAGAAGAGGACACGGTCCTCCTCCCAGGCGTCCTTGTAAGCCCTTTTGCAGATCAGGGCGTCGTAAACGTCCGCGAGCGTGACGATCCTGGCGGATAGGGGAATGCTTGTGCCTTTCTTTCCGGGTCCGAACTTCAGCGTCTTCTCATGGATGTCCTTCACGATGCCGGGGTAGCCCGTCCCGTCCCACCGCTCGTGGTGATTCAGCGCCACTTCGTACGCCAGCGTGTCCCATTCCGAGGTTGGATTCTCGAAGAACTGCGCCCCGTACACCGTGTGGTACTTGATGGCGTCGAACTCCTCCCGCGTGAGGTCCTGCCGTTTTTTCAGGATGGCGTCCGAGACACCGACCTTGCCGATGTCATGGAGCATCGAGGAAATTTTCAGGATATCCTTGAAATTGCTCACTTCCTCCCGGGGGACTGCGTGCTTTTCAGCCCATTTCTGGTACAGCTCAACAGCATAGGAGCCCACGCGGCTGACGTGGGGCTGCGTCTCCTCGGGGTCACGCAGCTCCGTGGTGCGGACCATCTTGAACACGACGTCCCGCAGGAGCAGCGCCCGCTCGATGGCGATCCCCGCATAGAATGCGAACTGCGTTATATAGAACTTCTGGTCTTCCGTGAAGGGAACGGGCGCGCCGGCCCCGTCCAGCCGATTGATGAGCTCCAGCACGCCCACCATGTCGTTCTTGCTTGTGCGAATGGGGACAATGAGCATGGAAACGGTGCGGTAGGAAGAGATCTGGTCGAAGTAGGGGTTGAAGGAAAACGGATAGGTCGTGTCGATCTGGTAAGCGTCATCGATCAGCAGGGACTCCCCCGTGAAAGCCACGTAGCCGGCGATGGACCGTTCGTCGATATCGATCTCGTTGTTCGTATAGATGTACTTGTTGGACAGAAAGTCGCTTTTGAACAGGGAATCGTTCTGCACGTAGCTGAACTGGAGCTTTTTTCCTTCCACCAGGAAGATCGAGCCGGCATCCGCCTGGGTCAGCGCCCGGGTCTCGTACAGCAGATTGTCCAGCAGCGTGTTCAGATCCCGGATGTGATGGAGTTTTTCCTGCTTCTCCAGGATCGTGTTCAACAGGGAAGGATCGTCTCTGCGCCTGCCCACGCCAGTCTCCTTTCCACGGTTCTCCCGGCAGTATAGGCCGTTCTCCGGAGCAAGGCTATCCCCGGCGCGTCAGCGGGGACATGATGGCCGTGTACGCGATTGCAGGATGGCGCGTCATAAAAACCCTACACTCGCTTGTATTTCCCGCCGCCGGATGGAGCGATATCTTGGTACCGGGAGACTGTGGAATATGAAAGTTCGCGGCGTTTTCACCGTCGCTTGCGCATGGGTCCTCTACGGGTGCGCGTCAACCGGGCAGCCCGGTGGGGCGCAGCCCGTGGAGCGCGTGGTAGTGCGTGATGTCTCGGGGTTCCAGGACGCGATTGAAGCGGTGTCGGACTCCGCGCTCTCCAGCGTCGTGCATATCGATGTGTCCGGCACAACCCTCCGACAGATCCCCCGGCTCGGTCCCTTCGGCCTGTTCTCCGATGCTCCCCAGGGGATTTCCAAGGTGCCCATGCGCGCGCTGGGCAGCGGCATTCTCATAGGCCCCGAGGGACTCATCGTCACGAACAATCACGTCGTGGAAAACGCGGATTCCATCACCGTTCATTTCTATGACGGCACGGAGCGCCCGGCCACGCTGATCGGCTCCGACCGTTTCACCGATGTGGCTGTCCTCAAGGTGGAAGGGACGGGTCAGGCCCGCGTGGCAAGGCTGGGAGACTCGGATTCGCTGCGTGTGGGGGAGTGGGTGGTTGCAATCGGCTCTCCCCGGGGCCTGGATTGGACGGTGACGGCGGGCATTGTGAGCGCGACCCACCGTCAGGGAGTCGGCACCCGGGCGCCCGCGGGGCTGGAGGACTTCATTCAGACGGATACCGCCATAAATCCCGGCAACAGCGGAGGTCCGCTTCTGAACCTCAGGGGCGAGGTCGTCGGGATGAACGCGCTCATCATGAGTGATAGCCAGGGGTCCGAGGGGCTTGGATTCGCCATTCCCTCCAACTCCTTGAAAGTCATTGCGGAGACCCTCATCAGGGAAGGGAAGATGACCCGGGGCGACCTGGGAATCATCACGCAGGACTTGAGTGATTCGATCCGCCGCGGCTTGAAGCTGCCCCGGGGTACGCGCGGCGTCGTGGTCACCGAGGCTCTTCCCCTGGGCCCGGGCGCCGCTGCATCAATGGTGCCGGGGGATGTTATCACCTCCTTCCAACTGACCCAGGTCACCTCCACCGTCCAGCTCAACAGGTTGATCGCCGCGACGACGCCGGGGACCAGCGTCACCATCGGGCTCTTCAGGAACGGCGCCGCCGTGCGGCTGACGCTGACCGTGACGGATCAACTCGTGCTGGCTGAAAGGCAGTTCTCCCACCCCGGCTACGCCCTCCTGGGCATCCGCGTGGACCCCGTCTCCGCTTCCCTGGCCCAGAGCGTGGGCCTGGCCGCAACGGCCGGGGTTGTCGTGGTGGAAGTGGTGACGGGCAGCCCCGCGGACAGCGCCGGGATCGACAAGGGGGACATCATCTTCCAGGTGGACGGGGAGGACGTCAACGACCAGGATCAGTTTCGACAGCACGTGGGTGACGCAATTCAGACGGGAAGTGTCGTTGTGCTTCTCCGCGACAGCGTGTCCGGCAGGACCGGGTACATGGAGATTCCCGTCAGGTAGGCCGGACTGCCATGCCTACGTGGCTATTGTCGGGTACAGACGCGACCCTATGGCCACGACGAACAGCGTGGCCAACGCGAGCACTCCGAGGTCCATCCCCAACCCATAGGCGCTGGTGCCGCCGGACAGCATGAGAAAGCGCAGCGCATCCACCTGGTAGGTGAGCGGGTTGGCATGGGAGATGATCTGCAGCCACCGCGGCATGATTGATATCGGGTAGATTGCGTTGCTTGCAAAGAACAGGGGCATCGTGAGGATCTGCCCGATTCCCATGAAGCGCTCGCGCGTTTTCACCAGGCATGCGATGACCAGGGAGAATGTCGAAAAAAAGGCGGCGCCGAGCATGACAACAAGGAGCACGCCCAGCAGGGACAGGGGGTTCCAGTCCATTCCGACGCCAAGGACCACCGCAAGGAGATAGACGATAAAAGCCTGCGCAAGGCCGCGCAGCCCGGCGGAAATGGCCTTGCCGAGCACGAGGGCGGACCGGGGAGTCGGGCTCACCAGGAACTTCTGGAGGATCCCGAGGTCCCGCTCCCAGATGACCGAGATGCCATAGAAAATGGCGATGAACAGCACGCTCTGCGAAAGGATCCCCGGTGCCATGAAGTCTATGTAGCGCAACGTGCCGGTCGGGATGGCGCGAATGCGGGTGAAGACCTGGCCGAAGACAAGGAGCCACAGCGCGGGTTGAACGGCGCGCGTGAGAAGCTCGGTGGGGTCATGGAGGAGCTTGCGCGCCTCCATCCCGGCTATGGTGAGCGTTCTCCCGACATAGCGAACGAGAAAAGAAAACGGGTCCGTCCTGCCCGGGTCAGCCAAGACGGCGAACCCGCCTGCGTGTCCGCCTGGTTTCACGATACGTACCTCCGGATTCGAGATTGTTTCCTGAAAAGTGGATGAAGACATCGTCGAGGGTCGCGTCATGCTTTCCAATGGTTCCTTTCAGCTCCCCTGGGGTTCCCAGGGCAACAAGGCTTCCCATGTGCATGATCGCAATCCTGTCGCACAGCGAATCCGCCTCCTCCATCTGGTGTGTCGTGAGGACGATGGTGGCGCCGGTGCGGCTGCGAAGCTCCTGGATATGATCCCAGACCGCGCGGCGCGCCGCGGGATCCAGCCCCACGGTCGGCTCGTCCATGAAAAGGACGCGCGGATTGTGAAGCATGGATTGCGCTATTTCCAGGCGCCTGATCATGCCTCCGGAATACTGGCGCACGGGCTTTTCTGCCGCCTCTGAAAGTCCCATGAAGTCGAGGGCCGTTCGGACCCTTTCCCGGCGCTCCCGGCGCGGAAGATCGTACAGCCGCGCGAACACCTGGAGGTTCTCCATGCCCGTGAGCGTTCCGTCAGCGGAAAGCATCTGGGGAACGTAGCCGATGATCCGGCGTACGGCTCCCGGCTGCCGGACAATGTCCATGCCGTCCACCAGGGCCGTTCCCCCGCTGGGGGGCAGCAACGTGGTGAGCATCTTGATGGTGGTGCTCTTCCCCGCCCCATTGGGGCCCAACAGCGCGAACATCTCCCCCTGGTCGATGGAGAGGTGGAGGTCGTTGACGGCAACCAGAGCGCCGAAGCGCCGTGTGAGGCCTTGCAGCTCAAGCATGGACATTGGCGGTCTCCCCCGTAAAAGCTCCCCTGAGCAATTCCATTGATTGGATGATTTTTGTCAGGTCGTGGCGATCAACGCCTGCCAGGATGCCCGACAGGCTCTTCAGGGTCTCCCCGCGCGCGTCGGAAAGCGCGCGCCTGCCCCCCGGCGTGATCCCCAGGCTCACCCGGCGCCTGTCCTGCGGGGACTGGATGCGTGTGATCAGCTCCCGCCCTTCCAGCCCGTCCACTATCTTGCAGGCGGACGGCGGCGTCAGTCCCAGGTGCTCGGCAACGCTGCCAAGGGATGCGCCTTCGACGCGCTCGATGAAAACGAGCGTGCGGAACTGGGGAACACTCAAGCCCAGCGCCCTGTTGCGGCGCATCTGAGTGCGGATGAACCGGGTGACTGAGGGAACGACATCCAGCAGCTCCCGGGCGCATTCCTCTTCTTCACGTGCCATTTAATTCACCTTTCTAATTATTAGATTATCTAAATAAATAAAGAACGTCAAGCCCATTGCCATCCGCCGGGGGTTTTCTCGCGTAGATATTTTCGATGCCGCAGCCCGCGCTTCGAAGCCTTGCAGGGCGGTTTTTCGGCCTTTCGCGCATGAGCCACTCCATCCTCGACGTCCCCTACCTCGCGGTGGGAGCGGTTCTGGCTGTCGGTGGGGTGCCGCCGCTGCGCATCGTGGCGCTGGGGCTTGTGTCGGCGTTCGCCGGGCTCACAGCGATATTCGGTCTCAACGACATGATGGATCACAGGGTGGACGCGCTGAAGATGAAAGCCGTCGCGGGCACGCCGGCTTCCTTCGATCTTGATTCCCTGGGCTTTCGCCACCCTGTTGCGCAGGGGAAGCTCTCCATCAGGGCCGGGGTGACGTGGGTTGTTTTCTGGGGCGTCCTTTCCTTTGCAACGGCCTGGCTTGTCAGGCCTGCCTGCGCATGGCTCCTTCTGGCCGCGGCGGTCCTCGAGGCGGCTTACTGCAGCCTCCTGCGGGTGACGCCCTGGAAGACCATTCTTTCCGGCTGCAATGTCGCGGTTGGGGGCCTTGCCGGGCTCTACGCCGTTGCCAGCACCCCGTCGCCGCGCCTTGCGTTTCTGTACTTCGTATGGTCCCTGGCCTGGGAGATGGGCTGCAGGAACATTCCCAACGACTGGACGGATTTCAACGAAGACAGGGCCCTTGGAATCAAGACGCTTGCCATTCGCTACGGGCTTTCACGAGCGGCCAGGATCTCTTTCGCGGCCATGGCGACGGTCGTGCTCTGCGCCGCTCTTTTCCCCCTGGTCTCCCCTTTTGCCAACTGGCCCGTGTATGAGCTGGGCTCACTGGGAGCTGCGGCCTGGCTCCTGGTCTTCCCATCCCTGAGGTGGCAACGCGAGCTCAGCCGGGAATCGGCGCAGGCTTTCTTCAACAAGGCCTGCTTCTATCCCCTTGCCATTTTCGCGGCCCTGGCTCTGGCCGTCGCTTTCTGAGCTTGATGGCCGGGCCGAGGCGCTGCATACTCAGATTCCATGAAAGCCACACAGTTCGACCTTTCGGGCAGAATCGCGCTGGTGACAGGCGCCAGCCGGGGCCTTGGCCAGTATTTCGGCCGTGCACTTGCGCGAGCGGGGGCGGACCTGATCATCACCAGCAGGCATTCCTCGGCGCTGGCGGATTTTCAAAAGGAGATCGAGGCTCTGGGGCGCGCCGCGGTGCCCCTGGAGCTCGACGTGCGGGACTACGACAGCATCCAGCGCATGGCCGCCTCGGCAAAGCAGGCGTTCGGCAAGATCGACATCCTGGTCAACAACGCCGGGTGCAACGTGCGAAAGCGGGCCCTGGAAGTGACATGGGACGACTGGAACCTCATCCTGGACACCAACCTGCGGGGGTCCTTCTTCGTGGCCCAGGCCATTGCCCGGTCCATGATCGAAGCGCGCTATGGCCGCATCATCAACATCGGCTCGGAGACCTCCGTTGCAGGATATGCCGGCCTGGCTCCGTACGGCGCAAGCCGCGGAGGCATCAGGCAGCTGACCATGAGCCTGGCCCATGACTGGGGTGAGTTCGGGATAACGGTGAACTGCCTGGCGCCGGGCTGGTTCAAGACAGCGCAGAACGCCGTGATGTACGAAGACACGGGCTGGGTGGAGTACCTGTCGGAGCGGATCCCCCTGGGACGTCCAGGCTCGCCGTCGGACCTGGACGGGGCGGTGGTCTTCCTTGCTTCGGAAGAAAGCCGCTACGTGACGGGGCAGCTCCTCCTGGTGGACGGAGGCATTTCCGTGGGGGCGCTCAGGGCGTTGCCGAGTAAACGGCAATCTCCCCCGCGGTCTGGTTCGTAGCCAGTATGAGGTCAGCGCCTGCGCTGCCCAGGATGAGCATGTTTGCGGCGCCAGCCCCCGCGTCAACAACCGTTCGGACCGGCTCCGACAGTCCGCGTCCTTTGGTCGGTGCGAACTGGAACAGGACCAGGTCTTGTGAACCGGCCCGGTTGCTGACCAGGATCCCGGGCGCGCCAGCCAGCTTTCCCGCCATCAGGCCATGACCGAAAGCGAGCTCCCCCTCCCACGCCTTCTCATACCTGCCGGAGACGCGCCTGTAGACGCGCAGAAAGTTCCCGTGAAAGGGCTCGATGGTGACAAGCTCGTCCTGTCCATCACCGTCGACGTCGTACACGACGACCTCGCTGACTTCATCCTTCAGCACGGGATCGAAGACCCAGGAGGTTCCCGTCTGCTCCAGGTCAGCGGCGAACAGCCCCTCGGTTCCCGACACAAGGAGGGATTTCCGCCCCGAAAGCCGGGCAACCAGGAGCCCATGGTTTCGGTGGATGCCTTCCAGCACCGGCGCAAGCACCCATTTTTCCCCGGAATGCTTCGGGACCCGGCAGGCATAAAGGCATCCCGGCTGCGACCAGTCGGCGGGATCCTTCTTGAATGCCGCCAGTGATGCAGCCATCAGGTAGCGGCTCCCTCCGCGGGTGACGAAGTCTATCCTGTGCGCAAAGGGCAGATCGACGAGCTTTGTGGAAACCCATTGCCCCGCTTCCCGGCGGATTCGATAGATGGCGCCTGTCTGGAACTTGTACCCGGGGAAGCATCCCATGATTGCATACAGCTCCCCGGGTTGCTCGGCGTCCGTAACCAGCGCCATGCATCCCCCGGGGCCGGGAACCATTTCGACCGCCTGCTTGTATGGCGGGGCCGCCATCACGATGGGGCCATGATCCTCGGTGGATCCGACAACGTACTGCTTGCCGTCCTGCATGAGCAGGCCAAGCGGGTAGGGCGCTTTCAACTGCGTCAGGACACGTTTTGTGAGCTGCATGGGGGAATCGTGCACGGAACGGGCGCGGCCGTGCAAGGGGGAGGTGGCGCGCCGAGGATTCCCTGTATATGATAGAAGAGACATGACAGAAGAAGCAGGTTTCGTGGGTCTTGGGGTGATGGGTCGCGCGATGGCGGGGAACCTTGCCCGGCGATACCCCGTCACGGGCTACGACGTGAACGAGACGCGGTTCCAGGGGCTGGCAGGGGTGACGCGCGCCGGGACCCTCCTCGAGCTTGCCCGGCACTGCACCGTGGTCTGCCTTTCCCTTCCGGACGCGAAGATAGTCGAAGAGGTGGCTATCGGGGACAAGGGGCTGGTCCACGGCTTGAGGCAGGGGTCTCTTGTGATCGATTTCAGCACCAGCCTGCCGGCGGTGTCGCGGCGCATTGCCGCCCGGTTTGCAGAGTCAGGCCTTCAGTTTGCCGACGCGCCGGTCAGCGGGGGGAAGGGGGCGCAAAATCGGCCACGCTCGCCATCATGGTGGGCGCGAGCACGGCGACTTTCGAAAGATGTCTCCCCATTCTTTCCGCCGTGGGGAAAACAGCGGTCCGCGTGGGTGAGGCAGGCGCCGGCAACGTGGCAAAGCTGGTCAATAACATGATCGTGGCCTCGGCTTTTGCCGTGATTGCAGAGGGATTCGCCCTTGCGGGGGAGAACGGCGTGGACACGGGATCGCTGTACAATGCCATCCGCGAGGGGTGGGCCGGCTCGAAGGTGCTGGATGTCAGCGCGTCGGCGATGATCGCCCGGGACTACACGCCCGGGGGTACCGTCAACATGATGCAGAAAGACTTGAGCTACGCCCGTTCCCTTGCCGCAGACAGCCATGTCCCCGTTCCCATGACGGCCGCGGCCCATGAGGTCTTTGTCGCGGGGCAGGCGGCAGGAAAAGGACCGTATTCGCAGCCCGCCATCATCGAGCTGTGGGGAAAACCAGGAGAGCACGCATGACAATAGCGCTGGGCGCGGATGACGCCGCGTACGAGCTGAAGGAAATCATCAAGAAACACCTCGAGGAAAAGCACATCGAGGTGACGGACTATGGCGTCTTCGACACGCGTCCTTCATTGTACCCTGACATCGCGTTCGCGGTGGCCGTGGCAATTGCGGAGGGGAAGCACGCGCGTGGCATCCTCATGTGCGGGACGGGTCTTGGAATGGCGATCACCGCCAACAAGGTGCCCGGCGTCAGGGCGGCCACCTGCCATGACACGTATTCCGCTGAACGAGCCCGCAAGAGCAACGACGCCCAGATCATCACCATGGGCGCCCGGGTCATCGGTCCCGAGCTGGCCAAGACCGTGATCGATGCCTGGCTGAAGTCGGAGTTCCAGGGCGGCGGCTCCACGGAAAAAGTCCAGCGCATCTCCGAGTATGAGAAGAGGTTCCTGAAACAGCCCTAGAGTAAGCTTTCCACCTTCTCGGCGATGGTGAGACAGGAAGTCAGTCCTGGAGACTCCATGCCAATGAGGTCTATCAGGCCCGCAAGCCCTCGATCCCCTTCATTCCGTATCACGAAGTCCCGAAAAGGCTCTCCCCGCCGGTACAGCTTGGGCCGGATGCCCGACATGTCGGGTGAAAGATCGTCATAGGAGAGAAAAGTGAGGAACCGCCCGGCCTTTTCAAAGAACTCGCGCTGCCGGCCGGCGTCGACCGCATAATCGATCTTGTCCACGTAATTGGAATCAGGTCCGATCTTCATGCTGTTGTCGAGTCCCAGGACCACGTGCGCCCCCAGGTGAACGGGGGACGGAGTTGGGTAGACAAGCCGGCGGATCCTGCCCCGGTGCCTGTCCGCAATCCGAAAGTATTGGCCCTTGCAGGGGTGGATTCGATAACCCGCCCGTTCGATATCTATTCCCGCCATCCCGGCTATCCTGTCAGCGCTCAAACCCGCGGAATTGATCACGCACGCGGCGCCAAGCATGACGGCTTCCCCGTCCGCCTGCCTGATCTCCGCCCGCCAGCCGGATTGCTCCCGGTGGATGCCCGTCACCTCGCAGCCGTACGCCATGGTCGCGCCCTTGGAGACCGCCGAGCGCTCCAGGTGCTCCATCAACCGGTGGCTGTCGACGATCCCGCTTTCACTGCTGTGCAGCCCCAGGCGCCCGCTCACATCGGGCTCCATGTCCTTGATTTCCCCGGCCGTCATGAGCTTGAGGCCCGGGACGCCGTTTCTCTTTCCCTGATCCAGGATCTGCTGAAGCTTCTCCGATTCCGTTTCGTTCGTTGCCACGACGATCTTTCCCGTCTTGCGGTGCGGGATCCCGTGCCTGGCGCACAGCTCATAGAGGAGAGGATTGCCTCGGACGCACAGCCTCGTCTTCAGGAGGTCTTCAGCGTAGTACATGCCGCAGTGGATCACCTCGCTGTTGCGGGAAGAGGTCTCACGACCGAACCCGTCATGCTGCTCGCAGACCAGGACCTCCCTCTTCGGGCCGGCAAGGCGTTCGGCAACTGCAAGCCCTATCACCCCCGCGCCGATCACAAGCACGTCGACGGATTCCATGCTCACGCGATATTCCCCATGGCATTATAGTGTACTATTATCACGGTACCACGGGAGGCCATGATGAAAGCGCTCACGCTCAAGGAATACGGCAAGTTCGTCTACGGAGACTCGCCTGACCCGCAGACCGAAGACAACGAGGTCATGGTGCAGGTCAAGGCATGCGGGATCTGCGGGAGCGACGTGCATGGCATGGACGGCTCCACGGGCAGGCGGCTGCCCCCGGTCATCATGGGCCATGAGGCAGCCGGAGTGATCACGCAGGTGGGCGCGCGGGTGCAGGGATGGCGCGTCGGGGACAGGGTCACATTCGATTCAACCATTTCCTGCGGGGAGTGCTGGCGCTGCCGACGCGGGGAGATCAACCTCTGCGAGCGCCGGCGCGTGCTGGGCGTCTCCTGCGCCGACTACCGCAGGGACGGCGCTTTTGCCCAGATGGTCGCGGTTCCGAGCCACATCCTGTACCGGATCCCGCCGAAGGTCGCCTTCCACCAGGCGGCAATGACCGAGCCTTTGTCGGTGGGTTTCCACGCCGTGCGCCTTGCCCGGCCGGAGGTCGGCGAATCCGCCGTCGTTGTCGGGGCGGGCATGATCGGGCTCCTCCTGATCCAGGTGCTGCGCGCTTCCGGGTGCTCCACCATCATCGCCCTTGACGTGGATGAACGCAAGCTGCGCCGCGCGCGCGAGCTTGGCGCGGACATTGGCCTGGATTCGAAATCGGCAGACTCGATCAAGCAGGTGCTGGAGCGGACGGAAGGCCGAGGGGCCGACATGGCCTTCGAGGCGGTCGGCATCACGGCGGCCGTCGGCAGGGCCCTGGAAGCGGTCCGCATGGGCGGCAGGGTGGTCCTGGTGGGCAACCTTTCGCCGAAGATCGACCTTGCGCTCCAGTCGGTGGTCACACGCCAGGTCTCCCTCCTGGGCTCCTGCGCCTCGCAGGGAGAATACCCCGCGTGCCTGGACCTGATTGCGCGCGGACGGGTGAACGTGGATTCGTTCATCAGCGCCCGCGCCCCGCTGTCGGAGGGGGCGGCGTGGTTCGACAGGCTCTACCGGCAGGAGCCGGATCTCATGAAGGTCATCCTGGAGCCATGAACAGGCCGCGCGTCGCAATTGGCGCGGGGGTCGTACCAGACCTGCTCACGTTCTGCGAACAGGCAGGGTTCCGCCGGCTGCTGATAGTCGCTGACGCGAACACCTACCCGGTGCTCGGCAGGACCGTGGAAGAAGCCCTCAGGGGAAGCGGCCGTGAAGCCAGGTCAGTGATCCTTTCCGGCGAAGAGGTCGCGGCGGACGCGCATTCCATCCTCCACGTGCTCTTGTCTTTTGATCGGAAAGACCAGTCCCTCGTGGCGGTCGGATCAGGCACGATCACCGATATCACCCGATTCGTCAGCAGCAGGGTCGGCGTTCCTTTCATCGCCATGCCCACCGCTCCTTCCGTGGACGGCTTCACTTCCCCGGGCTCCCCCTCATTGTCCGTGGAATCAAGACCACGGCCCCGGCGCTTCCACCGCTGGCGATTTTCGCCGACCTGGCGGTGCTGTCCGCCGCGCCGCGCGGCATGATTGCGGCTGGCTTCGGCGACATGCTGGGCAAGCATACTTCCGTGGCTGACTGGAGGCTGAGCTCCCTGCTGTGGGACCTGCCTTTCGACCAGGAGATTGCGGACCGGTGCCTGTCTGCCGTCAAAGCCTGCACGGAGGAAGCCGCGGAGATCCAATCCGCGTCCCAGCGCGGCGTGCGCCGGCTCCTGGAGGCGTTGCTTGAATCCGGGTTCTGCATGCTGGATTTCGGAAGCTCCCTGCCGGCCTCCGGGGCCGAGCACCACTATTCGCACTTCTGGGAGATGAAGCTTCTCCGGGAGGGAAAGCCGGCCATCCTGCACGGGGCGAAAGTCGGAGTGGCCACGATCTTTGTCGCCGAGCTCTACCAGGGCATCCGGAGCCTGTCCAGGAGCGCGGCTTCCGAGCTGCTGAAAAAGTCCCGGCGGCCGGACGCGGAGGAGGAGATGCGGCGCATTCGGGCAGCGTACGGCCCCGCCGCGGAGGAGGTGGCAGGAACCCAGGCCGGCTTCATCCGCATGAGTGACGAGGCCTGGGAGTTGTTGAAGGAGAAAATCCTGGATCGCTGGAGCGACATCCAGGAGACGGCGCGAATGGTGCCGGGTCCCGAAGAGATTGCCGGGCTCCTCCGGCGCGTGGGAGGTCCCATCAGCATGGGCCAGCTGGGGCTGTCCGACTCGGATCGCGGCCAGGCCGCCGGGAATGCCCATTACCTGCGCAACCATTTCACGGTTGCGAAACTCTCCCGGATGTTGTATCCGGATGGTCAGTGAGGAGGTTTTCAGTTCACGGAGTGGTATCTTTCATGTGAGGAGGCGCATCCATGATCTTCGGCGCACATGCAATCGTGTACTCCCGGGCGCCGGGCGAGGCGCGGGCACTTCTGGAAAAAATCCTGGACAGCAACAAGGTCGACGCAGGCGGCGGATGGATGATTTTTGCGCTTCCACCCGCTGAAATAGCGGTTCATCCGACCGACGGCGCACCCCGGCTCGACCTGTACCTGATGTGTCAGGACATTGAAAGGACGATAGGGGAGCTGAGGGAGAAAGGTGTGAAGTTCTCCCGGGCCGTCAGCGAAGAGAGCTGGGGAAGGGTCTGCGCAATCGCACTGCCAGGCGGAGGTGAGCTGGGTCTTTATCAGCCCCGGCATCCAACTGCGCTTGCCAGGCCCAGCGCTTCCGCGTCGTCCAAGGCCAAGCCGCGCGGCACGCGCGCGGCCACTTTAAAAGCCGGAAGCTCCCGGCGGCGCTGAAGGGGAAGCTGCCTTCTCCCCGGTTGCCGCGGAGGGGCCATCCGCGGCGGCCAGATCGGCCAGGAGCCGGTATGCCTCATGCGGATCCGTGGTGTCGCGGAGCAGGCCTTCCGTGCGGCACTGGATGGTGTCCACAAGCTGGTCCCATGTGCATGCCGCCCCCGCGCGATCAAGCACGTCCTTTCCCAGCCGACTGAGCACTCCCGCGTGAACCTTGCGGATTCCCATCCTGACGATGAGGAACGCCGAGCCGCGGCCAATGATCTTGTCGCGGACATGCGCGCTGGAAGGGTCCAGCCCGGCTTGAGCGCTCAGGAAGCGTTCCAGCTCGAAGAGAGGATGGAGCCACTTGCCTGAGCTCGAAAAAAGAAGCCGACCATCTATGGTAAACTCGAGTGTCGTATTCGATGCCATGACGTCCCTGTTATACGATATATTCGCATTTGTGTAACCACGGGAGGCAAGCGAGTGAAAGACGACGGTCCCGATTCTCACGAGCGCCGCTTCCACGGAGGCGCCGAGCGGCTTCGCGCCCCTGAGCGGGTGGCGCTCCTGGAAACGGGGAACGTCGTGCGGCTCTGCAGGGACGGGTTGGCACTTTCCAGCGTCCTGGACGTCGGCACGGGGACAGGGGTTTTTGCGGAGGCATTCGCGCAGGAATCCCTTCGTGTGACGGGCATCGATCCGAATCCCGACCTCCTGGCAATTGCGCGGAAATTTGTTCCCGATGCGACGTTTCAGGTGGCCGTCGCGGAGAGCCTTCCGTTCGGGGACGGCTCTTTCGACCTGGTCTTCCTTGGCCACGTTCTGCATGAGACGGATGATCCGGTCAAGGCGCTTGTGGAAGCCCGGCGTGTGGCGCGCGGGAGGGTAGTCATCCTGGAATGGCCGTACAAGGAAGAGGAGAAAGGGCCTCCGCTGGCGCATAGGCTGGCCCCCCAGCGCGTTCTGGAGCTGGCAGAATCAGCCGGCTTCAAATCGATGGAGAGAATCGTGATGGCGCACATGGATCTGTACCGCGCCTAGGTAAGCCACTTCTCGATCCAGTCGAAAGCCTCTGCCTGCATTGGCACGTCGAACTTGTGCGGCCCAGCGTGGATGCTCACGGAAAGGCGCTCGGAGGCTCCCGCCTTCCGAAAGATCTCGCGGAGGATCCGCTCCGCGCGCCTCACCTCTTCGGGCGTGAAAAGGGGGTCCTCCGTGGTCGTCATCACGAGAGTGGGCAGCGGAACCCTCAGAGCCAGAACCTCCGGGAAATCCAGAAGCGCGGGCAGACCCGGAACATAGATCATCCAGGTATGGGCGTAGCTCGTGTTGAGGAGGAAGTCCCGCCAGGTGCTCATGAAGCCGGCGCATACGGCAGCCCGGATGCGCCGGTCAAAGCCGGCGAGAAAAGCGGTTCGAAGCCCGCCGCCGGATAATCCCCCGCAGCCCAGTCTATCGGTGTTCACATCCGGCCGCGATGCCAGGTAGTCCAGCGCCGCGCGGTCCTCCGCAAGTGTGAGGCCGGGCCAGGTGAGCCCTGCGCAGAAAAGCGACTTGGCAATGACGCTTTCATGCTGTGCGGCGAAGGCATTATAAGCCGCCACCTGCTCCTCTGACTCCCCGACGAACACTTCCATCTGCGCCGCGGCGCTGTCTTCCAGGAGATCCCGGGGGATCAGCTCCCGGATCTCGTCCGGCGGGCTCATCAGGCGACTCACAACGTGGCTCGGCAAATCCGAGGCCAGGATCTTGCGGCTTTCGAACGGGAACACGTCGTGCACAAGGACCACAAAGCCCCTGCGCGCTATCTGGTTGGCCCAGCCCACCCCTCCGTAATAACGTTGCTGGTGTGCCTCGATGCCTGGGAGGAGGGGGGAATCGACGCTGACGATCTTGCGTTTACCGAAGTACTTGTTGCCGGCATGATCGTGGAGGGCAAGGATCCCGGGGAGCTTTTCGCGCGAGCCAGCAGGCTTCAAGAGGAGCGCGTGCGTTCTGGGCCCGTATGGGAGTTGCCAGGACAGCTCCTCGATTTCAAGGCCATCAACCGTAGAGCGCCTGTGCATCTGCACGTCTTCGGCGCTCAGGTCTCCGGGGCCGTGCAGAAGCTCCGCCAGGGCCGAACGCGCGCTCTGCCTCCATTCATCGACATCAGACAACCGTGGGTCCCGGAATGAGAGCTTGCCCGGTCCTTCTCCCAGTCGAGCCGCCATCCACGGCCCGTATGCTCCCAGCATGTTCCTTTGCATGCCTGATTCTGCCACGAAAGGCGGTTTTGGCAAGGACTCAGGCGGTTTGCCTTCATGGAACGCGGGACATACTTTTGACTGTGGCGATTTTGTAACCCGGTTGTGACCATTGCGTGACCGTGGTGACGGCAGTTGTTTCTGAGTCACCGTACCATCACACCAACGGGGAGATATGGAAAGCTCTCCGAAGGAGGCAACGATGAGTGACAGGGATCCCGGCACAAGGGCAAGAGCCGGGGCGCTGACCTCGGGAGAAAAGCTGAGAACGAAGCCTGTTGAGCTTCCCTCCGCGGCCCCGCGAGACGAGCAGACCACGCGCCTGCTCCGTGAGCTGGTTGCTCACCTGCGAGACCAGCGCGCGCAGCTTCGCGAGGAATGGCTGCGGCGGATCACGGCCGCGCGCCTTTTGACCGCCATGAGCCGCGAAGAGATCTACGCGGAGGCAACCTCGATCTTCGACCAGTACGTGGAGGCCCTGGAAGCAGGGGCCTTTGAAGCACTGCAAACCTACGCGCAGAACCTCTCCGAGCGCATCATCCCCCGGGGGGTCGAAACGCACGAAGTCGTCGGGATCGTCCTTCTCCTTCGCGACGTGCTGGCGCGCGCTCTTTTCACCAAGTATCACAGCGACCTTGACAAGCTGAACCAGATCCTCGACGCGTACGAACCCGCGGCCAACAGGATAGCCATAACGGTAGCCGTCGGCTTTGTGCAGGAACGGGAGCGCGTCATCCGCGAGCAGCAGGAGGCTATCCGGGAGCTGTCCACTCCTGTGCTCCAGGTCCGCGAGCGGCTCCTGATCCTGCCCATCATCGGTCTCATCGATCCGCAGCGCGCCCGACAGCTCACGGAACAGCTCCTGCGGGCCATCCGTCAAAACCGGGCCCGAGTGGTTGTCATCGACATCACGGGAGTCCCCGTAATGGACTCCAACGTCGCCAACCACCTTGTGCAGACGGTGGAGGCCTCCCGGCTTCTGGGGGCGACCTCCATCGTCACCGGTCTTTCCCCCGACATCGCGCAGACCCTGGTCAACATCGGTGTCGACCTGAGCAAGATGAACACGGTCGGAGACCTTCAGGGAGGAATCGAGGAAGCCGAGCACATCCTGGGTTATCGCGTGGCTCCCGTATCTGTCGAACAGCCGGCTGAAAACTAAAAGGAGGGCGACGTGGAGGTCCCGATCCTCAAGCAGGGGAACTACCTGATTGCCTCCATCCAATCAGCCCTCTCGGACTCGGACCTTGCGCAGCTTCGCGACCGCCTCGTTGCCCAGGTGGGGAAGCTTCGCTCCCGGGGCGTGATCATCGACCTGACCGCCCTGGACATCATGGACTCCTTCGCCACGCGCACCCTGCGGGATACCGCGCACATGATCCGCCTGCGGGGCGCGGAGACGGTCATCGTGGGCATGCAGCCCGAGGTGGCCTTCACCATGGTGGAGCTCGGGTTGTCACTCAGCGGCATCGCCACGGCCCTGGACCTGGAGGAAGGGCTGATCTATCTGGACGGCAGGACCGGCCCCCGCAGGCCAGAAGCCGGTCAGAAGGACGGAAAAGGTGGAGCGTGAGGCCTCTTCCGACACCCTGCGTTTCGCAATCACCTCAGATGAGGACATCCTGTCCGCGCGCTCCCAGGTCCGCGCAGCAGCGCTTCAGCTGGGATTCCCGACAACCGATATGGTGCGTATCGTGACCGCCGTGTCGGAGCTTGCCCGCAACATCCTGTTGTACGCCGGCCGCGGGGAGATTTCCCTCAGCATCGTCAGCGAGAGCGGCCGTGATGGCCTCTTGATCACGGCGCAGGACCAGGGGCCGGGGATCCCGGACGTGAACAAGGCGCTCATGGATGGCTTCAGCACCTCCGGGGGGCTGGGGCTGGGACTGCCCGGGACCCGGAGGCTCATGGACGAGTTCGAGATACTCTCCGAGGAGAAAAAAGGAACCATCGTAAAAGTGAAAAAATGGCTCGGAGAGGGTCCCATGCTCGTTCAACAGGAAAAGCGGGATCGGTCACCCGTGGAAAGCGGCGCAGCTGCCCGCACGCTGCCAGGGGAGACGGCCACGGGTGACAGGTCGGTGCTCCGTGCGCATCCCGGAGGGGTCATCTTTGCCGTCATCGACGGCCTTGGCCACGGGCCGGAGGCCGCGCGCGCGGCCGAGCTGGCCGCGGACGTGATCAGAGACTCATCCTCCGCGGATGTCGTGCGGCTTGTAGAGGAATGTCATGAGAAGCTCCAGCACAGCCGCGGAGTGGTCATGACGATCGTCTCCATCAACAGCGTCGCAAACAAGGCCAGCTGGATCGGGGTCGGTAATGTTCAGGGGATGCTGACGCACATGAACAGCACCCAGAACAGCTCGGGAAGGGCTTTCACCCTTCTGCGCAGCGGAATTGTCGGCCAGCGCCTCCCGCGTCTTCAGCCATCGGCGTTCACCGTTGAAAAAGGGGACACATTCGTGATTGCCACGGACGGGATTGCCCACGAGTTCATGAAAGAGCATTCCCTGGATCAGGCGCCCCAGCTGCTGGCTGACCTCATCCTGGAGCGCTACGGGCTTCCCAACGATGATGCGCTGGTGCTCGTGGTCCGCTATCTGGGGGCGCCATGAGGGGCCTGAAGACCGGTGTGGCGGCGGAGTACCAGCGCGGGCTTGCAGATTATCTCCGGCACCGATCGGAGGTGCTCTTGAGCGAGGCTGCGCGCCTGGGCCGGCTTGCCATGTCCGAGAAGCTCGGCGTGCTGGACATGATCATGATCCACCACGCGGTGCTTGCAGAGCAGCTTGCCTCCCGGGGACCCGAGGACACGAAGGAGAGCATCTCCTCATCGGCGCTGTTCCTCTGCGAGGCGCTGTCTTCTTTCGAGATGGCGCATCGCGGTTTCCAGGACGCTTCCCAGACCATCATGCGGATGACGCAGTTCGACCTGGTGGTGTGCCACGAGCTGCGCACCCCGCTCACCAGCATTGTCACCTCCCTCGGCATGCTCCAGGAGATCCTGGCCGCGGGCGCGGACTCCAACGAGCAGAGGCTCATCAACAACGCGGTCAAGAGCGCGGGAATCCTCAAGAGCCGCACGGACGATCTTCAGGACCTGGTGAGCTACCGGGCGGGGATCCTGAGCCTGAAACCGGTCATGGTTGAAGTGGGGACGCTCGTCAGGGGAATTGCCAGCCGCCTGGAGCCCCTGGCAAAGCGGGCGGGAGTGGAGGTGCGGCTGGACATTGCCGGGGGGCTGCCGAAAGTCAGCGCGGATCCCAATCGCCTTGATCAGATAGTGAGCAACCTCGTCAACAACGCCCTGAAGTATGCCGCCGAGGGCCGCTATCTCGATCTGCGGGCGTTCTTGCGCGGCGCCTGGATGGCCATCGAAGTGCAGGACTACGGGCCGGGCATCGATCCTGACGCAAGGGCGAAGATGTTCCAGCCCAACTTCCCCAAGGGGGGGAAGTCAAACGACGTTTCCGGCATGGGGATCGGCCTTGCTCTCTGCCGCGAGCTGGTGGAGCAGCATGGCGGGAAAATCATTGTCACCACGGATGCGGGGAAAGGGAGCTGTTTCACAGTGGAGCTTCCGCTGTCCAGGAGGGCGCTTGTCAAAGAGGTAGGTCATGAAGGTAGTGATAGTTGAGGACACTGAAGAAATAGTCGAGAGCATCAAGCTGTGCATCGCCATCCGGTGGCCGGAATGCAGCATCCAATCGACCCCCCGGGGGAAGGAGGGGCTGCGCCTCATTCAGGCCGAGCTCCCCGATGTCGTGATCCTTGACCTCGTGCTGGCGGACGGCAGCGGCCTCGATGTGCTGAAGGACATACGGACCTGGTCCGACGTGCCCGTGATCATTGTGAGCGTCAAAGGGGACGAGATGAGCCGCGTGAAGGGCCTGGAGATGGGCGCGGATGACTTCATTGCAAAGCCTTTCTCCCATACCGAGCTTCTGGCCCGCATGCGGGCAGTCCTCCGCCGCAGCCATATGCCGTCCCTCTGGCAGGACTCCGGCGTCGTCAAGGGAAGGAACCTCACCATCGACATGGGGTCCGGCCGCGCGTTCGTGGACGGCCAGGAGACCGAGCTGAGCGCCACGGAGTGGAAGCTCCTGATCTTCCTGGCGCGCAACGAGGGAAGGATCATCCCCCCGGAGATGCTGGCCTCCAAGGTCTGGGGCGTCACGTTCGTGGAGCCTTCCACCATCAAGATGTGCGTGCGGCGCCTGCGCGTGAAGCTTGGAGACGACACGCGCGCCCCCCGGATCATCCGAAGCCATCGCGGACGCGGGTATAGCTTCGAGCTGAGCAAGTAGGGCAGGGACGGTGATGCAGAAATCCTACACGAACGAGCATCTGCACGTCATTGTCGAGGATGACGGGACCTGCGTGACCGTGCGGTTCCTGGGCAAGAGCATGCTGCGGGACCCCACTGATTTCGTGATGCCCATCCTTGCGGAGACGCTTGCCGATGCCCGGAACGCCGGCAAGCGGATCGTGATGGATTTCCGCGACCTTGCTTACATGAGCTCATCCACCCTCACTCCCGTGATCAAGATCCTGGAGCAGGCCCGCATAGGGCAGGGCCAGGTCACGGTGGAATACCGCAAATCCCTGCGCTGGCAGGATGTCTCTTTCTCCGCTCTCGGGATCTTCGAGACCAGGGACCGCCGTATCGAGATCAGGGGCGTGGACTAGCTGCTGGACGTCCCGAAATTCTCCGACTATGATTCCCCATCGCAAGGAGGGGAATCATGGCCTCGGGCTCAGGGCTTGCCGCAACTCCGCCAATGGGATGGAACTCCTGGAACGGCTTCGGCAGCCGGGTGAGCCAGGACGTTGTTCGCCAGACCGCGGATGCCCTTGCCTCGTCGGGGCTTCGCGACCTGGGGTACCGCTACGTCGTCATCGATGATTGCCGGTCCCTCCCCCGGCGCGGGAAAAGCGGGGAGCTCGTCCCGGATCCGCAGCGCTTCCCCGGCGGCATCAAGCCCCTTGTGGACTACGTCCACGGGCTCGGCATGAAGCTCGGAATCTACTCCGATGCGGCGGAGCTGACGTGCGCCGGCCATCCGGGGAGCTTCGGCTTCGAGGACCAGGATGCGGCCCTCTGGGCTTCCTGGGGCGTGGATCTCCTCAAGTACGATTACTGCCACGCCCCCGCGGAGCAGCTGGCGGCAATTGAGCGCTACACCCGCATGGGGGAAGCCCTGCGAAAAACGGGGCGGGAGATACTGTTCAGCGTCTGCGAATGGGGGGGCAGAAACCCCCACCTCTGGGCCCGCCGGGCGGGCGCTCATTCCTGGAGAGTCACTCCGGACGTGCTGGACAGCTGGACGGATATCTGGGTCCAGAAGAACAGCTGGACAGGTTTCGGGATCGACAGCGCCATCGAGCTGGCTGTCCCGCTTGCCGAGCATGCGGGTCCGGGGGGCTGGAATGATCTGGACATGCTTGTTGTCGGGCTCTCAGGCAAGGGAAGCATTCCCGGAGCAGACATCCGATCCATGGATGCAAATACTCGGGAGATCCTGGCCAATCCCGAGCTGGTAGCCGTCAACCAGGATCCGCTGGGGCGACAGGCCGCGCGCGCGCGCCAGGCAGGTTCGCGGGAGATCTGGAAAAAGCCGCTGGCAGACGGATCCAGGGCATACGCCCTTCTCAACCGGGGCACCACGGTTGCCGATATTCCGTTGCCCCCCGCTGACGCCGGGGTCCTGGATTCGTTTCGTGGAGTGGTCCGCGACCTGTGGAAAAGGCAGGACATTGCCGACTACTCGCCCGGGTTCTCCGTGAAGGTGCAGCCGCACCAGACCATGGTTCTTCGCCTGGCGCCATGAAAGACGCCGCGGCCGGGAAAGTCCTGGTCCCCTCCATCTCCGCCGTCCTGCACGTGCTGGCGTTTCTCCAGTTCACCCTGCACCCCGGCGTCTACGGTCTTCCGGCGGAATGGACCCGGGATTACAATCTGCTGCTCCTTGTATCGTTCCTGCTCATCCCCGTCATCCACGCCTTCTCCTCCCCGCGGGCTCGCATCACGGTTTCGGTCATTCGAATCATCATCTTCGTCGTGCTGGGATTTCCCTTCGGCGGGTTCCTCGACATCCGCTACATGCTGATGTTCGCCCTGCTCCTGGATCTGAACTACCGCTTTTCATTCCCGGCCAACGTCGCGCTCTCCGCCATCGTGATGGGGATAACGACGACGTTCCTGGCGCCGGTGAGCGCTTTCTCGCGCGCCATGCCGGCGCCGCAGCTCCTGGATTGGTCCACGTTCTTCCTGATCGGCGTTTCGTTCGCCGGCCTCCTCGTGTTCCTGCGCCGCACCTCGGACCTCCTTGCGGAATCACGGAGAAAGACGACATCCCTCGACGAAGCCATCAGCAAGCTCATGAGCTCCAGCAGGGACTACCTGGAGTACGCGGCACGGGTCCAGCGCGAATCCACGGAGCACGAGAGGACGCGCATCACCCTGGAGCTTCACGACATCGTCGGGCAGGCGTTCACCAACATCTACGCGATGATGGACGCCTCGTTGAAGCATCCTTCGGCCAGCGAAGGGGAGACGCGGGAGCTTCACTCCTGGGTGAAAGAGCAGGCGCAGAAAGGCTTGAACGAGACACGGGCCATCCTTTACCAGCTTCGCTCGATCCGCGAACAGGAGCTGTCGGGAATCCAGGCCGTCAAGAACCTCGTGGACACGTTCAGTTTTTCCACCAAGATGCAGATTCGCGTGGAGTGGGGCAACCTCCCCTGGGAGCTGGGCTCGACGCTGGACCAGATCCTCTACCGCGTGATCCAGGAGTCGCTGGTCAATTCGTTTCGCCACGGGAATGCCACCGAGATCCAGATCCACTTCTGGGTGAGCGACGCCAGCCTGTCGGTCGACATCCAGGACAACGGAACTGGCGCACAGGGGCCCGCGGAAAGCAGCGGGATCACGGGCCGGGGCGCGGAAGGGCAAAAGGGAATCGGGCAGGAGAGCATGGAAAGCCGGGTCGTCGCGGTGGGAGGAAGAGTCACGTTCAGCAGCAACGCGCGCGGTTACAACGTTCACCTGACGTTCCCCAGGTCTCTTCTTCCCGGGAGCGATCCGGTGTGAAAATTCCCATTGTCGACGATCAGAAGCTCTTTGCCGACAGCCTGAAAAAAGTCCTCCTCTCGGAAGAGAAAGACCTTCAGAGCATCGCCATTGCGTGGAACGGCCAGGAGGCGCTTGCCAATCTTCTGCAGGATGTCCCCGACGTCATCCTCATGGACATCCACATGCCCGTCATGGACGGCATCGAGGCAACCGGGCTGATCCACCAGAAGTACCCGGACGTGAAGATCCTCATGCTGACCACCTTCGGCTATGACGACTACGTCAAGGCTGCCCTGGAAAAGGGAGCGGTCGGTTATCTGCTCAAGGACATTTCCTCCGAGGAGCTCCTTGCGTCGGTCCGGGCGGCACTGAGCGGTGTGCGCATCGTCTCTCCCCAGGTGCTGGAGGGAATCACGCGATCGCCGCGCAGCCAGGATGCGCCTCAGGTCCCGGCCTGGTACCGGGATCTTACCCCGCGGGAGAGGGACGTGCTGGTGCTCGTCATGAAGGGCTTCAGCAACGAGGAGATAGCGGAGAAATCGTTCCTCAGCCTGCAGACGGTGAAGAACTACCTGAGCACCATCTACTCGAAGCTTGGGGTGGAGAACAGGTTCCAGGCGATGAGGCTCGCCATGGAGTTCAAGGTCGATCTGCTGGGAGAGTCGGGAGTACTTTAGTACCGTACGAAAATGACTTCCGTAACTTCTCCTCTGCGGCCGGAGCGGCCTACAATCCAGACTCGGGCCGGCAAGGTGCGTCGCGGCCGGCCGGCCCGAAACCAATCCGATCAAGGAGGTTCTGAATGAGGAAACAGCTTGTGATCCTCCTGGCCATACTGCTCATCGGCGGCGCTGCGCTGTGGGCGGGCGGTCAGAACGAGGGTGGAGGGGCCCCTGTCACCGTTTCCTACATGACGTGGGATTCGGGCAAGGGGCTGGAGATCACCCAGAGTGAGATGGATGCGTTCCAGAAGAAATTCCCCAACATCAAGGTGGAGCTGCAGAGCGTTCCCGAAGGCTATGATGACAAGGTCATGACGGCCAATGCGGCTGGAAATACCCCTGATGGTCTTCTGATGTGGAACACCTCCCAGTTCGCGGAAGCAGGCGTTGTGGAGAATCTCTCACCGTACATCGTCAAGGACAATTTCAACATGGACCAGTATCTGCCGGTCCTGAAGTCCTGGAGCCAGTACAAGGGGACAGTGTGGGGGCTTCCCAAGGATTACACCCCGCGGGCTATCTACTATAACAAGAAGGTCTTCGATGATGCCGGGGTCGCCTACCCGCAGGCGGGCTGGACGTGGGCGGATTTCACCGACATCGTCAAGAAGCTTACCAACGGCAAGACCGGGGCGGACGCCCGCTACGGCTACGTGGCCATTCCCGGACACACGTACGCCATCCAGTCATATATATGGATGAACGGCGGGGACCTGTGCAGCGCTGACGGCAAGACCGCCACAGGCTACATCAACTCCGCGGCCGTCGCGGAAGTCGTGAAGTGGTACAAGGGGTTGTTCGACATGTCCATCTCCACTGGCACAACGGACGCGTACCAGAACCTGGGGCAGACCGAGTTCCAGTCCGGGATCGTCGGCATGATGGACAACGGCATGTGGCCGTTGGCGACTTTCCTGCAGGACAAGAGCTTGAGCTTCGGGATTGCCGCTCCGCCGGTGCCGAAGAAGGGCGTAGCGCTCTCTCCGATCATCCACAGCTCGACGTGGTCCATGTTCGCCAGGGCAAAGCACAAGGAGGCGGCATGGCAGCTCATCAAGTTCCTGGGCAGCCCCGACGGTGTGCGCATCAACTGCGCGGCCCACTGGGCTCTGCCGCCCATCCCCTCCCTTGCTGATGAGCTTGGGTTCAATTCCGAGCCCAATCTCAAGGCGTTCATCACCATCGGCAACCAGGCAAAGAAGGCGCCCACTTTCGTGCGCAGCCCGAAATGGTTCGAAGCCGACAGCGAGTTCCAAGCGGCCTTGCAGAAGATCTTCCTTTCCAACGCGGACATTCAGAGCAGCCTGAACGACGCAGCAGCCCGGATGGACAAGATCCTTCAGGGCACCAAGTGAGCTCATGACCTCTCCGGAGGGGCCCCGCCCCTCCGGACGGTCTTGAAACGATCAGCCATGAAACAGATCGGCGCGACGGCCCGCGAAAGGCTCTCCGGCTACCTCTTCATCTCCCCCTGGCTCATCGGGTTCCTTGCTTTCTACGCAGGCCCGATGCTCTTCTCATTCGCGGTGAGCTTCACGAACTGGGACTTCTTCAAGAACATGACTTTCGTGGGACTGCGCAACTATTTCAGGATCTTCAGCCTGGAGGAGGACGCGCTGTCGGGGCTTCGGAAGACCCTGCTCTTTGTCGCGCTGGAGGTGCCGCTGCAGCTCGTCTGCTCCCTGGTCATTGCTCAGCTTCTGACCGAGCGCCTGCGCGGCGCCAATGTGGCCCGCTCCCTGGTGTACCTGCCCGCGGTGATCTCCGGACCCGCGGGCGGATTGATCTGGCGCTACATGTTCAACACCCAGACGGGGATCTTCAACTACGTGCTGTCTTTTTTCGGGGTCAAGGCCATCCCCTGGATCGAAGATCCCAACCTCGCTCTTTTCTCCATCATCGGGACCGGCCTGTGGGCCGTGGGCCAGCCCATGATCCTGTTCCTTGCGGCCCTCCAGGGAGTGCCTGCGGTATTCTATGAAGCCGCCGAGGTGGACGGGGCAAGCCGGTGGCGGCGGTTTTTTTCCATCACGCTTCCCATGATATCCCCCACCATCCTGCTGAACGTGGTGATCATCATGATCAACCAGTTCCAGGTGCTTGCGCCCCTGCTCGTCATCACCTCCGGCGGGCTGGAAAAGCAACGTACCTCTATTCCTTCGTGGAGTACAACAACGCCTTCAAGTTTCTGAAGATGGGCTACGCTTCGGCGCTGTCATGGTTCATGTTCCTGATCATGCTTGTCGTCACCCTGGGACTTTTCCGCTCCTCGCGGCGCTGGGTGTACTCTTCCAGCGAGAGAGGGGACATCCTGTGAGCAGGGGAGTCAACGGCACGGGAAGCGCCGGGCGCAGCGCGTTTCTCTACGTCCTCATGGTCATTGTCTGCGTGGTCTTCCTGTTTCCGGTGTACTGGGTCTTCATCAAGTCCATCAACGGCCCCATAGCGATCTTCCAGTACCCCCCTGACGTATTCCCCGCGCGGCTCAGCCTTGCGAACTTCCAGAGCGCGTTCGGAACCTTTCATTTACAGAAGAACTTTCTCAACACGCTGAAGATCATGGTGTTTGCCCTTGCCGGCGCCTCACTCTCTTCCTCCATCGTGGGATACGGCTTTGCGCGCATGCGCTTTCGCGGGAGAAACGCCCTGTTCCTCCTGGTGATTGCAAGCATTTTCGTGCCGTGGGACGTGAAGATCATCCCTCAATTCATGGAGTTCAGCGCCCTGGGATGGATCAACACATACCTGCCGCTGATCGTCCCCCTGTGGTTCGGATTTCCCTTCTATATATTCATCTTTCGCCAGTTCATCACGCAGATCCCGTACGAGCTGGATGAGTCCGCCATCATTGACGGGTGCACGCGGGTCGGGGTTTTCAGCAGGATCATCCTCCCCAATCTCAAGCCTCCGTTCATCACGGTGCTTGTCTATGAGTTCGTCCGGGTCTGGAACGATTTCCTCGACCCCCTCATCTACCTGAACAACAGCGCGCGCTACACATTGAGCCTCGGCATCTACCACATGGTCTCCCCCTGGTTCATGGACTGGGGCGCCCTGATGGCGGCCTCCGCTCTTTCGGTGCTTTTCCCCGTGCTTGTGTTCTTCCTGTTGCAGAAATACCTGTTTGGCGGTTTGATACTCTCCGGCATCAAGGCGTGAACGGAGGTATCCATGGCAGAGGACCATCTTCCGCGGGCTGACCGCTACGATTCAATGGAATACAACCGGTGCGGCGGCAGCGGCCTGAAGCTGCCCGCGGTGTCCCTGGGGCTCTGGCACAACTTCGGAGGGGAGACGCTCTTCGAAAATGCGCGGGCAATGGTGCGCCGCGCTTTCGATATCGGCATCACCCATTTCGACCTTGCCAATAACTACGGCCCCCCGCCCGGGTCAGCTGAGGAGAACTTCGGCAGGATCCTCCGGGAGGATTTCCACGGCTTCCGTGACCAGATGATCATCTCCACCAAGGCGGGTTATCTCATGTGGCCGGGTCCGTACGGGGAATGGGGATCCCGAAAGTATCTTCTTGCGAGCCTGGGCCAGAGTCTGAAGCGCATGGGCCTGGACTACGTGGACATCTTCTACAGCCACAGGCCGGATCCCGAGACCCCCCTGGAGGAAACGATGTCGGCCCTGGACCACGTTGTGCGCCAGGGCAAGGCGCTGTACGCGGGCATTTCCAACTACAAGGCCCCCGAGGCGCGTGAGGCCATCAGCATCCTGAAGAGGCTGGGCACCCCTTGCCTGATCCATCAACCCAAGTACTCAATGCTCGAGCGGTGGGTGGAAGACGGCTTGCTGGGTCTCCTGGAAGCCGAGCGGGTGGGCAGCATCGCTTTTTCCCCGCTGGCGCGCGGGCTTCTCACCGACCGGTACCTCGAGGGAATCCCCGCGGACTCCCGCGCCGCGGGGCCAAGTGTCTTCCTCACGCCGGAGGACATCACCCCCCAGCTGCGCTCCCGGCTGCAGAAGCTGAATGCAATTGCCAAGGCCAGGGGCCAGAGCCTGGCGCAGATGGCCCTTGCCTGGGTCCTGCGAGTCGGCAAGGTTACCTCCGTGCTGATCGGCGCCAGCAAGCCCGGGCAGATCGATGACTGCGTCGGCGCTCTTCGCAACGTCGATTTCAGCGCTGAGGAGCTGCGGAGGATCGACCAGGCCCTCGGCGCGCCGGTGTAACGGCCCACAGGCAGGAGAATGGCCGGGATCCGCGAGATACTTGTCCTGCATCACAGCCACCTCGACGCAGGCTACACCCACAGCCAGCCCATCGTCTGGGAAATGCAGCGTGAGTTCATTGACCAGGCCCTGGACCTGCTGGAGGACACCTCCGCCTGGCCCCGGCAATCACAGCCCAAGTGGACGTGCGAGGTGACGGAGCCCCTTGTACGCTGGATGGACCTCGCACCTGATGAGGACCTGAAGCGGTTCCAGGCGTTCCTGACCCAGGGGCGCATCGGGATCTCTGCCATGCAATTCAATACCACGGCCCTCTGCAGCACGGAGCTCCTGAGCCGGCAGCTCGGCCCCGCGCGGGCCTTGCGCCGCAAGCTGGGCGCAAGGATATCCACGGCAATCCAGCACGATGTGAACGGCGTGCCATGGCCCCTGGCCGATCTCCTGATCGATGCAGGGATCGAGCTTCTCATCATGGGAGTGAACGTGGATCACGGCCACGCCGTGCCTCCCCGGCCGGGCGTGTTCTTGTGGACCGCCCCTTCGGGACGACGACTCCTGGTCATGAACGGAAACGCGTACACGATGTTCGATCAGATCCTTCGGACCTGGGACAATTCCATTGCCAGCATGAAAGCCGGCCTGGCGGAATACTCTGCTCACCTGGAACAAACCGCCTACCCGCATGACTTCCTCTACCTCACGACCACAAACCCGCCCGAGGCGTGGGACAATTCGCCGCCGAATCCGTGGGTGGCCCGGCTGATCCGCGAATGGAATGATGCGGTCGGGGACCCGCCGGTGCGCTACGTGACCCCTGAGGACCTCCTGGACAGGATTCGGCAAATCCCGTCCGATTCCCTTCCCGCGCTCCGAGGGGATTGGACCGACTACTGGACTTTCGGGAACGGCAGCAGCGCATATGAGACCGCCGTGAGCCGGCAGGCGCGCTTTTCACTGGAGGCCGCCGAGATGCTTCAGAGCGCGCAGACCCACGTGCTCGACGGCGCGGGTCCTGGCCGGGACCGCGCGACCTGCCGGGTCAGCGAAAGGGCGTGGGGCCAGCTTGCGCTGTATTGCGAGCATACGTGGACATACTGGGACCCGCGGCCGGACATGCCGCCGTCCCGCGCCCAATCGCAGATCAAGGCCGCGTTTGCCCACGAAGCGCGTGAGCTGGCCGAGTACCTCCTTGTCGACCAGCTGGAAGCCCTTGCGGGCAACCCGGCGCAATCATTGGGCCCGGACCATGTTCTTTTGGTAAACATGGCTCCCCGGGCGCGCTCGGTGATTTTTCACTTGCCGTCCGCATGGCTTTCCCCCGGGAAGCGTCTTCGCGCCCAACGGTTTACCTGGGTTGAGCAGCGCGAAGGAAGACCGAAGGGCACCGCATTCGGGCCTGTCGACCTGCCTCCTTTTGGATGGAAAAAAGTTCCCATTGCGGCGCTTACCCCTTTTGCCCAGACCAATCTCCTGCGCATGGACGGAGGAAGCGGAACACAGGGGAGGATCGAATCGCCTTTTCATACGCTGACATATAACCACGTGACCGGCCGCGTCACCGGCCTGCGCGACAAGAGGCTTGGCTGGGATGTTCTGCCACCCGGCGGCATGGGGTTTTTCGACATGGTCACGGAACGGCCCGACCCGGGCGTGGACGGGAGCAGGAATGCAATCTACGAGCGTGATCTCGAAAAGGAAAAGCTCGACAGGTCCTGCTGGAAAACCGACTGGAAGGCGGAACGCCAGGGGCCGCAGCGGCTCCTCTCCTGCGCCGCATCCAGGGACGAAGATTCGGTGTCTCTTGCGCGCGAGCTGACCGGCCCGGGTCTCGATCTGCTCAGCCAGAGGATCACGCTGCGTGCGGATTCGGATGCAATCGAGCTGGAGGCGACGCTGCGCAAGCAGGACCAGGCGGACCCGGAGGCTCTTTATTTTACGTTCCCGCTCGACCTCCCTGCCGGCTGGCGGTGCCTCTTCGACACGGCGGGAGTTCCCGTAGAGCTGGACGCGGAGCAGCTTCCGGGAAGCTGCAAAGGCTGGATGAGCGTGGATACCGTTTTGGCGGTGCACGCCCCGGGGCGTTGCGCGGCGCTCGTTTGCGCGGATTCCACACTGGTGCAGCCGGGAGGATTTTTCTTCGGCAGGCTCCTGAGCAAGGTGCAACGGGACGCTCGTCCTCTCCTCCTGGCATGGCCCCTCAACAACTATTGGAACACGAACTTCCCCCTCTCCCAGCCGGGGGTCATACGCCTCCGCTATTCGTTTCTCACTGCCGGCAGCTTCGAGGCGAACGAGATTTTAACCCGGGCCCGGGAGCTGATCCAGCCTCCGATTGTCCATCCCGCGTTCGGCGCGGGCAATGAAGGGGAGGGCAGGCTCCTTGTGCTCGATGCCAGCGGAGTGCTTGTGAATCACGTGAAACGCGCGTCCGACGGCAGGGGGATAGTTGTGCGCCTGATCAATGTGGGAGATTCAGACACGATTGCGCGCATCCGTCCCGGAAGGGTGACGGTGCGCTCCGCGTGGGTATGCGGCACACTGGAGGATGACCGACGCGAGCTTCCCATTGTCGACGGCCTGGCTGAGATCCTGCTGAAGCCGCGTGCCTTGACACTCGTGCGCCTTATATCGGGCGAAGGGGCCCCAACCCTTGGTCCCTGATCTCAGAGGAGGTCTTTTCGGCAGCCCGTATGACCAGCGGGATGAGCTTCCTGATTTTTGCTGCCGACATCCGTATCGAAGGGCCGGCCACGCTGATTGCGGCAACGGCTGGCCCCGCGGAGGAGCGAATGGGGGCCGCGATGCAGGAAATCCCCTCCACAAGCTCGGAATCGTCGAGAGAGTATCCGCGCTGCCTGATGGCAGCCAGCTCCTTTTTCAGCTTTGCAAGGTCACCGATGGAACGGCGCGTCTTTCGCTCCAGGGCTGATTTTGAGAACAGCGAGTCAAACGCGTCAGCGGGGAGCCAGGCAAGGATGGCCTTTCCCAGCGCCGTGCAGTGCGCCGGGACCGCGTGACCCACCTGGAGATCCACGCGGATGGGATCATTGTTCTGGATTTTTTCCACATAGAAGAGCTGGTCCCGGACAAGGACGCCAAGGTTCACCGTCTCACCGCTGCGTTCAGCCAGGATCTCCATGTTGGGGAGGGCCGCGCTTCGCACGCCGAACCGGGCCGCCACGCTGCTGCCGATCCGAAAGATCCCCATGCCCAGGCGGTATCTCCTGGTCGCGGGGTCCTTGGCAATGAAGTCGTGGCCGGCAAGGGAAGCGGCAAGGCGGTGGGCCGTGCTGGGGGCAAGCCGCAGGTTTTTTCCAATCGCGGTAATGCCCATTTCGCCCTTCTTTTCGAGAAGCTCCACGATCCTCAACGCCTTGTCGACCGTGCTCACGGAGCCGCCTCCCTTCCTTGACAGGTGCCATGGGCGCTGCTATCATCCAGGCATCCGAATAATAAGAACGCAATTCCATTATATGGAATGATGTGCTTGCCTGCCAAGGGGGAAAAAAATGGAGAAAACCGGGAAGAGGACCAAGAAGGGACGCTTCGATTTCCTCACCATGAAGAAGGAGGGCGTCAAGCTCACCTGGGTCACGGCGTATGACTACCCCATTTCGCATTTCGCCGAGACCGCCGGGATCGACATGATCCTCGTCGGGGACTCACTGGGGATGGTGGTCTACGGCTACGACGGCACCCTGCCGGTGACCATGGATGAGTGCATCATCCACTGCAAGGCCGCGCGTCGCGGCGCGCCCGCCACGTTCGTGGTGGGGGACATGCCGTTCATGTCGTACCAGACGAGCGTCTATGAGGCCATCACGAACGCCGGCCGCTTCCTCAAGGAAGCCGGGATGGACGCAATCAAGCTCGAAGGCGGACGGCGCATCGTGGACAAGATCAGGGGGATCGTGGACGCGGGCATCCTTGTCATCGGGCACATCGGGCTGACTCCCCAGAGCAGCGGGCAGCTGGGAGGCTTCAAGGCGCAGGGGCGGACCGCGGCCAGCGCGGAAGAGCTGATCCAGGACGCGCTGGCAATCCAGGAAGCCGGGGCGTTTGCGCTGCTCCTGGAGGCAGTGCCTCCGGAGCTGGGCAAGGCAATTACGGAGCTTTTGGAGATACCCGTCTACGGCATTGGCGCGGGCAAGTTCACCGACGGGCAGCTCCTCATCAACGGCGACATGCTGGGGTACTTCGAGGCATTCACGCCCAAGTTCGTGAAGAAATACGCCAACCTGGCCCAGGTCATCACGGAGGCGTTCACCAGCTACGTCAAAGACGTGCACTCCGGCGCTTTCCCCGGCCCCGAGCACGGCTACAGCGTGCTGGAGAAAGAGTTGGACGCGTTCAACGGCGTGGTGCGCAAATACTCGGACGGGAAGAAGAAGTGACGGAAGACATGAAAGAGCTCCTTAAAATCGACCGCAAGGCCCTTGATTCGATCAACCGGTTTCTTTTGAGCAGCGACAACCCGGTGATCGACGATCTTGTCAACATCGTGGACAAGCACGGAGGTCCGAAAGCCATCAACGCGGCAGCCGCGGAGAACGGAAAGCTGGAAAAGCTGATGGAGCGCGTTCGGGCAAAGAATCCGCGCTACGCGGATGACCTGGCGTGGTTGATGGAGCAGAGGGACGGCAGGAAGTTCATCTCTATTGAAGATTTCAGGAAAAAAGTCGGCGCTCCTGCCCCGGCCAAGGACCAGAGCTACCAGGTGACCCTGGAGATCTCCGCCTTGCAATATTTCCCGTGGCTCATCACCCAGGCAAAGCAGGCCGTCCTGCGCGGTGAGCTGATGCCCAGTCGTTTCATCCGGGTGCGGGCCATGAAAGAGCAGGAGGAGGACGGGGACCTCCCGGCAGTTGCTGCCGGTATGAAGATCCTCGGCGCCTCCTGGGTGGAATCACTGGACACCCGCGGAACGGACGGCTCCAACGTCCACCTGGGAGGCCCGGACACCATCACCGGCTACTTCGGCGGTGTCGGTCAGCCCAACGACCACCCGTACCAATGGCTGGACGAATACCTGCATTACTACACCACCTACGGGGTGAAGCAGGTCCTCAACCTCAACGGCGGGACGGTCCTTGCGGGCTATCTCCTTCACAAGCTCGGCGTCGACATGGAGTTCAAGATCTCGGTCTTCATGGGCAACGACAATCCTTTCAATGTCCTCTGGACGCTTCTCACGGCCAGGCTTTTTGCCAGGGATGACGGCAGCACGTCCCTGATCGGATTCAACTTGTCCAATTCCGTGAACAACTGGACAATTGAAAGAGCATCCGCCATGCGAGCCGCGCTCGGGTTCGAGGACACCATCCGCTTCGAGCACCACATCACGGAAACCTACAAGAGCATTGTCCGGCAGCCCTACGACAAGCTTGCGGAGCTGGTGGAGATTGCGCAGAAAGTCAGGAACATCTCAGCAAAGCATGAGGGAGGAGTGCCCGCCACCGAGCAAAAACGGGAGCATTCCTCCGATATCCTGGACTATTTCATGGCAAGGCGCGACGTGGAGGAAAAAGGTCTCATGCAGGCCATGGAGCGGAACTACCTCGACAAGCATGAATCGGTCCAGAGAACGGCAAAAGCCCTCCTTGCGGCCGGTGTTCCCGTCCTTGCCGCGCCGCAGCTGCATCACTGCAGGAAGGCCTGACCGACCGCGCTGACTGGCGCTTCCACGCGGGTTGGGTTATTATGGGCCCCGATAAGGGGGTCCCAAGAATGAAGTTGAGGGCAGTGTCGGTCTGCGCGCTCATGGTCCTGTCCCTTGGCATGAGTGGATGCGCCACCATTGGGGGGGGTGGACATGGCACTGGCCCCATGGATTCGTTCACCTTCATGAGCTCGGCCAACCCCGGTCTTCCCCGGAACATCGTGGGCAGGATCATTGCGCAAGGGGAGCCCGAGCTCATCATCGTGGTGGTTCCCCACGGCGTCGACATCAGGAAGCTGATTGCCTCGGTGGCGCTCAACACGAAGGCGATCATCGCGGTGATGTCGGGTGATCAGAGGGTCGTGCAGACCAACGGCATCACGGCGAACGATTTCTCGACCCCCGTCCTCTACTCCATCGAGATCCCCGGTGAGAAAGAGCCGTGGCTCTATCGCGTGGTGGTCCGGGAAGCGGATACGAACGCGCGCCTGTCCCAGGTGACCCTCCCGGCCCGGGCCGTGCTGCAACCGGCATTCAGCCCGGTTGTGGACCAGTACACCATCCAGGTTCCGTTCGAAACCAAGAGCCTCAGCGTCGCTGCGCTTGCCCAGAGCGCCAACCCGCAGAGCATCATGATCGGGGGGACCTCCACCCCGGGTCACCTGGCCGTGGCTGACGTGGACTTCTCCTCGGGTCAGCAGACCACGTTCCCGATTTCCGTCCTTGCTGAGGACGGGGCCACCCGGTCCCGCTACACATTCGTGGTGAAACGCAGCCCGCCGGACCGCAACGCGCTTCTGGGAGTCCTGTATATCCCTGACGCAATCTTCACCCAGGCCTTTACGCCGACCAAGTTCGCGTACTCCGCCTCCGTGTCCTTCGAGGTGCGCGAGGTTGTGCTGAACGCGCAGGCGCAGAGTCCGTATGCCTCGGTCAGCATGACGGTCCCCAGCTCCCCCGGGGTGCCCGTTCCTCTGGCTCGGGGCGCCAGCGCGGGCAATGTGAAGGTCGACTTCCCCTCCGGCGGAAGGCTCCCCCTGATTCTCACGGTGACGGCCCAGGACGGCACGACGCAGCGATACAACGTGGAGATACTCCGGCGGGAAGCGAACAACAACAACAGGCTCTCCGACCTTGTCGTGACCGACGCCCCGCTCTCCCCCTCGTTCAAGCCGGACACTCTTGCGTACACCGCGGAAGTCCCCTATTCCGTGACGCGGTTGACCATCCACGCCTTGCCGCAGGACAGGAACGCTTCCATCAGCCTGGAGACGGCCCAGGCAGCCGGCCCGAACGCTTCTCCGCCGCCCTCCGTGCGCGCGTATCCCGGGGATCCCGCGGGGATTCAGGTGGAGTTTCCCGAGCCTGAGCTGAAGGGCCTCAACATCGTCACGACGGCCCAGAACGGGGAGACCCTGCGCTACACCCTGCTGTTGCACAGGTCGGCGCCTGATCGGACGGTGGACCTTGCCTCCCTCACCGCGTCCGCCGGCACGCTGGCTCCCGCTTTCTCCGTGAAGGTGGATACGTATACATTGCATCTCCCTGCCGACGCCACTGGTGTGCAGCTGACAGCGGCGGCGGCGAGCCCCTTCGCCCGTGTGTTGGCCTCGGACCAGGGTGAAGCCGGGCATTCCCAGAGCGCCACCATACCGGTGGATGTGGATCCGGGGCAGAAAGCCGTCATCAGGTTCTTTGTGACCGCGGAAGACGGCACGCAGAAGCTTTTCCAGGTCCAGGTGACGCGCGACCTGCCGAAATAGCGTCCTGAAAAGGAGTAGGTATGCGAAAGATCATGCTGGTTCTCTTTTCCGTCGCAATCGTTTCAGCGGCGGGCGCCCAGGCACGGGAGATCCGCGTCCTGCTTGCCAACCATCCCTATGGCGACCTGCTGAAGTCGGCAATCCCCGAGTTCGAGCAGGCCAGCGGCATCAAAGTGAACCTGGAGCAATACCAGGAGAGCCAGCTCACCACAAAGCTCACCACGGAGTTCGCCACGGGGTCGTCGACTGTGGATGTCTTCATGACCCGGCCCCTCCAGGAAGCAAAGATGTTCTACAAGAACGGCTGGTACATGCCGCTTGCCTCCTATGACTTCTCCGACTTCCCCAAAAACGCGCTGAGCGTGGTGACATTCGGATCCAGGACGTACGTCGTGCCCATTGTGACGGAATGGGAGGTGCTGTATTACCGCATAGACCTCCTCAAGAAAGCCGGGCTCGGCGTTCCCAAGACCTTCCCGGAGCTCGAAGCGGCCGCAAAGAAGCTTAATTCGTCGGATGTGGCAGGCTTCGCCTCCCGCGGGAAGGGCAACCCCGCCGTCACGCAGATGTCGAGCTTCCTCTACAACTTTGGCGGCGCTTATTTGGACAAAGGCAGGGCGGTGTTCGATTCCCCGGCTGCGCTCGACGCAATCCGTTATTATGGAAGATTGCTCGGCAGCTACGGGCCCACGGGCGTGACCGCAATGTCCTGGGACAACATCATGCCCCTGTTCCAGGCGGGCAAGGTCGCAATGTGGACCGACGCGTCGGTCTTCTACGGCCAGATCGTGGACCCCGCAAAGTCCCAGGTGTCGGCGGAGAACGTCGGCATTGCCAATTTCCCGGCAGGCCCGAAGGGCAACACGCCCTTCATCGCGGTCTCCTGGGGAATTGCGGTCTCGAAGAAGACGAAGGTTCCCGACCTGGCGCAGCAGTTCCTTGCGTGGGCAACGAGCAAGGACATGGCGAAGCGCGGGCTTGCCGCGAACATCACCATGGCGCGGGACTCACCCTGGCTGGACAAGGAAGTCCTGGCCAAGGTCAACCCGAGCCTGGTGAGCACCCGGGCATTCGCCGCCAGGAACGGCGTCCCCTACGACCGGCCATACATGAGCGCAGTCGGTGAAGCCCGTGACCGGATTGGGGAGGTCATCATCGAGTCCATCAACTCCAGCGGGAGCTCCCCCGCGCTGGAGAAGAAGGCAAAGGACATGGTGGACAAGGTGGATGAGCTGCTGCAGGATACCGGAGAATACGGAGGCCCCTGACAGTTTCTGCGCCGCTGCCCGGTAGTCTCCCATGATCAGAACCGGATTCATCGAGCGGAACCTTCGGGTGCTTTTTCCGCTGCCCGCAACCGTCTTCGTGCTGGTGATGATGGTGTTTCCGGTCCTGTACACCCTTTTCCTCAGCTTTACGAACTGGAACCTTACCTCGGGGAACGCTCTTTCGTTTGTATGGCTGCGCAGCTACGGCAGGGTGTTCCGCGAGCCGCGCTTCCTTGACGCCGTTGGGAGGACGTTCCTGTTCACGGGACTGGCCGTGGCCGCCGAGACCCTGTTCGGCGTTGCCGTGGCGTTCGTGCTCAACCGCGAGTTCCCCGGCAGGGGGATGGTGAAGCTTTTTCTCCTTCTGCCCCTGGTGGCAACGCCGGTTGCCGTGGGCATCGTGTTCAATCTCTTCTTCGACCCGACAATCGGCCTGGCGAACTTCGCGCTCAATCTCCTGGGGCTGCCGAAGAGCGCCTGGGTCTCCAATGCATCCACCGTCCTGCCGTCCCTTGTCATCGTCGACGTCTGGCAGTGGACGCCCATGATCGCCCTCATTGTCCTTGCCGGGCTTGCCGGACTTTCCACGGAACCCTATGAGTCGGCCCGGGTGGACGGCGCAAGCGAGGCCCAGATCCTGTGGCGCATAACGCTCCCCATGGTGATGCCCGTCATCCTCACGGCCATGATCCTGCGCACCATCGATGCGCTGAAGACGTTCGACATCATTTTCGCCATGACGGGC
This sequence comes from uncultured Spirochaetota bacterium, assembly GCA_963710335.1. Taxonomy (GTDB): domain Bacteria; phylum Spirochaetota; class Spirochaetia; order SZUA-6; family Fen-1364; genus Fen-1364. Next base: position 97,283 of record CAVQAA010000013.1, read on the forward strand.
GGAGGGCCCGGGTACGCCTCCGAAACGCTCAACATCATGGGGTTCAAATACAGCTTCGAATATTTCAGGATGGGCCAGTCATCCGTCATCCTCGTGGCCCTCTTTGTCATTGTGCTGGCGTGCAGCCTCGGCATCATGAAGGCGCGCAGTCGCGCCGAGACGTGAAGGGGAAAGCGTGAAGGCCGTGCCCGTTGCCCGCATCCTTGCCTCCGTCCTCGTGCTGGCCGTGTGCATCGTGATCCTTTTCCCGTTCCTCTGGATGCTTGCCTCGTCCTTCAAGACCCAGGTGGATATCATCTCGTGGCCGCCCAAGGCGGCCTTCCGTCCGACCATGGGGAATTATATCCGTGTCTTCGCGGAGCAGAACTTCCTGAGGTATTTCTTCAACTCAACCGTGGTGGGGGTCGCCTCGGTCGGCATTTCCCTTCTCCTGGGATTGCCCGCCGCCTATTCCATTGCCCATTTCAGGCAGAGGAGGCTTTCGGTCTTCATCCTTGTTGCCAGGCTCATGCCAGGCATCTCTTTCCTCATGCCCTGGTATATCACTTTTTCGCGGCTTGGCCTGATGGACAGCTACGTCGCCCTCATCCTGTCCCACATGCTCATTGCGCTTCCCGTGGTGGTGTGGATCATGGGGAGCTACTTCGAGACTGTTCCGCCGGAGCTGCAGGAGTCCGCCATGGTGGACGGGGCAACCCGGCAGCGCGCCTTCCTTTCCATTGTCCTGCCTCTTTCCGGGCCCGGCGTCGTGACAGCCACCACCCTGTCATTCATTTTTTCATGGAACAATTTCATGTTCTCGCAGGTCCTCAGCATGCAGAAGACCAAGACGCTCCCCATCGCGATCTACAATTTCGTCTCCTACGCGGAGGTGGATTGGGGCGCGGTCATGGCCGTGGCCGTGGCAATCATGGCTCCCGCCATCATCCTGACCATGATCTTCCAGAGGTACGTCGTGAAAGGCCTGACCCTGGGCGCGGTCAAAGGATAAGCTGCGGCGGCAGACCCGGCCGGGCCTCAGTCGTAGGCAGCCTGGATCAGCTCCTCCTCGGCTCGCTTGGGCACGTGGTGCGTGCCGTCGGGGTCCCGGTAGTACTTGATGGAGCGGTCAGCGGGCAGGTCCTCCAGGACGACTCGTTCCACCGGTTTCCCGATTGCGATGACAAGGGCGATGCTCAGGCGCGGGGGAAGCTTGAGCCTCTCCGCCAGGAGGTCACGTTTTATGGCCCCGAACATGCATCCCCCAAGCCCGCGCGCGGTGGCGGCCAGGCGAATGGTCTGCGAGGCAATGCCCACGTCGATGTCAGCGGACTGGGAGATGTCAGTGTCCAGGAGGATCACGATGTAGGCGGCCGGGCGCTCCTGGGGGCCGGGACCCGGCCAATCCTTGAGATAGGCCGCCCACGCAAGGGTCTCGAAGATCCGAAGGTTCATCTCCGGGGAGCATGAGAGGACGTACTTCAGCGGCTGCCGATTCGCCACGGACGGCACCCGCCTTGCCAGGGACACCAGCTCTTTCAAGGTTGCCATTCCGACGGGAACGCCGGCGTCGAACCTGCGGTAGCTCCTGCACTTCGAAACGAGATCAGACATTTCCATGGTGAGGCGATTCTACACGCGGCGTCCCTCACTTGTAAATAATCCCGGGATCGGATTTCATGAGGCCGGACCATGGGTGACTGGGAAGTCTACGACAGGCGGTTTCGCGATCTCACGCTGCCGAACGCAAGAATGGAAAGACTTTTCACCGGCGCCCTCTGGACGGAGGGACCCGTCTGGTTCGCGGACGGGCATTACCTGCTGTTCAGCGACATCCCGAACAACCGCATTCTTCGATGGGTGGATGGCGCCGCCGTCACGATCTTCAGGTCTCCCTCGCGATTTGCGAACGGCAACACGCGGGACACGCAGGGCCGCCTGGTAAGCTGTGAGCACGGCAGCCGGAGCGTGACCCGAACGGAGCCGGATGGGAGCATCACCACCCTTGCGGACCGCTATAACGGCCGGCGGCTCAACTCGCCGAACGACGTCGTTGTGTCCCGTGACGGCGCCGTCTGGTTCACCGATCCGCCGTACGGCATCCTCTCCGACTATGAAGGGGCAAAAGCCGACTCGGAACAGGATGGCAACTACGTCTACCGGGTGGATCCCGTGACCGGCGCGGCGGCTGTCGCGGTTTCTGATTTCGACAAGCCGAACGGCCTGGCGTTCTCTCCTGATCAGGGCACGCTGTACGTCGCGGATTCGGGCGCCTCCCACACGGATGGTGGTCCCCGCCACGTTCGGAAGTTTCGTGTGTCGGACGGCCGTCTTTCCGGCGGGGAAGTCTTTGCCAGGATCAGCCCGGGCGTGCCTGACGGCTTCCGCGTGGATGCCGGCGGGAATGCGTGGATAAGCTGCGGGGACGGCGTGCTGTGCTACTCCTCCGAGGGAGAGCTCCTGGGAAAGATCCTGGTGCCTGAGACCGTAGCCAACCTGACGTTCGGCGGGCCGCGGCGGAACAGGCTCTTCATTGTCGCTCACACATCGCTGTACGCCATTTACGTGAACGCGCGCGGCGCGCAGGAGCCATAAAAATGACATTCAAACTCTTTGTTGCCCGCAAGTCGGTTCAGGACCCGGCGGAAGCCTGGGAAGAACCGTATACGGACGTGGTCGGCGGATTCTATTTCCGCGGGAATTATGCCGGGCACCCTTATGTCCCGAAGAAGCCAGACGAGCTTCCCGCGGAGGCTTTTGAATTGCTTCACGACCATTGCGGCGTGGAGGAGCTGGGGCGGACTCTGATCATCCCCTCGTCCGTGCGCGCCATCGGGCAGCGGAACCGCCGGGTGATAACGCCCCAGGAAGTGCTGGCGGTTGGTGAGCGCGCGGTCAGCCTGTGGGCGGAAAAGCCCCTGCCGGGCGTGAAGATATCCATCAGCCTCGACGAGCTCTCCGCCATAGAGGACGTACACATCCTTCTCTATGGAAGGCTCAGTTTCGTCTCCCGTGATCAGCGCCTGACCATCCGCTACAATACCGTCTGCCGCCGCGCGCTGGAGCCGCTCCTGGCCCGTCTGAGAAAGGCCATGGCGGGCCCGGCGCTCCGGGTCCCCCAGAAGTGCAGCGAGGGAGCGGCCATTCCCTTCAAGTGGAATTACCTCCTCAACTATCCGTTTTCCACCCTGGATGACAAAGCCCCGCGGGATTTCCGGTTTTCCCGTGAGGCCCCTCGAAGGCGCGCAGGTATTGCCCGCGGCCATATGATGATCATGACTCCGTATGAGCTCATCTCCCTGCGTGATCCTTCAGAGTCGGATCTTTCGTACGGCGTGGACAGCCTGTTCATTCCCCGTGCCCGCATCCAGGGCGTCGCCCTTGCCGGTAATCGCTTGGAGATCACGGCGAATGGCGCTTCATTCACCCTGCCCCTGACGCCTGCTCTCCGCGAGACCGTGGGCAGCTGGTTCGCGGCCCCCGCCCTCGTCTCAGCCTGACCACACGGGTATGAAAGAGCGCTTCGATCTTGTGATCATTGGAACGGGCCCGGCGGGGCTCGGCGCCGCGTTCGCTTTCCTGGAAGCCAGGCCCTCTGAGTCCGTTCTGCTGGTAGACAGTTCTTCTCTCAGCACCGGCGGCCTGTGCAACGACTGCAAGATGAACTTCACTTTCCCCATCGGCTTTCCCCTTGAATACTGGGACCAGCAGGCCGCTACGCGCTACCTCGGCTCGGTCAGCGCCCGGCTGCAGCCCAGGATCCTTACAAAGAGCAACCTTGGGATCTACGCAAACAGGGCTCAGAAGCTGGGCGTCGAGCTGCTGGAAGTGCGCCAGAGCCACCTCGGCACCGACGGCGGAATTGCGCTGGCCCATGGGATTCGGGAGGAGCTTGCGCGGGCCGGCGCGGCGTTCGCTCTCGGAGAAACGGCGCTGGACGTTCGGGAAGCGGATCATGTCCTTCTCACCGACCGCAGGGAGATCGGCTTTGGCAACCTTGTCGTGGCACCGGGCAGGAAGGGGTTCTCCTTTCTCCAGAAGCTCATGGACAGGCTGGAGGTTCCCTACGTGGATAACGTGGTGGACATCGGACTTCGCCTGGAGGCGCGGGAGCAGAACTATCCCATTGTCCGGGACTACTACGATCCAAAGTTCCACTTTCCGCAGAAGGTCCGCACGTTCTGCACGAACAGCGGCCGGGCATTCGTGGTCAAGGAAAAATATGAATCAGCGGACGGCCACCCCTATTTCAGCGTGAACGGCCATGCCTTCTCGGAACGGGGAGAAGAAACGGGCCTGGTGAACTTTGCGCTCTTGAAGACCGTTCGCTTCACGGAGCCGCTGGCAAGCGGCCAGGAGTTCGCGGAGATGCTGGGCCAACAGGCCATGCTCATGGGCGGCGGTCAGCCCCTGGTTCAGCGCGTGGGGGATTTCCGCCTGGGAAAGCGGTCCAAGGCGGAGAGCTTCAACGAGGATCTGTACGATTTTGCCCCGACACTTTCCGCCTGCACCCCGGGGGACATTGCCCTTGCCATGCCTTCCAAGATCCTGCGCGCCATCTGGCGGTCCATGAAGCTCCTGGACACCATCATTCCGGGCGTGCTCCATCCGTCGACCATCATGTACTATCCCGAGATCAAGCTGTACGGGAACAGGCCCCGATTCATCGATGCAAGCTTCCAGGCCCGGCCGGGCATCTGGATGATCGGAGACGGCGCGGGCACAAGTCGCGGGATCACCGCGGCCTGGGCAAGCGGAATACGCGCGGCCGAAGGCATCCTCAGCCGCGCAAGCTAACCAAGAATTCACGCGGCCTTCACCTTTGCCTAACAATTTCCCGGGATGCTATTCGGCACGTTATGAGCAAACCGAACGGCGGCCGTCACGACGATCGCGGGATAGGCGCGGTCATCTTCGATTGGGCCGGCACCATCGTGGATTTCGGATGCTTCGCGCCCACTGTCTCCATTGTCGAGACATTCGCGCAACGCGGCGTGCAGCTCACGCTTGCCCAGGCGCGGGGACCCATGGGGCTGGAGAAGCGGGAGCACATCCGTCAACTCCTTGCAGACCCCGGGATAGCCGGTTTGTGGAAGGCCGCCAACGGCGCTGATCCGGGAGCGCAGGATGTGGATTCATTGTACGAAGAGCTGGAGCCGCGTCTTGTGGTCTCCGTGAAGCGGCATTCCGAGCTTGTGCCGGGAACGAAGGAGCTTGCTGAAGAGCTACGCTCCTGGGGCATCAGGATAGGCTCCACGACCGGCTACCAGCGTCCGCTCATGGAAATTCTCACGGCGGAAGCGGCTCACCAGGGGTTCATGGCTGACACCGTTGTCTGCCCCTCTGATGTCCCCGCTGGCAGGCCTTACCCGTGGATGTGCTTTCTCAACGCGATCAAGCTCCAGACCTACCCTCCACGGCGAATCGTGAAGATCGGTGACACGCAGGCGGACGTCGTAGAAGGCCTCAACGCAGGGATGTGGTCCGTCGGCGTCACGCTTTCCGGCAACGAGGTCGGGCTTTCCCAAAGTGACGCGGACCGTCTGGGCGCCGAGGACCGGGCTGCGCGTGTCCAGGAGGCGGAAAGGCGCCTTCGCGATTCGGGCGCCCACTACGTTACTGAAAGCGTGGCAAGTTGCCGCGAAGTCCTTGCGCGGATCGAGGAGCGCATCATCAGGGGCGAGCATCCGTCCCGGGACCGGCCAACCGGAAAATAACCGATTTTTAACACCTCCCTAATCGAAAACTAATGCAATGCGGGTCTCCTGGTCACGTCATGATGGAACATTCAGAGATCGCGGCTGAAGCGGAAATTGACGCGGTGCGCGATATTGCCGAAACCATCGTGAACCGGCTGCCCGTCAGGATTTTGAAGCCCCCCTCCCCGGGCATGGTCATGGTGAGGCAGGTCGACCCTCTGGAAAACCTCCAGTTCCTGCTCGGAGAAGCGTACGTCACTGAGTGTGAGGCAGAGGTGGACGGCCTGCCGGGGTATGGCTGCGTCCTGGGCTCCAGCGAAGATCGGGCGCTGTGCGGCGCCCTGCTGGACGCCGTTATCAGTGGCGGGCACGCCATTGCCGCGGAGCTCACCCCCCGTCTTGAAGCCGAAGAGAGACGGATCAGGGAGCGATGGGAAGCGGAAAGCAGGGCTGCCGCCACCACCCGGGTAAGCTTCGAGGTCCGGTAGGAGCGCTGGATGGTTCGAGAGACTGCCTTCGACGACGTCTTCGACAGCCAGGCCACGTTCCGCGTTCTCCTGGATTCCTTGAGCAGGCCCGGGACCGTTGGGATCCTTCCCTCACGACGGTACCAGTCGCTGCCGAAAGGGTTCTGCCCGCCCGCGCTCTCCATCCTCAAGACGATGTGCGATCACCGCGTCTCCTTTTCCGTCGGCTCTTCCGACCAGAGACCTGACTGGGTCAGGTACCTGGAAATCAACCTGTCCACTCCCTTCCAAAAGGTCGAAGAGGCGGATTACGTTATCTTCCAGGGGGACAGGTTCGACGCGGATTTTACGCGCCTGAACCACGGCACGCTCGAGTTTCCCGAGTATTCGGCGACCGCCCTCATCTGCGTGGGTCGGCTTTCTGATGAAGGGGAGCCCGGTCGGCCCGGTTGTGAGCTTCGCCTGAGCGGTCCCGGCGTCAGGGACCTGGCCCTGCTTTCCGTCACCGGTCTGGATGTCCGTTACATCGAAGAGCGATCCAGGACAAACATGTTCTACCCGATGGGCGTCGATATCTTCCTTGTGGACTCGGACGGAAGGGTTTCCGGCATTCCGCGCACAAGCGCTGTGGAGCATGCTTGATGGGCTACGTCGCCGTGCAGGGCGGGATCACCGCCATTGAAAACTCGCAGAAGCTCAACCGCTATCTGAGGCTGAAAGGCGGGAGCGTTCCGCTGACAATCAACCAGATCATGGAACAGATGAGCCCCCTGGTTGACAGGGTCATGAGTGAAGGAGGGCTTTACTCGCCTTTTCATGCCGCCCTTGCCATCAAGCAGGCGTCCGGCGACCCCATCGAGGCCTCGTTTCTTCTCCGCGCCTACCGCTCAACTCTGCGCCGCCTGGTGGATACCCTGCCGGTCCGCACGGAGCAGATGAGGATACTGCGGCGCATCTCCAGCGCATTCAAGACGATCCCGGGGGGCCAGATCCTGGGCTCAACCTCCGACTACGAGCAGCGGATCCTGGATTTCTCACTCGCGGAAGAAGCGGAGGAGACACAGCAGGAAGCCGTGCGCGAGTTCGAGACCGGCCTTGATGACATCCCCGACCCGCTGGAGCCCGCGCACTTCCGCAAGGTGATCGACATGCTCCGCGACCAGGGCCTGGTCCCACCCGTTCCGCCGGCATCACCCGTCGAGCCGACGGACATCACTCAGGAGTCAGCGACTTTCCCCCTGGACCGCAGCGGCCGCCTGCAGATGCTCGCTCGCGCGGAGACCGGCGGGGTGCTGGCCCTGGCGTACAGCAGCATGCGCGGCTACGGAAGCATTCATCCCACGGTGGGAGAGCTGCGGGTGGGCCGGGTAAGCGTTCAGATCCCGCACCCATGGAGGAAAGGATCCGCTGTCACGCTGGGCTCCGTGACGCTCACCGAAGTGGAGATCGTGGCCTCATTCGAGCGCGCCGAAGGGGAGGAAAAACCGACCTTCAGGCTTGGGTATGGCTCATGTTTCGGGCACAACGAGGTGAAGGCCATTTCACTCGGGGTGCTGGACCGCACCATGAGGGCGCCGTCTCCAAAGGCGCCCGCCGAAGACCAGGAGTTCGTCCTCCTTCATACCGACGGTGTGGAGGCTTCGGGGTTCTGCTCCCACTTCAAGCTGCCCCACTATGTCACTTTCCAGGCCGACCTTGACCGGCTGCGCGCGCAAAGAGGCGGTGACGAATGACGCTGAAAGAGCTCCTGCCGCAGGGAAAAGGCTTTCGCTACAACTTCGCCTTCATCGATGAGGGGGTGAAAACGGAAGTACGGCGAGCGCTCTTGAAGGCCGTGGCCCTGCCGGGCCACCAAGTGCCTTTCGCCTCGCCCGAGCTCCCCATTGCCCGGGGATGGGGCACGGGCGGACTCCAGGTGACCATGTCCATCATCGGCCCGAGCGACGTGCTGAAAATGATAGACCAGGGGTGCGACGGGAGCGTGAACGCGGTCAACCTTCGCAAGCTGCTCGTGGCCACCACCGGCGTGCGCACCACCTTCGATTCCCGCGACGCCTCGATAGTCCAGTCCCGGCATCGCCTGCCCGAGATTCCCCTCCGGGCGGACCAGATTGCGGTGCTCCAGGTCCCGCTTCCTGAGCCCCTCCGCCTGGTGGAGCCCAGCGAGGTGGAGACCCGGCGGATGCACGCGGAAGGGGACTATGCGCGAATGTGGGTGTCCCTGTACGAGGATGTCGTCTTGAACGGATCCATCTCTCTTGCCTCCGGCTACCCCTGCCGGGTCAACGACAGCTATATCATGTCCCCTTCGCCGCTGCCCCGGTGGGATCTGCCCTCCCTAGACGGTGCCGAGCACCTGACGCTGCTCGGCGCCGGTCGGGAGAAGCGGGTGTACGCGGTGCCGCCTCACACCTCCGTGCGGCCGCTGGAGTTCGATGACATGCCGTTCACGGTGGAGAACTTTTCCGGCATGACCTGCGCGCGCTGCGGATCAAGCGGCACTTTCCTCGATGAGATCTACGATGAAAGGACGGGTCAACCCTCGCGCGTCTGCTCCGATTCGGGATTCTGCGACCTTGTGCGGGAGGGCGCGATTCCCCGGCGCGGGAGGCGTGCCTATGGGTGACCAGGTTCTCCTCCACGTACAGGATCTCGGAAAGCGCTACGGCCCTGGATGCGAGTCCTGCCATGAGCGGACCGGCCCGGAGCAGTCGACGAACATCTGCTCGAAGTGCGGGTCGGTGACGGCTATGGACGGCATCAGCTTCGACCTGAAGGAGGGGGAGATCCTGGGCGTCGTGGGGGAAAGCGGTTCCGGCAAAAGCACCCTCGTGCAGTGCATCTATTTTGACCAGGACGCCTCCGAGGGAGAGATCGGGCTCAACGGGCAGAACGGGGGAGGCAATATCCTGGGGCTTCCCCGCAGCGAGAAGCGAAGGTTGCGCGGCCGGTTGATGGGCATGGTGTACCAGAACCCGATGCGCGGGCTCCGCATGGACATCACCAGCGGCGCCAACGTGGCGGAAAAGCTCCTGGAGGCGGACGTTTTCCATTTCACCCGCATCCGCAACCGGGCATCAGAGCTGCTTGCAAGCACCGAGATACCGGCGGCGTACATCGACCGCTTCCCCCGGTCCCTTTCCGGAGGCATGCAGCAGCGGATCCAGATTGCAAAAGCCCTTGCGAACAATCCCCCGCTCGTCCTGCTTGACGAGGTCACCTCCGGCCTGGACGTCAGCGTGCAGGCACGGGTGCTGGACCTCATCCGCGAGCTGCAGCGCGAGCTGGGGATCTCCATGGTCGTGGTATCCCACGACATGGGGGTGATCCGGCTCCTGGCGGACCGCACCCTGGTCATGAAAGACGGGCGCGTCGTCGAGCAGGGGCTCACCGACCAGATCCTGGAGGACCCGCAGCATTCCTATACGCAGCTGCTCGTGCACTCGACCCTGTAGGAGAGGCGTGAAAGTGAGACGCTCGTCATGATTCGATGCGAGGGGCTTTCCAAGACATTTCTCATGCACATGCGCGGCGGCACGCGGATTCACGCCTTTCGAAACGTCAGCTTCGAGCTGACGGAAGGGGAGTTTCTGGGCGTCAGCGGACCCAGCGGCACCGGCAAGTCGTCTCTTTTGAAATGCCTTTACCGGACATACCTTCCGTCAGCCGGTTCAGTCTGGTACACAGACGCCGCTAACCACACCAGGGACCTGGCCTCCGCTGATGAGCATGCCATCCTGCGGCTGCGCCGGCAGGAGATCGGGCACATCTCGCAGTTTTTCCCGGTGATCCCGCGCGTGTCTGCGCTGGACACGATTGCCGACAGCATGGTGGCGCGGGGCTTCCCACGGGAGGCAAGCCTGGGGCGCGCTCGGGAGCTTCTGGACCGGCTTGCCATTCCCCGCTCGCTCTGGGAATTGTCGCCGTCCACGTTCTCGGGAGGGGAGAAGCAGAGGATCAACATCATCCATGCAATCATTGCCCGGCCCCGGCTTCTGTTGCTCGATGAGCCCACGGCATCTCTTGATGCGGGGACTGCCCGCGAGGCGGTGTCTCTGATACGTGAGCTGAAAAGGGAAGGGACTGTCATGATCGGAATATTCCACGACACTGCCCTTCTCAGGAGCCTCTCGGATCAAGTCCTCGAAATGGATGCCATCGAAATGAATGCCCGATGAAGGACACCGTTTTCACGAACGTCCGTATTGTCACTCCCGCTGCCGTGATTGAGCGGGGCACCTTGACGGTGAGGGACGGCAGGATTGTTTCCGTGCTCGGCCAGGGAGGCCGCGCCGCGGTCCCGGCGGGCGTAACAGTGATCGACGGTCAGGACCGGCTTTTGATGCCGGGCTTCGTCGATCTGCATAACGATGGGATCGAGCAGGAGATCGAGCCGCGGCCGCATGCCATCTTCCCCCTGGGTGTGGCGCTGCATTCGCTGGAAAGCCAGCTGGTCAGCCACGGCATCACGACGATCTTCCATTCTTTTTCCTTCATGGACGGCCGTGAGGGGACGCTCCATCCGGATCTGCTGGAGCCGACGGTTCGTGAGATGAGCACCCTCAGGCGCACGGGCGTCATCAGGCACCTGATCCACGCACGCTATGAGATGGTGGAGTTCCATCATTACGAGTTGTTTCGTCGCCTGATCGACGATGGCCTCGTGAACCTCGTGTCATTCATGGACCACACTCCCGGGCAGGGGCAGTACCGGAACCCCGACTACCTGATCAACTATTACATCCGCAAGTACAACTCCCCGGTCGGGGAGATCCAGACGCTGCTCAGGGACAGGGAGGAGAGGGCCCGCAACCCCCAGGTGGACGTTGTGCTGCAGAAGCTAGCGGCGCATGCCCGGCAGGCGGGCCTGCCCCTTGCATCGCACGACGACGACACTCCGGAAAAAGTAGCGCGAATGCGCGGCCTGGGCGTCACGATCAGCGAGTTCCCCGTTGACATGGCAGCGGCCACGGCGGCTTCGCAAAGGGGGATGCACGTCGCGGTTGGCGCCCCGAATGTCCTGCGCGGAAAATCCACGTCCAACAACCTGAGCGCCCTTGACGCGATTGCCGGCAACACCGTCGATATCCTCTGTTCGGATTATTACACGCCGGCTCTCCTTCACTCGGTGTTCCGCCTGGCCGCGGAGGGGCTCGTGCCCCTGCCTGGCGCGGTCCGGATGGTTACCGCCAACCCCGCGCAAGCCGCCGGCCTGGCCAGAGAGCTGGGCTCGCTGGAGATCGGCAAACGCGCGGACCTCATCCTGGTCAATGATGCGCCCGGAATGCCCTCGGTTGTGGGTGCGTGGGTCGGGGGACATCGAGTGTTCGCGAAGCATGACAGTGCTCTGAACGCCATGGGCGAACAATGGGCGCAGGAGGCCAGCCATGTTCCATGAAATCGACATGCGCCCCGCGGCGCGGAACGGAAGCTCAGGGACGCGGCTTTCCGAAGCCCCACTGGTTCACGAAGGGGCGCTGATAGAGAAAAGCCGCATCGGCTCCTGGACGGAGATCGGCCGCGGCAGCCATATCGTGGAATCGGTTATCGGAGATTATTCATACGATGACGGCGATGTCTCGGTCTTCTATTCCGAGATCGGGAAGTTTTGCTCCATTGCCAACCGGGTTCGCATCAATCCCGGCAATCACCCCCAGGATCGCGTCACACAGCACCACATGACCTATCGAAGGAAACAGTTCGGTCTGGATGCCCAGGACGATGAGGAGTTCTTCGACTGGCGGCGCGCGCACCCCTGCGTGATCGGGCACGATGTGTGGATCGGCCATGCCGCCGTCGTGCTCCCCGGCGTGCGCATCGGCAACGGGGCCGTGATCGGCGCCGCCGCCGTGGTCACAAAAGACGTGGAGCCCTACCAGGTGGTTGTGGGCGTGCCCGCCCGGCCGGTCAGGAGCCGTTTCTCCGATGACGTCATCCAGGGCATACTGCGAAGCGAATGGTGGAACTGGGATCGTCGGGAGCTCGAGGAGCGCTGGCGTGATTTGTGCTCGGTGGATGCGTTCCTGGAGAAATACGGGTCATGACGCAATCCACGGCGCAGGTCTCCTCTGTTCGCAGCGCCGCCATGGACGCAGCCACCGCCGCCGGCGCGCTGATCCGGGGCAGCTACAAGACCGTTCTGCTTGTCGAATCCACCGAGGCGCATGATTTAAAACTGCGGCTCGACCGCACATGTGAGGAGAGCATCGTGACCATCATCCACGATCGCTTTCCGGCCCATGGGATCCTGTCCGAGGAAATGGGGTACGCACCCGGCGCCGATCCGTATGTCTGGATCGTGGATCCGCTGGACGGCACGGTGAACTTTTTCCATGGCATTCCGTTTTTCTGCACCTGTATCTCCTGCCACAGGACCGAAGAAGGGGACGGGTCAGGCGCGGAGGCGCATCTTCCCGACGGCCGCGCCGTTTGCACGGCAATGGCGGCCGTCATCTACGCACCGCTCGCCAAAGAGCTTTTCGTGGCGACCCCGCGGGTTGGCGCCTTCATGAACGGGGCGCGGCTTCTCGTAAAGCCCGTTTCGGATCTTTCCCAAACGATTGTCTCCCTTTCTTTCAGCGCAAAGGACGGAAGCTCTGCCTACATGGGCAGGCTGCTTCCCCGCATGATCGAGCGCGCACAGAAGGTGCGAAGCCTGGGGAGCACTGCCCTGGACATCGTGAATGTCGCGGCGGGCAGGACGGGGGCGTTCGTCCAGATGGGGACGAACCTCTGGGATTTCGCCGCCGCGGCCGCCATCCTCAGGGAAGCCGGCGGCATCGTGGATGCTGAGGAGTATGCTCCCGGACGCTGGAAGATAATCGCCAGCAACCCCGGCGTGATTTCCCAGGTGCGGCAGTTGACAAGGGAATGAGCACCTCGATCAGGTTTATCATCATTACCGTCCTTCCGGAAGCGGTTGCGCCGGGCTTCGACGAGGCCCGTCGTCGCGTCTGCGAAATCGGAGGCTCCCGGTCGGCCCTTTCCTATCCGCCACACGTCACGCTGCGAACCGGGGTCCTCGTGCCGGTCGAGGATGTGGAGGCTTTCACGGAAGAGATCGCCGCCGTGGCGGGCACGTGGGATCCTTTCCCGGTCACCACTGAAGGGTTCTTGTTCACTGAGTATGAAGACGGGGAAGAGCGGAAATACCTGGTCGGCTACAGGATTCAAAAGGACCCGAGGCTCACGAGCCTCCACGAACGGCTCCTTCGGTACGAGAGGTGGCGGGCCAGCAATCGCCTCGGCTTCGAGCCGCACCTCACGCTCGCTTTTGATGACCTAAGAATGGAAGGCTTTCAGAGGATTCAAAACTGGTTCGAAGGAAATCCCGGTGATCTTCCCGCGCGTCTTGAATGGTCCTGCGACAACGTCGGGCTGTACAGGCGCCAGGGCGCGCTTTGGACTTTGCACAGGGAATGGAGGCAATAAAACGATGAAATTAACAGGAACCTCAATCTAAGCAAATCAAAAGCTAACAGGAACAGGGGAAAGTGCGGGTTGCCGGTGAAGCCGCGCAACGGCATTCACGGCAAGAAACTTTTCCAGGGAGGGTATTCATGAAAAGACATACACGTGCAGTCTGGCTGGCCGTGGTCGCGGCTCTCTTTGCCGCGACGGCGGCTTTTGCTTCAGGTTCAAAGGAAGCGCTCACTTTCGTCTGGATCCCCAACGACTCCGTCCCGGAGGCCAAGAGCTTCCGCATGGCGCTGGACAAAGTGATCTCCGACGCGACGGGCCGTCCCGTGGTGGACAAGCTGACCACGGACTACAACATCGCCATCGAAGCCATGGCAACGAACAACGCGGCCCTGGCGTATTTCGGCGGGCTGCAGTACGTGCAGGCTCACCAGAAGAACCCGAAGGTTGTCCCCCTGGTGACCAATTCCGGAGACTCCGGAACGATGAGTGATGCAAGCTACTTCAGCCGCATCTCAGCGAAATCCGAGGATGCAGCCCAGTACATGTCGGGCAGCGCGTACGCCATCGACAAGATCCAGGGCAAGCGCTTCGCGTTCGTGTCCAACAGCTCGACTTCAGGTTTCCTCTTTCCTTCGTCGGGCATCGTCGGGTATTTCTCAAAGATGAGCGCGTGGTCCAAGCTGAACCCGAACGATTTGATTGAAGGGGGACAGGGCAAGTTCTTCAGTCAGGTCGTTTTCGGAGGATCGCACCAGGGATCCGCCGCCGCGCTCCTGACGGACAAGGTCGACGTGGCGGCTTTCGATGACGTCGACGTGGCGGCATATGTCGATCTCGTGTCGGGAACGGAAAGCACCCCGGGGGCTGTCTACAAGGTCAAAGACGGAGCCGCTGAGCCCTTCGATACCCTTGTCGGCAAGAAGTTCACTGTCATCTGGGCAATCCCCGTGCTCAACGGTCCCATTTGCGCCAACTCGACTCTTCTCAGCGCCGACGAGATGAAAAAGATCGTTGACGCCCTGACCGCGGATTCCACTTCAAAGAATCCCGCCATTTTCCTTCCCGCCGACTACAAGGGTCCGAACAAGGCCGACTTCACGCAAACCGGCAAAGTGAAGTTCCTGCCCGTGGACGATTCGACCTACCAGCCCGTCCGCGACAAGATCGAGTAGGGAGCGGAAGCCGGGGCAGTGACGTGCAAGGAATCCTGGAAATCAGAAATCTGACCAAGCGCTACAAGGACGTCACTGCCCTCGACGGCGTCAGCCTGTCCATCCGTCGGGGCGAGTTCGTAGCAGTCATCGGACGCTCCGGGGCGGGCAAGACAACCCTGCTGCGATGCATCAATCGAATGGTTGACGCATCGGGCGGGGAAGTCATCCTGAACAACGTCGATGTCTGCAGGCTGAGCCGGACAGATCTGAGAAAAGCCCGGTCCAGGATCGGGATGATTTTCCAGCATTACAATCTTGTGCACCGGTTGACCGTCCTCGAAAATGTTCTTCACGGCAGATTGGGCTACAAGACGACCCTGGACGGAATGATCGGGCGCTACTCGCATGAGGAGAAGCTGCTGGCAGTGAAGACCCTGGCCATGCTGGGCCTCGTGGACCAGATGTACAAGCGCTGCGATGAGCTGTCCGGAGGTCAGAAGCAGCGTGTCGGAATTGCCCGCGCGCTCGTCCAGGAGCCGCTCCTGATTCTCTGCGACGAGCCCATCGCCTCCCTGGATCCCAGCTCGGCGAAAATCATCATGGACCACCTCAGGGAGGCATGCGACAACCTCGGGATCACCATCATTGTCAATCTTCACCAGGTTGACGTGGCACTCAAGTACGCGGATCGAGTCATTGGAATCAAGGGCGGTCGGATTGCATATGACGGAAGCCCTGAAAATCTCGCCAGAAAGACGATCTACGAGATTTTCGGGTCTGAAGCGGGCGAGCTGATCATCGACTGAGGAAAACTGTCGTGGAAGAGCTTCTGGTAGTTGAACGGAGAGAGCCCCTTCACCTGGTCACCGGCGGCACGAAGCCTGCTCGACAAAAGGACATGGATGAGGCTCCCACTCCGGTGGGCTCACCGGAAGACCTGTTTCGCAGGCGCCGGATCCAGTTCACGATGATTTTCCTTTTCCTGATCGCGATTACCGCGTTTGCGAGCCTGATCACCCAGTTCAATTTCATCACCGGCATCGAGTCGTTCCCCAAGGCCCTCCTGTGGCTTGCGAAGAATGTTGTTCCGAACGCAAAATCCCTTCGCCTCGTACCGAATATTCTGGGTAAGCTCCTCCAGACCGTGCAGATATCGATCATGGCGACGGTGATTGCGGCCGCCCTGGCGTTCATCCTGGCGCTTCTGGGCGCTGTTCCCACGAGACCCAACCCAGTGGTAGCCGGCATCATCCGGCTGATTGCCTCGTTCTTCCGCAACATCCCGGTTGTCGCGTGGGCCCTGATCCTGATCTTCTCATTCGGGCAGAGCCTGCTCACGGGGTTCCTTGCGATCTTCATCGAGTCTTTCGGCTTCCTCGTGCGGTCCTTCATCGAGGTGATCGATGAGACCTCGAAGAGCTCCGTGGATGCCTTGCGCGCCACGGGCGCAAGATATTCGCACACAATCTTTCAGGCCGTCGTCCCTTCGGTGAAGCCGATGATGCTCAGCTGGATGCTCTACATGGTTGAGACCAACATCCGCAGCGCGACGCTCGTGGGGATGCTCACGGGAAGCGGCATCGGGTTCGCTTTCGATTTATATTACAAGAACTTCAACTATGCCGGCGCGGCCCTGGTCATCATCTCGATCATCGTCGTGGTGCTCCTCATTGAGACAATCTCCAACATCATTCGGAGGCTGATCCAGTGAACGGGCCCGAACGCATCCCCATTCGTAAGTCCACCCGGGCTTCCTTGACCATCAATCTCACCCTCCTGCTCCTGGGAGTCTGCACCGTCCTGGGCTTGGTCTTCCTTGATGGCCGCGACGTCCGCCTGTTTGCAAGGCATCCAGCTCTTGATGCCGCAGCGGGTCAAAAGAACCGGGAAATAGGCTTCCTTCAAGCGGCCGGCGATACCCTGAGGGACCTCGGCACGATGTTTTCCCGGCCGCGGGCCGACTCCGGCCATTTCTCATACGATCCGCCCGTCGATCGCCTTGCGGCAGGGAGCAAATCAGGGCTCGTCAACTCTACGTTCAGCCGCGCGGCCTACGGTGTGCTGGTCACGTTGGGCCTCGGGTTTCTCACGACGCTGATCGGGGCCGCGGTAGCGCTCGTGCTTGGCCTTCTTGCTTCGCGGAACCTCAGCAGCCAGCGCGCCTCCTCGGCCATCAAGGGGCTCGTCGCTTTCGTTCGCGCCGTCCCGACCGTGCTCTGGGTACTGATTTTTGCAATTGGCGCAGGGCTGGGAAGCGTCGCCGCCGTCATCGGCATGAGCTTCCATTCCATCGCATACCTCATCAAGGCCTATTCCGAGTCGTTTGAGGAGATCGACATCGGCGTGATCGAAGCGCTGAAGGCAAGCGGCGCCAACTGGCTGCAGATCGTCTTTCAGGCGGTCCTGCCGTCATCCATGGGTTACCTGGTTTCCTGGACGTTCGTGCGCTTCGAAATCAACTTCACCACCGCCGTTGCCATGGGAGCGGCCGCGGGGGCGGGCGGAATAGGCTACAACCTTTGGATGGCCTCTTACTACATCAACATCCGTGAGATGGGCTACATCACGTACATGATCCTGGCTGTCGCTATTGTGATGGAAATCGGCGCCACCCGATTGAAGAAGCGATACCGCTTGCATGAATGAGCCTGAGCTCGAGATACGCGTGGGCGTTCCGCCATGTGTTCCACGGACTGTTCCACCCCTGGAACAGTGGGGCCTGGATTGAACACGCCGGGATCCGCCAAGGCGTGTGAATTTCAAACCCTGGTTTTTTGAATCAAGATAATTCCAGACTACAGAAGAATTAGGAGGATCCATCATTTCCGGAACAGGTTTGTGATTGCCTCTTTCCGGATTGGCACGGAGCTTGTATCTCAAATGAATATCTCTGGGAGGCTTCAATGATTGGCTTGGATAAGGAAAACCTTCTGCGCTTCCGAAAGAGCGTTCAGTCGCTCGTGCCCCACTACGTCCCAACGGGCAAGTCGCTTGAAGGCCTGCTGGAAGAGCTGGCGGAAAAATGGAACCCGCTGTTCGATTCCCAGCAGAGGAAGGATCTGGTTGAGGATGTCAACGCCCTGGTGCGGGATTTTCTGCGGCCTCTCAAGCGCAGCTTCCTCGTCAAGCCACCTGACCCCACAAGGATCCACGGTCTTGCGGAACAGCTTTCCTGCAGCAAGAGTCTCCTGAAGATCGCGAAGAAGGACACCCTCGTCCGCTACCTCGAGTTGTACGTGGTGAGGTGTCTTGATGCAACAAATCCGATCCAGATTTGAGGCGGAACCCCTTATCGTTGTTCAACGCCCTGCAGGTCGTCCCACCACTGCAGGCCATGCGAGCTCCTCTTGTCAACTTTCCTGAGGAGAGTGAGGTTGACTTTCCGGCGCTCCAGCCCCCTGCCGGTCGAGATTGCGCAGATAGCCTCATCGCCCCTGATGATCAGCACTGCCATCTCGGAGCCCCCGGTTTTCAGCTGAACGACATCGCCGACTTCAAACTCATCGATCATGGAGGCTCCATTCTGGCTGCCTGCCGACGTTCGCTGCAAAAAAAAGAGCCCTCGGGAGATGGAGGATTCCCGAGGGATTTTGAAGATGGATACTTAGGCAATCCACTTTCCTTGCGATTAAAGATTGACGTTTCCGGAGAGGAAGTGGTGTCGGGAAATCTCTTACGATCGCCGTTGTCGTTGTCGCGCGTATTCGAAGGTCACCACGGTTCCGTTCCCCGGGGAGGACTGGATCACGAGCTTTCCTCCTGCCGCGCGCGCTCTTTCCCTCATGCTGAGCAGCCCCAGGGACATGGGGCAATCTTCAATGACGAAACCTTTGCCGTCGTCCTTCACGTGGACGGAAAGCTGCCCGATGCCGCCATGCAGCATCACGCCCACCCCTTTGGGCTGCCCGTGGCGTGCCGCGTTTGTCAGGGCCTCCTGCACGATCCTGTATGCCGCAAGGGATGTCTCGAATGAATGCCCATCGAAGACTCCCGTTGCCGCAAAAGAGACGGGGATGCGCGTGCGGACCATGAACTCCGAGATCATTCCCCGCACGGCTCCCGGGAGACCGACGCGGCTCAGCTCCGCGGGAGAAAGAGAAGAGGAGAGGGCGCGGATCTCCTGCAGGATCTTCCTGGTAATCTCGCCAAGCTGATCGATTCTTTCGGGATCCAGCGCAACGCGAGACTCGCGGGCCTGGTCCAGGATGATGCTGAGATAGGTGAGCTGCTGGCCTGCGTCGTCATGAAGGGCCTCCGCCACGGCTTTCCGCTCTTTCTCCTGAAGGTTGATGAGGCCTTCGGTGAGCTCCCGAAGCTCCTTTTCGGCGGTCCGCTGGTCGGTGACGTCGACAAGTGATATGCGAAGCTCGCCTGTGCCGGCGTCCGCGACGAAATCCACTTTTACCCAGGTGGAGGCGCCGTTTGTCCGAGCCAGCAGAGCATCGAAGGAACGTTTCGCGCCCGTTGCACGGGCATCAGCCGATACCTCGAGAAAAGTGCCGCGGGAGCTCTCCTCCAGGAAAGAGGAGAACCGCCGGGTTACCAGGGAAGGCTTCGGCACCCCGAGAATCAAAGCCGCGGCGCCGTTTGCCTGGGTGACGAGGTTGTGCCTGTCCAACGTCACATACCCGACAGGAGCATGCTCGTACAGCGACATGTACCGGTCCCGCATTCTCTGAAGCTCGATCTCGGTGCGCCGCAATTCCTCCACTTGCAGCTCGAGCTCCACCTGGTGCACGCGAAGCTCGTGGAGGGCTTTGTCCCTGGAAGCTTCCGGGGCTGCTGCCGCGCCTTTTGCGATGATGCGCTCGGCGCGGTTACGAAGCGTTTTGTTTTTGCCTGCCGCTTTTGGTTTCATTGGGGCGAGGAATCGATGGCAAAGGCGAGAAACCTGTACAGCACCGTTCCTTCCTCACTTGAAACAAGGTGCCCGTCGATCCGGACCGACCGGCGGCCCTGCTGGGGAATGTCTATCTGGACCCTGCGGTCCGTCACCGTCAGGTCGCGGACCAGCTCCGTCTCGAGGAACGCGTGCATTTCCTCGGTATTCCACGCGCCGCCCTGGGCCTCATAGATCCACTGCCCTTCCTGCACGTCCGCCGGGGCAAACCTGACAAAGGCATTGTTGGTCATCACAATCCGCAACTGCGAGTCCAGGACCATCACGGGCGTATCCGTTCGAGAGGCCAGGTCCATCACGAAACCGTCCGCAATCTTCAGCCGCAGGATGGCCGCCACCTTCTCGGTGATATGCTCGTTGATGTCGACAAAGGACAGGACCACGCCCGCGATGGCGTCATGAGTCGTGCGGTACGGATGCAGCCTCATGGAATACCAGTGCCCGTCCCTGGTCTGCACCTCCTGGCGGAACGGAACAAGGGAATCCAGCACCTTCTGGGCATGCTCCACCAGGCTCTCCACCTGGAGGTTGGAGGTCAGGTGGCCCAGGGGCCGGCCCACGTCCGTGCCAATCAAGTTGAAAATGCGTGTCGCATCCGGAGTGTAGCGTTTGATCTGCAGCGCATTGTCAAGGAAGATGGTGGCGATGTTGCTGCTGTTGAGGAGGTTCATCATGTCGTCATTGATGACAGACAGCTCTTCTATCTTGTTCTGGTATTCGTTGTTTACCGTGAGAAGCTCCTCGTTGACGGATTGCAGCTCCTCACGCGATGTCTCCAGCTCCTCGTTCGAGCTCTGCAGCTCTTCATTGGTGGATTGGTACTCTTCGTTCGCGGACCGCAGCTCCTCGTTTGCCGTCTCCAGCTCCTCGATCGTGCTCCTGAGGCTTTCCCGCGTGTACTGGAGCTCTGTTTCCAGCTGGCGGATCCGCGAGTCTCCCTTGGTTTTCTCTCCTGCCTTGCGGCTCACCGGAGCTTCCAGGGCTTCGCCGAAGGTCACCACCGCGAAGCCTTGCCGCTCCGCTACGCCGAGAATCGGCTGGACCGAAATGCGAGTTGCGAAGATGGCGCCGTCGCGTTTTATCCGCGCGCCTTCCCGGACAATCGACTTTTTCTGCGCGCTGGCCTCGAGGAGAGCGGCGGAAAGCTCACTGCGCAGCTCCGGGCGGGCCATGTCCAGGATGCTCATGTTGGGCTCCCCCTGCGCCAGCTCGAGGAACCTGTTCGTTTCTCCGTGAACGAAGACGATGCGGAACGCAGAATCAACGAGGACAGACGGTCCCAGCGCCTCCAGCATGGATCTTTCGGAAAGGCTCCCGCCAAAGACGTCCATGTGCCTGGGCAGCTGCGGAATGGCGGGGTTGTGCCAGGTTGAATGAGGGGGCATCGGGATGCGCAGATCGGTAGACCCTTGCCTCCCGAAGATCTTCCACTTGCTGTCAAGCACGCGGAAGTAGTCGGCGTATTCGCCGATGGTCTCCGCGGTTCCCAGGAAGAGTATGCTGTCACCGCCCAGGGCGTAGTGCAGGAGGGGAATGAGCTTGCGCTGAAGGTCCGCGCCGAGATAGATCAGCACATTCCGCACCGATATCAGGTCCATTCGCGAAAACGGGGGATCATTCGTGATGTCCTGAACCGCAAAGATCAGTTTCTCCCGCAGCTCCTTCCTGACCTGGAGCTGGCTGTCCGTGCGAACGAAGAAGCGCCGCACCCGGTCCGCACCGAGGTCCTGCGCAACCGCCGCCGGGTAGATGCCGGACCGGGCGGAGGCAATGGCATCCGCGTCGATGTCCGTGCCGAACACCTGGATCTCCAGGTATTTTCCCAGCTGCTCCACGCACTCCTGCAGCAGGATTGCAAGAGAATAGGTTTCCTCACCCGTGGAGCAGCCAGCCGTCCAGACGCGGACAGTTTCCCCGTCTTTCTTGGCTGCAAGGCGCTCCAGGAGCAGCTCTTTCAGCACGTCGAAGGCCGGGGGATCACGGAAGAACTGAGTGACGTTGATCAGCAGGTCCTTGAAAAGCGCTTCCGTTTCCGTCGGGTTCTCATTGAGGAACTTCGCATACTCGCTCAGCGTTTCCAGGCGGTTGACGCTCATCCGCCTTTCGATGCGCCGCTTGAGAGTGGAAAGCTTGTAGCCGGAAAAATCCCGCTTGGTCCGAAGCCGTATGATCGAGAAGATCTTCTGCATGTCGCTGCCCTGCATCTCGATCATCTCGCGGCGCTTTTCCGCCGCGATCCCGTGGGATTGGCGAACGTAGTCCATGAGGGCGGCCGGGATGTCCTGGGGCGCCCTGATGTAATCAGGAACGCCGGCCGCGATGGCCGCCCGCGGCATTCCGTCATACCGGGCCGTTTCCGGGTCCTGCACGATGACCATGCCGAGCTCCGCCTTGATGGCCTTGACCCCCAACGTGCCGTCACGACCCGTGCCCGACATGATGATCCCGACAGCCCGATCTTTGAGCTGTTCCGCCAGGGACCGGAAGAACACATCTATGAGAGAGAACTCCGGCTGGCCCACCCTCTCCCGGAGACGCAGCATTCGACCTGCCTCCAGGGTCATGACCTTGGTTGGCGGCATCACGTAGACGTGGTCGATCTCCACCGGCTGCTCTTCGGCCTCCGTGACGGCCATTGCGGTATGTCGTTTCAGGAGAGTTGCCATGGCGCTGGGGTGGTTGGGATCAAGGTGCTGGACGACAACGAACGCCATGCCCGGCTTGGTTGCCATGGCGCCGAAGAACCGCTCCAACGCCTCCAGGCCGCCAGCCGATGCGCCTATTCCCACGATGGGAAAATCATCAGGAGATGTCCAGGGAAACGGGGCTGGAACCGGCTCTGGAACCGGCTGAGGATTTGTCTCTGCCCCGGATTCGACAGGGTTTTTCTTCCTCTTCCCCGCCATTCCGGGCATGGTAACAGAACGGAGTTCCGATTGTAAGCCGCGTTTGAAGGCGTTCCAGCTTCGGGTAAAACGGAGTATTATTGACTGTGCAAACAACCATTCTGGTTGTGGACGACCATTCGGCCATCCGCGAAGGCCTCAAGGCCGCTCTCCATGAGTCCAAAGAGTTTCAGGTCATCGGTGAGGCGGCCGACGCGGCGCATGCGCTCTCCCTGGTGAAATTGCTGCGGCCCGAAATCGTCGTCCTGGACATCTCCATTCCCGGTCTCAGCGGAATCAAAGTGGCGGAGAACATCCGCCGCGCCTCCGCGGCCACAAGGATCGTCGTTTACACGATGCACGCAGAGCTCGGCTTCCAGGTCAGCATGAGGAGGGCGGGCGTGTCCGCATATGTGCTGAAAGGGGAGCCTTTGTCCGACCTGCTGGAAGCGCTCCGCGCCACGCGTGAGGGCAAGAGCCGGTTCCCGGATCTGCCTGAGCCTGGAGAAAGCGGCCGCGTGGATTTTGACCTGTTGGGCATGACGCCGGAGGACGGCCTGCAGAAGCTGAGCAAGAGAGAGAAGGAGATTTTCCTCATGCTTGCGGAAGGCTCCTCGGTGAAAAAAGTCGCTTTCGACCTGGGACTGAGCTCGAAGACGGTGGAAACCTACAAGTACAGGCTCATGCGCAAGCTGAATGTGGACAACATCATCGATCTTGCCAAGCTGGCCATCCGCACGCGGCTGGTCCGACCCTGACGGGCTTTCATCGGGAGCGCTTCACAGGTGCGCTGATTCCGTTTAGTGCAACTTAAAAACCCACCGCCTAAGGCGGTGGTCATGTCCTGATGGCTATGCCGTTAGAGTGGCAAAGTAGAATTGTCAGGGCGGATAGAATCTGCGGTGGCGCAGCCACGAATCGGAGTGGATAGCCGATTGAGCAGATTAATTCCTTCCATTGAAAAGTAATCGGAACGGCGCGCTCATCTTCCTTCTCGCCTCGCTGATCCTGACCGTGCTGGTTGGCGTCGGATTGCCGCATCTGGAGCTCCTCCCCGGGATGCCGGTTCCCGTTTTTGAAAACGGCCAGGTGGCGCTTCCTCGCGTGGATGCTCCTCCGGTGGGAATGCCGGTGAGCAGCTTCGCGGGAGTTTTCGTCCTGATACTCCTTGCCGTGTTCGTGATTTTCCTGATCTTCCAGATGGCCAGGGGCATTGCGTGGAAACGGATATTGCCGCGGTTGCTTGCACTTGCCTGGAAGATTCTGCTGGTGATCGTGCTTGTCGGGCTGGTCCTGGCCCTGCTGCCGAAATCCCAGGGCAGCATCTCCGAACAGCCGATTCCCGCGCCGAAACCGCTTGCCACCGGCCCTCTGGGCCCCGTTCCGACCACCCTGATCTGGCTTGTGGCCATCGGCCTGTTGGTGGTCGCCTGCGTGCTTGGCGCCGTAATGATTTTTGCAAAACGCCAACCCGCGCCCCGGCCTTTCGAGCTCGAGGTTGAGATTGCGCGTCAAGCGCTGCTTGACGGCCAGGACCTGCGAACAGTCATCCTCCAGTGTTACCGGCGTATGGGTCAGGCCCTCGCGCAGGAACGGCATATCGAGAGGGAATCCTTCATGACCACCGGAGAGTTCGAGAAGCTGCTGACCGCCAGAGGGGTTCCGTACGGGCCTGTCCACCAGCTGACCCGGCTTTTCGAGCACGTGCGCTATGGGCATTGGGAACCGGCGCCGGGAGATGAGCAGGGAGCCGTCCATTGTCTGAACGCCATCCTCCTGTACAGCCGCCACGCCGGGGGGAAGTTTCAGAATGAGCAAAAACCTTCGCCTCCTTGGTCTCATTCTGTTTGCCGGCCTGTTGCTCGTGCTGGCCCTGGCCTTCCAGCAATTCGTGATGGCCAATGTCATTCTGCCTGCCGCAACCGTTGTCTGGCTTTTCCTTCGAATTTTCGTCCTGAGCGTCGACCAGCATACCTACTGGTGGGGCTTGATCATGCTGGCTGTGCTGGCAGCGCTCGTGCGCCTGTTTCAGTTGTCCACTGCCAATGCCCACAACCTGATCAGTGATCCGTGCCTTCCGCCGCGGGGCCGGGAATGGTCCTGGCGGGACTCCATCCTTTCCAATGCCCTGGCGCCCAGTGCAAAGGATTCCGTCAAGCGGGAGATCTCGTGGCTGCTCGCTTCCCTGTATTCGAAGGCGAAAACAGGCAGCGCGCCCTATGAGATCCGTGAAGCGTTCCTGAAACGACAGATCCCGCTTCCAGAAACCGTTCACTCGTTCCTGTTTGCATCCGACCTTTTGGCGCAGACGGGAACTTCCCATGGGGCTTTCTCTCGAGCCCGGCACGCGTTTCGCGCGTGGATCCGCCGTCGCACGGGGCGCGAGCTCGCCGATTATGTCCGTTCGATCGATGAAGCTCTGATATTCATGGAAACCTCGATGGAGATGAAGAATGCAGATTCGGCAACCAACGTCCCTGACAAGTGAGGAGGCCGCCGGCCTGTGCGCCCAGGTCATCCAGGAAGTGGAAAAGGCCGTGGTGGGCAAGCGCCCCGTGCTGCGCCTGATGATGGCGGCTTTCCTGTCTTCCGGCGGCCACATCCTGATAGAGGACTACCCCGGCCTGGCTAAGACTCTGATCGCAAACAGTTTTGCCGCAGCCCTGGGAATGAGCTTCAAGCGCATTCAGTTCACCCCTGATCTCCTGCCCGGGGACATCACCGGCGGTTACGTGTTCAACAGCAACCAGAACCAGTTCGTCCTGCGCAAAGGCCCGATTTTCACCAACGTCCTCCTGGCGGATGAGATCAACCGGGCATCACCGAAGACCCAATCCGCGCTTCTGGAAGCCATGCAGGAAGGCCAGGTGACGCTGGAGGGGGAAACCCAGGCTTTGCCCTCGCCATTCATCGTCATCGCCACGCAGAACCCCATCGAGTATGAAGGCACGTTCCCGCTGCCCGAAGCCCAGCTGGACCGGTTCATCGTCAAGCTTTCCGTGGGGTACCCCGAGCCGGAGGAGGAGGACCAGATCCTCAGGCAGCGCGCCGAGCGCAGGAAGGACGAGGTGGAGCTGCGGGCCGTGATCACCCCGGAGATCTTCCTGGCCATGCGCGCTGCGGTGGAGGAGGTCTACGTTGATCCCGACGTCCGCCGCTATATCGTCGACCTGGTGGCAAAGACCAGGAAGCACCGCCAGATCGTGGTGGGCGCAAGCCCCCGTGCCTCCATTGCCCTCCTGAAGCTGGCCAGGGCGTGGGCAGCCATCCAGGGAAGGCGCTACGTCATACCGGACGACATCAAGCCGTTCATCCAGCCGGTCCTTGCCCACCGAATAGTCCTGGACCCGACGTTGTGGGACGTGAAGACCTCCGACACAACGGTGATCAACGAGGTTCTCTGCTCGGTGCCCGTGCCCGTGCTCCCCGAGGAAAAATGAACCGTAGAGTTCTCACGGTAGGCTTGATAGCGGTCTGTCTCCTTCTGTGCGCCTTGATCACTCGAAACGGGGCGCTTGCCTTGATGGCCCTGCCCTTCGTTGCGTACCTGGCAATCGGGATCCTGGGAACCCCTTCGGCGGGCAGGATACACCTGAGCGCGGAACGCTCCGTTGAGCTGGAGCGTACCGGGGATGGCGCGGCAGTCCACCAGCGCGTGACCGTGCGCAATGCCGGACCGGGAGTAGGCCTCCTTCTGATCCGGGACTCGCTTCAACCCGGCATGACCGTCACGGAGGGAGAGCTGCAGCGGTGGACGACGCCGGGGCATGGAGAGGAGACTCAGCTCACGTACACGTTCAGGACCGAGCGCGGCGTCTTTCGATGGGATACCGTGCACGCAGTGGTGAGCGACGCATTCGGGCTGTTCCAGCATGCATGTGAGCTGCCGGCGCCTGCCGAAATCCTGGTGCGGCCCCGGGTGAAGAGGTTCCGTCCTTTTTCGATCCGGCCGGACAGCACGCTCCATTCGCCGGGCCTGATCCCTGCACGCATTGCCGGCAACGGCACTGACTTCTGGGGCGTGCGCGAATACCACCCCGGGGACCCCCTTCGTCGGCTGGACTGGCGACGCAACGCAAGGCATCCGCACCAGCTGTTCACCATGGAGATCGAGCAGGAGGAGATAGCCGACATCGGATTGATCCTGGATGCGCGCCGTGGGAGCGACTTCAGATCGGGCGGCGACAGCCTTTTCGAGCATTCCCTCGATGCAACGGCCTCCCTGGCCGAGGTGTTCCTGCGGCGAGGCAACCGCTTGGGTCTGGTCATCGTGGGAGACGCGGTGACGGCGGTCTACCCCGGATACGGCAAGGTCCAGTTGAACAGGATCCTGCGCAGCCTGGCCAGGGAGCGGCCCGCTACCGGCAGCTCCCGCTTCTCCCTGGAAACCGTGTCTCTGCGCCTTTTCGCAAACCGCGCGCTGATTGTGATCCTCAGCCCGCTGGCATCCGACGAATGGCAGGTCTTCCCCCGTTTGCGGGCCCGCGGAAATCAAGGGCTGCTCATTTCCCCTGATCCCGTCGACTTCATGAAAGCCAGCTCACCTCAGGACCGGGTGGGCCGATTGGCCCAGCGGCTTGCCAGGCTGGAACGACGCCTGCGATTGCGGCATATCGAGCGCTTCGGGATCCGTGTCGTCGACTGGCAGGTCGGGAAGCCGCTGTTCCCTCTCGTCCGCAACGCCATGCGCCCGGCCCGTGGGAGCCGCTCCTAACATGGGGCCGGCCGTATGACGACTCGAAAAGCACTGCATCTCTTCTGCCTCATTGCGTCAACCGCCTGCCTGGCGCTTGCATATGGGCTGGCCGGACGATGGCCCGCCACCGGCCTGGCCATCCTTGCGGGGCTTGCCTTTCTGCTCCTCAGGAGAAGCCCTGCTCCCTGGATGCCGACCTTCTCCCTCGTGGCCACGGTCTGCATTGCCGCTGCCGGTTTGCTCATGGGAACCTCTGCCTTCCTGATGATCCTGGGCGCCTGCCTGGCTCTGGGCGCATGGGACCTCGCGAGCTTCGATATTTCACCGCAAAGTGATGGCTCCGCTCGATCCTCCGCGCCGCTGGGCAAGCGGCATGCCTTGTCCCTTGCGTTGGCCCTCGGTCTGGGATTGTTGCTTGCGTCCGGTGGGATCGCGCTGTCGTTCCGGGTCCCCTTTCCCGTGCTTTTCCTGATTGTGATCCTGGACCTCTTCAGCCTGGACCGCGCTCTGCGCTCAATTGCAAAGGAGGGGGGGTGAGTGAAATCTCCCGGTTTCTAGGCCGTCAGCCCTTGAGGGCCTCCGGATGCCTTTTGCGCTCGAAGAGAAAGAACGCGGCGGGCACGACGTAGAACGTGAGAATGGTGGAGGAAATGATTCCGCCCAGCATGACGATCCCCAGCTTCTGCCCGAACTCCGCCCCCTGGCCTCTCCCCAGGATGAGGGGAAAGCTGATGACCAGCACTGTCAGGGTGGTCATTATGATGGGTCGGAAGCGAAGCCGCGCGGACTCGATGAGGGCATCGGTGAAGGGCATATGGCTCAACCGCTCCACGACGAAGTCCAGGTAGAGGATTGCGTTCTTCGCCGAAAGACCGATCAGCATCAGCATTCCCAGGAGGCCGAAGATGTCGAGGCCGCCTCCAAGTGCCCAGAGCAGCCACAGCGCTCCCGCCAGTGCCAGCGGCACCGGCAGAAGGAGGTAGACGGGGTAGCGCCACGAATTGAACTGAGCCCCCATGACAAGGTAGACAAGGAAGAGAGCAAGAAGGAAGGCAAACGGCGCCTGGCCCGCCAGCTGCGCGGCCAGGTCCGCGGGACCGAAACGCTTCTCCGCGCCGAAGCTGATGCCGCGGCCCAGGATCCCTCGCGCCGTCATTTCGTTGGTGACCTGCCTCTGAAAGGAGAGCGGGGGAGGCGCGTCGGGCCCCAGGGTGAGGTCCAGATCGGTTGAGTATCGCCTGTCGGTCCTGTCCAGCCTCAGGGGCGCCCGACTGAGCTCGAACGCCCCGAATTGGCCGGCCCGCATGGTGCTCTGGAGAGTCGATGAATACACCGGAAGGTTGAGAAGGGACTGCGCACCGGAGAGCGCCGTGGGGTCCATTTCCACGATGATCGGATAGCTGATCCCGCCCAGCTGGACCATGGAGGCCTGCATTCCCGAGGTATACGTCTGCAGGGCGTCCGCGACGGTGTTCGGAGAGATGCCCGTGCCTTCGAGCTTGTGGGGATCGGGAACGAAATCATTCTCCAGGGTCGTGGCCGAAAGGTCAGAGGCGGCATCCTCGATGTCCGGATCCCTCATGAGGAAGGCAAGGACTTTCTGGTTCGCGTCCGACAGGGCGTTGAAGTCCGAGCTGGAAAGCGTGAAAGAGACCCCTGATCCCTGGCCTTGCAGCCCTCCTGCCACGCTTGCGGAAATGCCGGGGGAGGGCAGGTCCTTGAGCAGCGCCAGGAGGTTCCTCCTGTAGTCCCTGGCCAGCAGGAAGATGTTGCGGCGTCCGGCAGGGGGTGTCAGCTGAACCGTCATCCCCGAGATATTCGAATTGTTGCCAATGAACGTTGTTCCGTTTGAGCCGACCGTCGTCTGGATGGTCAGGACTTCCGGCTGTCGTGAGAGCCAGGCCTCGAGGCGCCCCGTCGCATCGTTTGTCACGTCCATGGGCGTGCCGGGGGCCAGCCGCATGTTGACCTGCATGACCCCCGAGTCGGATAGGGGAACGAAGCTGTACGGGATTCTGGGCCCCACCACCAGCACGGTCCCCAGGAAGAACACGCCGGCGCCGGCAAGCACCCATGGCCCTCTTCTCAACACGGCGCTCAAGCTGTTCGCGTAGCTGTCACGCAGCCATGCCAGGCCCGCTTCGACGATCAGGTGGGAGATCATGGTGAGGACTTGCAGCAGGATGAGAAGGCATTTGCCAAGATAGTACAGGAGAGAGAGGACCACCGGAAGGAAAGGCACGCCCCCAAGCCACCAGTACGCATGCAGGAGGATGGGGACACAGGCAGTGACAGCCCAGACGAAAATGCCGACGGGCCTGGTTGAGATCTTCCATCCGCGGCGAAAGTCGGCCCCCAGGCCTGTCACGGCGTGCAGCAGGTCATCCCAGCCGTAAGCCTTCGATCCCGGTGTGTAGGCAAGACGGACGGTCAGAAAGAGAACCGCTTCGAGGAGGGAGAAAAACACGGCGGCTGCAAGCCCCAGGGAGAACTGCATCAGGTAATGTCCGACGAATCCTCCGATGAAGCTCACCGGGAGGAGCACGGAGATCAGGGACAGCGAAGCCGCAAGGACCGCGCTGAACACCTCGCTCGCCCCCTTGAGGACCGACTCTTTCAACGAGTGGCCCATCAGTCGATAGCGCTCGATGTTTTCGGCCACGACGATCGAGTCATCGACGACGATTCCCACGGCCACGATCATGGCAAGGAGCGAAACCAGGTTGAAGTTGAACCCGGCCAGCTTGTACAGGACGGGGGCCGCTGAGAGCGCAATCGGGATTGCCAGGATGACGGAGATGGCGGTGTTGAGCTTTCCGAGAAACAGGAGGCAGACGATGGCAACGACGATCGCGGTGATGATGAGCTCCCGGTAGGTGGAGCGGATGGAAGCCTTGATGGGCGCGGTTGTGTCGTTGCTGACCAGGACGGAATACCCTGCGGGCAAGGGAGTGCTGGCCAGCAGATCACGGACATTCTGGACCACGGCAACGGCGTTGCTGTCCGTGGTCTTCTGAATGGACACAAGCACGGCCGGCTGGCCGTTCACGCGCGCGAACGTGGTCGGTTGCGGAACATCCCGCACAACTCCTACGTCCCGCACACGTATTCCCCTGCCCGGCGTCCACAAGGATTGATGAGATCTGGGCGATATCCTGCGGCTGGCTCTTCGTGGAGAAGGTGATCGTCTGCCTGTTGCTGCTCACCGTCCCGATGGTCTGGTCCAGGGAAGCCCCCGCGACCGCGGTGGTCACCGCTTGAGGGTTTATTCCGTAGTACTGGAGCCTGTCCGGGCTCACCAGGACCTGGAATTGGCGCGAGGGAGCGCCGTCCAGCTGGATATTTGCCACGCCGTCCACGCGCTGAAGAACCGGCGTCAGGTCATTCAGCGCATAGCTCCCGACATCCTCCAGGCTGGCTCCGGAGGCAAGGATGCCGAATTGCAGGATGGGCAGCGCGTTGGGATCGAAGGTCTGCACCGACGGCGCGCTCACTCCGCTGGGAAGGGACCGGGTGACGGCGGACACCAGGGCGGCAACCTGGTTCGTGTCAGCAAAACGATCCGTGTCAGGATCGAAGCTGACGACGACCCTGCTGAAACCCAGCAGGCTCGTGGATTTCATGATCGTAATGCCGCTGAGACTCGAGACGGCGTTCTCGATGACCTGGGAGACCTGCTCCGAGACGACGCCGGGAGACGCACCCGGGAAGGAGGTGTTGACGACGACAACGGGTATGTTGACGCTGGGCAGGAGGTCAACTCCCAGGTTCATCGTGGAGATCAGGCCGAAGGCAACGACGGCAAGAAAAAACCCGATGGAGAGGACGTACCGGGTGACGGAGAACTGGACGGCGGGGTTGATCCTGTCGAATATTTTCGCCTGGATGTCGCGAAGCGTGCTCACGGTGCAGGGAAAAGATACTAAGGAATCAGGAGAGTTGCCCATCCTCGCGCCCATCCTCGCGTCTTGACACCTCATCCCCATGGGTTACGATAAGGGCAGGAAATCGCCATGAAAAGAAGTTCAACTCGATTCATCTGGGTCATAGGGTTTGCAATCCTGCTGGGGGCCTGCGTATCCCATTCAGAGGGACCCCGATTGACCGGCCTCGACGTGCGCGCGACGACGGGGGGAATAGGCACGCTGACACCGGCCTTCTCCGCAAACGCTTTCGACTACGCCGTGGATGTCCAGAGCGATATCGGCGAGGTTTTCGTGATCCCTTCCGTGGACGGCTCGTCGTCCATGGTCACAAGCGTCAACGAGAAACCGGTGCCTGCAGGCGGCGTGAAAGTGGCATTGTCAGCCGAAGGCGGCGCGGCAAGAGTCGTCGTCAAGGACGGCTCAGGACGGAGCACAGCCTACGCAGTGAGCATCAAGCGTGAGGACATCACCCCCGTTCTCGCGCAGTTCAGGAAGCTGACCTACAGCGATCCGACAACCGGTGTGTCCATGGGCTACAGGCTTTTCGTGCCTGCCGGTTACGATTCTTCGAAGAGCTACCCGCTCATTCTCTTCCTTCATGGAGCCGGGGAATCCGGCGCCGACAACGAAATCCAGCTGACGGCAAACCAGGGCGCCACCGTGTGGGCAAAGCCGGCGGAACAGGCCAGGCATCCCTGCTTCGTGCTTGCCCCGCAGAATCCGAAGGACCCCCGGGCAACCTCCCCGAACGATTTCGGCAGGAGGGGATGGACGTCGCTCATGCAATCAGGATTCTCGGATCCATTCCGGTCACAGCCGCCCCTGCAGACCGTATATGACATTCTGCGGAAAGTGGCGGCGGACTACAACGTGGACACGAAGAGGATCTACGCCACGGGGCTTTCCATGGGCGGCTTCGGCGTCTTCGCGCTCAACGTCGACCACCCCGACACATTCGCCGCGATCGTGGGCATCTGTGGAGGGCTGGATCCGTCCAGGGCGGACGTGCTGGCCAAAAAGCCCATCTGGGTCTTCCACGCGGCGGAAGATCCCATGGTGTACGTCAAGTTCTCTCGTGACACGGTCAAGGCCCTGAAGGATGCCGGCGGGGCGCCGCGGTACACGGAGTACGGCAGGGAAACGTACTTTTCGGTGAATGCGCACTGGGCGTGGGTGCCCGCCTACGCAAGCAGCGAAATGAGGGATTGGCTTTTCGCGCAATCGAGGTAGCGCCGCCAGCATCCCTCATTCATCAAGGGCTTTCCTCACTTTTTCCAGGAGCTGGACCACCGTAAACGGCTTTGGCAGAAAGCGCGGGTCGTCGATTCTGAGCGGTTCCCTGCCGAATCGAGAAGGGGCGTATTCGCTCATGAAGACGATCTTCGCCTGCGGGGTGCTCCTGCGGATCTCGAGGGCAACCTCCCATCCGTCGATTTTCGCCATCATCGTGTCCAGGAGGACGAGGTGGATCCCCTTGGCATGCTGCGCGAAGCGTTTTGCCACATCCTCGCCGTCAGCCGCCTCGATGACCGAATAACCGTGTCTTTCCAGGGCGGAGCGGATCTGGGCACGGACAGCCCCGTCGCCGGCGGCCACGAGGATTGTTTCGCTGCCGTGAAGGGACGTGACGTCATGAACCCGTTCCACGGCCGGGGCTGCTGGACCATGGATCGGAAGAAAGATGTCGAACGTGGTGCCGCGGCCCAGCTGGCTTTCCACTTTGATGAAGCCATGGTGCTGCTCTACGATTGCCCACACGATTGCCAGCCCGAGGCCTGTGCCTTTGCCCACGTCCTTTGTCGTGAAGAAGGGCTCGAACAGCCTGGCCCGTGTCATCTCGTCCATGCCGGTTCCCGTGTCCGAAAAAGCAAGGTGGGCGTACACCCCCGGCTGGAGGTCAGGGGCCTGCACCGAGGGATCGACCTGCTCGCAGGAGAGCCGCACAAGGACGGTGCCTCCGTCCGGCATGGCATCACGGGCATTGGCGGCCAGGTTTACGAGGATCTGGTCGATCCGCATGCTGTCCGCAAGGACGGGCACGCTTTCCCGCCACGGCTCGAACTTCAGCTCGATTTTTTGCCCAAGGGCAGCCGAAAGGGATCTGCAGCTGGTGCGCGTCGCCTCGTTCAGGTCCATGGCGCTTGCGTTGCTGCTGTCCTTCCGGCCCAGGATCAGCATCCGCTGCGCAAGATCCGCCGCTCTTCGGGATGCCGCGATGGTCCGCTCAACCAGGTCGCGGCGGGGATCATCCTTCGCCATGTTCATCATCAGGACGCTGCTGAATCCCATGATCGCCGTCAGGATATTGTTGAACTCATGCGCCACGCCGCCGGCCAGCTGACCTACCGCCTCGATCTTCTGCGCCTGGTGAAGCATGGATTCCAGTTGCCTTCTCTCCCGCTCGTTCTCCTGGAGCTGGCGGGTCCATCTCTGCTCCTGCTCGACAAGGCGCGCGCCCTGGAGATCGTTTGAGATCACTGCGCGCAGCGATTCGTAGATCACTCCTTCCTGCGGCCCCACCTCGAACAACGCGAATCCCAGCTGGTGGTCCTGGCAATACAACGATTCAGCAACGAGATTGAAAGGCTCGCTGGCCGGCCACATCTGCGGCGGGGCCAGCAGGCGGGTGGGGAATCTCTGACCCCCCGGGGCCACGTTGAACCGACGGTCCGATTTGAATGCCAGGGCAAGCCG
This sequence comes from uncultured Spirochaetota bacterium, assembly GCA_963710335.1. Taxonomy (GTDB): domain Bacteria; phylum Spirochaetota; class Spirochaetia; order SZUA-6; family Fen-1364; genus Fen-1364. The sequence continues at coordinate 131,105 of CAVQAA010000013.1, forward strand.
CGAAAACTCCGGCGCCTGGTCCGGGTAGGAATACAATGGCGGATCCTCGTAGAGCGAGAGGGCAAATCCGTGGACCCCGATGCGCGGCAGTGACTCGGCAAGCCCGTCCATGAGGCTTGTCACCGAAAACTTCGTGAACAAGGAGGCTTCCACTTCCCGAAGACCGGCCTCTCGATGAAGGGCCTCCAGTGTGACCAGCCTCTGTTGCCGTTGACCCGCTCCCCCGATGAGCACCTGCGCCCGGTGAAACAGGTCCTCGGCCCGCCGCAAGGACTCGTCGTCAAGCAGGGGCACGGTGCGGCCGCGAAGCTCCGACAACCAGCCGTTGATCGCAGGCACCATTTCGCCGGCCCCCGGTATTCCGTTGACAAGGGCTTCGAGGCGGCGTATGAACGCGCCCGGCTGGGGACCCTGGATTTCGGCCACGAAATCTTCCAGCAACCTTTCTTGCCAGGCCTGCTTGACGTCGATGGAGGATGCAATGTGCTTGCGAAGGTCGGCCGGCAATATCACGCCGCGTGGCTGACCACTGCGCGGCAGGCCCTTGCGACGCGGCTTTCCATGCCTGGTTGCCGCTGCGGCGCCGGCAACCGCCGGGTCCATGCAGCCGCAGGAGCGCCTGAGCACCAGCTCTCCCTGCAGGGTTCTGGCCCCTTCTACCGGCTTTCCTTCAATCATGTCGAGAAGAGTCTCGGCTGCCGCGACGCCCATTTCCCGGAATGGAGGACGAATGGTGGTAAGAGAAGGGTTGACCACGGCGCCTTCTTCCGAGTCGTCGAAGCCCGTGACCGCCGGTGCGGAGGACCCCGGCAAGCCGAGGGAACGCAGGTCCCGAATGACTCGAAGCGCCGCAAGGTCGTTGTGGGCGATGATTGCGTTCCATTCCGACGCGCGTCCTCTCTGCATCCACTCCGACAGAACCAGGGGAACGGGCGGGGCTTCTGCCTCGACCGGCGGAGAAACAAGGGCGGGGTCGAACGGGATCCCATGCTCCGCAAGGGTCTCGACATAGCCACGATAGCGTTCATCGAAGGCGCGATGAGTAGACGTGGCGTGCTTTATGTACGCAATCCGTCGATACCCGTGAACCTCGATCAGGTGCGCAATCAGGGAGCGCATCGCGCCGAAGTCGTCATTCAGGATGTTCGGAACGCCGTCAACCCGGTGCTCCACGCTGACAAGAGGCAACGGGGAGAAACGCCCGAAAAACTCGGACACTTCCGCCTCCGTGATGTAGTTGACCAATCCCTCGGTCCAGACCACCAGGCCGTTGATCCGCTCCGAGCGGGCAAGCTGATACAGGACGTTTGCCTGGGCATTGAACCCGTAGGGGGAAGACAGATGACTTCCGTCGAAAGTAATGAGGCTGGCGCCCCGGCGGCGCGCACCTTCCAGCACCCCCGACCATTGCTGGATGGTCCATGTCCGGGTAATGTCCGTGATGAGAAGACCGATCGTCGGAACGGCCATTCATAGAAAGAATACCATGGCCAGCGCCACGGTGCCAGAAAAGCGCGTTTTCAGAACGCTTTTGTTGCCCCGTGATCCGCCTTGACAGTGATCAAGAAGTTGCTACCCTGCTCCAGGAGCATACTAATGAAGATTATCCCCAAAACTGCCGCGCTCGTGGTGTGCGCCGTGGTCATGACCGTCCAGGCGCACGCGGATCTGAAGGTGGGGCTCATGCCGGCCTATAACTCCATCCCGCTCATCGTTGCAGAGAAGGGCGGGTTTTTCTCCGCTTGCGGGGTCCGGGTGCAGCTTGTGCCGTTCTCCAGCCAGCTCAACCGGGAAACCGCCCTGCAGACGAGCTCCATCGACGGAACCATTTCCGACATGATCAACGCCATCCAGGCATGGTCACACGGGTTCGGCTCCCGCGTGACCTCGGTCAGTGAAGGGAGCTTCTGCCTTCTGTCCGCCCCCGGGTCGAGGTTGCTTTCCATGGAAGACCTGCGACGGCCGGGCGGCCCTGTGAAGACAGGGCTCCTGGAAAACAGCATTGTGTACTATGTCACCGAGCGCATGCTGGAGTCCGCGGGCGCTGATCCGGGGCGGATCCAGCTTGTCCCCATTGTCGCTTTGCCCGCCCGGCTTGAAATGCTCCTTGCGGGAAAAGTCGAGGCTGCCTGCCTGCCGGAGCCCCTGGCGACAATGGCAGGCGCTCGAGGAGCGCACCGGCTGGCGGACACGGAACAGATGGGAACGACGCCGGGAGTCATCCTCTTTTCAAAGAAGGCGCTGGCCGACAAATCCAGGGAAATCGCCGGGTTCTACCGCGCATACGACAGGGCCGTGGATGAAGTCAATGCCCATGGCGAATTGTACAGAAGCGCAATCGTGGCCGGGTGCGAGTTCCCCCCGGCGGTCAAGGATCTCATGAGGATCCCCCGTTTCCGGCGCTCTTTCACGCCGGGCCCGGACCTGGTCTCGGATGTGGCCCGGTGGATGAAGGAGAAGGGACTTGTACAATCGGTGCCTTTGTATGACGAAATCGTGACCCGGGGATTTGCGGCGGATGCTGGAGCTCCGTAGCTGCTCGGCCGGTTACGAGGAGAGATCCGTCCTGCGCGACGTTTCCCTTTCCGTATCCCCGGGGAAAAGCGCCTGCATCATAGGACCCAGCGGCTGCGGGAAGACTACGCTCCTGATGCTTGCCGCCGGATTGAAGCGCGCGGATGCCGGCGTGATACTCCTGGACGGAAAGCCCGTCGCATCGGGAGACAGCCGCGTGGGGTTGATCCTGCAGCACTACGGCCTGTTCCCCTGGTTCACCGTGGCAGAAAACGTGGCCCTGGGGCTCCGTGTACGGCGTGTCAGCGCCGGCGAGCGGCGCGGGTTGGTTGCGCGTCAACTTTCCCGGCTGGGCCTCGATGAATGCGCGGCGCGCTATCCGAACGAGCTGAGCGGAGGGCAGCAGCAGCGCGTGGCCATTGCGCGCAGCATGGCTCTTGCTCCGCGTCTGCTCTTGATGGATGAGCCATTTTCCGCGCTTGACGCCATGAGCAGGGAATCGCTGCAGGATATCCTTGTGGAAATGCTCGAAGGCCGCGGGATCATAGCGCTCATGGTCACTCACAGCATCGAGGAGGCTGTCTACCTGGGCGGGACGATATGGCTCCTGGCGGGATCTCCGGCCCGAATCCAGGCCAGATTCGACAACCCCGGCCAGGGAAAGCCCGGCTACAGGACGGATCCGTCCTTCTTCCGCCTGTGCGGAGAGGTCAGGGCAATCATGGAACGCAACCGGGTGATCTGAGATGCGCACGCGCTGGCAGCTCGGGGCATGCGGGTTGGTGGGCCTCTTTGGCGTCTGGTGGGCCCTGTCCCTCTGCATTCCCGGAGGTTTCGTTCCTGATCCGCTTTCCGTCACTGTCCGGTTTGCCTTGCTGGCACCGAAAGTGCTGTGGCTGCATACCCTTGCAAGCCTTGGCAGGGTGATGGCCGCGATGGCGGTGGCGCTTCTGACCGCTGTCCCTGCCGGCGTTGCGCTGGGACGCATCCGATTTCTCGACAGGCTTTTTTCTCCGGTCGCCTACGCCTTGTACCCGGTTCCCAAGATCGCGCTCCTGCCGGTGGTGATGCTGCTGTTCGGTCTGGGAAACCTGTCGAAAGCCGTGGTCGTGTTCATTGTCCTTTTCTTTCAGGTTCTCGTCTCCGTTCGCGACGGCGCTCGAGAAATCCCTCCCCAATACGTACTTTCCCTCAGGTCCCTCGGCGCGGGCCGCGGCCAGACCTTTCGCTACGTGGTCTGGCCGGCACTCCTCCCGGGGCTGCTCTCGTCCCTCAGGATCGGCACAGGCACCGCGCTTGCAGTCCTTTTTTTCGCGGAAACCTTCGGGACTTCCCTCGGCCTGGGCTGGTTTGTGATGGAGAGCTGGATGCGGATGTCCTACGTCGACATGTTTGCGGGGATCCTTTGCCTGGGGCTCCTTGGCCTGGGGCTCTTCCTCGCAATCGATCTCCTGCAGCGAAAGCTGTGCCGGTGGCAGCGAAAGGCGTGAACGAACACGTGAGGCAATGAATCCTGCGAATATTCCATTGACATAAATAGTCAATGGGGTATATCTTTAATCACGTGAAGTATAATTTCTCAGGTGAATCATGAGCGAGGACAAGGCGAGCTTCCAGGAGTTCTTCGACGTCCAGAACGAGATTGGCCCGCTTTTCGCCCGCCATCTGGAGAACATCGTCAGCACGGAGGGCATCACTTCGCACCAGGCCATGACGCTGAAGATGCTCAAGGATCAGGACCGCATGTGCAAGATGTCCGATATTGCCGCGATGCGGTTCCTCACTCCGGCGGCCGCAACAGGGATCGTGGACAGGCTGATCCATCTTGGGCTTGTCGAGCGCAAATTCGATGAAAGCGACAGGAGGGTCGTCCTGCTTGCCCTGACTGCGGCCGGAGAGAAGAAGCTCTCGGTGGTCGATAAAAGGCTCCACGACACGATGCAGCGCTTCCTGGAGCGCGTTTCTGAAAGCGACCGCGCTGCCTCGCTGCGAATGTTCCGGAAGCTCAAAGAATATCTGATGGAAGAGCTGAATGCGCACAAGAAGAAATAAAAAGGACGTGAGATCCAGGGAAGAACCATGAAAAGGCTCCTGATGACAGGTCTGTTTGCAACGTTTCTTTCCTTGCTTTCTCTGGGGGCCCAGCAGCAGCCTGCCGTCCTGACCCTCCCAGCGGCCATGGATGCCGCGTTCGCGCAAGGGGCGGACAGCAGAATCCTGCAGCGGAGTCTCGACATTGGGAGACAGCAATACCGCTTGAGCGTTTCGCAGAACTCATTCTCCCTCTTCGGTTCGCTGGGGGAAAGCGCAACGTATGGTTTCGGAGATGACACGATGCTTCTTGAAAACTCCATTGCCTCCGGGTTCGGCCAGACCCCGCAAGCGGGAATCTCGCTCACCTCGCCCCTGACCAGCCTTGGGGTCACTGTCACTCCCTACGTGGCCGCCAGCCCTCTTGCCGCGGAGCTTTCCCAGCTGTCGTCGTTCTTTGCGCCCGGCCAGACCTCGCCATCCCCCGGTCCCACGGGAAGCGTCGCCCTGAATGTCAGCCAGACCGTCTGGGGCGGGTATCCGGGCGGCCCCGGCAAGGCCGCGGTTGAAAAGAGCCTTCTTTTCCTGCGTGGAATCGAGCTTTCCGCGGATTCGACCAGGCTCAGGATCGCAAGCGCGGTGACCCAGGCCTACTTCGTCATGCTCGGATCACAGAGAGACCTGTCCGCGAGAAAGGGAATTCTGGAACAACAAAACGCCCTCCTTGCGCAGATCAGCGCCATCCAAGCCCTCAAACAGGCAACCGCGATCGACCTGCGAACAGCCCAGATCAACGCCCAGAGCGCCGAGATCGACGTGCAGAGCGCGCAGAACGATCTTCGCATCGCCCGTATCCGAATGGCGCAGCTCATCGGCTGGCCGAGGGACCGGGAGTTTTCCGTGGAAGAGCAGGATGACCCGCAGGTGCCCGTGGGAACCGTGGAAGAGGACGTAGCGGAGGCATTGAAAAGAAGGCCGGACATCAGGCAGCTCGAGCTCAATCGGCAGGCATCGGCAATCGATCGAGCGCTGATCCAGGGGCAGACCTCTCCGACCGTGAGCGTCACCGGCGGCGTGAATGTCATGCACGACTGGTCGCTCCTCACCACGGCCGGCCAGGGAAGCCTGGGACTGAAGATCGGGCTGCCCATCCTGGACGCAGGCGCGGCGGATGCCCAGCTGGAAGCCAACCGCATCCAGACGGAAGTGTATGGGATCCAGGAGGACCAGCTCCGAGCAAACATTGCGACGGACGTCGAGGAAGCGTACGAGACCTTCCAGGTGAGCCTCCAACGGCTGCAGGTTGCCAGGCTCTCCGCGGAGAAGTACGACCTCAAGTTCAAGCTCAAGAAGACGGAAGCGCAGTATGGAACGGCCACGAACCAGGACCTGCTGGACGCTTCGATCGATTCGGCGAATGCCCAGTCCGCGCTTGTGCGGGCGCAAAGGGACGCCCAGCTGGCCATCCTTCAGCTGCGCACCGCCATGGGCTATTAGGGAGATCTTTCATGAGAAAGCCTTTCAGGATTTTCGCAGGCGCAATGGCCGCATTGGCAATCGCTTTTTTGGTCACGGTGGTCGGCTGCTCGCCGGCGCGCAAGCCGCTGGATCCGCCCGCCGGCACGGCTCCCCAAATCGGAGGCCCGGGCATCGCTGAGATAACCGTGCAGGTAGCTCCCGTCACTGACGGAGGTCTCGTCGTGCGGCACGAGACCTCGGGAACGGTCCGGCCCGTCATGCAGAGCCAGGTCGTCGGACAGGTGAGCGGAGTGGTCGCCAGCGTGGTCCGACAGGCTGGGGACTGGGTGAGCAGGAACGAAACCGTGATCCAGCTCGATGACGCCCAGCTCAGGCTCTCCGTGAAGACCGCGCAGGCATCCCTGGAGGCCGCCCGGATCAACCTGTCCACCGGGCAGGATACAACGAAGCAGGCGAACCCGCGGCTCGATCTCCAGGTACGCTCCGCGGAGTCGAACCTCTCTGCCGCGCAGACGAGCTATGACTCGAAGAAAGCGCTTTTCGCCCTCGGAGGAGCAACGAGCTCCGATGTCGATCGGGCGAAAAGCGATCTCGACATGGCGCAGGCGAACCTCGAGGCCGCCAGGACCGCGCTGGACCAGAACCAGAAGGCGGATGTCCAGGACATCGCCCAGCTCAAGCTTTCCGTCGAGCAGGCGGACATCGCCCTGCAGCAGGCGCAGCTCAATCTCCAGCATGCGGCAATCAAGGCGCCCTACGCCGGGCGCCTTGTGGCGGTGAATGTCATGCCCGGGGAGCTGGTCAGCCAGAATACGCCGGCATTCGTCCTTGCCAGCCGCGAGCGCGAGGTGGATTTCGATGTGCCTCCGGCCGACGCCGCCAGCCTCCCCGTGGGAGCCCCCGTCAGCTTCGCCTTGAACGGAAAATCGTATGCCCTTTCGGTAAGCCAGTCGCCGGACGTCCCGCTCAACGGCGTTGTGCACACCCTGGCGCGGGTTCCCGCCGTGGTCCCGCTTTCCTTCGGGGTCGTCGGGACGGTCAGCTACTCTCTCACTCTTGCCCGCGGGGCGCTCATTCCCACGGGAGCTCTCCAGACGACTGAGGACAGGAACTTCGTCTACGTGGTGGACCATGGTGCTGCCATGGTCCGCCAGATCACCATTCTTGCGGAAAGCGGGAACAACGCGGCGGTGAGCGGGGTAAATGCCGGCAGCCTTGTCGTCGTGAACCCGCCGCCGGGCCTGCTCAGCGGATCCGCCGTCAAAACGCTGCCTCTTTCAACGGAAGCCGGCAAATGAAGACAACACGGGACTTTCAGGCCAGAATATTCGACCGGATCAATCCGGCGGTCCGTTTCTCCGTGACGCGCTATGTGTTCGCAATCGGTGTGTTCGTCGCCATCTTCGCCTTCGGGCTGATCTCGGTTCTGAATATCGGGGTGGACCAGTTCCCGTCCATCAATTTCCCGTACGTCGTCGTCACCACGTCGTACCCGGGGGCCTCGCCGAGCGTGATCGATCAGCAGGTCACGCAGGTGATCGAGAATGCCGTCTCAACCCTGAGCGGGATCACGGACATCAACTCCACCAGCTCCACGGGCGCGAGCCAGGTGATCCTGGCCTTCGAGCAGTCCACGGACCAGGCAAGTGACGCCAACCAGGTCGCCTCCCTGGTTTCGGCGGCAACGCGAAGGCTCCCCCAGGGCGTCAACTCGCCCATTGTGCAGACTTTCGATCCGTCCTCCATCCCGGTGCTCCAGTTCGGCCTCTCGGGATCAGGGGCCAGCCTCGGGGACGTCAGCACGTATGTCACAAACGACCTCACACCGCTGCTGGAGCGGGTTTCCGGTGTTGCCAACATCCAGGTGGATGGAGGACCGTCACGGCAGTTCCAGGTCCTCCTGAACCCTGACCGCCTGCAGTCCTTCAGCCTCACTCCGCAGCAGGTCGTCGCGGCCATTGCGGGATCCGCAATCAACCAGCCAATCGGAACCATCAACAGCCACAACAACGCGCTGACCTTCGCAACGCAGAACGTTCCCGCCGATACGCAGAAAGTCGCGAACACGGTGATCGATCCCTCCCGCGGCGTGCGCGTGAGTGATGTCGCCGTTGTCCGGGATTTTCCCGTCTCCACCAACTACGCCCGGGTGAACGGCAGGCCGGTCGTCCTGGTCTCCATCCAAAAGACCTCCTCTTCGAATGCCGTTGCCGTTGTCAGGAACGTGAGAAATCTTCTCCGCGACACCAAGCTCCCGACGGGCTATGAGATCTCCTACAGCAACGACACCACGGCGCCCATCCAGGCGTCTCTCAACTCCACCTACCGGGAGATCCTCATTACGGCCATTGTCGTTGCGCTGATCGTCCTGCTGTTCCTGGGCAAGCTGAACACCGCTCTCTCCGTGATTCTCGCAGTGCCCATCGCGCTCTCGGCGGCACCGGTGCTCTACAACCTTGCCGGTTTCACCCTGAACCTGGTATCGATGCTTGCCATGATTGTTGCAATAGGCATCGTGGTGGACGATTCGATCGTCGTCGCGGAAAACGTCGAGCGCTACCGGGCCATGGGATTCAGCCAGAAAGAGTCCGTCCTGAAGGGGGCCAGCGAGATCTTCAGCGCCGTCGTGGCCGCCACGCTGTCCCTGCTGTCCGTGCTCATCCCGGTCAGCTTCATCGGCGGCATCATCGGGGATTTCCTGCGGCAGTTCGCCCTCGGGCTTGCCGCCGCTGTGGCCTTTTCCCTGCTGGAAGCCGTGCTGTTTCTCACGGTGCGCCTCGCCTATACACCGGAGTCCGACCGGACCCTGGACTGGGCTGATCTGGCAAAGAGCTTCGGAATGCTGGGAGAATCCATGCGCTGGGGGCTCACGGCATGGAGAAAGGCCGCGGGCATCGTCGTGGCCGCTATCGCCATCATTGCCCTGGTCGCGACGAAGCATTTCATCTTTGTGCCGGGGATGCTCCTCTATCCGTTCCTCCTTGGCATCCTTCGCTATCTCGGACGGCTCCTCCTGAGCTTCTTCCAGGCCCTGACAACTACCCTCCACGGCTGGACGGAGGCAGGGCTGGAACGGGTGCGGGAAGGTTATGCGAAATCCCTCACACGCCTCCTGGATCGCAGCGTCGTCGTCCTGGTTGCCACCGCCACCGCCCTTGTCCTCATCGTCGTGCTCGTACTTCCGCGGATCACCTTCAGCTTTGCGCCGCAGAGCGACAACGGGTCCATCACGGTGAATGTCAGCATGCACAATGGAACGACGCTGGCGGCAACCAATACGACGACGGGAGCCCTCGAAGGCTATCTCCTTCAGCAGCCTGCCGTCAGGACCGTGCAGACCATCGTGGGGAGCGTCGGCATTTTCACCGTCGGGGTGAACAGGTCGGAAAACACGACCATGGTCGTGCAGCTTGTTCCTCTTGCCCACCGGGCCGGGGTTTATGACCTCATGGACAAATATCGCAAAGGCATGGGCGCCATCCTGTTCCACGATGATCCCTCCGCCACGCTGAGCCTGAGCGCGGGGGGAGGTCCTCCCGGATCGAACTCGACCATCTCGGTGAGCCTCGTTTCTCCTGACCAGGACCTGCTCCAGGCAAGGAGCGAAAGGATCCTCGAGTACGTCAAGAACCATGCCTTTGTGACGAGCGCCACCTCCAGCACCTCCGATGTCACGATCGAGCGCGACTTCACACCCAGTGAATCCAGGATGGAGGGCACGGGGATCAGCCCCGGCGCGGTGGCAAGCCTGCTCCAGACCTATGCCTCAGGGACGCATTCCGGGGACGTGCAGATCGGCGGACAGAGTTATCCGATCATGGTGCAGATCGATCCGACCTACCTTTCCGACGGCCAGTCTCTCCTCAACCTGCCGATCTACTCGCCGACGCGGCAGGCGAGACTGCAGGTGGGCCAGCTGGGCAGCCTCGTGGTGCGCCAGTCTCCCATCAGTGTCCTGCGCTACAATCGCCTGTACACGGCGACGCTTTCCATCAACCTGACAAAAAAAGCTCCCTCTGCGCTCACGTTCCAGAACACGCTGACAGACGAGCTGACCCGCAAGGGTCTTCTGGACAGCGCCGTCACCGTTGGCTCGGGAGGGGCGTTCGGCGCGGCCAATCTGGCTCGGCAGCTGGCGACCACGGGCGTGACGGCGTTTCTCCTGGCGCTCGGTCTTGCGTATCTCGTGATGGCGGCCCAGTTCAACTCGTGGCGCTACCCGATCTACCTTTTCCTGCCAGTGCCGCTGGCCATCGTCGGCGCTCTTCTTTTCATCGTTATCCTGGGAGGAGGGCTGGACACCTTCGGGCTTCTGGGCGTGCTCCTCCTGATTGGCCTTTCAGCAAAGAACGCCATCCTGTTTCTCGACTTTGTCGTTGAACGGGTAGGAAAGATGCCGCTCAAGGAGGCTCTGACCGATTCGGCGCGATTGCGCTTCCGCCCCATCGTCATGACCACCTTGACGGTTCTCGTGATTGCGGGACCGCTTGTGTTCGGTCGCGGAGAGGGATCAGAGTTCGGTCAAAGGCTCGGCATCGTGATGTTTGGTGGAATTCTCACATCGGCCGTGCTCACGTTCTTTGTCGTGCCGGCGGCCTTCTACCTGTTCGAGCGCAAGCGTGTGGAAAAAAAAGCAGAGCGCGAAGTTGCAGAGAATCTGCGGGCGGCCGAGGTATGAAGCCCACCCTGTCGGGAGCGGCTTCCCGGAAGCGCGTTCGGAGGCTACCCGGCTCTTCTTGAAGCAGCGCGATGCGCGGGGAAAGAAGCGTGAAGTCTATGCGTGAAGTTCTGTATCTCGCGGAGCACCGGCAGGAGCCCTTTGCCCATGTCGCTCAGCGAATACGTGACGGACTGCCGATCGAAGGTGGCCTCCTGGCGGTTCAGGATGCCTGCCTCCTCCAGGTGCTTGAGCCTCTTGGTCAGAGTGACGGAATTGGCGTCCCCCAGCGCGCGCTGCAGCGCGGTGAACCTCAGCGCCCCGTCGCGCAGAAAGTCGATGATGCGCAAAGTCGTGTAGTCCCCGAGAAGCTTCAACATCTCGGCCTGGCAGTGCTCTTCCGGAGAGCTCTTCATCCGCATGGGGGAAATATACCACGAATCCGCAAAAAAGTGTTGCCTAATAAATTAAAGCACTATAACTTCTAAAGTGCCTAAGGGAGGTTCCATGAAAGCAGTTCAGATTTCGCAGTATGGCGATGCAAGCGTGCTCACGGTGACGGCGGACGCTCCGAAGCCCGCGGTCGGGGAAGGAAAGGTCCTGGTGGAAGTTCGCGCGGCCAGCCTCAACCCCGTGGATACCATGGTCCGGCTGGGATACATGGCGAAGATGGCGCCCCTGGCCTTTCCCGCCATTGTGGGAACGGACATGGCGGGGGTCGTGGTGGAGGTAGGGTCCGGCGTCACGGATCTCAAGAAGGGAGACAGCGTTTTCGGAATGGCAAGCGTCCTGGCCGGGGCAAGCGGCGCGTTCGCTCAATATGCCGCGGTGCCTGCCGGAATGCTCGCGCGAATTCCCGCCGGTTTGAGCTTCAACGAAGCGGCCTCCCTGCCGCTGACCGCGGTCAGCGCGTTGGAGGTGGTCGATGAAAAGCTCAAAGTGGGCAAGGGGCACAAGATCTTGATCACTGGCGGGTCCGGCGGCATCGGGACAATCGCCATACAGCTGGCCAAGCATCGGGGAGCGTTCGTGGCCGCGACGGTCCTGCCGGAGGGCGTCGAGTACGCGCGCGGCCTTGGCGCGGACAAGGTGATTGACGTCAAGAAAGAGGCGTTTGAAAAAGTCCTCAGTGGCTACGATTTCGTCTTCGACACCGTGGCCGGAGAGACATACACGAAGTCATTCGCGGTGCTCAAGCGCGGAGGAACCATCGTCTCCATGCTCGCGCAGCCCGATGCCGATCTGGCTGCAAAGCATGGCGTCACTGCCTTGTCGCAGATGACCCAGGTGAACGCGGCCAGGCTGAACGCCATCAGCCAGCTTGTCAGCAAAGGCGTCATCAAGGCGCACGTTGACCGCGTGTTCCCCGTGGACAAGGTGAAGGAGGCATTCCTTGCCCGCGAGGCCGGAAAAGTGCGCGGCAAGATTGTGCTGAGCTTTTGATGCAGACGACTGACGTTTTTGCGACACCCGCTTCGGAGGAAACACTCCAGCGGGTGGCCGCAAGCCTGAAAGAGCGGAATATCGAAGGGGTCATCGTCGACACAGGGGACGATGCCCGAGAGCTGGTTCTGGAGAAATTGCCGAAAGGAGCGGAAGTTTATTCCGGAAAGTCGAAAACCCTCCAGGATGCCGGGATCATGGGCCTGCTGGCTGATTCAAGAACGTATGATTCCCTGCGGCCGCGCTACATGAAGATGGATCGGGCAACCCAGATGCGTGAGATCCGCAAGCTGATTGCCGGGCCCGACTACATGCTGGGGAGCGTGAGCGCGGTCACGGAGGAAGGCATGCTTGTGGCGGCATCCGCCACGGCAAGCCAGCTTGGCCCGTACGCGTACACCGCCGGCAAGGTCATCCTGGTTGTGGGCAGCCAGAAAATCGTGCCTGATCTGGACACGGCTCTGCGGCGCATACGGGAGTACATCCTGCCCTGGGAGGATCAGCAGGTGCGCGCGCTCGTGCCCACGGGATCGTTTGTCGGGAAAATCCTGATTATCGAGCGGGAGTGGGTGGCCGGGCGCATCGAGGTGATAATCGTTCGAAAGCCGATCGGGATCTAGCGGCCTCGCGCACGGGAGCTGCTGCAGTCCGAAGCACGGCTTTTCGCGCTTGACGGGAACAACGTTCGCACGTACTATATCATCCTATCGTTATAACAATATATCGTGTACCTCGAGGAGGGGCACTGATGGTTTGCACCCCGCGTGAAATCGCTTTGATGATCGATCACTCCCTTCTGCGTCCGGATCTCACCACGGAGGACATTGCTCGGGGATGCGACATCGCAAGGAAATACGCCGTGATGGCCGTGTGCTGCGCTCCTTCGGACGTTGCCTTCATCAAAGATCACCTTTCAGGCTCGGAGGTGAGGATTGCGGCCGTGGTCGGTTTCCCGCACGGCTACAGCGCCACGGCCACCAAGGTGTTCGAAGCCGAGCTGGCAATCCGCGACGGGGCAAACGAGCTCGACATGGTCCTGCACATCGGCAGGCTGCGCAGCGGGGACTTTGACTACGTGAAAAAGGACATCGCCGCCGTCGTGAAAGCCGCGCACCAGCACGGAGTGCTTGTGAAGGTGATCCTGGAAAACTGCTATCTGAGCGACGAGCTGAAGCGGACCGGCTGCCTCCTGTGCGAGGATGCGGGGGCCGACTTCGTGAAGACTTCAACTGGATTTGCTTCGGGGGGCGCAACGCTTGAAGACCTCCGTCTGATGAGGAAGACGGTATCCGCCCGTGTGCAGGTCAAGGCGGCCGGCGGGGTCCGGGACCTGGCGATGGCGTTGAAGGTCAGAGAGGCGGGAGCCGCGCGTTTTGGCGCCACCCGGACGGAACAGATCATGCAAGAGGCCCAGAAAGCCGCTGAAGGAGGCAAAACATGACAAAGATCCCTGTCGGCGTCATCGGAACGGGGTTTATCGGCCCCGCTCATATCGAAGCCATGCGGAGGCTGCCGAACGTTGAGGTAGTGGCACTGGCGGATGTGGATGAAGCCACTGCCCGGGCCAAGGCGGAAGCACTTGGCGTTCCCAACGCGTACGGGGACTACAAAAAGCTTCTGGCCCGCGAGGATGTGCGGGTCGTGCACATCTGCACGCCGAACTACCTGCACTTCGAAATGTCCCGGCAGGCTCTCCAGGCGGGCAAGCATGTGGTGTGCGAGAAGCCGCTGGCCGTGGAATCACGGGAGGCGGCGGAGCTTGTCGAGCTGGCGGCAAAGAACGGTCTTGTGAACGCGGTGCATTTCAACGTCCGCTACTACCCCCTGATGCGCCAGGTGCGGCTCATGGCGGAAAAAGGGGAGATCGGCAACGTGTTCTCCGTGCACGGCAGCTACCTGCAGGACTGGCTGTACTATGCCACGGACTACAACTGGCGGCTGGAGCCGAAGCTTTCCGGCAGGTCCCGCGCGGTGGCTGACATCGGGTCCCACTGGATGGACCTGATTGAATACGTGTCGGGGCTTCGCGTCGCGGAGGTCTTCGCGGATTTCGCGACTTTCCACAAGACCAGAAAAAAACCCTTGAAGCCCGTGGAGACTTATGCAGGCAAGATCCTGAAACCTGAGGACTATTCCGACATCCCTATTGATACGGAAGACTATGCGACGGTCCTTTTCCATTTCGAAAGCGGAGCCCATGGGGCGCTGACGGTCAGCCAGGTATCGGCGGGCAGAAAGAACAGGATTTCCTTCGAGATCGACGGCTCCCGCAGGGCAATTGCCTGGGAATCTGAGAACCCGAACAGCATCTGGATCGGCCGGCGTGACGGGAACAACGAAATCATGATGAAAGACCCCTCGCTGGTCTATCCCGAGGTTCGGTCCCTCATCAGCTTCCCCGGCGGCCACAACGAGGCTTTCCCCGATACGTCCAAGCAGATGTTCCGCGAGCTTTACGACTATATCGCTTCGGGAAACAAGGGGAAGCCGACCTTCCCGACTTTCCAGGACGGCCTGCGTGAGCTCACCCTCTGTGAGAGGATACTCGCAAGCCGGGACAAGGCTGCCTGGGTCAAAGTCTGAGAAAAGGGGGAAATGCCATGATGAAGCTGGGGTTCGTAAGCGCCATCCTTCCCGAGCTGAGCTTCGAGGAGGTCGTGTCCTTCGCCGCGAAGGAAGGCTTCTCCTGCGTGGAGCTGATGTGCTGGCCGCACGGAAAAGCGGAAAGAAGGTACGCGGGAGTCACGCACGTGGACGTGGATGATCTGAGCGCCTCCGAGTCTGCGAGGGTGCGAAAGGTGCTGGAAGAGAAGAAGGTGGCCATCTCGGGGCTGGGCTACTATCCCAACCCCCTGGATCCCGATGAGAAGGCCGCCGCCTACTACCGGGAGCACATCAAGAAGGTGATCAACGCGGCGGCAACGCTTTCCGTCGGCGTGGTGAACACCTTCATCGGCCGTGACCCCGCAAAGAGCCTGGAGGACAATTTCCGCAAGTTCGCCCAGGTGTGGCCGGAGATCGTGAGCTTCGCGGAGACCAAGAAAGTGAAGGTGGCAATCGAAAACTGCCCAATGCTCTTCACGAAAGACGAATGGCCGGGCGGGAAGAATATGGCTTTCTCACCGTCGGTCTGGCGACGGATGTTCTCCGAGATTCCCTCGAAGAGCTTCGGCCTGAACCTGGACCCGTCCCACCTCCTGTGGCAGCAGATCGACTACGTGAAGCCGGTCTACGAGTTCGCGGACCGCATCTTCCACGTCCACGTGAAGGACGCCAAGGTGCGCCGGGACAAGCTCGACGATGTCGGCATCCTGGCCACTCCGCTGGAGTACCACGCGCCGAAGCTCCCCGGGTTGGGCGACGTGCAGTGGGGAAGGTTCGTTTCCGCGCTGACGGAGATCGGCTACCAGGGAGGGGCATGCATCGAAGTGGAGGACAGGTCCTTCGAAGACAGCCTGGACAGCCGGAAAGCGGCCCTCGTTCTGAGCGGCCGGTACATGAGGCAGTTCGTGACTGCTTGAGCGGGCCTCAGGAGGACGGTGTGAGGGCGGCCGGCGACAGCGAGGGAGTGCCGAAATACATCCAGCTCGGACGGATACTGCGGGAGAAGATTGCCCGTCAGGACTACCGGCCCGGAGACAGGATCCCCAGTGAGGCCGCCCTTGGAGACGCCTATCGCGTAAGCCGCATCACCGTCCGTCAGGCCGTCGACAGGTTGGTGAGAGAGGGCTTGCTGGCCAGGCGACAGGGACTGGGAACGTACGTCCTGGCGCAGAAGCTGCGGCGAAACATCTCCCGGGTCTACACTTTCACAAGCGACATGCAGAACATGGGGCTGAAGCCCAGCTCACGGGTTCTTGAGCTTGTCGTCGAGGAAGCTGACGAGGAGACCGCGCTTTCCCTCCAGCTGCCTTCCGTCAACCGGAGAGTCACGCGTCTTTCGCGCGTACGCCTTGCCAACGGGACCCCGATCCTGCGGGAAACCACGCTCGTACCGGAGCATCTGTGCCCCGGCCTGGTGGAGAAGGACTTCTCAAAGGCCTCCCTGTACAGGATCCTGGCGGAAGAGTACCGCCTTCTGCCGCATCACGCGGAAGAGACCTACGAGGCCATCATGCTGCGCCGTCGGGATGCGGAGCTGCTGGAATGTCCGTCGCACGGCAACCAGCCCGCGTTCGCCATCCAGCGCCTTACGTTCCTGGTAAGCGGGCTCCCCATCGAGCTCACTCGGTCCGTCGGCAGGGGGGATCGCCTGACTCTTGCCGTGAACATGACGTCGGATCAGGCGGACATCCAAAGGAGAATCATAGACCTATGAACCTTGAGCAATTGTTCGATGTTCGGGGAAAAACTGCGGTCATCACCGGTGGAGGAGGGGCGCTCCCCGGGACCCTGGCTGAGGCCCTTGCCTCCCTGGGAGTTCGAATTGCCCTGCTGGATCTCAATCGCGAGAGCGCGGAAGCGCGCGCGCAGTCCATCCGGAAGGCGGGAGGGGAGGCGCAGGCGTTCGCCTGCAGCGTGCTGAGCGTGGAGGACCTCGAGCGGACCCGCGCGGAGGTGGAGAGGCTGTGGGGAGCGCCCGACTACCTGGTGAACGGCGCTGGGGGCAACAGCCCGAAAGCCAGCACGACGCAGGAGTTCCTTGAGGCATCGGACCTGGACCGCGTCGACCAGCTCGGGTTTTTCAACATGTCCCTGGAGGACTTCCACGCCGTGTTCGGGTTGAACTTCACGGGGACAATTCTCCCGACCCGCGTGTTCGCATCCGGCATGGTGAGACGCGGGAGCGGCTCCATTCTCAACATCGCCTCCATGGCGGCGGTCACCCCGCTCACCAAGATCATGGCGTATTCCGCGGCCAAAGCCGCGGTTGCCAACTTCACCCGGTGGCTTGCCGTGCATTTTTCCCACACCGGGGTGCGCGTCAACGCGCTGGCGCCGGGATTTTTCATGACGGAACAGCTGAGATTTCTCCACGTCGACCAGAAAACAGGACAGTACACGCCGCGGGCGCAGAAGACCATTGCGCACACGCCGATGGGCCGGTATGGCGAGCCGGCGGAGCTGGTGGGCACCACAGTGTGGCTGCTCTCAAGCGCCTCCCGATTCGTGACCGGCGACGTGGTTCCCATCGACGGAGGATACTCTTCGTACACGATCTAGGAGGGAGATATGGGCGACCAGAAAGGCTATGCACCCCCCAACGAGATGCCGCGCAGGCAGATTGCCCTGGTGCTGGAAGGGCAGAAGGCCCTTGTCACAGGGGCAAGCAAGGGAGTCGGCGCGGGGATTGCCGTTGCGCTGGCCCAGGCGGGGGCGGATGTGCTTTTGAACTACAAGAGCGACCGAGAGGGGGCCGAGCAGGTTGCCGCGGATGTCCGTGCGGCCGGGCGCAAGGCCGTGATCTTCCAGGCCGACGTCGGGAACGAGACCCAGGTCATCGACATGTTCCGCTCCATGACAGGTCAGCTGGGGAGGATCGACATCCTCATCAACAACGCCGGCCTGCAGCGAAACGCACCGTTCGACCAGATGAGCATGGCGGACTGGCAGACAGTCATCGGCACCAACCTCACGGGACAGTTTCTCTGCGCGCGCGAGGCGGTGCGCTGTTTCAAACGCCAGGGCATGAACAGGAACGTCTCATCGGCAATGGGGAAGATCATCTGCATCAGCTCGGTTCACGACGTCATTCCCTGGGCAGGCCACGTGAACTACGCAACGGCGAAAGGCGGGATCATGCTGATGATGAAGAGCATGGCCCAGGAGCTGGCGCCGCTCAGAATCCGCATCAACAGCCTTTCCCCGGGAGCCATCCGGACACCGATGAACGTGGAAAAGCTCACCAGCCAGGAGGAGTTCGAGCGGCAGCTGCTGAAGTTCATCCCGTACAAGCGCATCGGAGAGCCGGAGGATTGCGGCAGGGCCGCTGTCTGGCTGGCCTCGGATGACTCCGACTATGTGCATGGGGCAACCCTGTACCTGGATGGCGGCATGACCTTGTATCCGGAGTTCGCAAGTGGCGGGTGAAAAGCGTGAGCGCCGCCAGCGGCGCCCGCCGGCAATGTCGCGGAGGTCCGCCTGCCGGCGGGACCGAGCCGTCGTTTGCTGGAGGATGTTTTCGGCGCTGAACACCTGGTCGACGTTACCGGGACGCTGGAGGGGCTGAAAGCCTCAAAAACCTCCGACGAAGCGCGGAAAATCGAGAGGGCTAGGCGCGTGCGCGCATTTGCCCAGGTTGCAACCGGCCCCGAGGAAACCTTTCGCGCCTGGCGGCCTGCCGAGATTACGACAACCCGCAGGCTCCAGGAAGGCGACATCGCCCTTTTGGAGCTGGCCGTGGTGGCGGACGGGTACTGGTGCGACAGGACTCGCGCGAAAGTTGCCGGGAAGGCAAGCACGCTCCAGAAGGAGATCAACGATATCGTTCGCAGGGCGGGGGAGGCGGCAATAGCCAAAGTCAGGCCCGGCGCCTGGGGCAGCGAGATCGACGAGGCCGCGCGGGCAGTGATCAGGGATGCCGGCCGCGATAGCTCATTTGTGCACATCACCGGCCACGGTCTGGGATATCGCTACCACGAGGCGGTGCCTTTTCTTGCACCCTGGAGCAAGGAGCGTTTAATGGAAGGAATGATACACAGCGTGGAGCCGGGGATTTACATCTCAGGCTTCGGCGGCATCCGTATCGAGGAAGATGTCCTGGTAACCGCTAAAGGCGCCCAGGTACTGGGGCCGTTTTCTACGGAGCTTTGAGCCAGATGTGCAGAAACAACTTGACAAATATAATATATGATATATGATTCTGGAACACCATGAATCATAAGTCTTCGACGATAGCGAGCAGATACTCTCTCAGCGAACAAGTCAGGAACTACATGCTTGAGAGAATTGCCACGGGAGCGTTCGCTCCCGGGGACAGGATCATCGAAGCTCGCATAGCCGAAGACCTTCACGTGAGCACCATTCCCGTGCGCGAGGCAATTCGCGAGCTCGTGGCAAAAAGGGTCCTGGAGTACCTGGTGCACAGGGGAGCAAGGGTGAGGGAAGTGAGCATTCTGGAAACCGTGGATGCCCTGAGGGTCAAGGCCGTTCTGGAAGCCCTGGCTGCAAGGACTGCCGGCCCAAAGATCATGCAGGCACTGCCGGAGATGCGCCGCTACGTTCAGCCCATGGAGGACTCGGCCCTCCGGCACGACTTCGTGGAATACCAGAACCAGAACCAGCGCTTTCATCGGGCCATCGTTGAAGCGTCGGGAAACCAGATCCTGCTCAGCGTCTGGGACTCCCTGGCCTTCGAGGTGCGCACCCGGTTCATCATGGACTATCTGCACATCGTGACTCCCGAAGAGCTGGCCAGGGAGCATGAGAGCATCCTGACCGCGGCGGAGTCGGGAGACAGCGAAGCCCTTGCCGCGAATGTCACCGCTCACGCGAACCGCCTGGTGGAGCACCTTGAAAAGCAGATGTCCGTGAACGCAGTTTCAGGAAAAACGTCCTAGACACGGCTGGGTTGGCCGACAGGCCGACATGGGATCCCGAGAAGGCGCCCTGCGCCTTGGAAATAACTTTGACTAGCACACGGAAAGGAAGGATCGTATGAGTGAGGCGAACTACCCGCATCTTTTCACGCCCATTCGCATCGGAAACTTCGTGGTTCCGAACAGGGTCTGCCACGCGCCGACGGACATCTCCTCCGCCAACGCCGACGGCTCAGTGAACCAGAGGGTCATCACCTACCACGAGGAAGTCGCCAAGGGCGGCACCGGATTCATCATCGTGGGGGCATCGACACCGGACAAAGCGACCGGGCGCCCCACGGTGACCTGCGTTGCGGTGGATGAGGATCCCCTGATTCCCGGGCTTGGGGAGCTGGCGGAGGCCATGCACCGCCACGGCGCCCGGTGCGCCGTGCAGATCCAGCATCCCGGGCGCCAGGCTGCCTGGCCACGCAAGGACCTCATGTCCGCGACGGACATGGTGGCGGACATCCCGGCCTCCGCAGGGCACGAGGTAGTCTACGCGCAGGCGGAAGCGCACGGGAAGTCCATCCGGGAAATGACGGTGGAAGAAATCTATGCGCTGATCGACAAGTTCGCCGAAGGCGCATGGCGCGTGCAGCAGGCGGGCTTCGACGCGGTGGAGCTCCATGGGGCGCACGGCTATCTCATCGCCCAGTTCATGAGCCCTTACGTGAACAAGAGAAACGATCGTTTCGGCGGAAGCTTCCTGGGCAGGATGAGGTTCCCCCTGGAGATTATCCATGCCATCCAGTTCAAGTGCGGGAAGGACTACCCCATTGGCATCCGCTACTCCGGCGAGGAATGGATCGAGGGAGGCCGCAACCTGGAAGAGAGCGTGAAAGCGGCCATGCTTTTCGAGGAGCACGGCATTGCCTTCCTGGACATCAGCGCCGGCATCTTCGAGTTGCCGGGCCCGACCATGGACCCCATGTACTACCCCCAGGGCTGGAACACCTACACGGCGGACGAGATCAAGAAGCACGTGAAAGTGCCCGTCATCACCAGCCATACGCTGCGTGACCCCGACTACTGTGAGAAAATCATCGCGGAGGGCAAGACGGACCTGGTGGGCCTTTCACGGCAGCTTGTCGCGGATCCCTACTGGGCCATCAAGGCAAAGGCAGGGAAGCCGGAGGAAATCCGCAGGTGCGTTTCCTGCCTCGTCGGCTGCTGGCAGGAATCCCTGATGATCAAGAAGCACATGCGCTGCGCCATCAATCCCTCCATGGGAGACGAGCGTTTCCTCCACTTCAAGCCCGCCGAACAGAAGTTCAAGGTGGCAATCGTCGGCGGCGGACCGGCGGGCCTCGAGGCTGCGCGCATCGCCACGATGCGCGGCCACGCGGTGACGATCTTCGAGAAGTCGGAGGAGCTGGGCGGGGCCATCCTGTACTGCTGCATGGTCCACGGTAAGAACAAGATGCGGTGGTACGCGGACTGGATCCGACAGCAGGTCGCGAAGATGGGAGTGGAGATCAAGTACAAGAGCACCCCGACGCCGCAAGAGCTTTCCAAGTACGACGCGGTGTTCGTGGCCGTTGGCGCGTCCGTGCACAGGCCGGACATCAAGGGGATCGATTCCAAGCGCGTTGTCACCTTCGAGGATGTGCTGCGCTGCCGCATGAAGAATTGCGAGTACTGGCCCAAGGGCGGCAAGGAGCCCCCGGCGGAGACCGGTGAAACCGTGCTCATCTGGGGAGATCACTTCGGAGCAGTCGACGCCGCGGAGAAGCTGGGCGTTGAGGGCAAGAAGGTGATCGTGGTCACGGAGAACCGCGAGTTCGCCTCCTGGCTGGAGCCGTGCACCCGGGACGTGATGATGAAACGCCTCAAGGGCGGAAACGGGGAAGGGCTGACGTCCAAGACGTTCGCCCATCCGGTGACCATCCTCTCGGAGTCCTCCGTCCTTGAGATCCGGGACAACGGGGAGGTCGTGGTCGTCAACAGCAAGTTTGAGAGAACCACGCTGAAAGTGGACAACGTCGTTCTTGCCATCATGCGGCCTGACGAGTCTCTCTACGAGAAGTACCTCAAGGCAGGCCTGGTGGTGGTGAAGATCGGCGATGCCAATAAGGTCCGCAACTTGCGCGGCGCCGTGACCGACGGCGCAAACCTGGGGTTGAGCCTGGACAAGGACCTGCGGCTCAATCCCAACATGGCGGTGGTGGCTGACCTTGCGACGGAAATCCGGCTTTGAGTCGGAGAAAGGAGGTGGCGCGCGAGAGCGCACGGTTCCATGGACTGGTTGTACAGGAACATACATTTTTCAAGGAGGCAGAGAATCGCATGAAAAGCAGGATTTTTCGAACAGTTCTGATTGCCTTTGCCCTGGTGCTCGCATTCGGCGTCATCGCTGACGTGGGCGCGCAGGCAAAGAAACCCCCCGTTGTGGGAATCAGCACGGGGTCTTCCGGCACCTCCTGGCGAAACATCATGATCGATGCGTTGAACCAGGTCGGCCAGGAATACAAGGGGTCGGGCAAGATCGCCGACTACAAGCTCGTGAACAACGTCACCAACGGCGATGCCACCGAGCAGGCGAACATCATCCGTGACTTCACCTCGCAGGGAGTGGACATCATCCTGGTGAACCCCAACTCCCCTGATGCGCTGAACGGCGTCATCAAAGAGGCGCAGGATGCCGGCATCCTCGTCGTGGCCTTCGACGCCACCGTCACGGCCCCGAACGTTACCAACGTCACCCTGGACCACTACGCGTGGAACCTGAAGAACGTCGAGTTCATTGCTTCCACGCTCAAGCAGGGAAACGCCATCCAGATCTACGGCCTTGACGGACACCCCGCGAACAACGAGCGCATCCGGGCCACCGCGGACGTCCTCAAGAAATACCCGGGCATCAAGCTGGTTGCCAACACCACGGGATACTGGGACCAGACGAAGGCCAAGGAAGTGGCCACACAGATCATCGGCTCCGGCCAGAAGATCGACGCCGTGATCACGCAGGACGGCGAGGCATACGGCGTTCTGTCCGCTTTCGAGGACGCGAACAAGCTGCCCAAGGTCATGTTCGGCGACCCCGGCACGGCCTTCTTCAAGGAATGGAAGAAGCTTCGCGACAAGGGAGCTGATTTCAAGGCCTGCGCGCAGCCCAATCCCCCCGGAATCGGCGGCACCGCGTTCCGCATGGCTCTGCAGCTGTATAATGGAAAGGAGTTCAAGCCCGGCGTCCTGAAGGACAACACCTTCTTCTACAAGGTCGGGATGTTCATCACGGACAAGAACTTCAACGAGGGCTGGCAGCTTCTGAAGGACAAGCCCGATGACTACCTCCTCAGCGAGGTCATGCCGGAGGCAAAGGTCCAGGCCCTGTTCAAATAGGGCTCGTTTCCCGCAAGTGTGATATACTTCCATGGGTTTCGGGGGGCTCCCGCTTGCCCCCCGGGCCCAACCATCAGGTGGAACAATTAATGACGGTCCTGGAAGCCACAGGAATCAAAAAGCGCTTCGGAGGCGTGACTGCTCTTTCCAACGGCAACCTCTCCTGCCATGAGGGCCGTATTCACGGCCTTTTGGGAGCCAATGGCTCCGGAAAAAGCACCATTTCCAAAATCATTGCCGGCGTGTACAACGCCGACGCCGGGGAGATCAAATACAATGGAAAGGTCGTGCGCTACCGCAGCCCCAACGAGGCAAGAAGAGACGGCATTGCAATGGTTTTCCAGAACCTCAGCCTGGTGGCGGACCTGACCGTCTGGCAGAACATCGTGCTTGGCAATGAGAAAGCCGGCGGAGTCTTCCTCAACGACAGGGACGCAAAAGACACGGCGCGCGCCATTGTGGACCAGCTCCTGCCGGGGCTGGACATCCGCAGGATGACGTACGAGCTCAGTCCCGGGGAAATGCAGATCACCGAGATTGCGAAGGCCATCTCCGCGCGGCCGCGGTTGCTGATCCTGGATGAGCCCACCTCCGCCCTCGAAAAAGCCCAGGTGAAGGGCCTTTTCCAATACATGCGCGGGCTCGCCGAAAAAGGGGTGGCCATCAATTTCACGTCTCACCGGCTCTGGGAAGTGATGGAGATCTGCGACGACATCACGATATTCAGAAACGGTGAGAACGTCGCAAACGTCGACTTCGCCAATGACGGAAAGGACCCGGAGAAGATCGTCAGCTACATTACGGGTGAGACGCAGAGGGAGGTCGGCAAAAAGAGCTGCGGGGACCCCTGCGACCAGACGGTCCTTCGAATCCGCAATCTCAGCTATGGAAAGCGCCTGCAGAACATCTCTTTCGAATTGCGAAAAGGCGAGATCCTGGGGGTCGGGGGACTGGCCGGACAGGGCCAGCGTGAGCTCATGCTTGCCCTGGCGGGAAAGTACCCCGGCCTCGCTTGCGACGCTGAGATCAACGGCCGCAAGGTCAAGCTCAGCAAGCCGGTGAATGCAATCCGCAACAGCATCTTCCTTGTTCCCGGCGACAGGGAGCAGGAGGGCCTTTTTTCAGAGCATTCCGTATTCACCAACCTTGTTTTCCCCAAGCTGGGATTGAAGGGCCAGCCGTTTTTCACCCCTCGCCGGCGTTACGCCATGGAGTGTGAGCAGGTGGTCCAGGCGCTGTCCATCAAGGCCGCGGGGCTCGACATGCCGGTGCGCACGTTGTCCGGGGGCAACCAGCAGAAAGTCGTGGTCGGAAAGTGGCTGACCTTCGCCACGAACGTGCTCCTCCTGGCTGATCCGGCCAAGGGTGTGGACGTGGGTGCCAAGAGGGATCTGTACGCCTACATCTCGGAACAGGCGCGCCAGCGGCGGATGAGCGTGATACTGTACGCCAGCGACAACGAGGAGCTGATCCAGCATTGCGACCGGCTCATGATCATGTACGAGGGGCAGATTGTCGCCATCCTCGAGGGCCCGCAGATCACAGAGGATACTATCGTCGCTACCTCCATGCGTGTGCGCTAGGGAAGGCGAAAGGCGTATGAGCGGACGGGTTGGCGCGGGGGCTGGCGGTTTGCGGGGCGCGCGCGTTGGCGCCCTGCGGTTCATCTCGAAGCCCGAGTTCTCGATCCTCCTCATCATGATCGCGATGTTCGCGCTCTCGGCCATTCTCCAGAAAAACTTCTTCGAGATGAAATCCATCATGCGGAACATCAATGCCTTCAGCCCGCTGGTGCTGATAACGATGGGACAGGCCGTGGTCATCATCTCCGGCGGGATCGACCTTTCGGCGGGGACAGCGCTCTCCCTGTATACCTGCGTCCTTACAACCGTGATGAAGAAGGCTGACCCGGTGACGGGAGTGTACGCCCTTCTTGCGGCCCTGGCCGTGGCGCTGGCCACGGGCGTGATCAACGGCGTGGGCATCGGCTACCTGCGCATTCCGCCCGTCATCGTAACCTTCGCCACCTCCTTCATCTGGCTGGGCGCGGCGTTGTTCCTGCGGCCCACCCCGGGCGGAGAGTCCGTGGACTGGTTCAAGACGTTTTATGACTTCGGGGACGTGCCCAACGCGTCTCACGCGCTGAAGGCGTTCGGCGACATCATTCCCCCCGCGCTGATCCTCGTGCTCCTGGGCTGCGCGCTGTGGGCGCTCATTGCGCGCACGCGCACCGGGAGGTATATCTACGCGGTGGGAAGCAACAGCGACAGCGCGTACGAAAGCGGAATCGACACCGCCCGGGTGCAGATGTACGCCTGCATGGTGAACTCCTTGTTCATTTTCCTGGCGGCCCTGTTCTTCGTCGGCCAGAACCAGTCCGGCGACGCCCGCATGGGGGATCCTCTCACCCTGCGGGCAATCGCGGCGGCCGTCGTGGGCGGGATCGCGCTGACCGGAGGAAGGGGGAACGTCTACTTTGCCCTGGTGGGAGCGCTCATCCTCAGCTTCGTGAACAAGATCATCTTCTTCGCCAACATTCCGTACGCCTACCAGACGCTCGTCGGCGGTGTCATCGTCATAGCCGCTATTGCCAGCTCGCAGGCGTATACCCTGTACAACCGCCAGGCCTTGACGAGCGCGGCGGGAAGGCTGAGCTGAATTCCATGGCAAACGCATCTCTTCGCGTCGTGACGCAGATCTACTCCCGTCAGAAGGCCCTCATCATCGCTCTGCTGCTCATCGTCTTCCTCTTCGTGCTCGGGCAGGTGACGGTCTCGAATTTCCTCAGCCTTCCCCAGGTCCTCCTCACGGTGAAGCTCTCCGCATTCATCGCGCTGTTCGGCCTCTGCCAGATGATCGTGATTGCCGGCGGGGGAAGCGGGCTGGACCTGTCCGTGGGCTATGCCGCCACTATCACCGCCGTGCTCACGGCAAGCATCATGGACGGGAAGAATGCAAACCTCTGGATGGCGCTCCTTGTGGCGGTGGGGATCGGGATCGCAGTCGGGCTTCTGAACGGCCTGCTCACGGCCTACTTCAAGCTGCCCCCGCTTGTGGTGACGCTCGCCATGTCAAACATTCTGCAGGGGGCAATCAACGTCTATACTGCCGGCAAGAACATCACGGGCCGGCCTTCTCCCGTCCTGCAGATCCTTGCCGCGAAGTCCACCGGGATCTTCCCGAACATCCTCCTGATTCTGCTCCTGGTGACGCCCATTGCGATGATCGTCCTGTACAAGACGAAGTGGGGCATGATGCTTTTCGGCGCCGGGGCCAATGAGACGGCCGCTCACCTGAGCGGCGTCAACGTGCGGCGCGTGCGCTGCCTGTCCTTCGTGGTGAGCGGTCTTCTGGCCAGCCTCATCGGCCTGCTTCTTGTCGGCAACATGGGGATTGCTTTCAAGGACATGGGCTCCAACTATGTCATGCCGAGCATCGCGGCCGCGGTGGTGGGGGGAGTTTCGCTGACCGGCGGCAACGGGAACTATTTCGGCGTGATCCTCGGGGCAATCTTCCTCCAGACCCTGACGAACCTGCTGGTGGCGCTGGGATGGGGCGATGCGGGAAAATGGCTGGGCTTCGGCATCGTCCTGTTCGTTCTTTTGATCGTCTATGTGAGCAACAGGCGCAGGCGCTGAAGCCCAGGAGGCTGAAATGCTCCCTCCCCGCACGAACGAGTTCAGGCAGGTTTTCGACCTTTGCGGATTCTGGGACTTTCGGTTTGATCAGGAGGACCGGGGTGAAGCCGAAGGTTGGAGCGCGGGTTTCCCCGGGGCCAGACCGGTTGCCGTGCCCTCGAGCTGGAATGACCAGTTTGCGGAAGGAAGGGATTTCCTCGGTCCTGCCTGGTACAAGATGGCGTTCACTCTCCCCGATATCTGGCGGGAGAGACCCGCATTCCTGAGATTCGATTCCGTCAACTACCTGGCGCAGGTATGGCTGAACGGCAAAAAACTTGGAGATCACGAGGGCGGGCACCTGCCTTTTCAATGGGACGCTGCCGGTTCCCTGGTGAAGGGGGAAAACACCGTTGTTGTGCGCGTTGACGGTCGCCTGGCCCCGGATCGCGTTCCGCCTGGCGACCTGCTGGCAAATCCCCCGGATTCATTCGGCAATACTCTTTATCCGCCTTCCGCATTCGATTTCTTTCCATTCTGCGGGATACAGCGTCCCGTCCAGATCTGCTCTGTTCCCCGGGGCGGTATAGAGGATATTTCCATTGAAACCCGGCTGGAAGGGAAAATCGCCCGCGTCGCGGCCAGGGTCAAGCTTGGAAACCCTGCGGCTGTTCTGCGCGCGCGCCTTTCCGGATTCGGCTTTCAGGATGCGCAGGAAACCCACGGCATCGGCGGTACATGGGAAGCGGAGATAAGAATCCCCAGCCCCGAGGCATGGTCGCCGGAAAAGCCGGCCCTCTATTCCCTTTCAATCGAGCAACGGGAAGCCGGCAGAGTGACAGACCAGTACGATATTCCCGTGGGCATCCGAACCGTTGCGGTGGACGGGGACACCCTTCTTTTGAATGGGAAGCCGGTATACCTCAAGGGGTTTGGCCGACATGAAGACTTCCCCGTCACAGGACGTGGACTCGTCCCCGCGGTCATCATCAAGGACTACGCACTCATGGAGTGGGTGGGAGCCAATTCATTTCGAACCACGCATTATCCGTATTCCGAGCAGATGATGGATCTCGCGGACAGGCTTGGATACCTGGTCATAGATGAGACGCCCGCGGTGGGCCTGTTTTTTCAGGAGAAAGGGCTTGCCAGGCGGCTGGAGCTTTGCCGCAGCTTCGTGCATGAGCTCATAGATCGGGACAAGAATCATCCCAGCGTCATTGCGTGGAGCCTGGCCAACGAGCCGCACTCCGGGCGTCCGGGCGCCAAAGAGTTCTTCCGGGACCTTTATGACACTGCAAAAGCGCTGGACCCTTCGCGCCCGGTCACCGTGGTAAGCTACGTCGGGGTGAATGAAGAGGCATTCGAGTTTTGCGACCTCGTATGCGTCAACAGGTATTTCGGCTGGTACACGGAGCCCGGTCGAATAGAAGCAGGATGCGAAAAGCTCTCACGAGAGCTGGATGAGCTCCATGCCGCGTATCCCAAGCCAATTCTACTGACCGAGTTCGGCGCGGATGCCGTGGCAGGATGCCACGCCGTGGAGCCGGAGATGTTCAGTGAGGAATACCAGGCGCAGCTCATCGAGCGTTACATCCAGATGCTCAGGACAAAGCGGTACGTGGTTGGCGAGCATGTGTGGAACCTCTGTGATTTCAAGACATCGCAAGAGGTAAAGCGCTTCGGCGGAATGAACCTGAAAGGCGTGTTTACGCGGGACAGAAGACCCAAGATGGCGGCATACACGCTCCGTCGGCTCTGGAAGGGCCTGGGCTAGGCTGACAGGCACCGCCTCACGGCCGCAAGCAGCGCCGACGGATCGAACGGTTTGTGCAGCACGGTGTAGTCCTTGCATTCTCGGGCAACTTCCGCCGCGGAGTAGCCGGTCATGAGAACCACGCGAGTCTCCGGATGCAGCTGCCTGACTTTCGAGGCGACTTCCGTGCCTTTCATCCCCGGCATGACCAGGTCCGTCAAGAGGAGGTCGAAGCGCCTCCCGACAGAACGGCAGATTTCCAGCGCACGCTCGCCGCTCTCCGCCTCGGTGACGGCGTAACCGAACTTTTGAAGCATATCACGCACCAGCTTTCGGACTACGGCCTCGTCTTCCACAACGAGAATTGTGCCTGATCCCGTCTGCTCTTCGTGCCGGATCGGAGCCGCATGGTCGTCGATTGCACGTTCAACGGTGGGAAGGCTGATTGAAAACCGGCTGCCTTCTCCGGCCTTGCTGTGAACGAGAATTCGTCCCCCGTTTTGCTTCACGATTCCGTACACGATCGAGAGGCCGAGGCCGGTTCCCTTTCCCTGCTCTTTGGTCGTAAAGAACGGCTCGAACAACCGCGATTGTGTCGCCTCATCCATGCCGACGCCCGTATCAGCGAACGAAAGCTCAACTTCCTGTCCTGTTCCTCTCACCGAGATGGAAAGCGTGCCCCCGCCGGGCATGGCATCCCGCGCGTTCGCCGCGAGGTTCATGATCACCTGCTGCATCTGGTCCTCATCGAATTTTACGTTGATTGCGCCCTCGGGGGCGCTTACCCTCAGATCTATGTCCTCACCAAGAATCCGCTGGAGCATGCGCCCGTTCTTGCGCACGACGTCGGACAAATCGAGCACCTTCGACTGGGAAACGTGCTTGCGGCTGAAGGAGAGGAGTTGCTTTGTCAGGGAGGCAGCCTTTCTGGTTGCTCCCTCTATGACGCTGATATCCTGCTCCAGCTCCTTCTCATTGTCCGTGTGCTCACGCAGCTGCGCGCGGCAGGCAAGGATGACCTGCAGCACGTTGCTGAAATCGTGGGCAATTCCTCCGGCCAGGCGGCCAATGGCGTCCATCTTGTTGGCTTGAGCAAGCTGGGTTTCTATGGATTTTCTTTCGGTCACGTCATAGATGAAGTACATGATGGCGTGACTTCCATCCCACTCGATCCTTGACCCGGCAGCCTCCACCCACCGGATTTCCCCGTCCTTGCGAATATAGCGCAATGTCGTCGGCTGCAGCGTGTTCCGGCTCTCCAGGCGCTCTCTGAAGCGCTGCAAAGCGGACTGGACATCCTCCTGATGAATGAGATTGGCGATTTCCGTGCCCAGAAGCTCCTGGCGGTCGTAGCCGGTGATTTCAAGGAAGCGTCGGTTGGTGTAGACCACCTTTGCGTCCGCCAGCACCAGCAGCCCCACGGGAGCCTGCTCGACCAGGTCAATGAAGATCGACTCTGATGTCATGGTGTTTCTCCATCTCCCGGTCAATTTTGTCTGACCGATTCTTTGACCGCTTTTAAGGTACAAAATCTCACGCCGTGCCAGCAAATGATGGCGCCGACGCATGTAAGGCATTCATGCTATTCGTCGTTGCCCCATGAGTGGCATACTACGAGCATGGCATCACCTTTTTGCACAATCTGCGAGAGGCTGGGGGACACCGAGGGGAACCTGTCTTGTGAAGCCTTCCCCCAGGGGATTCCTGAAGTAGTCTACCCCTGGGGATGCACCCTCCGGAATCCTCCCCAGAGAGCCGGCGGGTTTGGATTCAAGCCCAAACCCGGCATGGAGGAGACCGCGCGGCGCTGGGGGGAAGAAAACGGGAAGGGGAACAAAGTCCTCTGAATCCGGCTAGGGCGCGGGGTCCACGCCTCCCAGCATGAACCGGGCACCATTTTCAGGTTGGAAAGCCCTGGCTGTCGAGGTATCGTTTCGCATCCAGAAGTCAGGGGTTCCCGCGGTTTCACTACCCGCCGGTGGCAAATCCAGGTCGAAAAGGAAAGTGCCGTTGCAGACGGCACTGGGGTTCGTGGCCAGTATGGTCCCGTCGGGATTGTACGTGGTGAACCTGAATCCTATGCCGTCGTTTCCGTCAACGTTGTTGTTGGTTATCACCATTTTGCCGAAGTTGCCGCTGCTGGTGACGTAAAGGAATACCTGTCCCACCGGCAGCGCGGGGCTTGTGCCGCTGTTGTCGATCTGGGTGGGGGTCATTTGAGGGCTGAGCGCGGCGATTTCAGGTTCCGTGATTGATGAATATGACTGCAGGTAATTGATAGTGAATGTAGCGTTTGCCGTTGCGCTGTCGATCATCTGGCCGTGAACGGCGATGGCCGCGACGGACCAGGTGTTTCCGGACCCGGCAACGGAAATGCCGCCTGAGTACTGGGTGGTGCCAGCCTGGCCGGGCTGGGGACGGGGAGCGGGTCCGGGCCCGTTTACTATCGTGTAGTAGAGGGTTGATCCTCCCGTTGCCGAAGAGAGCAAAACTGTCTGATCTGCCGTGTAGAAGCCCGCGGCCGGCGAAAAGGCGGGCGCCGCTGCCTGCGGGTACTTAACAGTCACCGTGGCGCTCAACACCTGGCTGGGTTTCATGTTGGGGCCGATGGCGGTTGCCTTGATCGTCATGGCCACGGAGGAATTGGAAGGGCTCGGATTGGCGATGGCAAGCGACAGGGGGCTCGATGAAGAGTACTTGCTTGTCGAGGCGGCGCGAGGATCGGGTGTTGATCCGTCAGTTGTATAGTAGATCACCGAGCCGACCGTGTCCGTGTGGAGGGTGATCTGCGTGTCTCCCGGGGTTGTGATATTCTGGCCGGTCTGGAGAATGCCGCTTCCGCCGCTCGATGAGTAGTCAAGGGCGGGCATGGCGGTGATGTCCGGCGTGGAAGGATCCACGGTCCCTGAGTTGCCCGCCCAGCCCTGGCGGGTGAATTGGAAAGGCAGCGGGCAGCCTGCAACGGCCAGCAAAGACGCGGCGACAACCATTCCCCTGACCAGAAAACTCACCTTTGATGCCCGCCTGTTTTCCGCCATCACAACTTCATTATACCCTGGCCCGCGGCGAAAAACGACCTGAGCGCAATGGCGCGCGCCGCAGCCTCCTGTCACGCTCCGGTCGAACGGTAAGGAAACCTCGATTTCTCCTCCGCTGGATGGCTGCCGCCTGAGAGGGCCGAAATGGTCAAGGCATCCGGGCTGGCCGAGAGGGTATCTGAAACGAACGTTCGACGAAGATCATGCGGGCTGACATCCACGATTCCCGCGTCCCGCGCACGATCTTTGAACAACCGATAAAGCCCGTCGGCTGTCAGGCGGTTTTGCCGTTCATGCTCCCCGCTTGTCTTCTCAACCCGAAAAAGCGCGCCGGGAGTCTCTCCACGCTTTGACAGGTAGTCGCGGATGGCCTCGGCGCCGCCATTGTTGATGAACACAAGGCGCTCCTGTCCTCCCTTTCCTCGTACCCGTATGGTGAATGCCTCCGCGGCGGCTTTCACGTCGTTGGCGTCCAGTGCGGCAATCTCAGAGCGCCTCAGCCCTCCGCAGTAGCCAAGGGCAACGACTGCCAGGTCCCGCCGGCCCTTGAAAGTCCCGTCGACGCAGGTCTCCACAAGAGCCTGAATATCACGCGATGACAGGGACCTGCCGAGGGGTCCCGAAGATTTGCGGATGGCTTTCACGCTGAGAATCTTCGCGAAAGTCCCTCCGCGGATCTGCCCGAGCTGCCATGCCACCCTCAGAGTCCCCTTCAGAGCCGACAGGTGGCGGTTGGCGGTGGTCGGCTCGAAAGTTCCGGAAAGCCACGAGCGCAACGCCGCCACATGTTCCGCTTTCATCTCATGCCACGGAGCGGTCCTGGCATCGACATACCCGAGCCGCTGGGCCACCACGTCCAGAGACCCGCGAATCGCAAAGCGGCCTTTCTTTGCCAGGTCAGTCAAATAGACCAGGGCGGGGTTGGTTGTTTCCCGCGCAATTTCGCCGGACCGATCAGATTCTTTTTTCATGAGATCCCTCATTAGTATCCCGCGTTGTTCAGAGCCCAGTACGCGGCAGTTCCCTTCAGTTTCAGGTTTTCCACCGCATAATCGAAAGCGGTCTTCCCGTTGAAGTTTACTATCTTGCCGTTGGCCCCCGCACCCAGCAGAAGGCTGACGATTTTAGGATTGGGGTTCTCCTTCGCAGCCCACATCAGCGCGGTCATGCCTGATTTGTCAGCTTCATTCACGATTGCCCCCGCAGTCAGCAACATCTGCAGAATCTCGGGGTTCGGATTGTTGTTTGCGCTCAGGATCAGTGATGTCTGGTCGTCTCTGCTCTTGGCCAGGACATTCGCGCCCGCTGCGAGCAGCGCGTTCACGACCTGCGCGTTCGCGTTGCCTTCCGAGGCCCACATCAGCGGGGTGAAACCCAGCGCGTCCCTGTCCTCGATGTTCGCGCCCGCTGTGACAAGGACTTTTACGACCTCGGGGTTCGGATTGTCCCGGGCGGCAGACATCAGAGGAGTTGTACCTGTCTCGTTTCTCTCGGCAACATCTGCCCCAGCCTTGATTGCGCTCACCACCTGGTCCGGGCTGCCGGCCCTGGCAAGCTTGATGAGAGCTCCGCCAGTCGCGCCCTGTGCGAACAAGAGAGAACCGATGAGGAAAATCCCCGCACACGCAATCGATCTTTTCATACTTCTCTCCTAGGGCTTGGCCGTCGCGGGTGCCTTGCTCCACGGCAGGATTCCCGCCATTTCGCCAATAACGTTCACCAGCTCCGTATTTGATGGGATGACGATCTTTGCATTGCTGGAAAGGGCCGCCTCCACCGCGATCAGTCTCCTCAAGAGCTGGGCATTTCCGACGAAATACTTGTCCGCGGCCTCATTGACCAGCCTGATGGCCTGCGCTTCGCCTTCCGCTTCCAGGATCTTCGCCTGTCTGACGCCCTCCGCTTTCTTGATCTCGGCCCGCCGGGCGCCGTCCGCCATGGTTTCCGTTGCCGTAGCAAAATCGATGGCCGCCACTTTTTCGTTTTCCGCCTTTACGACCTTGTTCATTGTTGCCTGGACATCCTCCGGAGGATCGATTTCCTTCAACTCGGTTCTCACGATATCGATTCCCCAGTGCCCTGTTTCGTTGCGCAGCGTCTTCTGGAGCTCACTGTTGATCATCCCGCGCTCACTGTTGGCGGACTTGAGGGTCATCGTGCCGATGATGTTCCTCAAGGTCGTTCTGGCAAGGTTGACAATCTGGTACTTGTAGTTGTTCACGGCGTATTGAGAGTTCTTTACGTTCTCCTCGTCACTCTTCACCTTGAAGTACACCTGGGC
Organism: uncultured Spirochaetota bacterium; assembly: GCA_963710335.1. GTDB lineage: Bacteria > Spirochaetota > Spirochaetia > SZUA-6 > Fen-1364 > Fen-1364. The sequence goes on from CAVQAA010000013.1 coordinate 164,780, forward strand.
GTCCACGCTTGCATTCAGCTTGTCGCTGGTGATTATCTCCTGCGGCTCCGCGTTCACCATGACTTCCGTGACGTTGATCTTGAAGAGTCGATCGATGATCGGCGCAACCCAGTTGAATCCCGGGCTGGCAAATCGATGGTATTTCCCAAGCCTCTCGACAAGCCCCCTGGTTGTCGGCCGTACGACCCTGATTCCTGAAAGAAAAACAATGAGAACAATAACAATCGCTGCAGAAAGCCAGTAGTACATGACATCCTCCTTACCCGATTCAACGGGCGTAAACATGCAAGGCAACGACGACACAACGCGCGTCGTCCTCGTTTCCAAACCCTGTGAGCATGCGCTCCTTTCAGCCTTTGACCGCAACGCCCCTGTTGCCGGACCGTATCGGCGCTGCGGGCTTTTTCACAAGCCGCGCCGGCGTCTTCTCTTCCAGGTCCAGAAATGTCTCCTCCGGCGTGAGCTGAGTGCTCACATACATCCGTGAGGTCAGCCCGGGGTTTGCATGCCCCAGCACGGCCGCCACTGCCTGGATGTCTTTCCCCCGGTGAATCTGGATTGCGGCCCAGGTGTGTCGGAGTTGCTGCGCCGTCACTTCCCTTCCGATTGTTCGAAGGGCTTCGTGCTTGATTCGATTAGTGACCGATATACGATTGAAGGGCCTGTCCTGGTGCTCGAACAGGAAGGCATTGCCGTGAAAGTGCTGCCTGATTCGCTCTATGAACTCTTTCTTGACGTGGATGGCTCTCTCTTTCGAGCCCTTCCCCATCACTCTCACCTGCGCGAAATTGCCTTTCCCCGCTTTGATGTCCGAGAGCCGAATTCCAAGCATTTCTGACACTCTGACTCCCGTCCCTACAAGAAACGTAACCATGAGCCTGATGGTGCTGTCTTTTGTGCGTTCGACAAGCAGCCTGGCTTCGTCCACATTCAGAAGCTTCTCTGTCGGCACGGGAAAGGAATCGATCTTCTTCAGCCGTACCGATTTCAGCACGTCCTCCAGCTGATACCTCTTTCGCAGATCCGCCGCATACTCGCTGTGGCGGAAGGCATAACGGATGCGGTTTTTCGCGGCGGCGATTTTTCTGTTGATTGTCGCCGGCGAGTAGCTCCTGCCGTTGCCTCCGTCATCCAGCCATTTCGCGTATTGCTCGAGCCCGTCCACGATAAAGAGCCTCTTGCTCTTCACGAACTCGATGAATTGTTTCACGTCGAGCCTGTACCTGTCGCGGATACCCTCGAGCTCCTCCAGGAGCCCGTCTTGACCACGGAACAGCCCTTGTTCTTTTGTCATTGTATTCGCCTTCTTGTTCTTGGGCTTACTACAAGATACTTGTGTAATGTAACAGATAAGCTCCGCTGTGTCAATCGTCCCGGCGGGCCGTGTCCAAGGATCATCAATGTGTGTATGATGGGTTGATGACAGGATTCGTAACCTTGCACAAGAATCAGAATGCTCCTCCGTTCGAGAGGGGTTGCGCACGGCAGTAAGCAATCCCGGCCAGTCTTCCCTGAACACAGCAATAGCCATTCTCACCGCCTACTTCGTAAAACAGGAGGAAGCGGCTGACACCCTCAGGAAACTGAAGAGGCGGGGCTTTCGCCGAGTCGCATTGGTGCACAAGAGCGCGAGCGGGGAGACGCGCACGTGGGACCCGTTCCTTCAACGTCGAGTGCTCACGGCCCTCCTGGCGGGCGCTCTCTTCTGCGCCGCTGCTGTTGCAGCCTCACGTTTCCTCGGATGGCCAACTGCGGCAACAGGCCTTGCGGGCGGGTTCCTCGGCCTCCTGGCCGGCTGGGTATCGAATCGTCGATCGAGAAACGGTCTTGCGTCGAAACTGCTGAAGGACCACGCGCGCTGGCTTGTGTCTGAGGAGACGCTCCTCATTCTTCAGACCCCCGTTTTCACAATGCACACCGCAGTGTCACTGCTGCGGCAGGTCGGCGACATCCCGCCGGCTGTCTTCATCCTGCATCCAAAGCGGCGGGAGCCCGGAGACAGCGCTGAAATCTTCCTGAAGCTGCGGAACGCCCGGCATCAGGTCCGTGAGATCTGCATGGACCTCACGCAGGCGGACCGGCTGGAGCAGGGAACGCCCCCAACGGCTGAGTGGATTCTCGACAATGAGTACGTCATAGAGGGCAACGCGCGTGACGTCCAGGTGAACCTGCCCCGGGAGTTCTGCCCGGCAGCTTCCCAGCCTGAAGGCCGGACGCTCTGCGGGCCTGCCTCGTATCTACGAAATTGCCTGCGAGCTTGTGGATGCCCTGGAGCTTCAACTGGACAAAGTGAACATCTCTGCGTTCATCGACGGATGTCAATCCGCCGGCCCCCTGGCAATTGGCGAGCTGTGGGCCCTTCCTCAAATGCTGCGCATTGCGTTGATCGAGAGCATTCGGGATCTCGCCCTGCGCGCCGCCACCGAGATGCGGGAGCGCGAGATCGCCGACTTCTGGGCAAACAGGCTGATCCGGGCCAACAGGCGCGGCCCTGACCAGCTCTTCGCCATCCTTGCCGAGCTGGCAGTAGCGCAGCCCGGCCCGAGCCCCTATTTCGCGGGGCAGCTCGTCGACCATCTCTACGACGAGGAAGCAGCGCTTGTGCTGGTGCAGGGTTGGCTCGAGCGCACGTATCACCAGCCACTGCGTGAGATTGCCCTCCGTGAGCAGAACCGCCAGGCGAAGGACCAGATCTCGGTTGGCAACGCATTCACCAGCCTTCGGACGCTCGCCCTCCTGGACTGGCGGCAAATCTTCGAGCATTCGAGCCGGGTTGAACGGCTGCTTCGCAAGGATCCCTCCGGCGTTTATCCCGGGATGGATTTCGAAACGCGAGACCGTTATCGCAAAGCAATAGAAGAGCTGTCCCGGTTGTCCGGACAGACCGAGGAGGAGGTCGCGCAGCAAGTCCTGGCGCTGGCGGAAGAGGCGGGCCTTGCTGAAGCTGATGAACGTCTGCGTCACGTCGGCACGTACCTCATCGGGGAACGCAGACGGGCGCTTGCGCAGCAGCTGAAGTGCAGAGAGAGTCCGCGCCATCGCTTCCTGCATTGGGTCTACCGACACTCTACAACACTGTACCTGCCGGCAGCGGGCATCTTCACGATTGCATCCACCGCGGTGATTGTATTGGCGGGCCTGCGTGGACTCCTCACGCCGGTGCGCCTGCTGGTGGCTTTTCTTCTCCTTCTTCCTGCCAGCCAGCTCGTCCTGGAGCTCCTCAATTATCTTGTCACTCGAATCCTTCCTCCCCGCGCCCTGCCCAAGATGGATTTCAAGCTCTCCGGAATCCCCGATGAGTTTCGGACGTTGGTCGTCGTGCCCCTGCTGCTCGGCAGCGCGGATTCGATACGAGCCGAAGTGGAGAAGCTGGAGGTTCGCTACCTGGCCAACAAGGAACCGAACCTCCTCTTCAGCCTTTTCACCGACTACCGCGATTCGGACCGTGAGCATGGGGAGGATGACGCGTCGCTGCTCCAGGCAGCCATGGAGAGCATGAAGGCGTTGAACGGGCGCCACGGCGACGGGCGCTTCATGCTTTTCCATCGCGAGCGCGCGTGGAGTGAATCCGAGCAGAAGTTTATCGGCTGGGAGCGCAAGCGGGGCAAGCTGGAAGAGCTCAACGGGTTGATCGCGGGAACACGGTCACGGGAGTCCGCAAGCATTGTCCGCGTGGGAGATGCTGCCGGGCTGCTGAACGTCAGATTTGTGATTACTCTGGACAGCGATACTCAGCTCCCGCCGGGCTCCGCGCGGCGCATGATCGAGACTCTCGCGCACCCCATGAACCAGCCAAGATTCAACCAGAAGGGAAGGGTGGAGGCCGGAACCTACACGATCATCCAGCCGCGCGTGAGCCCTTCCCTGCCGAGCGCCAGCGCCTCTCTTTTCAGCCGCCTGTTCGCCGATGCGGGGGGAATCGATCCGTACACACGGGCCGTTTCCGACGTCCACCAGGATCTCACGGGTGAAGGCACGTATTACGGAAAGGGAGTCTACGATGTCCGGGCGTTTGATCGAGCCCTTTGCGGACGTTTCCCGGAAGAGCGCCTGCTGAGCCATGACCTGATAGAGGGAGCCCACGTCCGTGTTGGGCTGGCCAGCGACATCGAGCTCTATGACGAGTTCCCCCAGGGCTACGGAGGGTACGCCGAGCGGCAGCATCGCTGGATCCGCGGGGACTGGCAGATTGCCCAGTGGATTTCGGGTTGGGTTCCGCGACGGGAGGGAGGTCGGGAACGGACGTCTCTTTCGATGTTCGACCGCTGGAAGCTCCTGGACAACCTGCGCCGCAGCCTGGTTCCCGCCGCCAGCGTGTGCCTGCTGCTGGTGTCCTGGGCCATTTCGCCCGGCGTGGGTTGGATTGCGGCGCTGGTGGTCACGGCGCAACTGTTGTTTCGGCCCCTGGCACAGCCTTTGACAATGGCGACCACCCGACGCGGGCTCAGGAGCTTCACTTTCTCCGCAGTCGCGCACGACGTGCTGCGGGCGCTTGTGGATGCCTCCCTTCTTCCCCACCAGGCCGGGCTGGCATTGGATGCGATTGTACGGACAGGGTACCGGCGTTTCATTTCCCATCGGAAAATGCTCCAGTGGACGTCCGCACAGTCCCTGCCCGGAACGGGTTCAAAGAAGCGGCTGCTCCTCATGCTGTCAATGGGCATGGTGAGCCTTGCAAGCGTTGTCGCGGCATTTCTGTTGTTGCGCTGGGTGCCTTCCGGTCTTGCGAACGCGGCGCCCTGGCTGGCCATATGGTTTCTTTCCCCGCTTGCCGCGTGGATCCTGAGCTTCAAACCGCGCGTGCTGGCGCGGCCTGTCACGCTTCCCCCGTCCGACGCGCGCTTTCTCAGGGAGATCGCGCGCCGGACCTGGCGCTATTTCGACGATTTCGTCGGCGCAGACTCGTCCTGGCTGCCCCCGGACAACTGCCAGGTCTCCCCGCTGAATGAGCTTGCCATGCGGACCAGCCCCACCAATATCGGTCTCTGGATGGTGGGCCTGCTTGCGGCGCGCGATTTCGGGTACCAGACGGTGGACCAGGTTGTCGAGAAGCTGACTCATACGATGGAAGCGATCTGGGGCATGCAGCGCTTCGAAGGTCATCTGCTGAACTGGTACGATGTGCGGACAAAGGTCCCCCTGGAACCGCGCTATGTTTCGGCCGTGGACAGCGGGAATCTTCTTGGCGCCCTGTGGACCCTCCAGCATGGGCTGGAAGAGATTCTCCAGGAGCCAGTCATCAGTGACGGCGCCTTTTCCGGCCTGCAGGACGCGGGGAGAATCCTGCGACGCATCCTGGGCCGGAACAGGACTTCCAGTTCCGCCGCGAACGCTCTCTCCTCCCTCCTGGGCAGGTGGGAAAACCTGCCGGCTCGATTCATGGACTCACTCAAGCTCCTGCGATGGGGAGATCAGCAGATCAAGGCGATTGACGGCGCGGAACAGGAACAGGGCTATTGGGCCGCTCAGGTGCAAAGGCAGGCGTCGGCCTGGCGGCGTATCGCGGACCGCTATCTCGGCTGGATGGAGATACTGGCCGAGAAGTCAGACGGCGAGCTCGCGGTCCTGGGTCCGGAAGCGGCGGAGGCGGTGCGAACGGACCTGTCGCGTGCTCCTTCGCTCCGTGACCTTGCGAACGGGCGCGTGAGCTGCATTCCCATCCTCCAGGGGATCTGGGATGCGGCGCCGGCGACCGAGGATTCGATTCGCGACTGGCTGGATCGAGTGCTGAAGGCCTTCTCCACATCCCGCTGGCTGGCCGGTGAAGCTCTTGGCCTCGCGGAACGTCTTATCACGGATATTCGTTCCTTGTCGGATCAGATCAACATGCGTTTTCTCTACGATCCCGAGCGCCGCCTGTTCTCCATCGGCTACAACGTTTCCGAGGGGCGGCGCGACGGGGCGTTCTACGATCTGCTTGCAAGCGAAGCGCGGCTGGGCAGCTTTGTCGCGATTGCCCGGGGGGATGTCCCTTTCGAGCACTGGTTTTCACTGAGCCGTCCCTACAGTTCGCTTGGTCGGCGCCGCGTTCTTCTCAGCTGGACGGGAACGATGTTCGAATACCTCATGCCGCTGATCTTTCAGCAATCCCTGCCGAACACGCTCCTGGATGAGGCTGCGCGGGGCGCGGTTGCCGTCCAGATGAAATACGCGCGACGGCATCGGGTGCCTTGGGGAATCTCGGAATCGGCCTTTGCGGACCTGGACCTCAATCGAATCTACCAGTACAGGGCTTTTGGCGTGCCGGAGCTGGGGTTGAAGCGGGAGACAGAAGAGAAGGTCGTTGTGGCCCCCTATGCGACGCTTCTCGCGGTCGGTTTCGCGCCCCAGGAAGCCATGCGCAACCTGCGGCGTCTGGCCGCGCTGGGGCTGCTTGCCGGACATGGGTACTATGATGCCATCGATTTCAGCCGGCAACCGGGCCGCAGCGGCGAACGCGGCGTGATTGTCCAGGCATACATGGCGCACCACCAGGGCATGGGGTTCCTGTCCCTCGCCAATTTCCTGCTCGACGGAGCGATACGCCGCAGATTCCGCGCTGATGGGCGTGTACGGGCCGTGGAGCCAATGCTCCATGAAAGAGCCCCGGTCCTGCCCTCGGCGCATCACATCTCCACGCGGGAGCGCGCGCAAGCCGCCGACAGCGTGGGGGAAGTGGCTCCTTCCACGAGCACGTTCGATACCGCGCATACCAGGACGCCGAAAACGCAACTCCTCAGCAACGGCCGTTACAACGTCATGCTCACGAATGCCGGCGGCGGCTACAGCCAATGGGGCGCGGAGGAAATCACGCGCTGGAGGTCGGACAGGACTCGGGACTCATGGGGAACATTCTTTTATATCCACGAGGCTGACTCAGGAAAAACATGGTCCGCCGCTTTCCAGCCATGCGGCGGACCGGCTGAATCATATTCCGCCTCTTTTGCCCTGGATCGCGCCGTGTTCAAGCGCACCGACAATGGGATCCATACGATGACCGAAGTGGCTGTTTCTCCTGAAGACGACGTGGAAATCCGCCGCATCACGCTGGTCAACCGGTCCCTGCGCACCCGCCGCCTGGAATGCAGCAGCTACATCGAGCTTTCGATGGCGCTGCACGCGGCTGACAGGCAGCATCCGGCGTTCAACAAGCTGTTCATCAAGACCGAGGTGTTGCCGCGCCAACGGGCGCTTCTGGCATTTCGACGCCCGCGCGGGGAGGACACCCCGCCGGTGTACGTGGCTCACCGCGTTACCCCGGAAGCCGCCGGCGAGGAGCCGCTTCGATTCGAGACTGACCGCCGCGCGTTCATTGGCAGGGGACGGTCCCTTGCAAACCCCGCGGGCGGCAGCGACGAGCCGCACAACACAGAAGGGTACGTGCTGGATCCCGTTCTCAGCCTGCGGACAAGCGTGAGCCTGGCTCCCGGGCAGCACGTCGTGCTTTCCCTGGTTCTGGCCGCCGGGGAAACTCGGGAGCACGTCGTGAACCTCATGGCAAAGTACGCCGACCCTCACGCCATCCATCGCGCCATGGACTTTGCATGGGCCACCGCGCAGCTCGAGCTGCGCGTGCTGCGCATCCAGCCCGACGAGGCCCGCCGCTTTCAACAGCTTGCAAGCCACCTGCTGTATCCCAACCGGCTCCTGCGGTGCGCGGCGGAGAGGATCGAGGAAAATGTCAAAGGCCAGGCCGGCCTTTGGCAGTACGGAATTTCGGGCGACTTGCCCATTGCCCTGGTGGCCATCAGTGAGATTCGTGACGTCGGCCTGGTGGGGCAGATGCTCCAGGCCCATACCTACTGGCGCATGCACGGCCTGGCCGCGGATCTGCTGATCCTCGCGGAAGAGGCAAGCAGCTACGAACAGCCCTTGCATGAGAGGCTCGAGGCCCTGATTCAGGCGCATTCAGTGCATACGGGCCGGGACAAGCCCGGCGGCGTTTTCCTGCGCAAGGCTGACCAGATCCCCGCGGTGGACCTGACCCTCCTCCATGCGGCGGCCAGCATTGTGCTGGTGGGGGCCCGCGGCGCATTGCCCCAGCAGGTGGGCATACCGGGGGAGACCCCTGTCGCGCCGCAGATGCCGGCCTGGAAGCGCGTTCCCCAGGATCCCCCCACCCAGCTGCCGTTCCTTGAGCTGCCCTATTTCAACGGAATTGGCGGATTTACCCCGGATGGCCGGGAGTACGCCATCTATCTGGGAGCCGGCACCCACACCCCTGATCCGTGGGTGAACGTCATCGCCAATCCGACCTTTGGAACCCTTGTGAGTGAACGCGGCGCGGGATTCACCTGGAGCGGGAACAGTCAGCGAAACCGTCTCAGCGCATGGTCGAATGATCCCCTGATGGATCCCGCCTCCGAGTCGTTGTACATCAGGGATGAGGAGACCGGCCTCTGCTGGACGCCGACGGCGTCGCCCATCCGGGAGGAGCCCGCGTACCGCGCCCGCCACGGCGCCGGGTATTCGGTTTTCGAGCACAACAGCAACGGCATCAACCAGGAGCTGACCGTATTCGTTCCGATGGATCAGAACGGGGGACAGCCTGTCAAGGTTCAGCGGCTGCGGCTGAAAAACGATTCCGAGCGGCCCCGTACCCTCTCACTCACGTGGTATGTCGAATGGGTGCTCGGCGAGCATCGTGAGACCTCCCAGATGCACGTCGTTACAAGCTGGGACGACGAGATGCAGGCGCTGACGGCGCGCAACCACTTCCATCCCGAGCATGGTGACTGCGTCGCATTCCTCGCGCTGTGCGCATCCGTCGAATCCTGGTGTGGTGACCGAACCTCCTTCCTTGGGCGCAATGGCTCTCTTGAGTCTCCCGCCGCCATGGAGCAGACATCCCTTTCCGGCCGCACGGGTGCGGGGCTTGATCCCTGCGGGGCGCTGCGGATGACGCTGGAGCTGTTGCCGGGCGAGCAGGCAGAGGCGGTTTGTTTCCTCGGGGAAGCGGAGTCACGGGATGCGGCCCATGCCATGATCCTCGCCTTGCGCGGGAGTGGGGAGATCGAAGCGGCCCTGGAAAAGACAAAGGCGTGGTGGGACGATCTTCTGGGCGCGGTGCAAGCTCATACGCCCGAGCTTGCGGCGGACTTCCTTGTCAACCGATGGTTGTTGTACCAGACCTTGAGCTGCCGGATCTGGGGAAGATCGGCCTTTTACCAGTCCGGCGGCGCATTCGGATTCCGCGACCAACTCCAGGACGTCATGGCGCTCCTTTACGCCCGCCCCTCCCTGGCGCGCGAACACATCATTCTGGCGGCGAGCCGGCAGTTCAAAGAAGGCGACGTCCAGCACTGGTGGCATCCACCGAGCGGCGCGGGGATCCGATCACGCATCTCCGACGACATGTTGTGGCTGCCATTTGTCGTTGCGCATTACCTGCGAATCTCGGGTGATTCGGGCATCCTGAGCACGCTTGTTCCCTTCCTTGATGGTCCAATCCTGCGGGAGAATGAGAAGGAAGCTTTCTTCACCCCGACGGCCGCGGCAGAGAGCGCCACCGTCTTCGAACACTGCCGGCGCGCCGTGGCACGCGGACTGACTGCAGGACCGCACGGGCTGCCGCTCATGGGGACAGGGGACTGGAATGACGGAATGAACCTTGTCGGCGCCGGCGGCAGGGGGGAGAGCGTCTGGCTGGGCTGGTTTCTTGTCGATGTCCTGAAGGGGATGTCGGAAATGTCCGATGTGCTGGGTCAGGACGACGCAAGCAGGAAATATCTTCAGCAAAGAGAAGCGCTGATCTCCCGAATCGAGCAGTCTGCCTGGGACGGGGAATGGTACATTCGCGCCATCTTCGATGACGGAACACTCCTGGGATCATCGGCCAACGCGGAGGCGCGAATCGACTCCCTTCCCCAGTCCTGGGCTTCCCTGAGCGGCGGCGCCGGCGGTGATCGGATGCAGAAGGCCATGGAGTCGGCGTGGTCGCAGCTCGTTCGGGAGGAGGAAGGGCTGGCGCTGCTGTTCACGCCTTCCTTCGACAAAGCCGTACCTTCGCCAGGTTACATCCAGGCGTACCCGCCGGGGGTTCGGGAAAACGGAGGCCAGTACACGCATGCCGCCCTCTGGCTCTGCATGGCCCTGGCGCGCCGCGGGGACGGCACTCGAGCGGCGAAGCTGCTGCGGATGCTCAATCCCATAGAGAAGACGCGCAATCCGGATGCAGCTCGGCAATACTCGGTGGAGCCCTACGTGGTTGCCGCGGACGTGTACCGCCTGCCGGGGCGGATCGGTCGAGGCGGCTGGTCATGGTATACCGGCTCCGCGGCATGGATGTACCGTGCGTGGGTGGAGGAAGTCCTTGGCCTGAAGGTGCGGAGCAGCAACCTCCTTCTGGATCCCGTCATCCCCGGCTGGTGGAACGGATTTCGAATGCAGTATCGACACGGCAAGGCGCTCTACGCGATTCGCGTCGAAAACCCGGAAGGCTGCGAGCACGGCGTATCATGGATCGAGATGGACGGCCGACGCCTGGAGGATCGTGTCATTCCCTTGACGTGTGACCTCGTGAAGCACGACATCCTGGTGCGGATGGGAAAAACTCCCGGCTCGTAGTCTACTTGGGTGTGCTTGCCAGCCCGATCACGTGCCGGATCCAACTGACAATCTCAGGCTTGAACGTTTCAAAAGCGATGATCCCCGCCAGGGCCAGGATGAGGGTTCCAACGGGCACCCAGATGGCAACCCTTATGTTGACCTTTGTAAGATCCACGCTTGCTTTCCCATATGCAATGATCAGCCTGTCGATTTTCAGTCTGTGAGCCCGTGCTTCCATACCGGGCAGTGTATCTGTAATGGCGGTCTTCTGCCGTTCAAGGATTTTTTCCGCGTTCTGAAGAGAAAGTTTCAGAGAGGCAATGGCTTTCGTAGGGTCTATTCCCTCCCTCATTTGCCGTGGAGTGGGATTACGAAAAGCCTTTCTGTATTTTGCCGTCGTTCGGTTGATGGCCTTGAATCCGATAGCTTCCACGTTGCGGAGCCACGAATAGAATTGTTCGATGAACTCGCGATTGCCACCCATGTAGTGACGTGCGGTAAACTTGTAGTCAAGGCATTCCTCGATACCCCGCAACCTTTTCTCAACCTTTTCAAGGTGCACCTTTGCCCGCTTCAACTCTCGATACGCCGCTTGCTCTTTTGCCTCGAGCTCCGTCACTCTGCCCCCTTTCACGAGCTCTGGACTCTTTTCGCTTCGCGCAGTCGCCGTTGCTCGCGCAGGCTGGCGCTGAAATAGTTTGCAGCTATCAACAGGATGATGATGAATCCCCACATGGCCTGGATCAGGTAGGCGTTCATCCTCAGGAGCCCGACTCCCGTGGAGACCAGCTGCAGGATCACGACAGCGAGCATCATCCCCGAGAGGCGGCCGGCCCCGCCAAACGGGTCGATTCCGCCCAGGAAGCACGCAAGGACCGAGACCAGCAGGTACGACTGGGCATAATCGGGGTTTACGGAGTTGAACTGTCCCATCATGATGAACGCGGTGAGGGCTGAGAAAAACGCGGAGAGAACGTACTCCCGCACCAGGACGGAGCGCACCTTGATGTTGGAGAACTTCGAGGCAATGGGGTTTGAGCCGATGAGATAGAGGCTTACGCCGAACACCGATCGGTTGAGAATCACCGCAAGACCGAGGCAGACCACGATGAGGACCAGCAATGCGATGGGCACCCGGGCCACCGTCCCGTTGCCAATGGCAAGCAGGAAAGGCGGGAAATCCGACAGCGTGTAGCCCTTGGTGACCACCACGTTGATCCCGTTCAGGAGGGTCATGGCTCCCAGGGTGGCCAGAATGTCAGGGACTCTGACGTACGCAATGAGCCAGCCCATTGCCAACCCGACAACCAGCGCCGCGGCCAGCCCCCCGCCCATTGACAGAAGGACGACCCCCACGCCGGCTTCCGCCGTGGCTGTTCCTGCCATCGCTTTGAGAAGGAGCGCCGTTATGATTCCCGTGAAGTTCGCGGTAGCCACAATGGCAAGATTGATTCCGCCGCTCAGCATCGTGACCATCATGCCGACGGAGAGGAAGGCGATGATGGGAAGCTGATATGCCATGGAGATTGCGTTGCCGACAGTCAGGAATCTGCGCGGGCTCGCGACCGACATTACGATTACGATGGCAACAAGGATGACGGTCAGGGAGCGGTTCGTGCCGGTGAATCTGGTGGAAATCACAATGTCCCCTTATGCCGCGATCTTGACGTTCACGCGTGAACGGCTTTGGCGCAGCTGCTGGTAGGCGCCGATGGTCACGGCCGCCACGATCACGGCCCCGATGATGACCCCGAACCAGTACGAGGAGATTGACAGAAGCGTCAGCCCGTTGCTCATGACGGCGAACAGCAAAACGCCCAGGAACGTTCCGATGATCGTCCCCCTGCCGCCAAACACGCTTGCTCCGCCGACCACCACCGCCGCAATGACTTCCAGCTCCTTGCCCACGATGATGTTGGGGACCACCGACTGCACGATGGAGACGTGGACAATGGCCGCGACCCCCGAAAGGCACCCGACGAAGCCGAATACGAATACCCTGACCCAGAGGGTGCGGATGCCGACCCGCTCCGCGGCCGTCTCGTTTCCGCCCATGGCGTAAATGCTGCGGCCCAGGAACGTCCTCTTCAGGATGAACCAGCCCACGAGGAGCGCTCCCAGCCAGATGACCGGGTGAAGCGTGAGGCCGTAGGTTGCCCCGATCTTGCTCACGGACGGGAAAATGAGAACGGCGGAGAAGGCCCTGTACAGCTGGGGAACGCCGTTGATGAGCTTTCCCCCCGTGATGACATAGAGCATGCCGAAATAGATGCTGAGAGTGGCGATAGTGACGATGATGGTCGTCACCCTGAAAGAATGGATGATGAAGCCGTTCACAAGGCCCATGATGGTCCCCATGAGCGCTGCGGCCAGGAAAGCAATAAAGATGTTTCCTCCCAACCTCATGGTCATGACCACGACTGCGTACTCCACCACCTGCGCGATGGCGGTAAACGATACATCCGGGGTGCCCCCCAGGATCAGGACGAAAAGCGTGCCCACCGCCATGATCCCGATCATCGAGTAGCTTTCGAGGAACTGGGCAAAGTTCTCGAACGTGAGGAAATCCGGCTTCGCTATGGTGATGACAGTGCATAGGAGAACTATCAGGATTGCCAGGTAGGTCTCGTTGTATCGCAGAAGCCGTTTCACCATTCCCCCTCCTCCTATGTGCCTGTTTCCACGAGCCGCTGGACTTCCTCCGCCAGCACGCCGGCCGTGGGCACCTCGCGACGAATCCTGCCGGAACGCATGATGAGTATGCGATTGCAGTTGTTCACCACCTCCGGGATCTCATCGGAGATGAGGAGCACTCCCATCCCGGCCGCGGCCAGCTCTCGGATCGATGAATGGATGCTGCTCTTGGCCATCACATCGATGCCGACCGTGGGTCCGTCCAGCACGAGGATTCTCGGCTCCGTCGCAAGCCATTTGGCGATGACGACACGCTGCTGGTTGCCACCGGACAGCGTCTGGACCGCCACTCCTGTATCGGAGAGCCTGATGTCGAGGGCCTTGATCCATTCGGCCGCCTTGTGCTTGCGCTTCTTCGGATCGACAAGCCGCATCGAGGTCAGGAGCCGGTCGAGTATTGCCGCGATCACGTTGTCTGCAACGGACTGCTTCATGATGAGGCCCTGAACCAGACGATTCTCCGGCACGTAGGCAATGCCCGCATTCACGGCATCCTGGACCGAAGCAATCTTCACTGGTTTGCCATTGATGAGGATCTCTCCGCTCTCTGCCGGACTGATGCCGAAGAGCGCCAGGGCCAGCTCGGTTCGCCCGGAACCAATGAGCCCGGTGATGCCGACAATCTCTCCCGCGGACAGCCGGAAGGAAACGTCCTGAAAATTGTTCTTCTTGCTCAAGGAGCGGACCTCGATCAACGCGGGCTTTCCCGCCGCGGAGTAGGAGAATCGCGTCTCCGTGATGGTCCGGCCTGTCATCAGGGAGACAAGCTTCTCGTTTGTCAGTTCCGCCCGGGGCAGGGTCCCCACGCTCTCCCCGTCACGCAGCACCGTGACCCGTTCCGCCACCTCGAAGATCTCGTTGAGCTTGTGGCTGACGAAAAGTATGGCGATGCCGCTTGCCTGCAGGTCACGAACCACTTTGAGGAGGCTGTCGATGTCCGGTTTGGTCAGAGAGGCTGTCGGCTCATCGAGAATGAGGAGCTTCAGGTCCCTTGTCAGGGCCCTGCAGATCGCAACCAGTTGCTGAAGGCCAATGGGCAGCTCTCCTACCAGCGCTGCCGGGTCCATGTCCACCTTGATCCGGTCCATGGCCGCGCGGGCAATTCGGCGGACCGCGTTCCAGTTGATAAACGCCGTGCGCTCGTCTTCAAGCTCGCTGATGGCGATGTTCTCCGCAACGGTGAGATTCGGAAAAAGGGAAAGGTCCTGGTAGATGACACGGATTCCGCGCGCGAGGGATGCCGCTGCCTCCATGTGATCCATCGTGCGGCCCATGATGAGAATCTCTCCGCTGTCAGGATGGAGGATCCCGGAAATGATCTTGATGAGGGTCGACTTGCCGGATCCGTTCTCCCCCACCAGGCAATGGATTTCACCCTCGCGGATGGAGAAGTCAACGCCTTTGAGGGCGCGCACTCCCACGTAGCTCTTGCTGATGCTGCGCAGCTGGAGAAAGTCTTGCATACGCTCCCTGGCCTGAAAGGACGAATCCGGCGGAGGTGTCCGCCGGATTCGTGTCCTCATTCGGGTATCGAGATCTTCTGTTTCAGAAACCGCTGTACTGATCCACGTTGTCGTTCGTCACGACAAGGGGTCGATCGTAGATCAGGGTGTTACCGTTTATGGAATACGGCTTGCCGAGCGTCGGGATGTCGAGGTTCTTGTTGATCATGCCCCTCTTGCCATCCAGAACGAGCTTTGCAAGGTAGATCATGGCGTAGCCAGCCTCCGCTGGATCCCAGAGAACACTCGCATACATGGAGCCATCCTTCAGATACTCAGCTGCCTGGCTGGGAGCCGTGGTTGCGATAACCGTGATCTTGCCATTGAGCCCCTTCTGGCGCACTGCCAGAGACGCCCCCGGGCCACCCTGGCTGCCGAAGGTGAGGAATGCCTTGATGTTCGGGTGGGCGGTGATGATTGAGAGGGCCGCCTCGCGAGCGGCGTTCTGATCCTCCGAGACCGGATACCGGCTGGCCACCTGCTTGAGTCCGGGATATTTCTGCTTCGCAAGTGCAACGGCTGCATCCGCCCAGATGTTGTGCGCCGGCACGGTGAGGGAGCCGACGAAGATTACGTATTCGCCCGACGTCGCGCCCATCCCCTGGACCATGAGCTCCATGGCCTTTCGGCCGAACGCCTTGTTATCGAGCATCTCGATATCATAGTCCGCGTTTTTCTGATTGGGCGACTCATGGGTGATCGAGACGATCTTTTGAGCGTGGGCGCGGGCCAGCACCGGCTCAATGGACTTTGCGTCGTTGGGCACGACGAGAATGGCGTTGTTTCCCGCGTTGATTGCATCTTCAATAAGCCTGACTTGCTGAGCCGGGTCGGCAGCGGCGGGAGCCTGCTGGCTGACATTCACTCCGAAGTCGGTCCCGGCTTTCTGGACTCCCTTGTAGAACTCGTCGAACCATGTCGCGACAAGCTTGGGAACCGACTCCATGGTGTACTGCTGCGCGGAGAGCGCGGCAGTGCCCAGGACTGACAGGAAAACAATCAGGACCACGAGAGATCTGTTCCTCATACCAACACCTCCTGTTGGAACATGTCATCGTTCGCTACCTGAAGGTAGAAAACGTCCTCAATAAAATTACGCTGGATAACGACGTTCGGGTGCACGGATCTTGCCGTTGTTGCCGATCTCAATGACGTACCCAAAGAGCTTCTCGGTGTCCAAATAGTAGAACTCATCCTTGTCGATCTTGCCGCTTTGAATGACTCCGATCCCCTGCGCGTGGAACCGCGCAAGCGCTTCTTTGCAGTCCCGGTAGTAGAGCTTGATATGGTGAACGCCTTCCCCTTTGTTCTCCAGGTGCTCATCGTAGATGCTCCGGCCGGTGAGCGGCTGCATCAGCTCCAGCTGCACGCCGTTGATCCAGGTAATGGCAAGCAAATAGGTGTGATCCGAAGGTTTTGCGCGGACCATCGAATCCCGGACAGCCGGAGGGGCAAAGGTGTAGACGTCCCAGGGGCCGATGTGAAAAGCCTCCCAGTAGCGCTTCATGGTCTCATCGATGTTCCGCACGACATGGGCAACCTGGATGATGTCGCCTTCTTTCATGCGAAGTCCCCCATGACACCTTCGAGGTTCGTGTGGCGTTTCTGCATTTCCAGGGGAGAGACGGAACGCTTCTCCATGAGGAGCATGACGACAATATCCTCGAAGAGGAAAAGAGCCTGCTCCAGGAGGGACGCCATTGGCTGGATGGACCTGATTTCCGGCCGGGTTCCGAAAATCTGGCCCGGCACCAGCACCGTCAGGTCTGCGGCTTGTCCCTGCTCGTTCTCGGGATGGGCCGTGATCACGCAGACCCTGGCCCCGGCTTTTTTGGCAAGCTTGATGATGCCCAGGTCGATCGTGGTCACCGCGCAGTTGACAATGAGAAGGTCACCAGGGCCAATGCCCGGTGTCGTCGTGTCAAAAACGACGTAGGCATCGAAACCCATGTGCTTCAGCCGCATGGCAAAAGCCCGCAGGGAGGCCAGCATTCTCCCCATTGCAAAAAGCTGGATTTTCTTTGCCTTCTCTATCTCGGTTATGAGTTGATGGATTTCTTTCTCAGAAACGGCTTCGAGGACCCTGCGGTTTTCGTCTATCAAACTCTGCACAATCTCGCGATACCTGCTCATCTTGCAGCTCCCTTCTCCTATCATGAGCTCGGCAGGTCACGAATGCCTTAACTGCTTTACATTTTGTCTATCTTTTATAGAATCGCATCCAGAATGAGAAGTCAAGCGTCAGAACCGTTGGTGTCGGCCTGAGACGGAAAGGTGGTCACCTCTATGCGTTGCGTCGTATTAACTGAACCCAGGCAGATGGAGATGAAGGAGGTCCAGCGTCCCCGTCCGCGGCCAGGGGAAGCGCTGATCCGCATTCGCCATCTTGGCGTGTGTGGCACCGACCTGCACGCCTTCGAAGGGCGCCAGCCGTATTTCACCTATCCGCGCGTCCTGGGGCACGAAATTGCCGCCGAGGTGGTGGAGGTGAATGGAGACTCAGCCGCATGGCAGCCCGGTGAGGCCTGCGTGGTGCTGCCCTACCTGGCATGCGGCGCGTGTGTGGCGTGCCGCCAGGGCAGGACCAATTGTTGCACGACACTGAAGGTCCTTGGCGTGCACGTCGACGGCGGGATGCAGGATTATCTTGCGGTCCCCATGGCCAATCTCGTCAAGGCTGACGGACTCACGCAGGAGCAAATGGCGCTGGTAGAGCACCAGAGCATTGGAGCGCACGCGGTGAGCCGTGCTCAGATCCGCGCCGGCGAGTGGGCCCTGGTTGTGGGTGCCGGACCCATTGGCATCGGAGTAGCTCAGTTCGCCCGGCAGGCCGGGGCCAAGCTGATTGTGACGGACGTCGACCGGAAACGGCTGGACTTTTGCCGCCAGACCCTGCGCGTGGAGAACGTCCTCGATCCCCAGGATGACCTTGCCGGACACCTCGCCAAACTGACGGGCGGCGATTACCCCACGGCCGTCTTCGAAGCCACCGGCAATGCGCTCTCAATGATGAACGCCTTCAACTACGTGGCGCATGGCGGACGTCTGGTCCTGGTCAGCCTGGTGCAGACGGATATAACTTTCCATGATCCAGACTTTCACAAGCGCGAAACGACGCTGCTGAGCAGCCGCAATGCCACGCGCGCGGATTTTGAGCACGTGATCAACGCAATGCGGACCGCTCAAGTGGTCACACAACCGTTGAGCACGCACCGCATCTCCCTGGATGAGATCGTGCGGAAGTTCCCCATCCTGCTCAAGCCGGAGACAGGGGTCATAAAAGCGATCATCGACATGTAACGGGAGGATATTCACATGATCACCATCGGCATCGCGGGCGCTGGGAACATGGCCACAATGCATGCTTTGGCATACAAAAGAATGGCAAACGCAAAGGTCGCCGCAATTGCCGATGTCAATTTCGAGAAAGCGGGAGCTCTTGCTGAATTGTTCGATGCAAAGGTCTACGGAAGCATTGACGACATGATTCGGGGAACAGATATCGAAATGATCGACGTCTGTCTGCCAACGTTCCTCCATAAGGCCAGCACGATCCAGGCATTGGACGCAGGACTTCATGTATTTTGCGAAAAGCCCGTGGCCTTGAATACTCATGACGCGAATGAAATGCTGAGAGCAGCGAAAAGAAACAAGAGAAAGCTCATGGTTGGCCACTGCTTGAGGTTCTCCGACAATTACAGGTTCCTGAAAAAATGCCTCGAAGACCGACGTTTCGGAAGATTACTGTCCGCAAATTTCTACAGGCACTCCTCGACGCCGCTCTGGAGTGAGGGCGCCTGGCTTTCGGACAAAAGCAAATCCGGCGGCATGATCCTGGATCTCCATATTCACGATGTCGACATGATAGTGTATTTGCTCGGCGTGCCCGAAGCAGTGACTTCGTATGGAGCGGACGCGAATATTTCAACGCTCTACGAATATCCGGACACCGCGGTCTACGCCGAGGCAAGCTGGCGAATGCAAAAGAGCTTTCCCTTTTGCATGGGATACGATGCCGTATTTGAAACCGCAACGGTCAAATACGCAAATAATGAAGTCATTATCTATGATCAGCACGGACAGCACGCTCTTGAAACTGGACCTTCGGAAAAGGCGGCCAACAGCGTCATTGGAAACATATCGGAAGAGCACTTGCCCATGTATCGAAGGGAAATAGAGTATTTCATTGAATGCATCAGAAAAGGCGAGGAGCCCATGGATTCAATGCCGGAATCCAGCGTGATGTCTCTCGAGATTGCGCTTGCTGAAATTGAAAGTCTCTCCCGAAAAGAAAAAATACCTTTGCCTGTCCGAGCATAAGGAGACCGGAGATGACAAGCAACGCAACCATTGTCTTTCCGAAGCCTGGCGAAATTGCCTTGCAGGAAAGGGATGTGCCCGTCCTCACGGATCGGCAATTGCTGATCAAGACAAGTCGAACAATGATAAGCCTCGGAACGGAATTCTCGGTCTTGGAAAGGAAAAATATCGATGAGGGTTCGGTGTGGGACAAACACTTCAAGTTTCCTTTCGCGCCCGGGTACAATAACATCGGCGTTGTGATCAATGTCGGAAGCGACGTTGACAGGGATTGGGTAGGGAAAACCGTAGCCACGTATGGAAACCATGCCCAGTTCGTCGTTGCGAATGTTCAGGACGCAAGAATAGTTCGTGAAGGGATACAGAATGACCATGCCGCCTTCTTTACTTTTGCGGAGATAGTCATGAACGGGATCCGGCGTGGAAATGTCAGATGGGGAGATTCTGTCGCGATTTACGGCCTGGGGCTCCTGGGCCAGCTGGCCGTACGCTTCTGCAGGTTGTGCGGAGCAAAGCCGGTATTTGGCGTGGATATTTCCGAGAAGCGTTTGGCAAAAATACCCCGGGAGAAGGGGACTTTTGCCGTCAATTCACAGAAGGACAACCTGGCGGAAATTGTCCTTCAAGCTACCAGAGGGCGTAAGGTTGACATAGTCTACGAGGTGACGGGAGTTGCGGAGCTCATCCCCGGGGAGTTTGATGTTTTACGAAACCAGGGGAGATTTGTCATTCTCAGCAGCCCGCGGGGCAAGACCCTTTTCGATTTCCACGATTTGTGCAATTTCCCCAGCTTCGACATTATCGGGGCGCACAACTATTCGCATCCGGCGCATGAAACCCTGGATAATCCGTGGACAATGAAAAGAGACTCGGAATACTTCTTCGACATGATTGCGGACGGAGAAGTTAATATGGAAGAATTGATCAGTCGAAAAGTTCACTATGCAAAGGCTGCCGACACTTATCATGAGCTTCTGGAAGACCGCTCAAATGAATTGGGCGTTATCATTGAATGGGATTAGCCGAGCTGCTTTCGTGACTCTTTTTAGGAACCGAAATTTCTTGACAAGGTCTGGCTGGCAGGTGTTCAATATTTCTGCCAGCATATAGTTGTCACTCTGAGACCGGTGGTCCACCGCTTCGGTATTTGTTGCCCACTTTACGAAAAGGAAGAGGAGGCGTTATGCCAGCCGACCCTTCGTCGATTGTCCAGGATATCGTTCGCAGCACGGGGACAGACCGCGGCAGGCTGCTGGACATCGCTCGCGAGGTGCAGTCTCGCTTGGGATGGATCCCTGGGGAGGCGGTCCAGGCCATCGCGAAAGCACTTGGAATACGGCCAGTGCAGGTGCGTGACGCCATCAGCTTCTACTCGTTTCTCTCGCTTTCCCCCGGCGCCCCGATAACCCTTCGTCTCAGCACCTGCGTCGCAGGAAAGATGCATGGCTCGCATGAGGTGGAGGAGGCCCTGGCCAGGGAGGCAGGCACCCGCTTCGGCGGCGTGAGCCCTGATGGTGCCATATCGCTTACACACACTTCGTGCGATGGGATGTGTGATCAATCGCCTTCCGCTCTTGTGGAAGGGAACGTGCTGACCAACCTTGCGCCGCAAGACGCAAAAGGAATCATGGAAGGACTGCGGCGGAAATCGGGCTTTTCGCGTGCGAGGGTCGAGAGCAATATTCGTCAGGCAGGCCCGGTGATCTTCGCGCCCCTGGAAAGGGGCGTGGCCATCCGAGCGGCACTCAACAGAAGCCCGCAGGAAGTCATCGACGAAATTGCGAAAGCAAGGCTGCGGGGAAGGGGCGGCGCAGGTTTCCCAACCGGCATGAAGTGGGACTTCTGCCGCAAGGCTCCGGGAACAGAGCGCTACCTGATCTGCAATTGCGATGAGGGCGAGATGGGCACCTTCAAGGACAGGGTGATCATCACGGAAGTCCCTGATCTGCTTTTTGAAGGCATGACCATTGGCGGCTACGCCCTGGGCGCGAAGCTCGGCATCATCTACCTACGCGGGGAGTACCAGTATCTGCTGAAGCACCTCGAGGAAACACTGGAACGGAGGCGGAGGCTGGGACTTCTGGGAACGACGGTCTGCGGCCGTGAAGGTTTCGCATTCGATATTCGAATCCAGGTCGGCGCAGGCGCGTATATCTGCGGCGAGGAGTCCGCCCTCCTGGAGTCGCTCGAGGGGAAGAGAGGCGCTCCTCGAGATCGGCCCCCGTTCCCGGTGCAGCGCGGCTTTTTGAACCAGCCCACCGCGGTAAACAACGTCGAAACGCTCTGCTGCGTCGCGCGCATCATCGAGAAGGGCGCGGAATGGTTCACAAGGATGGGCACGCGGGATTCGACGGGCACCAAGGTGCTGAGCGTGTCCGGCGACTGCGAGCGGCCCGGCGTCTATGAGCTCGAGTTCGGGATCGTCATCGACAGGCTCCTCGAGATGGTCGGAACCACTGACGTGCAGGCTGTCCAGGTGGGCGGCCCTTCCGGTCAGTGTCTCGCCGGGAAGGACCTCGGGAAGAGGATCTGCTTCGAAGACGCGTCCACGGGCGGCGCTGTCATGGTGTTCAACTCCTCGCGCGATATCCTGGGCATCGTTCGGGATTTTACGTCATTCTTCGTCGAGGATTCATGCGGGTGGTGTGCTCCCTGCAGAGTCGGGACGTCGCTTCTTTTGAAAAAAATGGACAAGATCCTTTCGGGCTCGGCCGTCCGCCAGGACCTCATCGATCTGGAGAGCCTTGGCAACACCGTCAAGTTCATGAGCAGATGCGGCCTTGGCCAGACCGGCGCGAACCCCATCCTTACCAGCCTGAAAAACTTTCCACACCTCTATGAGCAGAGACTGCGCTCGGGGGATTTCTCACCAGAGATCGACCTCCCGCGTGCCGCGCAACCGGCGTGTGACCTCACCGGTCGAGCGCCTCCGGGAGAGGAGGGATCGTGATGAACAGGCAGAAACTGCGCATCATCATCGATGGCACTGAGATTCCGGCGGTGGCAGGCCAGACCATCCTTGAGGCGGCTGACGCCGCAGGCATCTACATTCCGAGGCTGTGTTATCATCCCGAGCTCATTCCCGGCGGGCACTGCCGGCTTTGCACGGTAAAGGCGAACGGAAAGCCCATCAATGCCTGCACAATGACTGTCACGGACGGAATGGTCATCGAAAACGACAGTCCGGAGATGAACGCGCAGCGGCGCCACATCCTTGAGATGCTTTTTGTGGAGGGGAACCATTTCTGTCCCTTCTGCGAAGCGAGCGGCAGCTGCGAGCTGCAGGCCCTCGCGTATAGACAGGGCATGACCGCACCCGTGTATCCCTACTTTTTCCCTCAGCGGCAGGTGGATGCTTCCCACCCCGATGTGTTCATCGACAGGAACCGCTGCATCCTCTGTGGCAGGTGCGTGCGGGCGTCCCGGGACAAGGACGGCAAGAGCGTGTTTGGTTTTGAGGGCAGAGGGATGGGGACCCGCATCGCCGTAGATTCTGAGGCGGGACTTTCCGGCACGAGACTCGATGCGGCGGACAGCGCCGCACGCCTGTGCCCGACGGGGAGCATAGTAATCAAACGACGCGCATACCGCGTTCCGTATGGGAAACGCCGTTTCGACCTTAGTCCGATCGGCTCTGACATCGAGAAGAAGGGGAAAGGCGATGGCTAAACCGCGGATCGCTACTGCCCATCTCACGGGATGTTTCGGATGTCACATGTCGTTCCTCGACATCGACGAGAGGCTCCTGGAGCTCATCCAGATCGTTGAGTTCGACAAGTCGCCGTTCGACGACATCAAGGAGTTCAGCGCGCCGTGCGACGTGGGCCTCATCGAGGGGGGGTGCTCGAACGATGAAAACGTCCGCGTCCTGCGTTCGTTCCGGAAAAACTGCCGCATCCTCGTGTCGGTCGGAGAATGCGCGCTCATGGGCGGGGTGCCTGCGCTTCGAAACATGATTCCACTTTCCGAGTGCATGGAGGAGGCCTACCTCAGAGGCCTCTCGGTGGTTGACGGCGTGCTTCCTGATGATCCGGATCTCCCCCTCATCCTGGACCGTGTCTATCCCAGCCACGAAGTGGTGAGGATCGACCACTTTCTCCCTGGATGTCCGCCGTCTGCGGACGCAATCTGGGAGTTTCTCGGCGCGCTCCTTGCAGGCAGGGGCATCGATCTGGGCTACCGGATGATCAAGTACGACTAGGTAAGGGATAAAAGGAGCGCGGCCGATGGCTCAGAAGATCGTCATCAATCCGGTCACTCGCGTGGAAGGCCATGGAAAGGTCACGATTCATCTTGATGACGCTGGACGCGTGACGCGGGCGCGGTTCCATATCATCGAGTTCCGCGGGTTCGAGCGCTTTGTCCAGGGGCGCCTTTACTGGGAAGCGCCTGTCATCGTGCAGAGACTGTGCGGAATCTGCCCAGTCAGTCACCTTCTTGCAGCCGCGAAGGCCCTGGATGTCGTGGTGGGCGCGGACCGCCTCACTCCGACGGCGGAGAAGATGCGCCGCCTCATGCACTATGGCCAGGTTTTTCAGTCCCACGCGCTGCACTTCTTCCACCTCGCGTCGCCAGATCTGCTCCTTGGTTTCGAGAGCCCTCCGGCACTCCGGAACGTGATAGGACTCGCCTTGGCGCATCCCGAGCTCGCACGCCGGGCGATCCTCATGAGGAAGTTCGGGCAGGAGATAATCCGCGCAACCGCCGGAAAGAAAATCCATGGCACCGGTGCCATCCCCGGAGGAATCAACAAGAATCTCTCCCCAGCGGAGCGCGATGAGTTTCTCCCCCAGATCGATACGATGATTGCCTGGTCGCGTGAGGCTCTGGAGCTCTTCAAAAAGCTTTTTCGTGAGAACCGCAGGTATTTCCTCGATTTTGCCAGCTTTGAGAGCAACTTCGTGAGCATCGTGCGGGCCGACGGAGGCCTGGACCTGTACGACGGGCTTCTCAGGGCGAAGGATCCGGAGGGGAGGATCATCTTCGACAAGGTGCAGCCGCATGACTACCTCTCCGTGATCCGTGAGGAAGTCAGGCCGTGGAGTTATATGAAGTTCCCGTTCATCCTGCCTCTTGGAAAGGAAAGGGGTTGGTATCGGGTTGGACCTCTGGCGCGTCTGAACAATTGTGACTTCATCGATACGCCGCTCGCCGAAGTGGAGAGAAAAGAGTTCTCAAAGCTCGGGAAGGGCAGACCCGTTCATGCGACCCTTGCCTATCACTGGGCCCGGCTGATCGAGACCCTTCATGCAGCGGAGAAGATCAAGGAGCTGCTCTCCGACCCCGATCTCCAGGGCTCCGATTTCCTGGTCACCGGAACCCGTCGTTCTGAGGGTACGGCATGGATTGAGGCGCCCCGAGGGACGCTCTTCCACCACTACCGGGTTCGGGATGACGACACGATCGAGATGGCCAATCTCATCGTGTCCACGACGAGCAATAACGAGCCCATGAACAGGGCTGTGCAGAAAGTGGCGCAGGACGAGCTTTCCGGCAAAGTGATCACGGAGGGACTGCTGAACAAGGTGGAGATCGCCATCCGGGCCTTCGATCCCTGTCTCAGCTGCGCTACGCACGCGCTGGGCCGGATGGCCCTCGAGGTGACTCTTGTGGATTCGCTCGAGCGGCTTGTGGATCGAAGGGTTCGTGGGCAGGCGTGAACGACGTGTCCCCGGCGAGAGCTTCGGTCCTCCTCATTTGCTACGGGAATCCCGGCCGTCGGGACGACGGACTGGGGCCCTGGATTGCGGAGGAGGTTGAGAGGCAGCACAGGAAGCGGGTGACAGTCGAGACGGTCTTTCAGCTTGCGATCGAATTGTGCGTGGAGATTGCGCGTCACAGGATCGTTCTGTTTGTGGATGCGGCGCGAAGCGGACCGGCGCCCTTTCAGGTCAGGCCGCAGGAACTTTCGGAGATCGAGCGGGGGGGCTCGGCTTCGTTTGGTTTCACCACGCACGCGCTGAGCCCCGCGCGTCTCCTGGCGATCTGTGAATCTGGCTTCGCCCCCCGGCCTCCCGCGTGGACGATCGGTGTGCGGGGATACAGATTCGGCGGTGGTGAGGGGTTGAGCGGGAAGGCGGAGCGAAACGCGCTCGCGACGATCGCGTTCATCGGCGCTCTGCTATCAAGGGGAAGTGAGGCTTTTATGGCGGGAACAGAGGGGCAGACGAAGACCATCCTCCTCGTTGACGATGATGCGGACGTGCGCGCAACTCTGCGTATCATTCTCGAATCGGCGGGTTTCACCGTCGGGGAGGCGGCGGATGGCGACGCAGGGATGAAGGTTGCGGAAAGAATACGACCTGACGCAATCATCGTGGACCTGATGATGGAGACGGTGGACGCGGGCAGCAAGGTCTCCACGCGCCTGAAGGCTTCCGGGTTCACATGCCCCATCTACCTCCTCAGCGCGGCCGGGGATTCCGTTCGGTACAACATCGACACACAGGAGCTGGGGCTCGCGGGAATATTCCAGAAACCAGCGGACCCTACCACGCTGCTTGCGACGCTGAAAACGAGGCTCCAGTTTCCATGAAGACATCCGGTAAAACCTTGCAATCCCGAAGGTCCCTGGTAAACTCTGCTTAGCCATCCAGCAGACTAGCGGGCAAATGAATACCGGATGTTCCTATCCCTGGTTTCTGCGGCGAGGACGGCTTCAGGATCTTGTCGATGAGACCATACTCGACGGCCTCCTCGGCAGACATGAAGTAATCCCTCTCGAGGTCCTTCTCCACGGTTTCAGGGGACTTGCCCGTGTGTCTGGCGAAGTACGACACGATGAGCTTCTTGATCCGAATCAGCTCACGGGCTTGGATGCTGATGTCCACCGCCTGGCCGAAAACCCCGCCCCACGGCTGGTGGATGAGGATGCGTGAGGAAGGCAGGGCCATCCTTTTGCCCTTGGCGCCGCAGGCAAGGAGCAGGGCCGCCGAATAGGCGGCTCCTCCGAGACAGATGGTCTGCACATCCGGCTTGATGTACTGGATCGTGTCATAGATTGCCAGGGTCGCCGTCACCGCGCCACCCGGGCAGTCGATGTAGAGGTGGATGTCCTTCTCAGGGTCCTGGCTCTCGAGGAACAGGAGCTGGGCGACCACGAGATCGGCGTTCAAGTCGTATATCTCTCCGTCGACGAAGATAATCCTGTCCTTGAGGAGACGGGAGTATATGTCGTAAGACTGCTCTCCACGGCCGGTCTGCTCGATTACTATGGGGACAAGATCGATGTCCTTCTCATCCATGATTCTAGCCTGTCATTTTCCTGCGATTTTTTTCGTCTTGGCGTCTGGGGCCTTGATGGCGACCTTCACAGCATCTTCCATCGGATCTTTGAAGGGCACCTCGATTCGAAGCAGTCCGTTCTCGTAGGTTGCTTCTGCCTTGTCGGGTTTTACCGGCCAACCCAAAGCCAGGGAAGAAACATACTCGATGTCCCTTGTTGGCGCTGCCAGGTGGACGCTGTCTTGCAGGATCTTCACATCGATAGTATCCGCTGGCGCTCCTGGGATGGCGAACTCAACTACGAGCTTGCGGTTCTCCGAGTCAGCATATGCCACAGTATCGGGTGCAACCTTCATTCGACTTTCGGGCATCTTGGTACCCTCCTTTTTATTCTAAGCTACAATGTAACCATGATGGACGTAGAAAGATAGGAGCGCGGCGCCAGCCTCTGCTTCTTTATGCTGATATAAGTCGACCGATAGGGTGATATACTTCCCGATGAATGGCTTCCGTTTTTGAATAATGGTCAAGGCCATTCTGCGGAGGAGAACTGGATGAAAGCGAAAGTGGGTTTGTGGATTGACCATAGGAAGGCGGTTGTCGTAGCCATCACTGACAACGGAGAAGAGGTCGGACTCGTGATATCTGCGATTGAAAAACAGGCCCGTCGTTCTCCTAGTTCGCGCCATGCGGGTCCTTATGAACCACAACAGGTACCGGCAGATGATAGTCGACAGAGAGCCTTTACGGGACATCTCAACATTTACTATGATGCGGTTATCGCGAGCATTCGTGATGCGGAATCCATTCTGATATTCGGTCCTGGTGAGGCAAAGGGAGAACTGAAGAAACGACTTGAAAGAATCGAACTTGGCGGACGCATCGTAAGTATTGAAACAGTTGACAAGATGACGGATCGCCAGATTGCAGCGAGAGTTCGACGGCACTTTGTAAAATAGCATTCAGACGAGCTCACCTCGCGGTCGCATCAGGGAGCAGGCGGTGGAATTCCTTTCTGACCACCTCGTAGCATTCGCACACCCGCTTTTCCAGTCCCGGCCTATTCAGTACCATAATGCGGCCTCGGCTATAGTGAATCAACCCGGCATCCTGTAGTCTGCCGGCAGCTTCTGTCACGCCCTCGCGCCGCACCCCCAGCATGTTAGCAATCAGTTCCTGGGTCATGCTCAGCTCGTTTGCCGGGAGCCGGTCGAGACTGAGCAAGAGCCAGCGGCAGAGTTGCTGGTCCACCGAATGGTGCCGATTGCATACCGCGGTCTGCGCCATCTGGGTCAGCATCGCGAGGGTGTAACGCAGCAACAGATGCTGCAACGCCCCAGCGCGGTTGAACTCCTCCTTGAGCAGTTGTCCTCTGAGCCGATAGGCATGGCCCGCGCTCTGCACTACGGCTCGATTCGGTACGGTATCGCCACCCATGAAAAGAGCGATGCCCACGATGCCCTCGTAGCCGATCACGGCAATTTCGGCCGACGAGCCATTTTCCAATTCGTACAGCAGGGACACAATGGCGGTAGCGGGGAAAAAGACATGATCCAAGCGGTCCCCTGACTCATACAGAGCTTTACCGAGCGGCAACGGAACCAGTTCCAGATAGCGAGACAGGCGCACGAATTCCATTTTAGGAAGACTTGCCAGCAGGTGGTTTTGGCGCGGATTAAGGTTGTCCATTTCGGACATGAGCAACCTCCAAGACTGTTTCAAAAGATATTCTGACTTATTTTACTGATAGGAACAATAATCTGTCAAGACAGTCATGAGTACCATTGACGGGCAGCAGCAAAAAACAGTAGGACTCACAAGTCCTTTCCTTTAAAGCAGTTATCTTGAGGCTGAGCTCACTCTGGCACTCCCGAATGCAGTATCATGGCCATCCGCAGCTTTCGTGTGCCGAAACCTGTTTTACGAGCAATTCACCAACGGGCACCAGAACCCCAACGGCAATCTCTGATGGGCTTCTTCCACCTATGTATGCCAGCGCACAGAACTATTTCGGGTTGTATGCTGACTTCTGCCAGTCTCAGGGCTTTTGGGGTCCCAGAAGCGCGTTCGGCTTATGAGAAATCGACTTTGGTTGCTTTATTGAAAAGAGGCTGCTATGAAACCTATCGAACGTGAAGAAGAGAAGCGTGACGTCATCGAAATCCTTGAGTCCGGCGATCCGGATACTCTTTCTGAAGCCATTGCGCGCCTCCAGCATCTACGGGTCCAATTCAAGACAAGTTATCGGTATTTAGTCGGTGAATGGAGTGATGCTCGCAGGGCGAAGGACACTCAAAATGGACAATTTGCTACCAAGGAGGAAGTAGTAAGCTATCTTGAAGGCAACGTGAAAGAATAGGAAACGAAACTAAACGCTGAAGCCATTCATTCAGAGAAACTTCGGAGGGTAAGATTATTTTGAGAATTTACAAAAGA
Source organism: uncultured Spirochaetota bacterium (assembly GCA_963710335.1). Lineage (GTDB taxonomy): Bacteria > Spirochaetota > Spirochaetia > SZUA-6 > Fen-1364 > Fen-1364. The sequence goes on from CAVQAA010000013.1 coordinate 193,483, forward strand.
AGAGATGGCTTGCAAGACGAGTCCTGTGAATGGTTCCTGCAAAGGGAGCAGGAAGAGGGTGGAAATGTATCAGGAACAGGTTTCACGCGCGTGAACGGTAAGCTGGTGCCACAAAGCTTTCCTATGCCTTTACAGCGACTAGGTATGATTTTTGCCTTTGCCAAAGGGATAGTTAAAATATGGTTTCTGGCAAAGATACTCTTTGCTTATCCCAAATCTATCGTTGACAAGCGATCGCGCTGAAATGATTTCTAAGTCATAGACACACCTTGTACGTGCGCTACCGCACAGAAAAGCGTCGGATCATATGCATACGCTAAAGCGGCAAATGCCCTTGCGCTAGACGACTTGGCGCAGAAGGGAGAGGCGGAAAGATCCGGCTATGGTTTTGTAGACCCAGAGAAGGAGACCATCATGATTATTCTAGCGATTCTCGGCGTAATACTGATTGTTGCCGTGGTTGTTGCCGTGGTCGTTATATTATGAGAGAGGCAGAGCCATCCGGCTATTGAATGTACTACTGATTATCGGCGTCATCTCGCTCGTCACTCGGTATCGCGGGCGCAGGTAATGGAGGATACTTTCGGTGAGCCCGGTTGGGATGCTTCATGCGGATGGCTTCTTTTTGTTGCGACCAATATTCCCAGGCCTTGTTCGCTGCTGCGGGCAAGAAGCAACATTTTGGTGAGCGGTTCTTGTGGGCCATTATTCCGAGACTCCATTTTCATCTCTAGCCTGCATATCACAACAGGTACCGTCGTGGGGGTGTAACGTAGCAGCATGATGGGCAGATGGTTTCGAAGTCGCCTTGCCCCGTGGCAGCGATAGTGACGTCTCGCTCCCCGCAAGCTGATCACACCTGTTGGTCTGCTCGCAATCGCCTGTAAGAATAAATCAAATCCACGACGCAACCATTGCTCGCTGTCCTTTCCAAGTCAATCCCGCTCATTTTTCCGGCTGTGGAGATCGGAAGTCACGCATACACAGACGGCAGGCTTCTCGAACTGTCCACAAGAAGCAGGCAGTATGTTGATCGGGATCTCGCCGACGTACTGCTGCAGCCTGTGGAACGGTCCCACCCGTGGTCTTCGTTTGGCGAGTACAAAGAATTCAATAAAGCGCGCTACCGCACAGAGCTCGTCGAGTATTGTCATTATGCTTCCCATAAGAGGTCAATATGAAAAAGCTCCTAATTATTGCAGCATTCGCGGTGGCTGTATCCCTTGCCGCTTCTTTTGGGTCAGGGCGAATTGAAATCAGAACTCATCCGACGTATGATCAAAAGAGGGATCAACAGTGGATGCTATCGCAACAGAATCAACAAAGGGAACAACAGCAGAGGGAACGATGGCAGAGAGCACAATGGCAGAGGGAACAACAACAGCAGAAACAACGGCACGAGCAGCAGCGGAGCTATGAGTGGTGGGTACAGCATCACCAGCACGATTACGATAATAGACGCTAACTTGCTGAAATCAGAACCAACCGCCCAGGCTCTGGAGCGGTTGGTCTCTTTTCCTCGCCAGGGCATTCATTGAATCAACTTTGACATTCTCAAGGCGAATCCAATGACACCTGCAAGATACCCCGTTGCCATGGAATAGCCCCCAAGGAGTATCTTCACTCTTACGTGCAAGTTTGTTAGCAGGAAATGCAAAAGAGCTGTATTTCGTAGAGATTGGAATTTGAGTGCGACTACGCTGAGTAGCAAGAAACTTGCTGTTAGACTCAGAAGCCCGAAGTGATAGCCGGAGACTGCCTTGACTGCAAAAGTGAGCACAAGCCCCAACAAGGCAAACGTAGGTACACCGAACAGAAAATACCCGTAAGAGTCTTCTATCGACTCCAGAAGATTGGCATTCTGCGCTTTTTGCGTGTGTCCAAGAATTCCCTGCGCTATCTGGTATCCGCTGAGATCGCATGCGACGGGAAGAAAAAACCCAATGAGGACCAGCAGAAGGCACAGTCTTAAAATGTTCAATGACAAGGATTGTTTCATGAAACCTCTCTTCCGGCGGCGCCAGGAAACATATGGCTATTCTATCGCCAAATTCGTCAGCCTTAGGTGCGCTACCGCACGGAAACGCGTCCTATTTTGCGTATATGCTTGGTGGGAGCAAAGGAGGAAGTTGCAATGAGCATACTTGCTATTCTGGGTGTTATTCTGATTGTGATCATTGTCGTCGCGATATTGTAACCTGGAGTTGGAGGACCTGGCGAAGGTCTAGTCGGAGAGGAGAATACAAGTTGAAATTCATGCTCAAACGGAGAGAAGGCAACGTACTGCTGATCATCGGCATTGTCCTCCTTGCACTATGGCTTCTCGGGCTTGGCAGTTCGTACACTCTTGGCGGTTTCATCTACGTTGCGCTCGTAATCGGGCTCATCCTGGTGATTATCGCGCTGGCTACTCGATTTCGCGGCCACAGGTAACAAAACGGGCTTGCGGTGAGTCGATTGGAGACTTCTCCGGCTCTCGGGCGATGATTTAGGAAGGGAGCGAAGGACACTATGTTTCAACCAGTTGGTCTTCTTTGGGGTATTGTCACCCTTATTTTTGGAATCCTCGTTGTCGTATATCCCAGGTTTCTGCAGTATACCGTTGGCATTTATCTGATTATTGTGGGCTTGTGGGCCATTATTCCGCGACTGCATTTCTAGCCCCATTTTTTCAGGAAGTACGGCATGACGGGATAAGGACGGATCGGTGCTAATCATGTCCAACCCACCCAATCCCGGTAGCCCGCAGCAAAACCATCTGCTCGCCGTCCTTCCCAAGGTGGAATTTGAACGACTGATGCCCCACCTGGAACTGGTTCCCTTGCCTCTCGGTGTGGCCCTGTATGAGTCGGGGGACCCGTTGGACTACGTCTATTTCCCGACAACTTCTATTGTATCCTTGCTCTACGTCATGGAAAATAACGCGTCCGCGGAAATCGCCGTGGTCGGCAACGAGGGCATCGTTGGCATCGCATTGTTCATGGGCGGGGAAACCATGCCAAATCGGGCCGTGGTGCAGAGTGAGGGCCATGCCTATAGGCTGAAGGGACACCTGCTCAAGCAAGAGTTCAACCGCGCCGGGGCGTTGCAGCATCTGCTTCTGCGCTACACCCTGGCGTTGCTGACCCAGATGGCGCAGACCGCCGTATGCAATCGGCATCATTCCGTGGATCAGCAACTCTGTCGCTGGCTGCTGCTCAGCCTCGACCGCTTGCCTGCTAACGAGCTGAGTATGACCCAGGAACTGATCGCCGACATGCTGGGGGTACGGCGTGAGGGCGTGACCGAGGCCGCCGGAAAACTGCAGAATGCAGGGTTGATCCGCTACCAACAGGGCCGTATCACCGTACTGGATCGACCCCGCCTGGAAGCTCGGGTGTGCGAATGCTACAACGTTGTCAGGAAAGAGTTCCACCGCCTCCTTCCCGACGTGACCGCGGTGTGACCCGGTCCGGACCTTGAGCCTCGATGATAGAATTGCGATCCGTCAGCAAGAACTTCGGCCAGATCAGGGCAGTAGACAGGATTTCTTTCGCGACCAGGGAAGGGGAGATCTTCGGCCTTCTCGGCCCCAACGGGGCTGGGAAGTCTACAACGATCAAGATGATCATGAATATCCTCCACCCGGATTCAGGGTCCATCCTGTTTAATGGAAGTCCAATCAGGGAGGCGGACAAGGATCGCATCGGCTATCTCCCTGAAGAGCGCGGACTCTACCGCAAGGTGAAGATCAACGAAATGCTTCTCTATCTTGCAAGCCTCAAGAACGCGGACAGTTCTGCGGCGGAGAAGAGGCTCGACGAGTGGCTTGCCCGCTTCAACCTGGTGGAATGGAAGACCCGAACGCCCGAGAGCCTCTCGAAGGGCATGGCGCAGAAGGTGCAGTTTATCGCAGCCATTCTCCACGACCCCGAGTTTCTTTTCCTCGACGAGCCGTTCTCGGGTCTTGACCCAGTCAGCACTGACGTGCTGCGGGATGCGGTGCTCGAGCTCGGGAGCAGGGGCAAGACTATCCTCTTCTCCACGCACAACATGGAGGTTGCGGAGAGGATCTGCTCGAGGCTCCTCGTTATCGATCACGGTCGCGAGGTGATCTCAGGCACTCTTTCCGACATCAAATCGCGCTACGGTCACAACACGGTTGTGGTGGAGTTCGACGGCACGATCGACTTTGGGCCCTTGTCCGGGATGGTGCGCAACGTGTCCCGCTTTCCCCGCTGGGTGGAGATGGAGCTCGTCGAGGGTGCGAGCCACCAGACCCTGCTCCGAAGTCTTCTCAGCCAGGTTTCCATCCGCAAGTTCGAGGTGGTCTCCCCCTCGCTGCACAAAATTTTCGTGGAATTGGTCGGCGGGGGGGAAAGGCCGGTTCGGAAAGGTTGAGCGGACAGCAATGGGCAAACTCGCGAAGATCATCCGCATGGAGTTCCGGCTCACCGTCGCGAACAGAGTATTCATCATCCTCACCATCATAGGGCCGTTCCTCATCACAGCGATCGCGATCCTGCCCAGTCTCCTCTCGTCATCGGCTGGAGCCATGGGCAGCCCGGTCACAAAAATCGCACTACTCGGCGCCGATCCGCGCTTTGTCCAGGAGATCTCTCCCGCCTTCAAACAGTCAAGGATCGAGGTCAGCGCAGTGCAGGGAGCTTCCGAATGGCTCGACTCCCAGGTTCAGGCCGGGGCTTATGATGGATATCTCGTGCTGCCAGCTGATCTTTCCGATTTCGTGCGGCTGGAATACGTGTCGAAGACTGCCGCTGATTTCCGCGTGACAGGTGTGCTCCAGGCTGTGATCGGAAAGGCCATCGTGGCGCAGAGGCTTGTGAAGGCCGGAATCTCACCTTCGCGGGTCGGTTCCCTCACACAATCACCAGTTTTCGAGACACGGCAGCTCATGAAGAGCGGGGAAAAGAAGAACTCAGATTTCATCACGGTCCTCATGACCGGGCTCACGTTCGCCATGCTCCTCTACATGACGGTGGTCCTCTATGGCCAGGTTATTGCAAGGTCCGTGCTTACGGAAAAGACGAACAAGACAGTGGAAATCATGCTGTCCTCGGTGCGGACCATGGATCTTCTGTTCGGAAAAATCTTCGGCAAAGCGCTGGCGAGTCTTTTGCAGTACGGCATCTGGGTCACGATCAGCGCCACGGTTCTGAAGTTGGTCGGTCCACGCCTCGGCATTGCCATCGGCGCCGGGCTTTCGATGAGCACGCTTGCCTACCTCGTCCTGTTCTTCATTCTCTCATTCTTTCTGTACTGCTCGCTGTATGCCGCTCTGGGTGCGGCATCCGAGGACGAGCAGCACCTCGGCCAGCTCTCGTGGCCGGTAATCATCTTCCTCGTGATCCCCGTCGTGATGATCTCACCGACCATCACCACGCCGCAGGCGCCCGTAATCGTCGGGTTATCCTTTTTCCCGCTCACCGCGCCCATCGTCATGTTCCTTCGCATCCTGGTGGGCGCCGCGCAATCGTGGGAAATTCTGGTATCTCTCGGGCTGATCATCGCCACGACGGCAGCTGTGGTCTGGCTTTCGGCCAGGATATTCCGCGTGGGCATCCTCATGACCGGGAAGCGCTTCACGTTCGGTGAAGTGCTGCGGCTGGTCCGTTCCCGGTAGTGTTGACCGGTCTTATCCGTATCACTCTGTGTGCTTCCGTACAGAACGTGTCGTAGTTTCCGCATAGTATCCGGTTGAAGGAGTGCACTATGACTTTCGGTGAAAAAGCGCGGGGTGTTTTCAACAGAGGTGTGTCTGCCTCGAGAGACCTGACAAAAAAGGCGCGGGGAAAGGCCAAGGAGCTCAGCGCCATGGGCGTGGTGAAGCTCGAGATCATGCAACTGGAGTCTCGTGTGGAAAAGCTTATCGCAAAGCTCGGCAATGAGGTCTACCTGACCCTCGTGGACAAGAATCACGCTACGGTAAGCCGCGAGACTCCTTCGATCCGCCGCATTCTCAACGAGATAGAAGAGCTTCGCGCGCGAAAAGAACTCAAGGAAAAGGAGTACCGGGCGATCGGCAGAAAGGGAAAAAAGGCTTTGGAGGCATCACGATGACCGTCTTATTGATTATGGCAATTGTCCTGTTCGTTCTCTGGCTGCTGGGTTTCAGTACCCGGTTTATTGCAAGCGGGGCAATCCACGTCGTGCTCGTCATTGCGCTCATCCTTTTTGTTTTCTGGTTGTTGCGGGTGGGCCTCAGAGCTTTTTAGCATCGGCTCTCTGGAAATCAATATATCCGCGCTCGACGTCCACGGCGGTCAGTCGTACGCGGATCCGGCTGCCGACATCCACGCCCCTTGACCCGCTTACTACCCTTCCATCCACGGGGACGGTGAGCAATCTAGCCCACGTGCCTTTGTCAGAAGCCCCCGTGACAATTGCGTCGAACTGCTCCCCGATCCTCGATTCGAGGAGGAGGGCGGCCGCAGATTTGCCGACCTGCCGTTCGACCTTGTTGGCGGCATCCTCTTCTTCCGTGAGATGGCTGGCCAGCCCCTCCAGCTCGGCATAGCTGTACGGCGCCAACCGGCCTGCAATGGCGGACTTCAGCAGGCGCTGCGTGACCAGATCCGCGTAGCGGCGATTCGGGGCAGTGGAGTGCGAATAATCCTTTACCGCCAGACCAAAGTGACCTGGGGCGGTGTCGCCGGGTCGTTCCGCTACGTATTCGCCCGCTCCCAGGAGCTTGATCACCGAGAGGGAGAGGTCGGGAAATTGCAGCGGATCGGCTGCTTTCTCCCTGACGAGGAATGTATTGAGCGCGGTTGAATTCGGATTGTCTGGCAACCTGAAACTGCGTTCTCGGGCCAGCTCGACAATCCGGTCCCAGCGCCTGGGCGTACGCACCACACGGCGAATTGAAGGGAAGCTCTTTGCGGCGAGATACCGGGCGGTTACCCCGTTGGCTGCAATCATGAAATCCTCGATGATCTCTTTCGCGCGGTTCTTTTGTTCCACTTCGAGAGCACGGATCTGGTCGCCGTGAAAGACCGGCTTTGCCTCTTTGGTTTCGAGGCTCAGCGCCCCATGGAGATGCCGCACATTCTTCAAGCTCTGGGCAGTCCGGTCCTGCAGGCGCAGATTCTCCGCCAGTCCACTGACTGCCGCTATCCCTTCAGGGACTTCGCCGCGCCCTTCCAACCAGGCGGCAACGCTGTCATAGGCGAGCTTTGCGTGATTGCGGACGCGCGCACGGTAGACATCCGAGCCCTGCATTGAGCCGTCTGCGCCAATCACCACTTCTACGACAACGGCCAGGCGCTCGGCATTGAAGCCGAGGGAAGTAAGGTCAGTGGAGAGTCTTTCCGGCAGCATCGGGAAGATCCTGGCTGCTGTGTACACCGAAGTCGTGTTGTGGCGCGCGTGTTCGTCGATTGCCGAGCCGATTGCAACCAGCGCATCCACATCAGCTACGGCTACAAGAACTTTGACCTTGTCCCCGGGCATGGCCTCTGCGACAGTGAGCTGATCAAGGTCACGGGAGTCATCGTTGTCAATGGAAGCCCACAGGAGGTCCGTGAGGTCAGGAATGGCCGAGGAAGCTCCGACTGGCTCCACGTTCGCGCTCGAGGCCGCCGGAATTGTCTCGAGCTCGGCAATCACGGCCGCCGAGAAGTCGGGGAGCAGACCACGTGCCAACATCGCCCTCAGGGCAATGCTTTGAAGGATTGCGCGGTGTTGTTGATCAACGGGGGTCGATGGTTGCACTGATCCCATACCGCCGCTGAATCTACTTTTGTTGTTTCGCGCCCAGGATATATCCTGCAAACCCGGAAAGAACTGCGGCAAGGCATGTTGGGATGAGAGTCCAGGCGAGATTCGTTGCAGGTATTGCAAGGTTCACCAAAGCCGTAATAATCACACCAATCACGAGCCCGATGATGCACGAGAGAATCACCCGAAACAACGAGGCAATTTTCATTTTGGCCTCCCATGCGAGACGTGGTGATGCGAACTCGTCTACAGAATAACGTGTGTGCCTTGCTTGTCAATAGCAGGTTGCGAGCTGACTGCCAATCTCTATGCGATACCGAGCATCTCTGCAATCGTTTCGGGAAACAACTCCTCAACTCCAACAAACATCGGATTGGTGTTTCGATCGGCGTTCTGAATTCGATTGCGTATGTGAGTCTTGATGAGCGAAAGGACTTTCGGCTGATACGTCCGCCAGTCGTTCATGATCCTGTCGCTGTTCAGAAAGAGGACGGATGGCGCTCGAATTGTCCGCAGGTAGGGAGCTATTGGATAGTCCAACAGCGCCTTGCGATAGTTCATGACAAGGCCTTCGTGAAGAATCTCAACCGGGGAGCTGTTTTTAACTGCCTCCCACGCTTCAGGAAAATGTTGGGAAGATCGAGACAGGGAGTGCCCTCGCTTGCAAAGTGAACACCAGTATCTCTTTATTTGCCCCAGGACAATAAAAAGCAGATCAACTCCCGAATAGTCCCCTCGCGGAAATCGAGCAAGGCGATCGAGGTTGATAACCAAACCGACGATTCCGTTTGGGTCTTGGGGGTTGCTGCTGACGACTTCAATAAGCATTCTGGGTTTGTCGCTTTCGTCAAGAAGAACGCAGTCGGCATACAAGAGGTTTTTTCTGCGCCGCCCCGGTTCATTGTCAATTGATGTGAGGTCACGGGGCAAATCAAGCCGCCCGCCACTTTGCTCAGTGAGAAACCGATACTCCTTTTCGTCGATCAAAATCACTTCCTCTTTTATCAAGTTCAGGACTTGGCGGCGAATCGACATTGATTTCCTCTCTCTCGCTTTCCAAGTGACAAAAAGGGAAATTACCTTTCCATGGTCCAATAATTCTCCTCCCATGTCGAGGGCCAAAAAGCCTGATTCGGTTCTAAACGATTCGTGATATTGACCTTTTCTCTTCATCTGCGAGTGACTATCTTCTATCTTATGAAAAACATTTACGCTTTTGTCGCGAAGGACATTGACGGAAGAGAGCGATCCCTGTCGGAGTTCGCCGGTAAAGTCCTCCTCATTGTGAACGTGGCCAGCAAATGCGGTTTCACCCCCCAGTACAAGAATCTGCAAGCGCTTTACACGCGTTTCAAGGATCGTGGCTTCGAGATACTGGGTTTTCCATCGAATGACTTCATGCGGCAGGAGCCAGGAACGGAAGCAGAGATCAAGAGCTTTTGCACTCTGAACTATGGCGTCACGTTCCCGATGTTCTCCAAGATCTCGGTAAAGGGCAGGGGTATCCATCCCCTCTATGCATTCCTTACCGATAAAGCGACGGATCCTCAGTTCCCGGGCCACATCAGCTGGAACTTCAATAAGTTTCTTCTGGATCGCAAAGGGAATATCATTGCCCGCTTCGACTCGAAGGATGATCCGTTGGGCGACAAAGTCCCTCGCGTGGTCGAGGGCGCGCTCGACCGCTAGTACGCGGTCCCCGAAACATTAGGTTCTTCCTATAAACCCGGCCTTGACACCGATGAATTTATCTGTTACATTACACAACAAAAATGAGCAATCACGCGGAGAAGGAGATGGAAACAGCAACGAAAGAACATGAGCTGAAGCGGGACCATGACAGGCTCCGAGGTCCCCGTGGCTGCCAAGCTGTGAAAAGGAGGGAGGACCATCATGAGGGATTTACTGGAATCGCAGGATGGAGCTTTTCATGATCGAGCTTGAGAGCCTAGGGATCGGGAATATTCCAAAGCTGAAGCTCGTTCACCACCCTGAAATGACACACACGCCTTGTGTGGGCACACACGTTTTTATTTGGGGTGACGCGGTAGCAGAGAGGGGTCCTCCCGAAGGACTGAGCTGCAACTGCGGAATGTTCGAACTCCATTATTCGATCTGTGAGTGCGGGTGCGGCTGTGTCACCATGTCTTTGCGTTTCAAGCAGCAGAGAATCGAGCTTGACGAGCGGCAACGGTCCAGAATCTCGACGTAGAGGTCAGAACAGTTCATCGCGGAGGAGGGTCCGTGCGCAGGCGACGTCCGTTACCAGCACGTGGGCAAACCCGCTCTTGAGGACCGCGCGCAGCGGTTCCGCCTTGTTGTCCCCTGCCGCCACGATCACGACATTGCGGATGTCCTTGATCTCGGGAACGGAAAGACAGACGATCCGCTCCGAGAATGGAGTTGCTACCGGCCGGCCCTCCGAGTCAAGGATGATGAAATTCGTTGCGCACACTCCGCCGCGTGATCGCATCCCGGCAAGATCCGCCCGGGAGAAGATGCCGCCGCGATACACCGACGTGTCGGCATCCAGGCCGCTCACCCCCAGGATGACCGCCGCCAGGCGCCGCCACAGCCTGCGTACCTGCTCGAAGTTGCTGTCAGCCATGATGGAGGCGCGGGTCAGCGGGTTGTCGACAATGGCCGGCGTATTGACGAGGTATGCGTTGCCCCCGAGTTTTTCCGCAAAAGTACGGGCGATGCTGTTCGGGTAGACTCCCGTCTCGATCCTCCCCATGGCGCCGATGATGGGAACGACGTCAGCGCGGACCGCGGGGATGGACGGCAGGTTTTCTCCCACTGCTTTGAGGGTCTCCCCCCAGCTGAGACCCAGCGTGCTGCCCGGCTTCAGGACTCGGGAAAGGAGGGTTCCCACCCGGCCCGCCAGGGCTCTGTAGGTTTGTTCCAGCGCATCAGATCGTTCAACAAGCAGGCATTCGCGAAGCCCGAAGCGTTGTTCCATGGCGATTTCCAGCTCCGCGTGCGAGGCGGCGGGACTTTCATTGATGGTGATGTGCACGATGCCCAGCTCCTTCGCCCGTGCAAGGGCCCGGGAGACGCTGGCTGTGGACACGTTGAGCCGCTCCGCGATCTGCCGCTCCCCGACGTCCTCCAGGTGGTACAGGCGCGCAATCTTGACGAGCTGGCTGATCCGGGCTCCCGCCTCATCATCCACTGTCCGGGACGGTTTTCCCCGCCCCCTTGACACTTCCATACGGGCGAAGATACCCTGAACTCGTAAGAAATTGCAAGAGGTGCAAAAAATTGCATTCTCTGTGAGAAACGAGGACCATCATGCCCACTGTTTCCACCCGCACACCGGCCCGGGGAAAGAAAGAAAGCATGCCGGAGATTCCCCGGGAGCGCCTTCAGGACATGTACCTGAAAATGCTGCAGATTCGCGCCTTCGAAGAGAAGGTGGCCTACTTCTTTTCGCGCGGAATGGTCCACGGCACCACGCACCTGTATATCGGTGAGGAGGGGACGGCGGTCGGCGCCATTGGCGCCCTCCGTGATGATGACATCATCACGAGCACCCATCGGGGACACGGCCACACCATCGCAAAAGGGATCGACCTCAAACGGATGATGGCGGAGCTCCTGGGCAAAGAGGATGGATATTGCAGGGGAAAAGGCGGATCAATGCATATCGCCGACCTGTCGCGGGGGAACCTCGGCGCCAACGGGGTGGTGGGAGGCGGAATCCCCATTGCCACGGGCGCCGGAATCACCGTCAGGCTGCGCGGTGAGGACAAGGTGGTTGTTTGTTTCTTCGGGGACGGCGCCATCAACCAGGGCACGTTCCACGAGTCGGTGAACCTGGCCTCGGTCTGGAAGCTGCCGGTGATCTACATCTGTGAGAACAACCAGTACGGAATGTCGATGAACGTGCATCGCTCGACGAACCTGGAGGATCTTTCCGAACGGGCCCGGGCCTACGGCATCCCGGGAAAGCGTGTGGACGGAAACGATGTCTTTGCCGTCTTCGAGGCAGTGAAGGAAGCCCGGCAGCATGTCGTCAAGAACGGCCCCGCTCTGGTCGTGTGCGAAACCTACCGGTACTCCGGCCATTCGAAAAGCGATGCAAACCGCTATCGCACGAAAGAGGAGATTGCCGAATGGAAAGAGCGGGACCCCATAGCGCGCTTTCGCGGAAAGCTCGCGGAGAGTGGCCTTTTCACTGAAGCGCAGCTTGCGGAGCTGGAGAGCCGGGGGAAGCAAAGCATCGAGGAGGCGGTGGCATACGCTGAAGCGTGTCCCGAGCCGTCGCTGGACGAGCTGACCACCGATGTCTATGCCGAGTGACGGCGGGGGAAACTCAGTGAGAGAGATCACCTACGCGGAGGCCATCCGGGAAGCCATGAGCGAGGAGATGCGCCGGGACAAGGATGTCTTCTTCATGGGAGAGGACATCGGAGTCTATGGCGGCGCCTTTGGAGTTTCGGTCGGAATGATCGAAGAGTTCGGGCCCGAGCGCGTGCGCGACACCCCTATATCAGAGGCTGCCATCATCGGCGCCGCCGCGGGAGCGGCCGTGACGGGAAGCCGTCCGATCGCCGAGATCCAGTTCAGCGATTTCATTGCCATCGGTCTGGACCAGCTGGGCAACCAGGCCGCCAAGATGCGCTACATGTTCGGAGGCCGGGCCCAGGTGCCCATGGTCATCCGCGCGCCTGCGGGTTCAGGAACGGGCGCCGCGGCGCAGCATTCCCAGAGCCAGGAAGCTTTGTACTGCCATATCCCCGGCCTGAAGGTGGTGATTCCTTCCACTCCGTATGACGCAAAAGGACTCTTGAAGAGCGCCATCCGGGACAACAACCCGGTGGTCTTCCTGGAACAAAAGCTCTTATATAGAAGGAAAGGGCCGGTTCCGCTGGAAGAATACACGATTCCCCTTGGCCAGGCGGACGTGAAGCGCGAAGGGACGGACCTCACCATCGTCACGTGGGGACGCATGGTTCCCATGTGCCTGGAGGTCGCTGAAAAGCTCGCGGCAGAGGGGAAGAGCATTGAAGTTCTTGATCCCCGCACCCTCGTCCCCCTGGACAAGGAAGCCATCATCAAGAGCGTCATCAAGACGGGCCGGCTCCTCATCGTTCACGAGGCCGTGCAGACCGCGGGCTACGGCGGTGAGATTGCCGCCGTGGTGGCAGACAGCAAAGCTTTCTATCACCTGGATGCGCCCATCCGGAGGGTGGCCGGCTTCGACATCCCCATTCCGTACAATCCGAACCTGGAGCGCAACGCTGTCCCGACCCCTGAGAAGATCGAGGGCGCGGCCAGGGATCTCCTCAGGTAAGACAGGAGCCGCACGCATGGCGACGAGCGTAATCATGCCCAAGGCAGGCATGGCAATGGAAACAGGAACCATCATCAGGTGGTTCAAGAATGTCGGCGACCCCGTCACGGCCGGTGAGCCGCTCCTGGAGATACAGACGGACAAGGTTGCGATGGAGGTCGAGGCCGAAGTCTCCGGATACCTCATTGCGGTCCTGTGCAAGCCTGGAGAAGAAGTTGCCGTCACGGAGCAGATCGCATTCATCGGCGCAAGGGACGAGAAGCCGCCCACGGGCTCTCCGACTCCTGCCACAGCTCAGGCCTTTGCCACAGCCCAGGCCCCGGCAACTGCCCCGGCCCCCGTTCCTGCGCCGACCGCCGCTCCCGGCCGGGTCATGGCAACCCCGTCAGCGCGAAGGCGTGCGGCAGAGCTGGGAGTGTTGCTGGAATCCGCGGCCCCGACCGGCCCGGCCGGCGAGATACGGCTGCGGGACGTCGAGGCCCTTGCGGAATCCCACAGGCCGGCCGACGTCGCAGAGGCGCTGGCCGGCCAACCCGTCAATGCGCCGGCAGAAACCACGCGCACTCCGCTGACCGGGGCGCGGAAAATCATCGCGCAACGCATGATGCAGAGCCATCTCTCCATTCCTCAGTTCACGCTGGACACACAGGCGGATGTCACGTCGCTGCTGGCCCTTCGAGGCAGGCTCAACGCGCAAGCCGGGCTGAATGTCAGTGTGAATGATTTCGTCATGAAGGCGACGGCTGTTGCCCTGGCCGATACGCCGTACATGCTGTGCAGCATCGACGGTGAGGACATTGTGGAGTATCGCGCCGTGAACCTCGGCATGGCTGTTGCCCTTGAAACCGGCCTGATTGTTCCTGTGATCCGGGGCGTTGACAGGCTCACGCTTTCCGCCCTTGCGGCGCGGTCCGCGGACGTCGTCAGGCGCGCGCGCGAGCGCAAGCTCACCCCGGATGAAATGACCGGCGGGACGTTCACGGTGAGCAACCTCGGCATGTACGGGATCACGTCGTTCACACCGCTCATCAATCCGCCGCAAGGGGCCATCCTGGGCGTCAACGCGGCGCGAACGGAAGTCTGCCTTGACTCAGGTCAGCCGAAGGAGCGCAGGCTCATGACGCTCAGCCTTTCCGTGGACCACCGGGCGATCGACGGCGCCCAGGGCGCGCTTTTTCTGCAGAAGCTGGTGGCTCTCCTGGAGGAACCCTACCGGGCGCTCATCTAGGACAGGCCGCGCCGATCGGGCCTTAGGGGACGGGTGCTCCGGCCTTGATCATGCTGATCATGGTGAGGGCCGCATCCGTGTCAGTGACGAGGGCATTGGCAAATCCGGCGCGAATTGCCCCCAGGATGGCGTCCGCTTTCCGAACCCCGCAGGCAACGGCAATCCTCAGGGGAATGGCCCGAAGCGCCTCCGGCTCTAGTGCGATGGTCCTGTTGTTCAGGGAAAGCGGGAGGATCCCGCCGTGAACGTCGAAATGCATGCCGCAGACATTCCCCACGGCTCCCTCGTCATACAGCTTTGCCGACTCATCGCTTGAAAGGAAGCCCGCTCGGACAATCCCGCTGATCTCAGGCCTGTTGGAGCTGACTCCGAGAACAGCCACGTCGGCGGACCGAGCCAGCTCCATGACCGCGGCGATCTGAGGTTCGTTCAGGAGCATCTCCTTCAGTTGCTCGTTCTGCACGACAAGCGGGGCCTGGATGATCCTGTACGTGCCATCGACCTTCGCGGAAAGCGTTCTTGCCAGCTCGAACCCGTCCTGCATGGCATCCCGCGAGCCCATGGCCCCCAGGAGCTGAACCACCTGGACGCCCCGGAAGTGCTTCCTCACGATGAGCTGGTGCACGGTCTCATACAGCGTCGTGCCGTAGCTGATTCCGATGATGAGGTCGTCATGCAGACGGGATTTCAGCAGGTCAGAGGCCGCCCTGCCGACGATGATCCGCGTCCGCGTCTCATCCGGATCCGATGTGCAGACGACGACTTTTTCCATTGCCAGGCAGGACTGGAGCTCGGTCTGCAGGGAGAAGGCGAGGGAAGGCTTTTTGTTCACACGGATGTCCACGATCCCTTCCTGCCGGGACCTTTTCAAATAGCTGGAAACGGTCACCCGGGAAATCTTGTATTTCTCCGCGATTTCCTTCTGCGAGAGCTCCTTTTCGTAGTAATCGACCGCGACTGAGATCATCAAATCCTGGTCGTTTCCTGCCATCATCATATTGTACAGCAAAGTTAAAGATCACTCAATAGTTCGCCTCACTTTACTTATGTAAAGTCAATCATTGCCAGTTGACATTTGGAAAGACTGGCTATACCATGCCCCACAAGGAGGAATCACCAGATGAGAACTCTGATTCGAGTCTTGATTCTGAGCATCGTCAGCTCGCTTCTTGTGACAGTTGGCGTGTTCGCCGGCGGAAAACAGGAATCAGCATCGCAGGGAGCGTCCACGGGCAAGAAGGTGATCGGCCTGGTCCAGATCGACCTGAGCAACCCGTTCCACATCGGAGAAGTCAACGGTGCAAAGGAAGCTGCGCGCCGCTTCGGCTTCGAGCTGAAGGTGGCAAGCGGGGAAGGGGACGTCAACAAGCAGATCCAGGCTTTTGAAAACCTTGTGAACCAGAAGGTGGACGCGATTGCCGTCAACTTCATCGACGTCAAGGCGTTCGGCCCGGCCATGGCATACGCAAAGGCCGCTAATATCCCTGTCGTCGCCCTGCACAGCAAAATCGACGGGATGGCGACCATGCTCGGGTTCGATGAGAGGAACACCGGCCGCTCGAGGGCGAGTACTCCGTGAAGCTGCTGACGCAGAAAAACGGGTCTCCCGCAGGCAAGGCGGCAAACCTCCAGGGCCTGCTGGGGCAGGGTCTGAACACGGAACGCTCGGGCGGCTGGTCCGACGTCCTGGCCAAGTACCCCGACATCAAGATCGTGGCCCAGGAGCCCACCGGCTGGGATCCCAAGCGCGCGGTGGAGATCATGGAAAACTGGCTGACCGCGTATCCAGACCTGGACCTCGTGTACGGCAACAGCGACAGCCTCACCGTCCCCGCTCTCAACGCGGTCGACCAGGCGGGCAGGCTGTGGGACGGAAACGCCGGCAAGACCGGTGACGGCAAGATCATCATGGTGTCCGTGGACGGTGACGATTTCGCCCTCCAGGATATCAAGGACGGAAAGATGTCGGCCACGGTCCTTCTTGGCCCTGAATACTCGGGCTTCTGGAAAGTCTGGGTGCCTTTCAAGATCGCCATGGGCGAGAAGGTGCCCGCCGAGATCCTGATAAAGGGCACGCTCATTACAAAGGAAAACGCCGACGCGGCCATCAAGCTGGCCAAGGACATGAAAACCAATCTGACGACTTTCCCGTACGAGAAGCAGCTCGACGAGATTGTTTCCCAGTACATGGCAAAGTAGCCAAACGGCTGACGGAGGGGGCCGGCAACCGGCCCTCTCCGCGTTACCATAGCAAGCAAGGCAAGAGGCGCTGCAAGACCGTGCTCGAAATGCAGAACATAACGAAGCGGTTCCCCGGGGTCCTCGCGCTCGACCACGCGAACATTTCCGTGGAAAGCGGAGAGATCCACTCCCTCATTGGGCAGAACGGAGCGGGGAAATCCACGATGATGAAGATCCTCTCCGGGATGTACGCGGCGGACGAGGGAACGATCACCCTTGACGGGAAGGCGCTTTCTTTCCGCCATCCCCGGGAAGCGCTTCAGAAGGGCATCGTCACCGTGTACCAGGAGCTGAGCCTCCTTTCCAATCTCACTGTCGCGGAGAACATGTTCCTTGGCCGGGAGCCGGGCACCCCGCTTGCCGTCGACGGCCGCTCACAGCGCAGGAGGTCGAAGGAGATCCTGGAGCAGCTCGGCATCGAAGACATCGACATCGATGAAAAGATCGCCAGTCTTCCCCTTGCCCAGAGACAGCTCGTGGAGATCGCAAAGGCTCTTTCCCATGACCTGAAGGTCCTTGTCCTGGATGAGCCCACGGCGCCTCTCACCAATGAGGACACGGAGCATTTGTTCCAGATCCTCAACCGCGTGCGGCAGACCGGAGCATCCATCATTTTTATCACCCACCGACTGCCGGAAGTGCTGGCTTTCTGCAACCGCGGTACCATCCTCAGAAACGGAAAGACGGTGACGACCGTGCAGGTGGCGGGGGTCACGGAAGACGAGCTCATCGAGGCGATGATCGGCCAGAAAGCGGACGCCTTCTATCAAGCTGGCAGTCACCGCGGTGCGGTCTCTTCAGTCCCCGCCCTCGAGGTGAAAAACCTGAGCATCGGGTCACGCGTTCAGGATGTCAGCTTCAACCTGTACCCCGGTGAGATCATCGGGGTGACCGGCCTCCTGGGGGCCGGGCAAAACGAGCTCCTTCGGTCCCTGTTCGGGATCCTGGAAAAGTCGGAAGGCCGGGTCCTGCGCAATGGAAGGGAGATTCTGATCCACTCTCCTCGGGAAGCCATTGACGCAGGGATCTGTCTTCTCACGGAGAACAGGAAGGACGAGGGCCTGATCCTGGACATGTCGGTGAAGGAGAACATCACCCTTCCGTCCCTGCCGGGCTTCCGTCGCAGCAAGCTCTTTCCGCTTCTCAACAACCGCAGGGAGCGCGCGTCCGCCGTGGATCTCATCCGGAAGGTGGGAATTACGCTGCGGACTCCCAACTCCCGCATGAGGACGCTGAGCGGCGGAAACCAGCAGAAGACCATCGTTGCCCGGTGGCTGCTCACGAATCTCGACATCCTGCTGTTCATCGAGCCGACACGCGGGATCGACGTGGGCGCAAAGGCGGAGATCTACCGGATGCTGAGCTCCCTCGCAGCGGAGGGGAAGGCGATCATGGTGGTGTCGACGGACCACAACGAGATCCTTGGGATCTCGGACCGCATCTTTGTGATGTACAAGGGGCGCTTGAGCCGCACCCTCTCCCGCGCGGAGGCGGGGGAAGAGCAGCTCTTGGCGGAAATCCAGGGGTGGCACAAGCATGCACAGGGGAGATGAGCTGGCGCAGGGGCCGCGTCCCGTGGACCGGCCCGGCTCGCTTCTGAACAGCGGCGAACGGATCCGCGTCATCGCGAGCGACTACGGGATCGTGCTCGTTATCATTGCCCTGGGGCTGCTGTTCGGCCTGACGGCGCCGCGATTCCTCCTGGCGGAGAACATCGTCACCATCTTCAAACAGATCTCCGTGGTTGCCATCATGGCAATCGGGATGTTCATGGTGATCCTCGTCGGGGGAATCGACCTTTCTGTCGGCTCCTCGGCGCTCCTTGCCGCCGTCGTGTCCATGTTTCTCCTCAACCATGGCTACCTTCCCACCGGCGTTGCCATCCTGGCCGGCGTCGTCGCCGCCAGCGCGGTCGGCCTTGTCAACGGTTTCCTCGTGGAAAGCGCGGGGATCAGCCCCATCATCGTGACCCTCGGCACCATGATCGCCGTACGGGGGCTCGCGCAGACCATTCTCTGGATCGACAATGCCTGGCTGTGGGTGCGGGACCCGGTCTTCACGTTCGTTGCCCAGAAGACCGTGTTCTCAATCCCCGTGCTCATCCTGTTCATGGTGCTGCTGTACATCGTTTTTGCCGTCGTGCTCCGCCAGACCAGTTTTGGCAGGCGGCTGTACGCCATCGGAGGCAATGCGCGCGCAACGGCGCTGTGCGGGGTTCCGGTGGTTCGTCTCAAGACGCTGGCCTACGTGCTTTCCGGCTTCACCGCCGGGGTCGGCGGGCTCATTCTTGCGGCCCGGCTGAGCGCGGTGAGCCCCGGGGTAGGCAACAACATCCAGTTCGACGTGATCCTTGCCGTGGTGCTGGGCGGCGCAAGCCTTACCGGCGGCTCGGGGAGGCTGGAGAAGTCCCTGCTCGGCGCGCTGATTGCCGGGATGATCCTCAACTTCCTTACCATCAAGGGGATACCGGGGCCGTACCAGACCGCCGTGAACGGGCTCCTGATCCTGGCCGCCGTCGTCATCGACCGGGTCAGCAAGGGGAGGGCGGCATGAAGGAGCACAGATCCCGGGAGGTCACTGGCTGGCTTCTCAAGGAGTTCGGCCTGGTCATCATGGCCGTCCTCCTGATCATCGTGTTCACCGTGCTGAACCATGACTTTCTGACCTTTGACAACCTTGTGAGCATCCTGGAGCAGAACGCCGCCCTCGCCATCGTTGCCGTGGGGGTGACCTTCACGATCATCGCGGGGCAGTTCGATCTCTCCCCCGGCTCCGTCGTGGCTCTCTCTGGCGTCGTGCTGGCGGTCGTCCTGCGGGGCACCGGCAACATGGCGGTGGCCCTTGCTGCTTCCCTTGCCGTGGCCCTTGCCTGCGGGCTTTTCAACGGAGTCCTCTTGTCCTACCTGGGAATCAACTCCGTGATCGTGACACTGGCCGCCATGATCTGGGCGCGCGGCCTTGCCCTCGGAATCACGGGAGGGGACTCGCTGCCGTTCGTCAATCCGTTCATCGCGTTCATGAACAACCGCGCCGTGCTCGGCATTTCCCCGGTCATCATGGTGGTGGTCGTGAGCTACCTCATCGGCTGGTACATGCTCAACCGCACTCGGCTGGGCCGATACACCTATGCGCTGGGCGGCGACGTGGAGGCGACGAAGCAGGCGGGAGTGAACACGGAGCTCTCCAAGCTGTTCCTGTTCCTGCTCAGCGGGTTTTTCGTGTGGCTTGCCACCATCGTCACCACTGCCAGGATGTCCGCCGGAGCGCCGAACGCCGTGTACGGCCTGGAGTTCGACGCAATCGTCGCCGTCATCATTGGCGGCAGCAGCATGATGGGCGGGGAGGGGAGCATCAGGAAGACCATTGTCGGGGTGATCTTCCTCTCCATCCTGAACAATGGCCTCAGCACCATGGGCATGCGGGACTCTGCTTTCTACCTCTACAAAGGGGCCGTCATCCTTGTGGCGCTTTTCTTCGAGGTGATCAGCCGCAGGGCGCTTTCCTCAGGCTCAGCTGATCAGCCTGCGGTTCGCAGGATGCGGGGCATCTCATGATGGAAGACACCTACGGCCATACACCGGCGAAAAAGGCGTTCCAGCTCGGGGACGTCTACGGCGTGGGAAAGGATGAAGAGCGCGCCGGACGCAAGCCCCTTTCCATCGGCTTCATCGGGGCAGGCCCGGTGGTGCAGTCCAAGCATTGGCCGGCCATCAAGAGGCTTCAGACGATCTGGGAGCCGGTGTCCGTTCGGGCGTTCACGCTCCGCACCCCGGCGCAGGCGCACAAGGTGGAGACGGTCTTCGGGGGGAGATGGTACACGGACTACCGGCAAATGATCAGCGAAGAGAGGCTGGACGGGGTCATTGTCTGCAGCCCGGATGACCTGCACTGCGAGCACACCTGCGCGTGCCTTGAAAAAGGCATTCCTGTTCTCGTGGAAAAGCCCATTGCCCGCTCCCTGTCGGATTCACTTCGCATGTGCGCGCTTTCCGACACGCGCGGAGTTCTGCTCATGACCGTTGCCAACAAGAGGTTCTCCCCGCCGTATCGCAGGGCGAAGAAGCTGATTTCCGAAGGCCCAGTTTCCAATCCGGCGATGTCCGTTGCAAAGTTCAACCTCGGCTACGATTACGTTGACCTGTTCGAATCCGGAACCATCCACATCTTCGACATCACCCGGTATCTCATGGGCAATGTCGCCACCGTTCGCTGCGTTGGACTGGACCGTTACCACAAGAACCGGCGCAGGTTCCCCGTGGATAACGCGGTTTGCCAGCTGGAGTTCACAAGCGGAGCGGTGGGCGCAATCTACACCAGCTCTTCGGCGTTGAGCTTCAAGCCGTGGGAGCGGATGGAGGTGTACGGGGACCATGCGTGGCTGGATGTCGATGACCAGTGCCGGCTCACCCTGCATGACAGTGAGATGGAGGGATCCCGGGTCTGGGCTCCCGTGGTGCCCAACACGCTCCTGTTCGACGAGGAGTTCGGCGGGTTCATGGGCCTGATCGAGAACTTCCTGCAGTGCATCCGCGGTCTGGAGCAGCCGCTGGTAAGCGGCTGGGATGGTCACAAGGCCTACGAGGTGCTGGTGGCCGCGGAGCTTTCCCTTGCCCGCGGCGGCTCCGTGGTGCCCCTTCCCCTGGACCCGAAGGAAGCTGATGCCGAAGCGCGCGCGTGGCTTGTGGAAAGCGGATGGCCTGGGAAGGCGCCGGCATGAAAATCTCACGGTTCGAGACATTCCTCGCCAACGCTGGCTTGCGCAATTACCTTTTCATCCGCCTGACCACGGACACCGGGGTATCCGGCATTGGCGAAGCCTCCCTGGAGTGGCAGGAAAAAACCGTCGAGACCCTTTGTCACGAATGGCTTGAGGACCGGGTGCTGGGTCGTGATCCCTTTGACATCGAAGCCCTGGCCGGTAACCTGATCAGGGACCAGTACCAGGGAGGCTCAACGGTCATGACCGCAATCAGCGGCGTGGAGCTGGCTCTCTGGGACATCGTCGGAAAGGAGTGCGGCCAGCCTGTGCACCGTCTCCTGGGCGGGAGGTGCCACGCAAGGATCCCCGCGTATGCAAACGGCTGGTACGGCGGCGCGCGAACCCCGAAGGAATATGCGGAACGGGCGCGGGAGGCAGTTGCGAGGGGGTACCGGGCCATGAAGTTCGATCCCCTGGGAACCGCCTGGATGGTGATGAGCCCCGCCGAAATGGAAGAGGCTGAAGCCCTTGTTGCCGGTGTTCGGGAGGCAGTGGGACCGGACGTGCAGCTGATGATGGAGTTCCACGGCAGGCTGGATGCGCCCACTGCCCTTCAGATGATCAGGCGCCTCACGCCCTACAACCCCGCGTGGTGCGAGGAACCTGTTCCGCCGGAGCGCATCGAAATGCTGGATTTCGTGAAGCGCCAGTCGGCCGTGCCCATTTCATCCGGCGAGCGCCTCTATACCATGGCTGACTTTGCGCGGATCATTTCCCTGCGGGCAGTGGATGTCCTGCAGCCGGACATCGCCCACTGCGGTGGGCTTTCCACGGCGCGGCGCATCGCGGCTCTTGCCGAGCAAAAGGACATCAGGTTGTCCCCGCATTGCTCCGTGGGCCCGGTGTCCCTTGCCGCCTGCCTGCACTTCGACGTGAGCAATCCCTCCTTCCTCATCCAGGAGGCGTTCGCCGAGTTCGACGTGCCATGGAGAAATGACCTGGTGCGCGGCTGGAACCCGATCAGGAACGGAGAGTTCTTTCTTGGCGATCAGCCGGGGCTGGGCCTGGAGCTCGATGAAGCCGCCGTGGCTG
Organism: uncultured Spirochaetota bacterium; assembly: GCA_963710335.1. Taxonomy (GTDB): domain Bacteria; phylum Spirochaetota; class Spirochaetia; order SZUA-6; family Fen-1364; genus Fen-1364. The sequence goes on from CAVQAA010000013.1 coordinate 215,761, forward strand.
CCCACCCCTACCAGCGCAACCCATTCCCCAGCCTGTGGGACAAAGGCTGGCTCAAGGATTTCACGCAGGACCATCGGTCCGGCTGAGGAGCGGCTCATGACCCCTGAGTATGTTTTTCTTTCCCATCCACTCTCCATGGAAACGCCGACCCCGCCGGCAATCCCGAGAATGGAGCTTTCCCCGTTCATGAGCCTGGAAAAGGGGGATGACGCGAACGTGACACTCATCAAGGTGGTCACTCATACGGGAACGCATGTCGATGCTCCCCGCCACGTCACCCCCCGGGGCCTCGCGCTTTCAGATTTCCTTCCCGGTGAGCTGGTTTTCGATCGGCCGGTTGTTTTGGATCTTCCCCTCGGGGACGACGTCCTTGTGATGCCGTCCCACCTGGAAGCCCTGGCCCGCGGCCACTCTGACGCCGACCTTGTGATGTTCCGGTTCGGATACGGCGAGGTGCGAAAGTCCGACCCCAAACGCTACTCCAGCCGCTGCCCGGGTTTCGGCGTGGAAAGCGCAGGGTACCTTCTGGAAAAGTTTCCGCGGATGCGCGCGCTGGGCATGGATGTGCCTTCCCTTTCATGCATCAAGTTCCTGGATCGGACCATGAAGGCGCACAATGTGCTCCTGGAAGGGGAGGGAAGGCGCTTTCTGGTCATCGAGGACATGAAGCTGGACCAGGACCTGAAAGGGCTTGCCGCGGTCATTCTTGCCCCTCTGTGGATACGCGGCGCGGACGGGGGGCCGGCGACGATTCTGGGGCGCCTGAAGCCATAAGGGGTGTGCAGCCATGGGGCATGAGGAGGAAGCGATGAGTCGAACGGACGGCCCGGAGAACGAAGCTGTCTTTGTGACCCGAAGCACGGGCGTTCTTCCCGCCATGAAGATAAAGGCAGGCGGGGACCTGGTCAGCTACGTGCGCGCCATGTACGAAGGCGGCGCGCGTGTGATCGAAATCACGACCACGACCCCCGGCATATTCGAATCTTTCGAGACTCTCAGGGACGAGTTCAAGGACAAGATCTTTCTGGCTGCGGGAACCACGCTGGACGAAACCACCGCCCGGCTTGCCATCCTCTCCGGGGCCCGTGTCATCGTGTCTCCGGCTTTCCGGCCCGACGTCATTGGCACGGCGCACCGCTACGGGGCCGCCATGTACTGCGGGGCTTTCACGGCCACCGAGGTGCTCATGGCCATGGAGGCCGGCGCCGACATGGTCAAGATTTTTCCCGCCACCCTGGGGGGACCGAAGTACATGACGAACCTCAAGATGGTCTACCCGGGGGTGAAGCTCTGCCCCTCCGGCGGGATCAGCCTGGAAAACGCGGCGGATTTCATCCGGTGCGGAGCGGATGCGATCTCGGGAAACCGCAATTTCTTCGACTTGAACATGGTGGAGAAGCACGGGCTGAAGTGGATCAGCGAGCAGGTGGAAAAATACATCGCGCTCGTCGCGAAGGCGCGGCAGGACCTCCCCGAGCTTCCGTAGAGGACGCATGATGAAGCTTGCCGTTGTATCGTCCGTGTTCTCCAACTACACGCTGGAGCACGTCCTGCCCATTGTCGCCCGGGCGGGATACGAGGGGATCGATCTGTGGGGCGGGCGGCCCCACGTCTTCCGCTCGGATCTCGGCCCTTCGAAGCTTCGCGCCTTGCGCCGCCAGGCGGCTGACCTGGGGCTGGAGATCGCTTCCGTGATGCCGGCGTTCTACCGTTACCCCTTCAGCCTCACCACGAATGACGACCGTATCCGTCGGGACAGCCTGGATTACATGAAGGAGTCCATAGACAACGCGGTGCAGCTCGGGGCAACGAGCGTCCTGACGGTGCCCGGCCGGTCTCTGCACGGGCAGGGCCGGGAGGATGCCTGGGCCCGGATGTCCGACAGCCTCTCCATCGTGGCGGACGTTGCCGCGGCCGCCGGCGTGAGCATCGGGGTGGAAGCGGTCAACCACTACGTGAGTGACCTTGTGGTCAACGCGGAGGATGCATTGCGGCTCATCAGGCCCCTGGGCCGGGACAATCTCGGCGTGGTCCTCGATTCCGGTCACATCCATCTTGCCGGGCAAAGCGGCGTGGAGGAGGTCCAATCCCTGGGAGCTCTTCTCTACCAGGTGCACCTGAACGACAATGATGGAAAAAAACACCAGGGCCTTGTTCCCGGCGACGGGAGCTTCGATTACCAACCCCTGCTCAAGGCGCTCCATGAAACCCATTTTCCGGGATTCCTCTCCGTGGAGCTGTCCTGGGACTACAACGTGGACCCGGAGCCCCACGTCATCTCCGCTGCACGCAGGATCAGGGAGTGGATGAGCCGGCTGGGTGCTCCCGCGGCCGGTCGATAGGCCCCGGCTTATGGTGAAGACGCGCCGGATCCAGATCGAAAGCGCAGGGAAGTTTTCCACCTTTGTGATCACGGAAGAGGCGAAGCGTTTCGTTTCCGAATCCGGCCTGCGGGAGGGATCCCTCACGGTGTTTCTCCAGCACACCACGGGGTCGGTCATGATCGTGGAGCATGAGGCAGGTTTTCTGGTGGACCTGGAGGACGTGCTGGAGCGCCTTGTTCCCCTGGAAGGCGACTACCGGCATCACCTCGTGGGATATGACAAGAACGGCGCGGTCCACGTCAGAAGCGCGCTCCTTTCCGCAAGCGTCACGATTCCGGTCCAGGACGGGTCCCTGCTCCTGGGGACCTATCAGGACATCATGGTCCTAGACATGCAGCGGGAAAATGCTCCTCGCAGTCTTGTTTTGCAGGTAATGGGAGAATGACAGGGCCGTCCATTCGCCATTTTGTCTTCCGGCTCCAGGGCGTGGTGATGCAGGCAGCTTCCAGCGCCCGTGGCATGACGCCCGGAATCGGCCAGCTTTTTTCGGAGCTCTCGGCGGACTTCAAGCTCTGGCTCTTCTGCGAACCGGACAGGGAGGAGCTTGCGCCGATTGCGGGGAACCTCAAGCTGGACAACATGATTCCCAGGGCGCGCTGGCTTTTCGCCTCCGGGGAACTCTGCGCCGAGAAGCCGAAGGAGCTCATCGAAGAGCTCGTCAGGCGCACGGGCGGCCGGCGGGAGGAGATCCTCTGGATCGATGACCGGCCGGCTGTCACTTCCGCGGTGATCCGCGCGGGGATGAATGCCGTTGTTTTTGTCGATGCATTTCGGCTTCGAAGGAATCTGGTGCTGAGGGGGTTGGTGAAATGAATCGAGTCGTCACGATGGGAGAGATGATGATCAGGTTCATGCCGTCAGGCAACCTGAGGTTCGAGCAGGCAAGCTCCTTCGATGTCTTCTATGGAGGCGACGAGTCGATCGTTGCCGCATCCCTTGCCCGGTTCGGCATGGATGTCTCCTACGTAACCCGTCTCCCGGACAATCCCCTGGGCCGCACCGCCCTTGCGAGCATCCGGGCGCAGGGGGTGGATACCCGTTTCGTCGCGTTCGGAGGCAGGCGCCTGGGCCTCAACTTCTATGAGAACGGCGCTGCCATGCGCCCTTCGCGGGTCATCTATGACAGGGCAGACTCCGCAATGGCAACCGCGGAGCCGTCGCATTTCGATTTCGATGCAATTTTCGCGGACGCTGCATGGTTCCACGTGTCGGGGATAACCCCGGCGCTCAGTGATGGCGCCCGGCAGCTCACCGAGACCGCGCTTGCAAAGGCGAAAGAGCACGGTCTCATGGTGAGCGTGGACCTGAACTATCGCCGGAAGCTATGGACCCCCGAGCGGGCGCGTGAGGTGATGACGTCACTCATGAAGCACGTGGACGTGTGCATCGGAAATGAAGAGGACGCGGAGATAACACTCGGGTTCAAACCGTCCGACACCGACGTTTCCCAGGGAAAGCTCAGCATCGATGGGTACAAGAGCATGTTCCGCCGGATGAGGGAGAAGTTCTCCTTCCGTTACGTCGCCTCCACCCTCCGGGAGAGCCGCTCGGCTTCGGACAACGGGTGGTCCGCGCTGCTGTACGACGGAAAGGATTTCTGCACCTCGCGCGCCTATGACATCCACCTCGTGGACCGGGGCGGCGGCGGCGCTTCCTTCTCAGCGGGCCTGATCTACGCGATTCTCAACAAGATGGCCCCGCAGGAAGCGGTCGAGTTTGCCGCCGCAGCCTCCGCGCTGAAGCAGACTGTCCTTGGGGACTTCAACCTCACCTCCCTTGAGGAGGTGCGTGAGCTTCTCAACCAGGGCACGTCGGGCCGGGTGCAGAGATGACGGGGTTTACCTCCCGGACTTTTGTCGGCGCGATAAAACGGGGCGAGACGACCCTGGAGGAAATTGTTGCCTGGGCCGTGGATGAGCATTTCCCGTGGATGGAGGTGCGCGACGTGAGCCTCTCCCTGGATGAGGGAGAGCTTCGGAAGCTGGAGGCTGGCGCGGCAAAGGGAAGCATGCGCCTGCACTATGCCTGGGACGGGACGAATATCCTGGATCCTGCCGACGGTCAACTGTTCCTTCGGGGCGTGAAAAACAGCGCCGTTTTTGGGCCGGGCACTTTCGCGCGCCTGACAATCGCCGGGCGAGTGATCAGGGACAACCCCGCAAAGACCGGATATTCGAAAGCGGAGATGGGCACGCTGGAGGAAAAGATCCGCGAGTACATCAGCATTGCCGGGCAGCATCGCATTCGGCCCGTGTTCGAAAACAGCCATGAGCCCCTGACAGGGTCCGGCGGGGAGGGGGGAATCAGCGAGCTCCTTGCAGGCGTTCCCTCGATGAGCCTCACATTCGATCCGGGAAACGCGATGGACCGGGAGCACAATCGATCTTTCTGCGGCGCAGGCGATGTCAGGAGATTCTACCAGGCCCATCGTGACCGGCTGCCCTATATCCACGTTAAAATGACGAAGGACAACATCGTCCAGCCCGTATTCGTGGAGGACGGAGACATCGAGCCGGCCTTCTATCGCGAAATGCTCGCCGACGGAAAGCTCGTGTGCATCGAGCTGTCGGAAGCGGAGAACCTCGATTCGTGCCGGCGAAGAATCCTGGATGCCCGGCGTCTTCTTGCTTGACACGCGGTGTTCCAAGCCTGTTCCAACAAGAGGCAGTGTTCCAATGAACTGGAACACAGACATCAAAGTCAAATGAATCGACCCCGGGTCTGAGGAAGCCTAATTTATCTCGTGCCAAGCAATTACAATCGAAACGAGGCGCAAATCGTTCTTGGCACGCCTTTTGTCTAATCTCAGTCATCATGTCCACTTTGAACGGAAACACCACAGGCTTCCAGACAACAAGATCCATCTCCACAAGGATCATCCTCGTAGAAATGATCATCGTGCTGCTTGTCATGGGAGGGTTCGGACTGACCTCCTACATGCAGACGTCGAAGCAGCTCTACCAATCAATCCGGATAAGGGAGCAGCAGACGGCGCAGCGACTTCCCGCCAGCCTGGCAATCCTGCTGTGGAACATGGACACCGCGTCGGTCGACATGCTCGTAAGCCTTGAAATGATGGACCCCGATGTTCAGGCCGTCGTCCTCTCCACGGATTCGGGCGCGCGCGGCAAGGTCCGGGATGAAAAGGCGAATCCCGTTGACTACACTGAAGCCAGCGCGAAGGAGCTCGCTGCGTCGAAGTTCCAGAAGGTTCAAGCGAAGGTGGTCTATCAGGACAAGACAATAGGAAGCGTCGACATGTACTACTCCGACGCTTCAATCAAGACCCAGCTGCAGTCGGAGCTCTTCACGACGTCAGCCATGACCCTGGCCGTCATCGTCGTGCTTGCCATTGCCACCTTGTTGATTACGCGGCTCCTGGTAAGCAAGCCCCTTGCCCTTGTCGATTCAGCAGTTGAACGCGTCGCACGAGGGGATCTGAGCGATACCGTGCACTTCAAGTCCCGGGACGAGCTGGGAAAACTGGCTGCGGGGATCAATGAAATGATCCTGCAGCTTCGAAGGATGGTTGCGCAGATCCGTGGCACGGCCGACCTGCTGGCCGGCTCCAGCACGCAATTCTCCGCCAACTCGCGACAGCTCGCCAGCAGCGCGCAAAGCCAGGCGGCAACTCTGGAAGAAACGAGCGCGGCGGTTGAGGAGTTGACGGCGAGCGTCGAGCAGGTTGCCTCTCACGCGCAGAACCAGGCGGAATCAGTGGAGCGATCGTCGACTTCCATGAAGGAGATGCGAACGTCCGCGGAGAACGTCTCCGGCAAGCTGGGCGAGGTTTCCGCGTCGGCGCAGGAGTCCGTTCGCATGGCTCATACCGGCGTCGAAGCGGTGAATGCCACGGTCAAGGCCATTCAGTCCATCTCTGAAAAATCCGAGCAGATAGCCAACATTGTAACGGTCATCTCGGACATCGCGGATCAGACAAACCTCCTTTCCCTGAACGCGTCCATCGAGGCCGCGCGAGCCGGAGAGCACGGCAGGGGCTTCGCCGTCGTTGCCCAGGAGGTCAGCAAGCTGGCCGAGCGGAGCGCCTCTTCCACCCGGGAGATCAGGACGCTGATCAGCGACAGCGAGCAGAACGTCAGTAACGGCGTCAAGATTGCCCAGGGAGCCCTGGGCGCCATGGATGCCATCATCGCGGGCGCGCAGAACACCAACCAGGCCATTGTGGCGTTCACGGGTCACATCCAGGCGCAGATGAAATCCATTGCAACAGTGGCTTCCGCCATCGAGTCGATCACCGACATGTCCCAAAGCATCTCGGCAGCCACCGAGGAACAAACGACAAACGCACGCCAGGTGGCCTCGGCCGTGGACAACGTGAATGACCTGACACAGCAAGCCGCAACTGCCGCTGGACATATGTCGGAGGGGACCGTCGAGCTGACAACTCTCGCGCAGCAGCTGAAGGCGCTCGTCGAGCAATTTGCGGTCGAGGATGGGGAAAATGGCGCCGGCATGCTTGCGCTTTCCGGAGCAGGAGAAAAATCGGGCGCTAACTGAAAGCTCGGCCACGCTTTTTTCCCATAATTTTCAGGACACGTGCCCTTGAACAAGGGCAGAAATATCGAGAGGGAGGTTTCCATGCTGAAGAGGTTTCTTATTCTCTGTCTCGTTCTCCTCGCGGCGGTTGCGATGACCGCGGGCGCCCAGACCCAGATCAAGGCGGTCGTGGGCCTCAGTCTACCGCCGTACATCATCCAGGGGTCGGATAACGGCGTCGATGCCGATATCGTGAGGGGCGCTCTGGCTGCCGCGAACTATACGCTGAAGCTCGAATACGTCCCGTTTGCGCGCGTCCCGGTGAGCATGGCCAGCAAAACGGCTGATGCCGCGTTCCCCATCAACGAAGCGTCGGGAGTGAAGGGCGTCTACTACAGCGATTCCCACATCAGCTACCAGAACGTCGTGATTGCCCTCAAGTCCCGAGGACTGAAAATAGGCTCCGTGACGGATCTCAGCAGTCTGAGGATCGTGGGGTTTGGCGAGGCGCGGAACTATCTCGGTCCTGATTTCGCTGCCATGGCGAAGGCAAACAAGAACTATACCGAGCTCGCCGATCAGCAGGCCCAGGTCAAAATGCTTTTCAAGGAAAGGGCGGATGCGCTTGTCATGGACATAAACATCTTCAAGTATTTCCGGCAGAGCATCAAGGACATGGACGTGAGCAAGGACGTTACTTTCTACGAGATCTTCCCCCCCACGGCCTACAAAGTGGCGTTCACAAGCAAGGAGGTCTGCGATAAGTTCAATGTGGGACTGAAATCCCTCAAGGCGTCAGGCAAATACGCGCAGATTTTCAAGACCTACATCAATCAGTAAGGATTGACGGAAGGGGAAAACAGACTCTGCGTTGGCGGCTGCCGCGGCTGCCCGCCGGCGCAGGGTCGCTCTTTCACGTCGCCAGCGAATAAATCACGTCGAATATTCAGCTTAATGACATCGAAAGCGCCGACGCCTTTTGTTCTCTGTCCGACGGCCCCCACTTTGCGCAATCTGATTCAGCTCCTTTCCGCCGCGGAGACGTACGGGAGCCGTCCGAATCCATGAAGAAACAGCATATCGAGTATGTCACCGTGCCAACGCCAGTGGTCAGCGTTCCCCAGGGCTGTCCAGCGCTTTCCGTTGAGGTGCTGAAACGCAGGCAGGATCAGACGTGCAGAAGGATGAGGGCCGATGGGCTGGATTTTGTCCTTGTCTACGCGGACCGCGAGCATTGCGCGAACTTTGCGTGGCTGGTGGGATTCGATCCGCGGTTTGAAGAGGCCGCCGCCATATTGAGATCCGACGGGATGCTCACGATGATCTTGGGAAACGAGAATCTGACCATGCCGGGCTACGTCGGCGTCGAGGGCGCAACGGTCCATTTCCCGACATTCAGTCTCTTGAACCAGCCCAGATCTGGCGTTCGGCCCTTTGACCAGATTCTTGCGGAATGCGGAATCGACGGAGGAAAATCAGTAGGCATCTGCGGGTGGAAGTATTACGCGCCGGACGATGGCTGTCCCCAGGAGGCATTTGAGGTTCCGCACTGGATTGTTGAAGCCGTGAAGGACGCTGTCACCGGGGGTGTTGGTGGCGCAACCGGACGTTTTGTCAACGCAGCGTCACTTTTCATGTCCCCTGTGGACGGCTTGCGCACCACGCTTGAGGCCGAGCAGATCGCGGTTTACGAATACGCCTGCTGCCTGGTCTCCAGGACATACCTCGATTTTCTTGCATCCGTGCGGCCCGGCATTACCGAACGGCAGCTTGCCATGACATTTACCTGCGGCGGGTACCCCCAATCGGTCCACGCGATGCTGTCCACGGGGGAAAAAGCAGCCTGGGGCCTTAGCAGCCCGTCGGACAGGTCAATTGCACTTGGAGATTTTCTCACCTCCGCGTTCGGCTTGAAAGGGGCGCTCATCGCGCGAGCCGCCTTCGTGGCCTCCGCCGAAGAGGATCTTCCAAGCGCATGCCGGTCCTGGTTGAAAGTGGTTGCCGAGCCGTATTTCCAAACGGCAGTCCGCTGGTACGAATCCATGCACGCCGGCGCAAGGGGAGCGGATGTCTTCTCACTCGTGGAAGCCGAGCTCCCGTCCGGTCGCTTCGGATGGACCCTCAATCCCGGCCACTTCATCGGCGATGATGAATGGGTGTCTTCCCCGTTCTCGGATGGCTCGAGCGCGGTCCTCACATCGGGATCTTATCTTCAGTTCGACCTGATCCCCGATCCGCCCAGACCCCAAAGGGGAGCGAACATGGAAGACGGCTTCGTCATCGCGGATGAGAGCCTGAGGGCGCAGATATCCTCCGCCGACCCGCAGATCATGAAGAGGTTTGCGCGAAGGAGGGCATTTCTGGCGGATGTGCTCGGGATTCGAATTGCGGAGGACCTTCTGCCAATGTCGGATCTTGCCGGTTTCTATACGCCGTTCCTCATGGAAAGAAACAAGGCGTTTGTCGTTTCATCTTGACCCGACAATTCCTCAGCACCTCGTCTGCGCCACGGAATACCGTGGTGTCTATTTTACGAGGCAAGCAACAACGCTGTTTCCGCGAGGCGGTTGGAGAAGCCGTATTCGTTGTCATACCAGGCCGCAACGGAGACCAATCGATTGCCCATTACCGTGGTGAGCGGAAGGTCGATGATCGATGAGCGCGATTCTCCGACGATCCGCGAAGAGGCGAACTCCTCTTCCAGCACGCCCAGGATCCCTCGCGGCGCCGCCGAATCCGCGGCTTCGCGAAACAGCTGCCGCAGGGACTCGGCGTCGGTAGCCTTTTCGACCACTGCCACAAGCTCGACGATGCTTCCGGTTCGCGTTGGCACCCGATAGGATTTGCCGGTGACAGGCAAATCGGGCCAAATGAAGCGAAGCGCCTTTGCGGCGCCTGACGAGGACGGGATGATGTTCTCCGCGGCCGCCCAGGAATCCCGCCGGTCAGCCATGGGCTGGTCGGTAAGTGATTGCGTGTTCATGTAAGAGTGGACGGTGGAAAACAAACCGCTCTCGATGCCGAGGTTTTCGCGCAGGATCTTGATGACCGGCGCAAGCGCGTTGGTCGTGCAGCTTCCCATGCTGATGATGTGGTGCTTCCTTGATTCATAGGAGTCGAGATTGATGCCGGGGAGCAGCACCGCATCGCAATCCGCCAGTGACTTGCTTCCCGCGCTCACGAGGACCTTTTTCGCGCCCCTGTTCAAATGAGCCTGTGCGTTCTCGCGCCGTGTGGCTCTCCCGGAGCAATCCACGACCACGTCCACCCCGAGCGCTCTCCAATCCGGCACGGCCGGAGCCGTGTCGACGTAGGCGATTTTTCGATTGCCAACGCTGAGCGTACCATTTTCAAAGTGGACGGGCTCAGGCCAGCGGCCGAAGTTAGAATCCACTTCAAAGAGAGCCGCCATCATAGAGGGATCCTTGACGTCGCCGACGTGCGTCGGCGCGAAAAGATTCCGCTCCAGCGCAGCACGCAGCATCGTTCTTCCGATCCTTCCGAATCCATAAATGGCGATGGTTCCCATCTGATACCTCCCTCTTGAGGAGCACGGCCTGGGCGTCCGCGGATGCGAAAAGCACAATCCGTTCGTCAGCGGTCACGACGAATGAAAACGGCAACTTTTTGCCTCAGAGTTGCTATCGTCTCCTATGCTCCCTGCCGTAGATCAAGAGCAGAACCAGGATGAGGGCGCCGGAGATTATCCGCCGGCCCGCCTCGGGTATCGAGAGAATGGGCAGGAGAGCCTGGATCAGAAGCATGATGATGCAGCCCGCGATGGTACCGGCGTAGCTTCCGGAGCCGCCAAGAATTGAGGAGCCTCCGATTACGACGGCGGCTATGGAGTTCAGCTGAAAAGGGTCTCCGATGTTGAGATAGCTGGTTCTCGTGTAGCCTGTGAGCAGGAGACCGGCCAGCGTTGCAAGAACGCTCGAGACGACGTAGAGGCTCACAAGCACCCAGGGGACTCGGATTCCCGAATAGTAGGCGGCTGTCGGGGAGTTTCCAACGGCGTATACCCAGCGCCCCCAGACGGAGCGGCGCGTTGAAAGGATTATGATCACCGCGACAGCGGCCCAGAGGAGAAGCACGTAGGGAACGACTCCCCACAGCCTGCCGGTGGCCAACTCACTCAACGCGGGCGCGGCGTTGCCCTTTGGCGCGCCGTTTGTGTAGAGCAACGCCGCTCCCTGGACGATGCTTGTCATCCCAAGAGTCATGACAAGAGGATGTATCTTGATAAAAGCCACTCCGACGCCGTTGAGGAAACCGATAAAAAGACCCAAGGCAATGCAGACGACCACCCCCAGCAGGAGATGCTCATTTGTCCCTGACATGAGGGTGGCGGAGACGACGCCCGAAAGCGTCATGACCGAGCTCACGGAGAGATCGATGCCGCCGCTGAGAATGACCAGACCCTGCCCTGCGGCGACCAGCCCCAGAAAGGAAGCCAGGTTGAGGATCGAAAGCAAATGGTCGGGGCCGGCAAAGCCTGGCGAGATAATCGTTCCCAGAACAATGAGAAAAACCGCCGCGACATAAGGCCACGTGCTGGACGGGATGCGTTGTCTGCGGTGTGCCGATCTCCCCACAATTGTCTCGATCATGTTAAGTGAGCACCGATCCCCATTTTCCAGCTCCTTTGCGAGCGCTAGCCGGCCCGAAGACGACGCGTGCGAAAGAAATCGGACAGAGCCACAGCAACCAGCGCGAGAATGACGATGGCGCCATTGAACACGTACTGGTAGTATGCGGAGACGTTGAAGAAGAACAGGAGGTCGACAAGCACGGTAAGGACAAGCACGCCGCCAATCGTGCCGACCGCGCCGCCGCGGCCGCCCGCGAGGCTGGTGCCGCCAAGCACGACCGCCGCGATCGAGTTGAGGGTGTAGGGCGCTCCGATCATCGGGTCACCCGTCAAGGTTTGCGACGCAAGGGTGATTCCACCCAACGCGGCGAAAAATCCTCCCAGAAGGAAAGCGCTGAACTTTGCGAGCTTCACATTGATCCCGGAATAGAACGCGCCCGTTTCATTGCCCCCGACCGCATACCATGACTGGCCGATCCATGAGCGGCGAAACGGGAGCCAAAAAATCAAGAGACTTCCAATCAGAATAATCAGGGGGACCGGAATGACGCCGATGCTGCCGGTGACAGCCGCACCCACGACGCTTGGGATATGCCCTCCGGGCTCCGGCATGATATAGAGGGCGATGCCGCCCAGGATGGATGATGTCGCAAGTGTCACGATTATCGACTGGAGGCGGGTCACGACGACGAAAAAGCCGTTCGCTGCGCCTATGGCAAGCCCGAGTGCCAGGCAGAGGATGAATACTGCCGCCGTGCTCGGGACGGTGTCCTTGGCCAGGGATGCAGCTACCACCATGATGAGGCTCATTGCCGGCCCCACCGAAAGGTCGATCCCCTTCACCAGCACGACGATCGTTTGCGCAATGGCCGCGAACGCCAGGGGAAGAGCAGAGCCGAGAAGGTTGTTGAACGCCACCGGGGAGGAAAAGAATGGACTGGTCATTCCCAGGAGGAGAATCAGGACCAGGAAAACGAGATAAATGATGATCACCGACCACGCGTGAGACAACGACACGCTGAACGGGCTCTGCCCCGCCGGACTACCTCTCAATTTCGTGTGTTCCATCAGAATTGCCCTTGAGCCCGACTGCCGCGCTCACGATGCCCTCTTCAGTAATCTCCGATCCCACCAGCTCGAGTGCAATTTTCCCCTCGTACATGACAAGGACGCGATCGCACATGCCCACAAGCTCAATCGCGTCCGTCGAGTTCAGGAGAATGCCGACTCCCTGTGAGCCGAGCTCGCGGATACGATAATATATATCCCGCCGAGTCTCTATATCGACACCTCGGGTCGGATCATCAAGCAGCAGAACGCGTGGGTGTACGGCCAGCCATTTGCCAAGCGCCACTTTCTGCTGGTTGCCACCGCTCAGGAATTCCACCGGCGTATTCGGTCCGGGTGTTCGGATGGCCAGGTCTCGTATCGTGTCTTGTACCAGCTCTTGCTCCATTCTTGCCTTCACCCAGCCCACGCGGCTGCGTCTGTCCAGCGTCGAGAGCGCGATATTCTCGGTGACACTCAACGGCAAGATGACGCCTTCGGTGCGGCGATCCACCGGCACAAAAGCAATTCCTTTGCGGATCGAGCCTGAAGGAGAGTGCGCGAGTGTCTCCCCGTGAGACAGAGTAATGGCACCGCTCTTCAAAGGTCGCAGACCAAACAGGGCGAGGAGAAGCTCGTGCTGGCCCTGGCCTTCCAATCCGGCCAGACCCACCACCTCGCTCTGCCTGATGGAGAATGATACGCCGTGAACCCCTTCGGCGTGAAGTCGGTCCGCGGAAAGAAGGACGGGAAGAGAGTCCAGTGATTCGACCGGAAGTTTGGCGGGAAATATGTCCTTGAGATCCCGCCCGACCATCATCCGTATGATGTCCGCTTCGCTGACGTCGATCCTTTCAACGGTCTTCACTTTCCGTCCATCTTTGAGAACCGTGATGTCATCCGCGATCTCGAGGACTTCGCTCATCCGGTGCGATATGAAAAGAATTGCGCAGCCCTGGCTTTTCAGCCTCTGAATGAGGGTGAGAAGCCAGCGCGTATTGGCCGCGCCAAGGGCGGAGGTCGGCTCGTCCAGAAGGATGACTCGTGGATCGAGCGCGAGGGCCTTCAGGATTTCGACGACCTGCTGCCCTTCCAGCGAAATATCCGATGCCCATTGACTGATGTCGATGTGAGCATCAAAACGCGCGCACAGCTCAGCGCTCCGCTCTCTGAGCGTGCGCATCCGGACCAGAAATCTTCCGTGCAGTCTTTCGTGGCCGAGCCACAGGTTCTGATAGACCGGGAGGTACGGGCTCAGAGACAGCTCCTGCTGGACCGTAACGATCCCGGCCTCCTGCGCCTGGACGGGAGAGGAAGGACGGTAATTCCTTCCGTTGTACCTCAGAGAGCCGCTGTCATAAGGGATTCCGCCGGATATGATTTTCGCAAGGGTCGATTTTCCCGCCCCATTTTCTCCGACAAGGGCGTGCACCCTGCCGGCGTGGAGCGTGAGATCGACTTCCTGCACTGCTGGGTTGCCGGCATAAGCTTTGCTTATGCCGGCAACTTCCAGGAGACCTTCAGCCATGATTACTTGAAAAGGGCCTTCAACTGTTCAGGACTGAGGTTCGTCGGAAGCCACAGAGCGTCCGACAGATCCGGCTGAATGTATTTGTCAAGAGTATCGCTGGTGATGACGGGGGGATCCAGGAGCGTATCTTTGGGAACGTTTTGTCCGCTGAGCGCCTTCACGGCGACATCAAGTGTCGTCGCCCCGATTGTCGCCGGGTCTGAAGGACCAACTGAATCAAAGCCATTTGCCAGATTCTTCTTCCAGACCTTGAGAAGCCCGTTGTTTGCCTCACCGGCCATCGGCACCAGCGGCCGGTTTGCCGCCTGGAAAGCGTAGATGGCTCCCAAGGTCATGGCGCCGCCCTGCGACCATATCCCGTCAATCTTGGGGAAAGACGGAAGCAGGTTGGCAACCGCCTGCTGTCCTTTTGCCTGATCCCAGTCCGCGTTCACCGATGCCAGAATCTTGATGTTCGGATACTTGTCGAACACCGCTTTGGCTCCTGCCCATCTCTGGTCATTGCCAGGTGTTCCCACAAGACCGTTCAGCACGATGATGTTGCCCTGTCCGTTGAGCTTTTTCGCCAGCCAGTCTGCCCCGATTCCACCGAATGCTTCCTGAGCAATGTTGACCGTCATCGAGTAAGGCGAGTCCACAACATTGTCGAAGGAGATGACCAGGATGCCCGCTTTGTGCGCCGCCTCAATGGCCGGGTTCAGAGCCGTCAGTGAGTTCGCGTCAATCAGGATGGCGTCCACTTTCTTGGCGACCATATTCTGAATCTGCTGTATCTGGCTGGCGGTGCTCCCTGTCGCGTCCGCGACGACGTAATCCTTGAGAGTCCCGCTGGCCTTCAGCTTGTCAGCCTCCGCACGGAACTCGGCCACCATCTGGGCGCGCCAGGAGTTACCGCTGAACGAATTGCATAATCCGACCACGTACGGCGCTTGCTTGACCGCAACCATGTAAGGTTGGGCAGATGCGGGAGCCGCCGCTGCTCCAGAGCCGCTTTCCTTCGCGCCGCCTGCGAAAAGTGTTGCGACGCTCGCCAATCCGGATACGATGACGAACAAACAAACCACCAAAAGTTTACGCTTCATGTTTTCCTCCTTCAGCCAGGGTCGATGTGAATAGATTGCGTACATACAGGTCTTGCGGAAGAGGCGGTCCGCGGGCATTGGTCCACAGGCTCGTCATTCCTTCGCCTCTTCGTTTTCCAACAACCTGTCAAGAAAGTGCAATGCCGCGTCAAAGTGCCGCTTTGAGGCCGCGCGCGCATCTCTTCGATTTCCCGAACGAATAGCCTTGAGCAGTTGTTCGTGCGTTTTGATGGAGTTTTGAATCCGGCCCTCGAGTCCGAGAATTTTCAAATGAGTTTCCAGTTCGACTTCGCGCAGGCTCTTGAAGATACCCGTCAGGACGGGATTCCCGCAGGCATCAGCAACCACCAGGTCGAAACGGTAGTGGCTTTCAGCGAACTCTTTCAGATCCGGATTCTTGCTCGCGGCGATTGCCCGCATCTCTTCCATGTGATGCTCCAGGGCGGCAACGCCTTTCGCGCTGATGCGGTCAACGGCCAGCTCGACCATGAAACTCTCAATGACTCTGCGCGCCTCGTAAACGCAACGGACGCCTTGAATCTCGCGGCCCAGATATGCCCTGATCTCGTCCGGATGAGGAGCGAGCTTCTTTTCCGCTATGAACGTTCCCTTTCCGGGGGTGATGGTGATCATGCCGGCAAGCGCGAGCGCCCGCAGCGCCTCGCGCACGGGGCCCCGTGCCACGCCGAAAAGTTGTGCCATCTGGCGTTCGGGCGGCAGCTTTTCCCCTGGACGAAACGTCCCTTCCTGAATGAGCTTGCTGAGCTGCTCCACCACTCCCTGACCCAGAGTGGCGCGCACAATTGGCCGAATTACCGTCTGCACCACAGGGAGCCTCACTTGACTACGTAAGTGGTCTGTGATAGTCTGGTAGTACCACAGACCAGATTAGCGGATTGGCGTCCAGATGTCAAGCGGAAAAGCGATGCGCGTTGAAAGCGTAATCCCGTTCATCATGCACATTCCCGTCACCGGAAGCCGGATCGCGGACAGCACGCACACGATAAGCCACTGGGGTGTCGTTGGCGCGAGGATCCGATCCTCCAATGGAATTGAAGGCTTCGGCTTCACCGGAACTCACGCCCAACTGCAGTCAGACCGCTTGATTGCCCGCCTCATATCCGATTTGTATGCGCCGCTTCTCATCGGCCGAAATCTCGAAGAACACCAAAGCGTCTGGCATGACCTGTTCCACTCGCCGGCAATCCAATGGATCGGCAGAGCCGGCTTGACCCAGCTGGCGCTGTCGGCGGTGGATGTTGCTTTGTGGGACCTGAAGGCCAAGCAGGCGGGAGTTCCGTTGTGGGCGCTTCTTGGAGGCTCGCATGCAGGCCGCCTGCGTGCATACAACACGGACGTGGGCTGGTTGAGCTTGAGTCGTTCGGAGCTGGTGGGCATGTGCACACGAGCGTGCCAGGAGGAAGGATTTACCGGGGTCAAGATCAAAGTCGGTCAGGAAGACCCTGAGGAGGACGTGAGGCGCGTCGAGGCCGTTCGGAAGGCGATTGGCTCCGGGATTACCGTTGCAGTTGACGCGAACGGCAAGCTCGATCTGCCCATGGCTATGCGACTTTCACAACGCCTGGAACCTTACGATGTGCTCTGGTTCGAAGAGCCCATGTGGTACGACGACGTCGAGGCCCATGCACGGCTGGCCCGGCTCACGCGAATCCCCATTGCTTTGGGCGAACAGATCTATACGGTGGAATCTCTCTGTCAATTCATGCTCCGGGGCGCGGTGCAGTTCGTTCAGCCGGACGTCACCCGCATCGGCGGAGTGACGCCGTTTCTTCAGGCAATTGCGATGGCTTCGGCGCAATCGCTCCAGGTGGCTCCCCACGCCGGGGAAATGAGTCAGGTCCATGTTCATCTTGCTTTCCATTCTCCCTCCTGCAGCGTGCTGGAATACATTCCATGGATACGACAATGCTTCCTCGATCCAGCTACTGTACGGGACGGTTATTTCGTGAAGCCGGAAGCGCCAGGTGCGGGGACTACGCCTGCTGCGGAGTCCCTTGAACGCTATGGCAAGTCGATCGATTGATGCCGGGGAAGGAACGAATCATGCAGGTGATATCTGTTCAGGATCCACGGACGGAAAAGTTCTCATTCGATTGGCCGGCGGGCGTGAACCTGGACCACAAGACAATACTGTCCTTCGGGGGCGGTGGAAATCTTGCGGAAACGTTCCATTACGCCGCCGCCGCCTGCGGCGCCATTCCGCTCCTGTCCGACGTCATCCCGTCGGATCCTGTTCGTCGCGCGGAGGTAAAGGCAAAGCTTGAAAGGATTGTCGGGAACATCAGGGCCATCAATCCGGCTGCTCCTGCGGAGTGGTACGCGGGGGACGTTACATCGTCGGCGGATGTTGCAGGAATCCTGGAGAACGTCAAGAAATCCTTTGGCCGCATCGACGTTGTGGTGAACTTCGCCGGAATGTCGCATCAGCCTTTCGACCTCTACAAGGACAATCCCGACGACATGGTGGCCACTTTCAGGAAAGTGAATGACGTCAACCTCAGCGGTGCGTTCATCGTAACGCTGAGCGCCGCCCGCATTATGATACCGCAGCGCTCCGGACATATTATCCATCTTTGCTCGTCAGGCAGTCGCTGCTCGCTCTACGGCGTCTATGCCTACAACGCGACCAAGCATGCCGTGGAAGGCCTCATCAAGACCGCAGCGGCCCAGCTGGCGCCCTTTGGAGTGCGTGTGAACGGCGTGGCCCCGGGAACGGTGGAGACCGATCTGAACTCGGCCCTTCTCAGAGAATCGGACGGCCGATTCAAACCGAGGGCCAAAAGCATTCTGGCGCACACTCCAACCAAGCGGTTCGCAAGCCGCGAGGGGGTTGCGGAGACGCTGACGGCTCTTTGCATTGACCAGCGGCACCTCACGGGAAACGTGCTTTTCGCGGACGACGGGTATGTGATCGAAGGGCATTCCTGGCCGGAGGGTAACGAAGCCCTGTATGCCGGCTTCCCCGAGCTTGAAGCCCTCTTCGATCGTCTTGATGCAGACTATCCGCCGGAGACGCGCTGAGGCTTGATTTTTTCATCGGGTCCATCGAGGGAGGGGAGGCGTTGCACGAATGAAAGGATGCTCGATCTGACCTTTGACGCCGGCATGGCAGACAAACAAGTCTCCGCTCTCAGGATGTTTTCTCAGATGAGCTTCGTCGAGACCGTAGCGCGCGGTGGTGACATACAGGTCTTGAAGACCTGGTCCGCCAAACGTACAGCTGGTGGGCTTCGCCACGGGCATTCGCATTTCCTCGATCTTTTTCCCATCCGGATCGTACCGTGTCACGTTCCAACCATTAAACCGCGCGGTCCAGATACACCCTTCAGAATCGACCGCAAGGCCATCCGGCACGCCTTCCTCGTCCCGCGAATCGATGAGAACCGCTCTATTGGCAATGGCCCCGGTCCCTCGGTCATAATCATAGCTATAGATCGCTTTCCGGATCGAATCAGTGTAGTAGAATTTCCGGTCGTCTGGACTCCACCCAAGGCCGTTGGAAGTCGTAATATTCCATTCGACCTGGGAAAAATCCCCCTGAGCAGTCAGGCGGTAGAGCCCTCCAAGAGGCTGGTTCTCCATTCGATGCATCGTGCCGACGAAATACCGGCCGGCGGGGTCAACCTTCCCGTCATTGAAACGCACGGCGCTGCTGTCAAAGGGGCCCGCGGCGATATGTTCGGCTGTCGTGGACCGGGGATTCCAATATGCCAGCTCCGTGTCGGTGGCCATGACGAGTTGTCCATCGTCGCAGAACGCAATGGATATTGCAAATCGACCAACGACATGGCGCTCGACCTTGCCCGTCGAGGGGTCAAGAACAAGGTAGGAGTTGTTCGTTGCGTCGACCCAATACAGCCTTTGCTCCGCGTAATGCCAGACAGGCCCTTCGCCGAGGTGGTTTGATACGGTGGCAACATGCTCGATCTTCACGTTCCGCCTCCTTGCAATGACGAATTGTGTGCCTGCTTGCTTATCGTGTCCAGTGAGAGATTGTTGCCGCAGGTTGCGTCGTAACGCATATCGAACGTGGGGAGGTAAGCCATGACATCGCGCGAAAGAATGTGCAGGGTGATTCAAAGGGAAGTGCCTGATCGGATTCCGACGTTCGAATACGCCATCGACAGAAAAGTCGTGGAGCATTTCTGCCCGGCGGGGGAGTATGCTGACGTGGTTGAAGAGCTCGACCTGGATGGAATCACGGCATGGGAACCATCCATGGGCGGTTACGCAAAAGGTCTGAAAACACGAATGCCCGGCGAGGTGTTTACTGACGAGTGGGGCGTGACGCGAAAAGCAACCGCGGAGATGTCGGCTTTTCCGGTGGAAGAAGGCGCCCCCATAGGCGCAAAATCCGATCTGGCGAATTATTGTCCTCCCAACCCCAACAGTCCGCACAGGTATTCGATTCTTGGCGAGTACGTGCGGAGGTTCAAGGGCAGCAAGCTCATAACGTACAACATCGTCGATATGTTCGAGACGACAAAATGCCTGCTGGGTTTTCAGCATTTCCTGCTCAGCGCCAACCAGGATCTTGAACTTCTCCATAGTGCGTACCAGGTAGTGACTGACTGGATAATTGAAGTAGCAAGAAAAGCCGTGGACCTGGGCGCGGAAATGATAATCATAAACGGCGATCTCGGATTCAAGACGGGGACTTTCATCCACCCGCGTGTTTTGGGCGAGATCCACATGCCTCGCCTTCGAGTTGTGGCGGAAGCAATCAAAGACCGAAGAGCCTATGTGTTCTACCACTCACATGGGAATATTTGGCGAGTGCTGGATCAGATCGTAAACACCGGAGTAGATGTGATTCATCCCATGGCGCCGGAAGATCAAATGGACATCGGCATCGTAAAGAAAGTCTTCGGGTCTCGCGTGGCTGTCGCCGGGAATATAAGCACAGATTTGTTGTCTCGGGGCACTGCTGAAGAGGTCGAAAGAGCAACGCGCAAGACAATCGAAGAAACGGCCGCCGGTGGCGGCTACATACTGATGGCCGCTGCTTCCATTCATTCCGGAGTCAAGCCTGAGAACTATCGAATGATGGTGGACACAGTGCACCGTTATGGCGGCTACGAATAGATCGTTTTGAGTACAAACTAGAGCAGTCCTCTCTGCTCATAGTAGATGCGGGCCTCCCGCAGGATCTCCTCAATCGCCCGGTCCTGGTCTGCGCTCAGGAGAGCAGGCGTCTGGCGCGCCAGAATGTCTTCCAGCCTTTGTCTTGCAAGATCTACCGCGCTTCGTTTTCCTTGCGCTATCCAGTCCCCGGCAGAAGTCCGATCCGCCGCCCGAGGGATGTAGTCTACCGACTTCCATCCCAGCAGCGTGGACTCTTCCTCCAGGAAGTGTCCGGGGATGGGCCCGACCCGGGCAATAGTGTCCAATGCCAGGGCTTCGGGTGTCGTCTCCACTCCCTGAAGGAATCGTCCAACCATGCCGGCGATGTCGTCGTCGAGTATCGCCTGCAGCGGATGCCATGTCAGCTCCGCATGGAGTCCTCCATGCATGTGGATGGCGTGGGACCCGCATACCCCGGCCAGGATCGCGGCCATGGCTTTCTCCGCACCGCATTGGAAGTCCATGCTCTTTGCGCTGGAATATGCGGGACCCGCGCCCCAGACCGGGACGCCGAAAGCCCGCCAGAGCTGGTTGAACGCAGCCTGGGTGAGAGAACTGGCGATTGACCCGAAAGCGATGGATCCGTTTGTCATATTTGCCGCGTTCACGAAGTTGCCCACCCACACCCGGGCTCCGGGACGAAGGGTTTGCGCCATGACAATGCCCGTCATGAGCTCCGCACTGGTTGCAATGACGGCGCCGGCAATCGAGGCAGGAGCGGTCAACCCCATGGTCCCGCCGGAGGAGACATGAAACGGAATGTCCGCTTCGCAGTAGCGAAAAAGCGCTTCAACCGCCTCGCCGTACCACGTGAGGGGCGGCGAGGGATTCACGATTCCAAGAACGTCGCAGCCTGTTACGCGCGCAATCTTGATGGCGAACACCTCCGAATCGTTCGTGGAGCCTGTCATCTGGACCTTCGCGGAAAATCGCGCCTTGGTTGCCGTCATCTGAGGTTCACCCATGACGGGAGGAAGGTCCTGCCATCCGAAATAGGGGGAGAATGCCAGGAAAAGGTGCAGATTCTCCAGCGCGTCGAGCACCCGGATCCCGTCGATGGTCTCCTGGCGCGTGGCTGGTCGCGCCTGCCAGGTCGATATGTCCACGGTATTCAGGCCGCAGCCCGACACGAAATACAGCGCGTCGCCGCCGATCAGGATGTCGTTCCCCGGGTCGAGCGCCCGAACGCGGAAGGTCCTCGGACAGAGGGAGAGACAGCGCGTCGCCACATCGGCGGGGATGCGCACCCTGTTGGTTGCCCTGTCGACGTGGCAACCGGCCTCATACAAGACTTCACGTCCACGCGCATGCTCCATTCGAATGCCGGTCCCGGCGAGGATCTGCAGCGTTCCTTCGCGCATCGCGTCGATCTGTTGCCTGGAGAGTATCTCAAGCGGGGAGAAGCTTCTTCGGAATCCTTTCATTGCCATCCCTCAATTGCTCGTCTGCGATCTATCGCGCCATCCAGCCTCCGTCAACGGGAAAGACTCCGCCATGAATGTACCCCGAGGCGGGGGAAGCAAGGAAGACGACGATTCCCGCCACGTCGCCTGGAACGCCCCAGCGCCGCGCCGGGATCCTGTCAAGGATCTGGGCGCTTCGCGTCGGGTCGTCCATGAGCGCGGTGTTCATTTCTGTGGCCATGTACCCGGGAGCAACTGCGTTGACGTTGACTCCGCGCGCCGCCCACTCGTTGGCCAGGGCTTTCGTCAGCTGCGCAACCCCGCCTTTGGCTGCCGCGTAGGCGGGTACGTGCAACCCGCCGGAGAATGACACGAGGGAGGCAACATTGATGACTTTCCCATACGAGCGCTGCAGCATCCGCCTGCCAAAGCCCTGACAGAGCAGAAACACTGACCGAAGATGAATCTGCATCACCAGATCCCAATCAGCAAGAGGGAACTCCTCTGACTTATGCCGTCTCTGGATTCCCGCATTGTTGACCAGAATGCTGACGGGTCCGGCCGTGCGCTCTATCTCGTCGACGAGGGAGCTTGCGTCACGGAGCTCAGCGAGGTCGCAGGCGAAGGCGTGGCACTTTCTGCCGGCCTTCTCTACCATTTCCTTCGTTTCAGGGCAGGTCGGCGCTCTTTGGATGGATACGATGTCGGCTCCTGCCTGGGCCAGGGCCACCGCCATCCCCCTTCCCAGGCCGCGGTTTCCGCCCGTGACAACCGCCAGCTGTCCTCTCAATGAGAAATCGTCAAGTATCATCGCGCGTCTCCTCCGTCATCATGTCGGTTGCGGGGCTTCCCTTATGCTGCCAGGGAATTCGATTTGGTGTCAAGCTGTCTGACAGCTTCTTGACACAGTCGCCGACTCTTCCTATCATGCGCGCGACGGGCGGGCAGAAGCAAGGAGAGCTCCAGAAATGGAAATGATGAACGCGTTTGTTTTGCATGGTCGAAATGACCTGCGTCTTGAGCAGCGCCCGGTTCCAGATGTAGCTTCGGACTCTGTCCTGATACGCGTGGTGAGAGCAGGCATCTGCGGTTCCGACATGCACTACTACGGCGAAGGTCGTGTGGGGGACTTCGTCCCGCAAATGCCGTTCGTTCTCGGCCACGAGATCTCCGGTGAGATTGTTGAATGCGGCAAGACGGTCTCCACCGTGGCGAAAGGGGACCGGGTGATTGTGGAGCCGGCCATTCCGTGCGGTTCTTGCAGCGCCTGCAGAAGGGGACGCTACAATCTCTGCGGCCACATGAGGGTGCTCGGATCGGCGAGCGCCATGCCACATGCGGATGGAGGATTCGCGGACTTTGTTGTCGTGCCTTCCCGCAGCTGCTTTCTTCTCCCCGGCGAGCTTAGCTACCAGGAAGGCGCGCTCGTAGAGCCGCTGGCAGTGGCGGTGCACGCGCTGGCGAGGGCCGGGAGCGTGACCGGAAGGTCCGTGCTCATCACGGGCGCGGGCACGATCGGTGAGATGACTCTCACGATGTGCCGCGCTGCAGGCGCGGCCCGGATCGCAGTCACGGACGTGGATGAGTTTGCGCGTGGATTCGCGTTGTCACACGGGGCGGATGCGGTCTTTGATCCGGCGGGCGAAGGGTTTCCGGCGAAGGCCGGCAGATTCGCCTCGGACGGGTTTGATGTGGTGTTCGAAGCGTCGGGAGCGCCGGCCGCCTTGAGACAGGGCCTGGAGCTGGCCACGAGGGGCGCGACCATCGTGCAAGTCGGCATGCTGCCTCCTTCGGTCACGCTGAACCTGGGCCTGGTCGCCTCGAAAGAGCTCCAGGTAACAGGGTCATTCCGCTATGCCAATGCCTTCGAGGTCGGGCTGGAGCTGCTGATGAACCGGCGGGTACAGATCAACGGCGTTGTCACGCACGTATTCAAGTTCGAAGACACACAGAAAGCGCTTGCATGCGCCATGGGGGGCGACAAAGCGCTGAAGGTCCACGTCGAGCACTCGGGTGTGGGGCTCGCTACCCCCGGGCGCTCTTGAAGTACTTCTTTAACCTGACCGGGACGGTCTGAAAATGCATTTCCATTGCCTCGACAGCCTCGGCCGGGTTTTTCCGTTCAACGGCTTTATAGATTCGCACGTGATAGTCGTGGATCTGGGGGACCTCAGGTCTTGAAAGGTCGGAGCGCATCTTGCTCCCCAGAGAGACAAGCGCGTCTCGAATGGATGAGATCAAATGAAACAGGAAGATGTTGCGGGAGGACTGGGCGATGAGCACGTGAAATCTGATGTCAAACTCCGAGTAAATGGTTGGCTTGTCGATGAATCGCGCCATTTCGTTCAACGTCGCCTTCAGCTGCTGGAGGTCCTTCGCGGTCCTGTTCTGCGCGGCAAGGGCCACGCTGGTCCCTTCCAGGACGCGCCTGACTTCGAAAAGGTCCTGGATGCTCTTTGGCGATCCTCCCGCGAGTACCCGTCGCATGAAGACGCGGAGCAATTCGTCGTTGACCTCCCTGATGCTCGCGCTCTTGCCGGTTGTCAGGCTCAGAAAGCCTTGCGCGGACAGGAACTTGAAAGCTTCCCGGACAATGGGTCTGCTGACGCCAAATGCCGCGGCCAGCTCCTGTTCCGACGGCAGGGAAGCCCCCGGCAGATACACCCCGGAGGTTATCTCTTCAGCAATCCGTTCCGCGATCTGCACGGAAACCGGTTGCCTGTGCAGAGTCTTGTTTCCGGGTGGTTTCGACTTGGACATTGCGGCAGTCTACTGGAAAAACCCGGCCTTGGCAAGGCTGCGTGTATTGCTGTCTGACAGCTTGACAGTTGGCAGTTGATCTGATACAAGGGCTCCATGGTGAAGCAACCGGGAGGACGGCAATCAACCAGATCCCCGGAGACCGCGAAGGAGGAATTGAGATGAGGAAGACTTTTGTTCTGGCCATGGTGGTTTGTCTGTCGGCCGCGGCTCTGTTTGCCGGCGGAACCGCAGAGAAGCCGAAGGCGCAGGGCGGCGCCGGCAAGGTGTACAAGATTGCGCTTTGCAACTCCTACACGGGCAACGACTGGCGACAGGAAATGGAGAAAACCGTCCAGGTGGTTGCCGCCAAGTCCCCGTACAAGGAACGCTGCACCCTGGACATCGTCAACACGGAGAACACCGCCGAGGCGCAGTCCGCAGCAATCGACAATCTCGTTCAAAAAGGCTACAACGCCATCCTGGTTGATGCTTCTTCGGGAACGGCCCTGAATCCTGCCCTGGAGCGCGCCACCGCCACCGGAGTGGTCGTGGTCGTGTTCGACCAGAACGTGACAAGCGATAAAGTCTGGAACGTTCATACGGATTTCGATGTCGTGCCAAGGGTGTGGGCCACTTTCGTTGCCAAAGCAATCGGCGGGAAGGGCACGATCGCGTTCGACCGAGGTCTCCCCGGCGCGCCAATTTCCGAACAGATCAATACGATCGCCAAACAGACCTTCGCGAAGTACCCCGGCATCAAGATCGTCGGCGAGTTCGACGGCAAGTACGCGGAAGGCGAAGGTCAGCAGGGTATGGCGACTGTCCTTGCCGTCAATCCTCAGATCGATGGAGTCTTCTCGCAAAACTTCTCCGAACCCCTTATCAGGGCCTTCAAGGAAGCGAATCGACCATTTGCTCCAATGAGCGTTTTTGACACGAACGGCGGCATGGTCGCCCTGGTGGAAAACAACGTGAAGGGGCTTGTTGCCAACAATATCCCTGGCCTGAGCGCGATTGCCCTGAAGCTTTCCATCCAGATTCTCGACGGCGCCAATCCGCCCAAGGATTACAAAGTGAATCCAGGGCTCCTCACAACGGATACGAGCATTGACCTGGGTGACGGGATCAAGGCTGAGAAACTCGAGATTGGCAAGAACTGCTTCAAGGATCTGCCGGCAACGCTTGATTGGCCGGTTCTTCCGGCCGACTTCGGCGTCTCCGTGACTCCTCAGGAGATCATGGGGAAGTAGAGGGGGCCATCTCGCCGACACACCGTTGGCGCGGCGCGACCGCGGTCATTCGCGTCAACGGGCGCCGGCTGCATCGTCTCCTGGCGGGTATGCATGATGCGGCTACCTCTGCGCGACTCGTTGCGCGGGATACGGTAATTGGGCATGCTGAGGCATACCCCGCCTTCCTTGAAGAGGAGAGATCAGCATGGCGGATCTTGAGATCAGGAAAGTATCCAAGTCATTCAAGGGAGTTCACGCGCTCAACGAGGTGGATTTCAACGCGAACCGCGGAGAGGTGCGAGCGCTTCTCGGTGAGAATGGCGCGGGCAAGAGCACACTTATCAAGATCCTGAGCGGCGCAATCCAGGCCGACGCAGGAGAAATTACCCTTTTTGGAAAGCCACTGCGGATACGCAACCCCGCTGACGCCATGCGAGCGGGCATTGCCACCGTTTACCAGGAGCTGAGCCTCGTTCCAGACCTGTCGGTCTCCCAGAATATCTTCCTGGACCGGAATGTCCTGACGAAGCTACGGACCTACTCGAAGCAGGATCTGCGCAAGCGGACACTCGAATTGTTTGAGCGTCTTCAGGTCGATGGCATTGATCCGGATCAGAGAGTCAGCGATATTTCCCTGGCCAGGCGTCAGGTCATAGAAATCGTCAAGATGATACCCAGAGATCCCAGCGTCGTCATCCTGGACGAAGCAACCTCTGCTCTCAGCGAAAACAGAGTGGAGTGGCTGCTTCGTCTGGCAAGGAAACTGTCGAATGAAGGGAAGATCGTCATTTTCATCTCCCACAGGATGTCAGAAATCCGTACTGGGTGCGATGCTATCACGATATTCCGCAACGGCCGCAACGTCGGCGAGTTGCAGATGGACGAGACCAGGATGGACGAGATCATATCGCTCATGCTGGGAAGAAAGATCTCGGGCTTTTTCCCTGAGAAGACAGTTTTCCACCCGGGCGCCGTCGCGCTGGAAACCGTCGGCCTGAGCGTCGGCCGCCAGCTCAGATCAGCGAACCTCTCCCTGCGCTATGGAGAGGTCCTGGGCGTGGGCGGGCTGGCGGGCCAGGGACAACTGGCGCTGTTTTTGGGTCTGTTCGGGGTCTCCAGCACAGAGGGGGAGATCAAGGTCAACGGAAAGCGCGTGAGCATCCGCAGCCCGAGAGACAGTTTCCGCCAGGGTCTTGCACTCATCCCCGAGGACAGATCAACGCAAGGGCTCATCATGCCTTTCTCAATCAGCTTCAACATCACCCTGCCGATGTTGCGGAAGATCAGGCGGCGCTTCTTCCTCAACCGCAGGAAGGAAGGCGAGATCGTGGATCAGCTCATGGGCAGACTGGATATCCGCGCCGGAGGTGCTTCAACGCCCGTCATGAACCTCAGTGGAGGCAATCAGCAAAAAGTCGTCCTTGCAAAGAGTCTGGCCCCCGGGGCGAAGATACTGCTCATGTACGACATCACCCGCGGCGTTGACGTTGGGACGAAGAAGGAAATCTTCAAGCTCATGCGGGAGCTTTCGGAGTCCGGGAGCGCCATTCTTTTCTATTCCACGGATCTTGATGAGCTCGTGAATGTATGTGACGAAGTCGTCGTTATGCACGACGGCAGGATAGGCGCGCGGCTTGGAGGGAGCAGATTGACCAAGGAGGATATCATGATTGCCTCCATGGGCGGCATTGATGCTCCTGTGAACCAGCGAGAATCGTCATGAGCAGGAGGGCAAACGGGCAGCCCGTAAGCTGGATCGCGCTGATTCCCTATTCCGTGCTGATAGCTCTCTATGCCGTGATGATCGGCCTTCAGCCGAAACTCCTGAATTTGAGCTGGCTAGGCCTGAAGACGAACGACGCCCTGGCGCTCATCCTCGTGTCGATCGCGCAGACCATTGTCATGCTGCAGGGTGGAATCGACCTGTCCGTGGGCGGGATCATTTGTGTCACGAACAGCATCGCTGCGCTTTACATGCGGGATTCGACCGCAAGTATCCTCTTCATGAGCTTTCTCATGCTGGCTCTTGGCTGCGCCATCGGATTTCTCAACGGTCTTGCCATCAGCAAGACCCGCCTGCAGCCGTTCATCGTGACGCTTGCCAGCTGGTCGGTGTGGGGCGGCGTCGCCATCTGGATCCTTCCGATCGATGGAGGCACTCCTCCGAAAGCCTTCGTCAGCTCCCTTACCGCACGGCCGGGCGGAATTGCGGTATCGCTCATCGCCATCCTGGCCTTCATTCTGTGGTGGCTCTACTTCCGGCAGACCCGTTTTGGCGTCGCAATCTACGCCGTGGGGAGCAGCGAGAAAGCTGCCCACCTGAACGGCATCAATGTCGACAGGACGAAGATCAAGGTCTATGCGCTGTCAGGGCTTCTTTCAGCCGCCGCGGGCCTTTACAGAACGGCTCAAGTTGCCTCAGGATCCCCGCTGGCGGGGAACAGTTTCATCATGACTTCGATCGTGGCCGCCGTCATCGGGGGAACCAGCCTCGCGGGCGGCCGCGGGGGAGTGGTGGGAAGCATCGTCGGCGCGCTGATTCTGAAGCTGATCACCGACGTGCTGGTGTTCGTGGGAGTCTCCACGTACTGGTCCACGCTGTGCCAGGGGCTTCTGCTGATCCTTGCCGTCATCGCAAGCTCGCTCGGATCCATGACCAGGCGGAAGGAAATGCGGCTGTGAGGGCGCTCATCGGGTTCTTCAAAAACAATCAACCCGTCATATTCGGCTACGCGACGAGCCTTGTCCTGCTCCTCATCGTTTCGGTTCTCAAGCCGGGCTATGCAAGCCTGAACCATCTCAAGATCGTGGCAATCGACTGCGCCGTGCTGGGCAGCGTGGCGTTGGGTCAGACCTTCGTCATCCTCACCGGTGGGCTCGATCTCTCCGTTCCGTGGGTTTTCACGAGCGCCGGCTATTTCCTTTCGATGCTCAGCGGCGGCGTCAATTCGAATCTCGCTTTTTCCATTCCCGCAGTGCTTCTCATCTGCACGTTCATGGGCGTGATAAACGGGACGGGGGTAGCCTACCTTGGAATTTCACCCGTTATCATGACCCTCGGTGCGAACACGGTCTTCCAGGGGGCGCTCGTGGGAATCACCGGAGGAAGACCCCAGGCGAAGCTCCCTGACCTGATGCAACGCATTACCAACGGCGCGATCACGGGGCTCCCCAATCTCTTCTTCATCTGGATCATTCTGGCATTCATCGCAACGGTCGTCCTGAGCAAGACCTCCTTCGGCAGGAAAGTCTACGCCATCGGCAACAGCGAGAGTGTCTCCCTGTTTTCCGGAATTGACGTCCGACGCATGAAGCTGGCCGTCTACGCAATCTCGGGATTCACGTCTGGCCTTGCTGGCATGCTTTTCGCTGGCAGACTGGGACAGCTTTACCTGGGCATGGGAGACCCCTACCAGATGTCGACAATCGCGGCCGTGGCCGTTGGCGGGGCCTCTCTGATGGGAGGAAGCGGCAACTACCTGGGAACCATCGCCGGCACGATGACCATCATTGTGCTCACTGGGCTGCTCTCCGCCTTCAGTCTTCCGTCGAATATACAACAGATCATCTATGGAATCGTTCTTTTCACCGCAGTATTCCTTGCGCGGAGGAGAGCGCCTGAGAGGTGAATGAGGCATGAAAAAGACATCCGCGGATTCGTTCGCTCTGCATCGGGACTACTGGGAGAGAAGACCCATGAGCATGCCGCTCGTATCCTTCCGCATTGGAGACACGCTCGTCAGCCGCCAGTTCAACGCCGCTCGACATCTTCTTCAGGACCGCCTGCGCATTACACCGGAAATGATCGTGGTGGAGGATTTCCTGCCCGACTACGAGCAGATGTGGCGCGAGTCCCAGGAGACGGGCCAGAACGGCATTTTTACGGCGGAACCTTTCACCGGTGTTCCCTGGATGGAAGCAATCCTCGGCTGCGACGTCCTTGGCAGCACCAGCGCTTTGCTCACGGAGCCCTGTATGAGCACGGTGGGTCAGCTCCAGGAAATCCGGGTGAAGTCGGATGATCCCTGGCTCGGGAAGTACCTGGAGTTCACGCGCAAGCTCGTGGCGCTGTCCGCGGGGCGCTTCCCCGTCGGCCAGCCCATCATGCGGGGGCCATCAGATGTTGTCGGCGCCCTTGTCGGACAGAGCAACATGATCCTCTTGATGGCCGACTATCCCGATCAGATGCGCCTTGTCTTCCAAAGGGTTGCGGAGATCTTCCGGCTCGTCATAGAGCTGCAACAGCGCGACGTTCCCGCGTATTGCGACGGCGCCTCCATCGGCTTCTATCATCTGTGGACACCCGGGAAATGCATCTGGTTCCAGGAGGATCTTTCGGCGCTCTATTCGCCCGACTACTATGATCGGTTCCTGAGGGAAGTGGATGAGTCGATATGCCGTGGCTATGACTGGACCTTGATCCATCTCCACCCCTCATCCTTTTTCATTCTCGATCAGGTGTTCGGTATTGACGGATTGAAAGCCATCGAAATCAACAAGGACGTGGGCGGTCCAGGCGTCCAGCAGATGCTCCCCATCATGGCCCGGATACAGGAGAAAAGGAATCTTGTGGTTTGGGGAGAGCTTTCGCTGGAGGACGTCGACATCATTTTCGATGGGCTGCCTGATCGACGCGTTGCGTTGAGCATCCTGTCCCCTTCCGTGGGGAACGCAACAGCGCTGATGGACCACGTGCTCGCGAAGGCATCGAACGCGCGACGATAGGAGGGGCCCGAATAATGCGCATTGAAGAGATACGCACGATCCTCACCTGCCCTGACAGAAACTATCTGATCGTGAAGATCACTGCAGACAATGGGTTGGTCGGCTATGGCGACGCCACCTTGAACGGCAGGGAGCTCGCGGTCCAGGCTCTCATAGACAGTCACCTGAGAGACTGGCTGAGGGGCTGGGATGCCGACGCAATCGAGAAAATCTGGCAATCAGTAGCACGCCAGCAGTACTGGCGCGGGGGAGCCATCCAGATGACGGCCCTTTCCGGGATCGATATGGCGCTGTGGGACTTGAAGGGAAAGAGGCTTGGGGCGCCTGTCTACAGCCTGCTGGGCGGCAGGTCGCGTGACCGCGTCCGCGTCTATTTTCACGCGCATGGAAGGTCGGACGGCGAGCTCCTTGATCGATGCCGGCAGATCATGGCGACGGGATGCACCGCCGCGCGTTACAGTTTCGAGACGCCGGATCCCTTCGAAGCTGGGTTAGTTCACCGCCAGCCGCATCAGGACGTCGCGGGCGGGGACAGGCTCGAGGTTTCCCAGGACGCGCTGCGACAGCCGCCACGGTGGGATTCGAGCGTCTATATCCGTGACCTCCTGCGAGTCACCGAGATGCTTCGAAAAGAATTGGGTCCGGACGTCCAGCTGATCCATGACGCGCATCAGCGCCTTGCTCCCATCCAGGCGGCCGCGGCTGCTCGGGGGCTTGAGCGCTTCAACCTGTTTTTTCTCGAGGATCCCGTCGAGCCGCATTCCAAGAACGGGCTGAAGGTCGTTCGCGATATTTCCTGCACCCCTATTGGAATGGGGGAGCTGTTCGTGACAATCCAGGAATGCCTTCCGGCTCTGCAGAACAACTGGATCGACTATTTGAGACTCGACGTCAGTCACGCGGGCGGGATCACAGGTCTCTTGAAGGCCTCGACTTTGGCGGACACGTACCAGGTCAAGACCGCGTTTCACGGTCCGTCCGACATTTCACCCCTGGCGCATTCGGCGAACATGCATATCGATACAGCCATCGTGAACTTCGGGATCCAGGAGTTTGTGCAGCCGCATCCCCGCGCACGAGAGATTTTCTCCTGGCCGTACGGCTATTCCGATGGTTGCGTTACACTGGAAGATCTCCCCGGTCTCGGTGTGGGTGTGGACGAGGAGCGCGCCTCCCGCCTGCCGTACCAAGAGAACTTCATGCCTCTTCTTCAAGACAGAGACGGAGCGGTCCACAACTGGTAGCGGCTACCAAGCACACCGTTCTTGAAATAGCTCTTCCAAGCCTTCATACTTGTCCCATCGCTTCCAAGGAGGCCCCCATGCCCGAAAACCCTTTGAGCACGATAATGAACGTTGATCCGAAGATCGTTGAACACATGGTAAACACCGACGAATGGGTCTTTTCCAACGGCGCCCTGCCGAAGAAGGTCAAGCTGCTGATGGCCATGGCCTTTGACGCGGCTGACGGGGCCGTGGGCGGAGTAAAGGGTCTGGCCCAGCGCGCGATAAAAGAAGGAGCCACGAAAGAGGAGATAGCGGAAGCGCTGCGGGTCGCTTATCTGATGAAAGGCGTTGGTAGTCTCTACATTGGCTCTCAAGGGTTGAAGGAGCTATTTCCGTGAAAGGTTGACCTCCTCTAGGCTATTGCTCCAGAGGATGCCAGGTTTCCTTCTGGGTAGCGCCCTTCTATAAGCGATAGAAGGATACCCAACTACTATCGCTGCCTCCGCGCTGCGTCCTTCGGGAAGCTGCAGGGCTTTCCGCAGCGAAGCGCTCCGATCCAACGCAAGTTTGAAATAACCTATTTGACAAGTTCCAAGGTCAATTCGTTCGGCTATCAATTCGACATTGTAAAGACCGTAGATTGCATCGTCACGGCCAAAGTAGCTGCCGGCAGGCACGTGGGCAACCGCCACGACGGGCGCGTCATAGAAAATAGGGTCACCCCCGGATTTTCGAATTGCTTCCAGATTGAGCAGAGAGACGGCAAGGCTCTTCCTATTCGAGGCTTCCTGATGCCCCCTTGTCAGATGCGAAGAGAAGTCTACCAGAGGGTTCAAAAGCAGACGTGCCATATGAACAAGGATGGCAATTGTCTGGTTGCTGAGGTTCTTGATTTGATTCCTGGAATCAATGACAAGCCAATCAACAGGCTGGCCGTTGTGGGCGCTTGGTGCATGAGCCGATGTCCCCAGGAGACGCTCAACGATCTCTCGCGGAATCGGTCGATCCTGGAATGCTCGATTCGCTCGCCTTTTTTGAAATGCGTACGTCAGGCTTGTGCGGTCTGGCAGTTTGCTGGATTCGATAACGGGACAATCCTCCAGACGAAATCTGCTGTGAACAATGGCGCCGGTAGGACATGCCGCCACGCAATGTCCGCAGGCCCTGCACCTCGCAGGTTCTACGGAAGGCACGGATCCCCCGTTCATCTTGAAGACGTAGCCGAAGGTGCAAGCTTTGATGCACGCCCCACAGGAGTTGCAAAGTGCTTTATCGATGTCGATGCTGACCATGGACTCGCCTCCCGTACTTATGAAATAAGGATTTCCCAATGGCTCATGCAAGCGCCTTTTCCAGGGCCTGCCGCATGGCCTCCTTGTCGGGTTTCAGACCTGTCCACATCGTGATGTTCAAGGCAGCCTGGTTGATCAGCATCTGCATGCCGCTCTGCCAGCGCACGCCGCGCCTGTCAGCTTCCCTGAGAAACGGGGTGAAGGCCGGATTCGGGATGACATCCTGCACGTACATCTTCTTCGTGATGGTATCGTAGTCGATATTGGGCTTGTCGTTGATGTTGGGATACAGGCCGATCGACGTCGCGTTGACCACGATGTCCGTGTCCGCGGGAATCTTGAATGTTCCCGCCCAGGGAACATACTCAGTGGCAACATTGGTGTTCTGCTCCAATATCCTGACCAGGCTGTCGGCAAGTGCGCTGTCTTTGGGAATGTTCACGATTGTCAGTTTTCGGGCGCCGGCAAGCGCAAGCTCGACACAGATGGCGCGCGAAGCACCCCCTGCGCCCAGGACCACCACGCTCTTCCCCGCCGGGTCTACCCCGGCGCTCTCCAGCGCGATCATGAAGCCTTTCCCGTCCGTGTTTTCCCCGGTCAGCACCCCGTTGTCATTGATGATCGTGTTGACCGCGCCGATCAGCCGCGCGCTGGGAGCCACCTTATCGAGATACTTGAGGACCTCGATCTTGTGGGGGATGGTGCAGTTGATGCCGCGCATTTTCATGGCTTTCAGCCCCTTGATGGCATCGCCCAGGGAGCCCGGGTCCACGTCGATGGTCAGGAAACGCCATTGCGCCAGTCCCAGGTTACGGAAGGCTGCCTCCTGGATCACGACGCCGGGGTTCTCCGCTACCGGGTGGCCGAAGACACCCACCAGGTGGTCGAGATAGTTTTGTTCTCCCATTTTTTTCCCCCGTTGCCGGCGGCATTCTGGAACGATCAGACGAATTCGCGCCTGCGCTTCTGGGCGAAGCAATCGAGCCAAATGATCGCTACAATGACCAGACCCTTCAACAATACCTGGTAGTACGACCGGATGGCGAGCATGTTCATCACGTTGTCGAGCATGCCGAACACGAGCAGGCCAAGGCCCGACTGCGGGATCCCTCCGATACCGCCCGCGAAGGAGGTCCCCCCGACAACGACGCCGCAGTTCACCACGAGCGCGGTCAGGTCCCCGTAAATGGATGAGCCCGTATTCAGCTTGGAAGAGAGAAGCATTCCTGCCAGGCCGGCGGCGCCCCCGCTGATCACGAAGGCAATCCACTTCGTTCGGATGACCGGGATGCCCGAGTAGCGCGCAACCTCGTAGTCCCCGCCGATCGCGTAGAGGTTGCGGCCGAACTGGGTGTAGCGCATGAGCCAGAACGCCAGAGCGAAGCAGACCACCGTGATTATCACGAGGTTGGGCACCCCGTGGAAGTCCCCATTCCCGATCATCATGAAGGCGGGATTCTTCGCGGGCACCGGATGGGCGTCGGTGAGCTGCTGGGCCACCCCGGTGAGCAGGAGGCCCATGCCGAGGGTGATGATGAACGGCTCCGTCTTCTGGTGGACGGAGAGGAACCCGTTCACGAAGCCGACCACCACGCCGAAGATCACGGCGGCGGCGATGGCAAACTCCATGGGCATCACGTCCTGGAGCTTGATGGACAGGATGCCAGAGACCACGAGGATCCCCCCGATGGAAAGGTCGCAGCCGCCCGCAATGATGGTGAGCGTGACCCCGAAGGAGAGGATGAGAAGGATCGACGTGGAGTTGAGCATGTCGAGGAGGTTGTAAGCGGTGTAGAAATGTCTGGGGGAGAAGAGCATCACGGCCAGCATCACGATGATGGCAACGAATGCCTTCTGCCTCATGACGAACGAGTATACCCTCGCGCTGACTCCGTTTCCCGACATCCTCGCTCCGATTGCGTTGCCTGCCATGGCCGTACCTCCTACACCTGCTTGCGGTTATCGAGCCAGATCGCGAGGATCAGAATTGCGCCCTTCGTGACCACCTGCAGGTAGGTCGAGACACCGAGGAGGTCAAGGCAATTGGACATGAGGATGACAAGGAGCACGCCCATCACGGTGCGCAGGACGCTCCCCTTGCCCCCTTTCAGCGTCGTGCCGCCGACGACGACCGCGAGGATGGCGTTCGTCTCGTAGCCCGCGCCGATGACGGGGGCGGCCGTGGTGATCCGGGAGAACAGGACGATGGCCCCCACCCCTGTCATCAGGCCGCAGATCACGTAGATCACGAAAATGCTCCGCAATATTCGGATGCCGCTGAGGCGCGCGGCCGTCTTGTTGCCTCCCGTGAGGCTGATGGCCCGCCCTTCCGTCGTTTTGGTCTGGAAGATCCAGAGAATCAGAAGCACGACAAGGAAAATCACGAACGAGACGGAGAACGGGCCCACGGTCCCGGCACCGATCGTCTCGAACATCGCCTTGCTCGTCTTGATGTCCCAGAAGTGCATCGTCATGCCCCCGCTGTAGAGCAGGGCAAAGGCCGAGAACACCGTGCTCATGCCGAAGGTGAGGAACAGCGCTTCAGCCTGGGTGAGAGCCCCCGAGGTCAGGATGGCGGCAGCGTTGAGCGCCCCGCATGCGGCCCCGATTGCCATGCCGGTGAGGAGAGCGGGTACCTGCCCCAACGGACCGATCAGGGAGATGGTGACCACGGCGACGAGGTTTATGATGCCGGCCACCGAGAGGTCAATGAAGCCGCCGATGATGACGAAGGTCATGCCGAGTGAGACCATCATGAGAGGCCCGAACTGGCGCATGATGTTGGTCAGGTTCCGCGGATTGAGGAACTTGGGTTCTACGATCGCCGTGATGGTGACCAGCACCGCGATCATCACCAGGACCAGGTAGTCCCGGAAGAAGGCCTGCGCGGCCCTGGCCACCGGGTTCCTTCCCACGCGCATCGCGACTTCTGCCATGGCTATGCAGCGCCTCCCTCGAGGCCCAGCGCGGCCTTCATGATCTCGTCAACGGGGGTCTTCTCGGGGTAGAACTCCCCGGTGACCCGTCCCTCGAATATCGTCAGCACACGGTTTGCCATGTTGAGCACCTCGGGAAGCTCGGAGGAGATGAGGATGATCGATCCTCCCGCCTCGACGATCCTTTTCATCAGGAGGTAGATCTCGTATTTGGCGCCGACGTCGATGCCCCGGGTCGGCTCGTCCATGATGAAGATCTGCGGTGAGATCTCCAGCCATCGCCCGACGATGACTTTCTGCTGGTTGCCGCCGGAGAGGTTGTTCACGGCAACCCGTGTCGAGGGCGTCTTGATGGACAGGGCCTGGACCTGTCGCGCTCCGATGCCCTTCTCTACCGATCTCCGGATGAATCCGAGCCGGCTGAACTTCCGGATGCTCCCCATGGAGATATTCGATTCAACGGAAAAGGGCAGGATGAGACCCTGGAGCTTGCGGTCCTCGGGAATCAACCCGATGCCGAAATCCTTGGCATGCTTGGGGTTGCGAATGGTCGCGGGCTTGCCGCCCAGGAGGACCTCGTGTCCGCGAGCATTGTCGGCGCCGTAGATGGCCCGGACGATCTCGGTGCGGCCCGCACCGACCAGGCCGACGAGGCCCAGGATCTCGCCCTTGTGAAGCTTGAACGAGATGTCGTGGAGCTTGTGGGTTTTGATGGAACGGACCTCCATCACGACCTCGCCCACGCTGTGAGGGCGAGGAGGGTACTCGTTTTCTATCGTGCGGCCGACCATCTTGGAGATCAGCTCGTTGCGCGTGAACTCGGTTACGGCCTTGGTGTCCACCACCCGTCCGTCCCGCATCACGCTCACTACATCGCAAAACTGGAAGATCTCGTCGAGCTTGTGGCTGATGTAGATGATCGAGATCCCCTTCTCCTTGAGCTGGCGGATGATCTTGACCAGCTCGGCCATCTCTTCTGCGGTGAGGCTCGAGCTCGGCTCATCCATGATGATGAGCTTGGAGCTGAAGGAGAGCGCCTTGACGATCTCCACCATCTGCTTCTCCGAGACGGAGAGCTCGGATACCAGCCTCGTGGTGGGCACCGCGCTGCCGATGCTGTCCAGGAGCTCCCGCGCCTTGGCATGAGTGCCCCTCATGCCCTTCATTTCCTTGAACCGGCCGAGGAAAACGTTCTCCCCGACGCTCATCGTGTTGACGAGGTTGAGCTCCTGGTAGATGATCGCCAGCCCGCTCTGCATGGACTGGTGCGGGGTTGTGTGCTCGACGCGCGCCCCGTCGAACTCGATCGTCCCGCCGTCCTTCTGGTAGACGCCGGACAGGATCTTCATCAACGTCGACTTGCCCGCGCCGTTTTCGCCCACGATGCCGTGCACCGTGCCGCGCCGGAAATCGATGGAGACCCGATCCAGGGCCTTGACCCCGGGGAAAGACTTGCTCACGTCCTTGATGGACAGAATAACCTCATTAGCGCCTTCTGCCATGGCCAAATCCTTGTGTGCAGGTTACAGGAACAAGGCTCGTCCCGCCAGGGGCGGAACGAGCCCTTTCAGACTATGCGGATCCTACCACTCCGGCGGATCGAAGCTCGCGATGGAGCTCTTGTCGACGACGAAGAGCGGGACGTAGTTGATCTGCTTAATCTTTTTGCCGGCCAGGACGTCTCGAGCGAGCCCGAGGTCCGTCTTGGTCATAAGCACGAAGTCCTGGGCGATGCTGACCGCCTGGTCGCCGCTCTGAACCTGGTAGTAGCCGGCGCGGTTGCCGTCTACTCCGACGATGTACAGGCCCGAGATGCCCGCGGCCTTGGCCGCCTGGATCACGCCGGTTGCTCCGTTGTCCCAATGGACGAACACGCCCTGGATATCGTTGCCGTACTTCACGATGTCATCTTCCATGATTGCCTGCGCCTGGTCGGTCGCCCACTGCTGGCAGGCCTTGTAGTCGAGGACCTGGATATTCGAACCTTTGATCCCCTGGGCGCCGTTGAAACCATCATGTCGCTTGATCTGGGCGTCGTGACCCGCCTGGCCGCCGATCTCCACGATCTTGGCTCCGCTCGGGAAGTGCTTCATGAATGCCTGGGCAGCCTGTTGGCCTGCCATTGTATCGTTGACCCCCGCGTAGAAGTCACGATACTTCTGGTTCTCCGGCGCGAGGTCAGACGAGAACATGCCCACGATCATGCCAGCCGCCTTGGCCTTGATGATGGCGGGGACAATGGCGCTGATGTCGTTCGGGTTCAGGAAAATGACCTTGAACTTCTGCGCGATGCAGTTCGTCACGATCTGCGACTCGGCCTGGGTGTCACCCTTCGCGTCGAAGGTGTACATGTCGAAGCCGTACTGCGATCCGAACTTGAGGAACTGCTTCGACGAGAACGCCTGTGACTCATTGGCCGCGTTCGAGATGACGAACGCCGCCTTGACCAACTTGGCTTGAGCGCTCGCTCCGAAAGCCACCGCTAACAGCAACACCATCCCGATGATTAAGACTCTCTTCATTCTTGCCATCCGGCACCTCCCTTGAATTGATATGAAACATCAAAGTGCTTCATATGAAACCGTTTGATTATGCATGTTTCTTTAGTCCTTGGCAAGATATTTTTCATTCATAATCGAGCCTCCTCCATAATTGCGTACCATTTAAGTTATCCGGTCGGAGGTGAAACGGCCATAACTATCCAATAGGTGAACAAAAGTGAACCGAAACGCTGGCCGGCGACCTTTCTCCTTTTGAGCTGTCGTGGTAATCTGCGCTCGGTGAGAGGCCGGGCGCATGCCGGACGAATCGATATCAACTTTTTTGGAAAGTCTCTGCTTTGACCACGCGATTGCAAAATGGTGCGAGCGATTCGACGGCCGGAGCAGCATTTGGAACTTTCAAAGACATTCACATCCATATTTCGAGCTCATCTTTTTCATAGAGGGAAAGGCGAAAATCGACGCCGGTCATGAATCCATCGACATCTCCCTTTTCGACGTCGTTGTCTATCCGCCTGGCCTCTCCCACCAGGAACACCTCGATATGGACAGCCGGCAGGAGATTATCTGCATTTGGGCCGAGCTGGGCCCCTGTCCGGCGTTCGATCACGCAATCAAGCTCAAAGACGTGCGGGGCACCATGCGGGAGCTTTTCGAGATCATCTACCTCGAGTTCACCGGAAATCGCGCCTTGGCGGACGACGTAATTGCCTCCTGTCTCAAGACTCTTTTCCTTCTGATCAGGCAGGGCTGCCGCGAGCCGTCCCGTGAGAACGATTCGCAGGTCGAACGGTGTCTCAGCTATATCCATGAGCATTACACGGGCAACTTCGGCATCGAGACGCTCGCGCAAACGATCTCAGTGAGTCCATCGTACCTCTTTCGTGTCTTCAAGCGAAGGATGCGCGTAACACCGATGCGCTACCGCAACCTCGTCAGGATCGACAAAGCCAAGCTTCTCCTTCTCGATCGGCGCTTCACCGTGGAGGAAATCGCCGAGCATGTCGGCTTCGACGGCGCGAGATATTTCTCCCGCGCTTTCAAGAAGGAGACGGGCTTATCTCCGAGAGGGTTCCGCAAAAAGCAGCTCGGCGTTTGATCGCGCTTCACTTTTATTCACCTTCTCGTCAGTTTTTTGAGTTGTTTCCTGCCCTCGACGTGGGATACGCTGTTGATGATATGCGCGAGTACGTTGCAGAGATAGCCCGGCTTCCGTTGAGCGGGCGCATCGAGGAGTTGAAGCAATCCCTGTTGGCCGAGCCGCGGTTCCTTTCCATTGAGCAGGCGAGGATAATCACGCGGGTGTACCGTGAGACGGAGGGGGAGCCCGTCAACATCCGCCGGGCGAAATCTCTCCGCTCCTGCTTGACCGAAATGAAGATCCGGATTGACCGCGGAGAGCTCATTGTCGGCAACCGGACTGCCGGCGTCCGGGCCGGCGTGGTGTTCCCCGAAGCCGGCATCTCTTGGGTGGACAAGGAAATAGAGCAGCTCCCGACCCGCGAGCAGGATCGGTTCAACGTGCGCCCGGAGGACATTCGGACTTTCCGTGACGAGATCCTCCCTCACTGGTCCGGTCGCACCCTCGAGGATGCCGTCAGGAGAGAGATCGGTAAGGAGGTCGACGCAATCGCCCGCGTCGTGAAGATCAACCAGAAGGATCACGCCCAAGGCCACATCTGCCCGGACACGGAGGCGTGGCTGCGCCTGGGACCGGCCGGACTTCAGCGGGAGGCGGAGGACCGGGCCCGCACACGGGGCGATCCAGACCGTTTCTACGAAGGCGTGGTTCTCAGCCTGGACGGCGCTCGCACCCTCATGCGGCGGTACGCGGCACTGGCACGAGAACTGGCCAGCGGGCCGTCGGAGATCGCCGTTGACGAGCTTACCAGCGTGGCGCACGTCTGCGACTGCCTGGCCGACCGTCCGCCTCGGACGTTCCGCGAAGCCCTTCAATCGGTCTGGTTCCTTTTTGTGATCCTTCACATGGAATCCAACGCTTCCTCGTTCTCTCCAGGCCGCATGGATCAGTACCTGTACCCGTATTTCCGAGCCGACCTGGACTCGGGCGCTCTGGACCTGCCGGGCGCCCTGGAGCTGGTATCCGCTCTTTGGCTCAAGTTCAACCAGATCGTCTACCTGCGCAATTCGCACAGCGCAAAATACTTCGCGGGATTCCCCATCGGATTCAACGTTGCCTTCGGCGGCCAGGACGACGCCGGCCGGGATGTGTCGAATGAACTGTCTTTCCTTTTCCTCAGGGCCCAAGAGCTGATCGGCCTTTCCCAGCCCAATCTCTCCGCCAGACTGTTCGAAGGCAGCCCTGACGACCTGCTCATGGCGTGTTCTCGGGTCATTGGAAAAGGAAGCGGAATGCCTCAGGTGTTCAGCGACGAGGCGGTGATTCCGGCGCTGCGGGGGGTTGGCATCAGCGAGGCCGACGCGCGCAACTATGCCATCGTGGGCTGCGTGGAGTTGACGACACACGGGAACAACCTGGGCTGGAGCGACGCGGCCATGTTCAACCTCGTCAAAGCGCTCGAGCTGACGCTGACGGGCGGCTTCTGCCTTGTGGACCGCGAGCCTCTCGGGCTGAACCTCGGGACGCTTTCTGATTTCCACACTTTCCAGCAGCTCGAAACGGCGTTCGCGCGGCAGATCGAGCACTTCACCGAGCGCATGATCCGCTGCTGCGACATCGTGGACCGGATCCACGGCGAGCTGCTGCCCACACCGTTCCTCTCATCCGTCATCCGTGACTGCATCGACAAGGGGATCGACGTCACGCGCGGCGGAGCCCACTACAACCTTTCGGGAATCCAGGCCATCCAGCCGGCCAATGTCGCCGACAGCCTGGCCGCCCTCAAGAAGCTCGTGTACGACCAGAAGGCGGTGACCGCGGAGGAAGTGCTGCGGGGCATGGAAACCGACTTCCAGTCCGACGAGATCCTCCGGCATCGCCTCGTGAACAAGGCGCCAAAGTATGGCAACGATGTAGAGTGGGTCGACGAGCTGGCGCACACGTGGGTGAGGGTATTCGCGGAGGGGCTGCGGAAGTACACGAACCGAAGGGGGGGGCGGTACCATACCGGTCTGTACACGGTGTCGGCGCACGTGCCAATGGGTCAGAACGTCGGCGCGACTCCTGACGGTCGGAGGGCGCGAACGCCGCTTGCCGACGGAGGGATGTCCGCGCTGTACGGCAGGGACATGAACGGACCAACCGCGGTGCTGAAATCAGTCGCTCGGGTCGATTCGAAGGTCGGCAGCAACGGAACTCTGTTGAACCTGAAATTCTCTCCCGAGCTGTTTGCGGACGCGCGCGGACTGAAAGCCTTTTCGCAATTCCTCCGCGGGTTCGTTCGCCTGAAGATCAGTCATGTGCAGTTCAACGTAATCAACGAAGCGGACTTGAGGGCCGCGCGCGAGAACCCCGACCAGTACCGGAACCTCACAGTGCGGGTGGCCGGATACACCGCGTACTATACTGAGCTGGCGGCTGACCTGCAGGAGGAGATCATCGCGCGCACGACTCACGCCCTGTCATCATGACCACCGGCTGGGTATTCGACTGCAAACGGTTCTCCATCCACGACGGGCAGGGCCTGCGGAGCACGCTTTTTCTCAAGGGATGCCCCCTGCGTTGCCCCTGGTGCCACAATCCCGAGGGTATGGTCCCCGGGCAGCGGCTGTTCCATGGAGCCGCGAAATGCATCGGCTGCGGAACATGCCTCCACGACTGTCCGGAGTCGGCGTTGTCCGCAGTCGATTCAGCTCGCGATGTCCGCATTGAAGAAGCGCGGTGCACAAAGTGCGGCAAGTGCATAGACGCATGCCCGACTGGCGCAATGGCGTTCGATGCGCGGGAGATAAGCTCGGAGCAGGCAATCGCCGAGCTGCTCCGCGACCAGACCTTCTTCAAGGTATCATCGGGGGGAGTGACATTAAGCGGGGGGGAGCCGCTCCTGCAGCCTGAGTTTGCCATCGAAGTGCTCGATGGCTGCCGGCGGACGGGAGCAGGCACTGCCATCGAGACAAGTCTGGCCGCGCCGCTGCGTCACGTCGAAACGATGGCTCGGGTGACGGATGAGGTGTTCGTGGATATCAAGCTCGCCGACGAGGGCCAGCACCGGGAATTGCTGGGGTGGCCCCTCGAACTCATTCTCCGGAACCTCCAGTACCTTGTCAGTATTCGAGCGAATGTCGTTGTGAGGATACCGCTCATTCCGGGATTCACGGCGACTGAATCCAACCTGAAAGGAATAGCGCGAATTGTCGCCGGCCTTGAACGGCAGCCCCCTGTGGAGTTGT
Source organism: uncultured Spirochaetota bacterium (assembly GCA_963710335.1). Lineage (GTDB taxonomy): Bacteria > Spirochaetota > Spirochaetia > SZUA-6 > Fen-1364 > Fen-1364. The sequence continues at coordinate 258,406 of CAVQAA010000013.1, forward strand.
TGAACTTCAATCCCTTTGCGGAAGCGAAATACCGGCGCCTCGGGCGGAGATGGGCGTTCCCCGAGGGTTCACGGCGCTATTCGCCGGTGGAGCTGGCGGCGTTCAGGCAAGTGCTGCGAGGCGCCGGAGTGAAAAAGGTTTTCGATGAGCAAGAAGAGCCTGGTTGAGCGAATCGATTCCTTCCTTGAAGCCGCATCGAGCGGACGCCCGGTCTACATCACCGATGTCAGCGACGTCCTGGATGGTCACTCCGATGCAGTCCCGGTCCGACTGAAGCTATGCTCGGCAGACCAGCCGGAGGCCCGGGAGTTCACGCTTTTCCTGCCGCGACCTGATGCTGCCAGCGCGGATCAGTCAGCGTTCATACGCAGATATCTGGAGGCACGGGTTTATAACATCCTCTCAACGTACGGCGGCAGATCGCTGACGTTCCACCGGCCCTCCGCTGAGAAGGGCATCACGGCCCTGCTGTCGACGCTCGACGACAGTTTCTGCACAGGCGTGGCCAAGAAACGCCGTCAAGGATACGGGCGCTGCCTCAACGTCGCGGAACGGATGACAGACGCACTGGACGGGGCGACCACGCCGACGGCATCGTTCCGTTTCATAATAGAGGATATCGATCTTGAACCAATCTCACCGGCCGGGGAAGCGCCTTTCTTCGGACCACCACTGAGCGTCACGTTGAAGGAAATACCCGGCCGCCTGGCGGGAGCTTCGGCAGTCGGGATGGACATTGGGGGAACCGACATCAAGCTGATCGTGTGTGTCGACGGGCGCATCGTCGGATACAAGGAATACGATTGGTTCCCAGCCCGGTTCACCGAATCTCGTCAGCTCGTTGACCCCATCGTACTTCTTGCACGGTGGGCACGGGCGCGCGCGGCGGTAGAGCGCATCTCCGCCGTAGAACGGCGCGCAACCCTCTCGTCCTGGCTCGATTCTGCGGCAGATGCTGGGGCGCGCGAAGAGGAGATCAGCACTGCAGTAGAGAAAGTGGAAACGCACCTCGGTCCTGATCTGGCGGGGCTGGACGCCATCGGCATGTGCTTCCCCGATGTCGTGGTGAGAAACAAGATCGTTGGAGGCGAGGTGTACAAGACGAGGGGAATCAGAGGTAACCCCGCCATCGACTTCGAATCCGATTTCGCCCAGATAACGAACCTGGACCGAAAGCTTTCAGCGTTTTGCCGCCCCGGGGGGAGGTTCCGAAATATCAACGACGGACCCATGGCGGCGTTCACGGCGGCGCTCGAGGGGGCTGTTTCAGGGCAGCGGAACTCCGACGACGGGATCATCGCGTTTACGCTGGGGACCGAGCTGGGCACGGGATGGCTCGACCCCGCCGGACGCCTGCCGGAAATCCCCCTCGAGGTCTACAACTACATCATCGATCTCGGCAGTCTCCCCGAGCAGGGATTCGGCGCGGACGATCCGCGAAGCATAAACAACTTCAACACCGGGCTTGCCGGTACAGTTCAGAAGTACGTGTGCCAGAGCGGCGTCTTCCGTCTGGCGCTCAAGTATTTCAGCAAGAACAGGCCCGATCTCTATGACCAGCTCTTCAAGGATGGCTACCTGGCCCTGAAGGATGGAACGGTATCCATAGCCGCCGATCCCCGGGACATGCGAAAGCCATTGCTCGAGTTCCTCATGCGCCTTGCGGCAGCGGGGAGCGATGAAACGATCCGCGATGTCTTTCGGGAAATTGGCGAGTATCTTGCCGTGACGTGTCGGGAAGCGAAGCAGATACTCGGAATGCGCGTCATGCGTCCCGTCCTGTTCGGTCGAGTCGTGAAGGACCCCGCGTGCATGGCACTCATCAAGGAGGGCGCCGCGCGTGTTTCCCCGGATCTCGTCATCGAGGTCGCTGACGACAACCTGGCGGCAACGGACCTCATGCGTCAACTGCGCGATGATGGCCACTACACTGTCGCGCAATTCGCGCAGGCTGTTGGAGCCGTCTATTTTTCGGTGCTCTGAGAGAACCAGCGCAATGCCCTCAGAACACTATCAGATGTCAGGCCCTTTCCAGCACCTCCCGTATCTTTGCGGCAAGCGTTTTGCCATCGAATGGCTTCTGCAGGAACTCCACACCCTCTTCCGGCAGCCCGTGATTCGCCAGAACGTCATTGGCGTATCCCGACATGTACAGAACCTTCATTTTCTCATGCCCGCGTCTGAGGTGCTCATAGAGCTCTCTCCCATTCATGCCTGCCAGGACAACGTCGGTCAGCAACAGATTGAGATCTCCCTGGTGCCTTGCGGCTATTCTGAGCGCCGTCGGCCCGTCGGGGGCTTCGAGCACCGTGTAGCCGAGGTTCTCCAGCTGCTCTCTCACGAGCACCCGAACAGAATCCTGGTCCTCAACGAGGAGCAGCGTTTCCTTGCCTGCCTTTTCGGTCTGAGGGCCGGCATCTTCCGCCGGCTGAATCGGAACATCGGTCCGGGGCAGGAAAACGACGAATCGGGTCCCCCGGCCAGGCTCACTTTCCGCTTCAATGCTTCCCCCGTGCTGCTTCACGATTCCATAAACAGTTGACAGACCCAATCCCGTGCCTTTGCCTTGTTCTTTCGTCGTAAAGAACGGATCGAAGATTTTTTCCTTTGTCTGCGGATCCATGCCGACGCCGGTATCACTGACAGACAGAAGGATATATCGCCCCGGGGCGCTGTTCCCGTGACGCCGTGCCGTCTCTTCATCCAGCGCTATTTCGGACGTTGCAAAAGTCACAGTCCCATCCCGAGGGATGGCATCCTGCGAGTTCAACGCAAAATTGAGCAGAACCTGTTCAATCAGTCCCGCGTCTGCCATGACCGGGCAGGCAAACGGCGACAGATGAAGCTCCAGCTCCACGTTTTCGCGAACTGCCTGGCGCAGAATCGCGCGCGACCCCGCGACAACCTCGTTCAGGTCCATTGGCACAAGGTTGATCCTCTGTCTGCGTCCCATTGCGAGCAACTGGCCTATCATGTCGCGGGACCGCAAACCGGCCTTGATGATCTCCTGGACGGCGGCCTTGAAATCAGTTTCTCCCGGCTGCTTGTCTCTGAGAAGGTCCGCGTACCCAAGGATGACGGTCAAAAAATTGTTGAAGTTGTGGGCGATCCCACCTGCCAGGATGCCAAGACCTTCGAGCTTCTGCGCGGAAAGTATCCGCCGTTCCAGCTCGAGTCGCTCCAGCTCCGCCTGTTTCCTGTCGCTTATGTCGACGGTGACATCCGCCACCATCCATTCACCTGATGCGACTTGATACGGCATCGCCGTGACCTGGATGGGCCTCCCGTCCACGGCTGTTTGCTCTACAACGGCGACTTCATGCGTGACCAGGGCCTGTACCATGGCACAGCCGCTGCACGGGCCTGTTTCGCTTCGGAAGTACTCGTAGCACTTCCTGCCGCGATATTCACCCAGCGCATTCCTTCGCGTCTGGTCGACGTACTGCACGTTGTAGTCGGCGTCGACGATATCCAACCCCGTCTTCGTTGCGCCGAGGACGAACTCGAGCCGTTGCAGCGCCGCTTCCCGCTCCGCCTCCATCCTCTTCCGCTCGGAAAGCTCCCTCTCCAACCCGTTGAAAAGCCGCGCGTTTTCCACCGCGATGGCGGCATGGTTGGCGAAGAGGGACAACACCTCGAGATCGGTCTGGCTGAAGGAATCACCCTGTCCGAATCTCAGCGCATGAATCACACCGGTAACCTGGCCCTGCCAGAGCAGAGGAACCGATACGACGGCCCGAAACGGGCTGGCGGCCTCAAAAGGCTCCGCTCTTCCCGGCCATGCAGTGTAGTCGTCGATGAGCAACGCCTTTCCTGTCTGGGCAACCACACCGGCGGCGCCTTCGCCATATTTGAGGATGGTGCCGACATAATCGACGGGGATGTTGTAGCTTACCGCGCAACGCGCCACTTCCTGCTTCGGATCGCAGAGATAGAGCCCGCCTCCCTCCGCATGGAGCAGATTCACGGCGCGCTCGACGATTATATTCAGCAGCCGGGAGAGATCGTGTGGTGTGGTGATTTCAAGCAGTGTCGCCTGAAACGCGGTCATCTCCTCGACACGCCGGTGCAGCTTCTGCTCCGCGCGCTTGCGCTCGCTGATGTCTCGAATCATGGTCAGGGATGAACGCACCCCGTCATAGATAATCGGCGCGGAAGAGACTTCCACGTCAAACGCAGTTCCGTCCAACCGCAGACACTTTTGCTCCTGACGCGGAACCGACCTTCCCTCCATCTGTATTATGCGCCCGCGCTCTCGCACGATCTTCCGGAAATCCGGGTGCACAAGGTCCTGCACATCTCTGCCGATCAAAGCGCCTGCCTCTGGCGCACCAAACAGCTCCAGGGCTGAGGAGTTTGCAAAAGCGATCTTGCCTTCCCGGTGAACGAGGATCGAGTCCGGGGAAAGCTCGACAAGCTGACGATACCTCTCTTCGGTTTCCTTCAGAGCCTGATCTGCCCTCGTGCGCTCGGTGATGTCGCGAATGGTCGCGAGAATCATGGGCTTTCCGTCCATTTCAAAAAGGCGATTGCTGATCTCGACAGGAATCTTACGGCCGCTCCTGTGGCGGTGCACTCCCTCCCAGACTGCCTGTCCTTCCGCACGCAGCCTGGCCATTGCTTCCGGTATCGGGGGAAGACCTTCCGGACCGTCGATATCCTGGGTGCTCATTCGCAGCAGTTCTTCCCGGCTGTATCCCAGCAGTCTGCATGCGGCGTCATTAACTTCCACGAAGGTTTCCGGTTCAAGATCCTCATGGAAGGGATGGACAAGAATTGCGTCATTAATGGAACCAAAAAGAAGTCTATAGCGTTCTTCACTGTCATGAAGCGCCTGGCCGGCCCGCTTTCGTTCCGTTATGTCCTCGAAAATCGTAGCAATCATGTCCGGTGATATGGGGAAAGCCCGAACGCAAAGGCAGCGACCGGACAGGGAGCTCCGGTGCTCGAAATCAAATGGCAACCCGCCTCGCGCGAGCTCTTCGTAGCGCGCAACGATGGCAGGATCCCAGGCCGGCGCCAGTTCGCGCATGGTTTTGCCGATCACGTCATCTCTCTTCAACCCGATTTGTGAGATGCATGCCGGGTTCGCGGCGACGAATCGAAAATCGGCTCTCTGGAGGAGAGCAAAGCCTTCCTGCATATTGTCCATGACTTTCTGATAGTCGACGGGTGGGGAGGAGCTGGTCATGCCTTGCCTCCTTGCAGAGTTCCTTTCTGAAACAAACATTCAATCTGGCAGGATTATATCATGACCTACCGCGCTCTCGCCGGGTTTCTGCGCCTGACGAGCCGTACAAGCAAGATTGCAAGGATCACGAGCAGGACGTTCATGCCCAGGTAGAACCAGAAGCCGTTCCTGATGCCGGCGCTCTGCGAGATGAGTGCCATTACGAACGGAAAAGCGATGGAACCTGCCGCTCCCCCGGTCGCTGCCGTTCCCACTGCGACGCCGCTCTTGAGATGCTTGCCGAGCAGGGACATCCCAAGAGGGTAAAACCCGGAGCATCCAAGCCCGGCGATAAAGATGGCCACGCCCACCGTCGCCGCGGATCGCGCGAGCAGCACCGCAACAAGAGCGGCCGCAGACAACGTGGACAGCGCAACCATGAGCAGCTCCTGCCGATCTCCCAGGTAGCCGAACGAAATCCCCAGCCTTCCCACAAAGAGCCCGAACCAGAATAGCGCCACCGCGAAGGCGGCGGTCGAGGCTGGCATTCCGATCACCTTTACGACGTACATGGACGACCAGGAGGAAACGCCGATTTCCGTCCCGACATAAACCAGAAGCGCTGCGGTCACGAGCAGAAGCAAAGGCTCCCGTAAAAGCCGCACTTGGGTGCGCTCAGCTTGCCTTCGCTCATGCTTCACGAGGGGGAACCGGGTCACGGCGAAAAGAACCGCTAGAACTCCGGAAAGGACGGCTGATGCGATGAATATCGAGACAAGGGGGAGCTTCGCTGCCAGAATATATCCCACGGCGGATGGCCCAAGAATGGCCCCGACGCAGAAGAAGGCATGCATGAGGTTCATGAGCCTGCTCTGACCCTTCTGCTCCATGTGAATGACCTCGAGGTCCGTCACGACCTCCATTACCCCCTGGCACGCGCCGATTCCTAGATTCAGTAAAAGGTTCAGCCACGGCGAGGGCCATCGTACAAAGAGGGACATACACACGCCGCCGAGCAAGAGCCCGACCACCATGATGAGCCGGGGAGGCAAGCGCTGCAAAAGAAATCCGCTCAGGAAGGAGGAGAGGAAATATCCCATGGCGCTTGCAGCCAGGACGAGGCCCGTCAAGGTGTAGGACCAGCCGAAGCTCGCGATGATTTGTGGAAGCGCCGCACCTGCAACCGTAAAGATCAGACCAAAGAGCGCGAAGCAGGTCAGGAGAAGAAAGTAGAGCCGTCGAGCCTCTCGATCGAGGTTTTTCAACATGGTGATTTCCTGTCCGTCAGTTCGCTTTTTCTATTTTGAGAAGACTGAACTCCGCGCGAAAACCCTTGTCTTTTGGACTGCATGCATACAAACCACACTCCATTGCAGCGCCGTTCGGAAGGTGAAGATGCGCGACTCTCAGCTGGCTCCATACCTCAGGGGCTCCGTCTCGACCTCTCCCATGAGAGCATTCCACGAAGAAATCGTCTTTTTCGCGCCTGATCCGGAAAATGAGCTGATCGGCAAGATCAGAAAAATCCTGCGTCGACCAGTCCGAATAACCCTCATTGGTAACTACGACTCCCAGCCGACTGGGACCATCGGGCTCGAACTCAACCGATGTTTTCAGCCAGCACTGAGGCGAGAACCGTACCATGAGGCCGGCTTGATCGTATTGGTGAACAGGAAAAAGCTTCACCTTGGCGCTCAGAATGATATTGCCTTCCTGCCGCATGAAGAGGAAGTGACCGTTGTCCGCTTCAAAGCCATAATGAGTCTTCTGCCAGAAATCGGTTTTTGCGTCCGGCATGATTGTAAGACGAGAATTGGCTATCGACCATGTCGAAGGAGGACAGCGCCAGCTCAGGCGAGCGTCAAGGTGCGGGCGCTCGAACGTCTCGAATAGGATTTCTTCTATCATGATGATGCAAGATTCTAGCTCACCCTGAGGTGAATGACAAGCTCTCCAGCTTGAAGATGGGTTGTTGAACGGTACGGGATGACTTACACTCTCTATCGTGGTCCGCGCGAAACTTGCATCCTCCGTGCGTTCCTTCAGACAAAATCTCGTCTATTTCAGTTTTGTCGCGACCCTCTTGTTTTTTTCCATTACCATCCACGATCGGGGCTTCCTTTCTCTTTTCAATCTGATGAACATTCTGCGCCAGACGGCCGTCGTTTCCATCATGGCTGTCGGCATGACCTTCGCGCTCGCAGCCCGAGAAATCGATCTGTCCATTGGCTCACTCGTTTCTCTCTCGGCTCTGACGACGGCCGTCGTGCTTTCGCGTCTCCACAGCATTCCCCTCGCCTTGTTGGCGAGCCTCGGCATAGGCGTGATGACCGGCCTTGTGAACGGCTTCATCACGACGAAAGCGAGAGTTCCCGCCTTCCTGACGACACTGGGAACGGCCGGTGTTCTGAGCGGGCTGGCAATGTCGATTACGAACTCCGAATCGATTCCGATCCTGAACGAATCCTTCAATTTCTACTTCGGATCCGGAGATGTCGGTCCCGTCTCGACCCTCTTCTTGTGGACAGTCGTCATTCTCCTCATCGGGCATATGCTTCTCAAGCACACCACTTTTGGTCGCGCAGTCCTGGCTACCGGAGGAAACCGCTCCGCGGCGCGATATTCAGGCATCCGCACGGACGCCACCCGCGTCGCGGCGCTGGTCATCTGCAGTCTCACGGCCTCATTTGCTGGAATACTCTACGCAGGACGGCTTCACAGCGCCCGCTACACCCTGGGTGAATCCGATGTCATGACGGTAATAGCGGCCGCGATCATCGGAGGCACAAGTATTTCCGGCGGGAGGGGGACCATCATTGGCGCTATCGTCGGGTCCATCGTGATGGGTATGCTGAACAATGGCCTGCTTCTCATCGGACTTTCGGGGGCCAACCGGACGATCGCGTTGGGCGTCATTGTTGTCATCGCGATTACCGTGAGCCTGCGGGAAAGCCTGGAAGCGCAATGACTATCGGGCAATCGGGAGCGTAATGACAAACCGACAGCCGCCTTCGCGCCGATTCTCCGCTGAGATCGAGCCGTCACATTTCTTGACAATGCTGTAACAGATCGACAAACCAAGTCCGGCATTCCGTCCCGTGTCGTTTTTCGTTGAATAGAATGGAAGAAAAATGTCCTTCAAGGCGCCTTCGTCAATGCCGCTCCCTGTGTCATCAAAGGTGATCGAGCAGCGGTCAGACATTTTGATTCTTTTCCGCTCGATGGTGATCTCGAGCCTTCCCCCTTCGGGCATCGCTTCGAAGCTGTTCTTCACGAGATTGAGGATGACCTGCTTCATTTCAGTGCGGTTCGCTTCGACCGGCAAAGCCTCCCGTGGTGCGTCGAAGGAAACGGCAATCCCGTTCTTCTTGGCATTGTACGCGATGAGTCGCACAAGGTCGCCGACGAGGGCGACGATGTCGAACTCTTCCTTCACTTTCTTCGTCTTGTCGGAGAAAGTGAGCAGATTGCCGACGATCTGAGCTATTGAGCTCACCTCTTCCTCAACCGCTTTGACGGAGTTTCGGACGGTCGGGCTTTTTGCATTGAAGCGGATATTCTCGAGGTGGTAGGTCATGATATCGAGCGGGTTGTTGATCTCATGGGCCACGCCGGCGGCGAGCAGACCGACCGAGGCGAGGTTTTCGGACAGGACGACTTGTTCGCGAAGTTTCTCCTGTTTCGTGATGTCATTGATGATAACGATGTTTCCGATGAGACTGGAGGCGTCGAAAATGGGGTACACGATCACCGTGTTGATCGTGTCCTGACCCTTGAGCCTCAACGGGACATGGTAGTATGAGCTTTGATGCCGCAAGGATGTTGCTTTCTGAATGAGCTGGAGACATTCCCCATTTCCCTTTGGGAAGATGTCGCGCAGGGGCGTGTCGGCGTATCCGCCGTCTTTGAAGCCGAACAGGTCCTTTGCGAGCGCATTGAGGAGCTTGATCCTGTTCTCGCGATCCACGACGATGAGGTTAATTGGCAGATCGAAGAGAATGGCCTCGTTGTATTTCAGAAATTGGGAAAAGTCGCTGTCAGTCTGGACCTGCTTCCCCGTCAAGGCATGGGTGTACGCAAGGCGGATGAGCATGATCTTGTCTATGTTGCCCACGCTGTCGGTGGTCAGGATTTCCCCGTCGCGCAAAATCGTGACCCGGTCCGCGAAATTGTAGATATCGTCAATGCGGTGCGTGATAAAGAGAATGGATTTGCCCTCCGCCTTTCGCTCGTTCAGGATCGCGACGATCTTCTGACGGTACTCGTTGGAGAGATTCTCAAGCGTCTCATCGAGGACCAGGAGGGTCGGATCCGGATAAAGGTGCTTGAGAATGTCGACGAGCGCCCGATCCGACCTGTTGAGATTCCTCACGAGTGAGGTCGGATCGATTGTCACCCGAAGTTTTTCCACGAACTTCCTGGCCCTTCGGACAGAACCGGCGCTGGTGATCACGGGAAGGATGCCCATCTTTCCGTCGATCACGATATTCTCCGCAACCGAGAAGTCGTCGACGAGAGGGTTGTGCTGCGTGATGATCTGAATGCCGTGCCTGCAGGCGATGTCGGGCGTTAGATTTCCGTATGTTCTGCCACCAAGGACAATGGAACCTGAATCCGGCTTCTGGAAACCGCCGATAACCTGCGCGAGAGACGATTTGCCCGCCCCATGTTCTCCGACGATGGCATGGATCTCGGCTCTGTGGACCGTCATGGTGATATTTCTCAAAGCTACGACGGAGCCATACGAAAGATGGATGTTCCGTACGCTGATAAGCTCCATTGCCTTAGCTGCCAATGCCATACTTCTCCAGCTTGTTGTAGAGTGTCCGCCGGCTGAAGTGAAGAATTTCAGCTGATTTCTTTTTATTGAAATTGGTTTTCCTGAGCGCTTCCAGGATCAGGTTGCGCTCTATGTTTTCACGGACGTTCGTTCTCTCGCTCTGGTCCGTCTCGGTGAGCAGGTAGGGCGGCAGGTCCTCGAGGGAGATGCTGGGTCTGTTGGCGATAGTGGCCGCGAAATTGATGACGTTCTTCAACTCCCGTATGTTCCCTGGCCACTGGTAGGAGGTAAGCATCTCCATGACGGATGGATCAATCTTCTTCGATTCCAGCACATCTCCCCCCGCGTGCTCCGCCAGAAAATGGTGCAACAAGAGAGGGACATCTCCCCTGCGGTCCCTCAGAGGCGGGATCTGCATCGTCGCTGCATTCAGCCGGTAGAAGAGATCTTCCCGAAATCGTCCCTCTCTCACCAGCGATCGGATGTCCTTGTTTGTTGCCGCAATGAAGCGTACGTCCACCCGATACGTCTCCTTCCCGCCGAGTCGCCTGACCTCATGGTTCTGCAAGGTTCGCAAGATTTTCGCTTGTATTTCGAGCGGCATGTCGCCGATTTCGTCCAGAAAGAGCGAGCTTTTGTCCGCGCGTTCGAAAATGCCTGCGAAGTTCGAGTCTGCGCCCGTATAGGCCCCCCTGTCGTGCCCGAAAAGCTCATTGTCCAGAAGGGAATCGGGAAGGGAGGCGCAGTTCAGCTTGAACAGCTTGGAGGCAGCTCGGTGGGACTGCATGTGAACGAAGTCCGCGAACAGCTCTTTCCCCGTCCCGCTCTCTCCGCAAAGCAGGATCGGATAATCGGTTTTCGCAAGTCTTGTGAGCTTGTTTAGGATTGCAAGCATTCCCCGGTCTCTGGAAATGATCGGGCTTGAGGAATCGAGGAGTCTGCTTCTGAGGTTGCTGTTTTCCTCCTTGAGCCGGAAGTTGCTCAGGGCATTTTCCACTACGCGCTGCAGTTTCGTGAAGTTCACGGGCTTTTGTATGTAGTCGAACGCGCCGATCTTGATTGCCTCGACGGCGCTTTCGATCGTCGCGTATCCCGTCACCATGATCACGGGAATGCTGTTGTTGACGTCCATGAGGGAGCGCAAAACATCGCGCCCATCTTCATCACCCAGTTTGAGGTCCAGGACAACGACCTGGACGTTGTTCGCGAGGAAAGAGTTTATCGCCTCTGCAGCATTCGTAGCGTAGAGGCAGGCATATCCAACGTTTTCGAAATCCTGGGCAAGGATCTTGCAGAGCTTTACTTTGTCATCGACGATGAGAATTGTGCCCTTGGGCATGTATACACATCCCCCTGATTCTGCACAAAGTGTGCAAAAACAATACACGTTTCTTTGTCTCCAGTCAATTGCTCGGACCCAGGTTGTTTTATCTCTTTCTCCATAAAGGAGATAAAACCTGCAGCATTCATCTCCTCTTGGCATAAGGCTTGCAGCGAAAGATCGCGAGAGATTCGGAAAAACCTTTCAAGGAGGCAGAGACATGGTACGAAGGAATCGCACATGGGTGCTCATTGCGATCGTGCTCATTTTCGCGGTGTTGTCCGCCTACGGGCAGGGAATGGACCCCAAGGCCGCGTTGGCGGGAATGAGCGGTAAGGTATTCAGCAAGGGCCCGCACAACGAGGATCCATCGCCCGCCAGCGTTGTCACTCTGAGTCCGGCCGAGCTGCAGAAGATCAAGAATATGCACGCCACGGCTGCGATCGTGCTCCACTATGGCGGGAACGACTGGTCGACCGCACAGACTGAGGGCCTCAAGTATGAGTTCGGTCAATTGGGCATCAACGTCATCGCCGTCACAGACGCGCAGTTCAAGCCGGAAAAACAGGTCTCGGACATTGAGACCGTCCTTGCTCGCAAACCCAACATCATCGTCTCCATTCCGACCGATCCCGTGGCGACAGCGGATGCCTATAAGCGCGCCGCCGCCCAGGGCGTCACCATCGTGTTCATGGATAACGTTCCGTACGGGATGACGCAGGGGAAAGACTACGTGAGCGTGGTGTCGGCGGACAACTATGGCAACGGAATCGCCGCCGCGCACCTCCTGGCCCTTGCGCTGAACGGCAAGGGAAAAATCGGGCTGATCTATCACGGCGCGGATTTCTTTGTGACACGAGAACGCTACGAAGGCTTCAAGACAACGATCCAAAAGGACTACCCTGGCATCACGATCCTCGCTGAGCAGGGCATCGTCGGCCCGGATTTCGCCGGGGACGCCGAAAAGGCCGCTTCCGCCTTCCTGACGAAATACCAGGACATGCAGGCGATCTGGGCAGTGTGGGACGTTCCCGCCGAAGGCGTCCTGGCTGCCGCTCGCTCTGCGCAGCGCAACGACCTGATCGTCTCGACGGAAGATCTCGGACTGAATGCCGCCATCAATATGGCGCAGGGGGGAATCATCAAGGGGCTGGGCGCCCAGCGTCCTTTTGACCAGGGCGTGACCGAGGCCAAGCTTGCCGCGTACGGTCTGCTGCACAAGAAAGCGCCCGCGTACGTCGCTCTCAGCGCTCTTCCCGTCATGCGGGACAACGTCCTGGCTGCTTGGAAGGATGTCTATCACCAGGAGCCGCCAAAAGATCTGGTCGACGCGTATAATTCGAATCAGTAATCTCTTTTTCGACAGGGTCCCTCGTGGCGTTCGCCGCGAGGGACCCTGAAAATGACGTGCGTGCACGGGGGAAGTCCGGGATGGAAGCTGACTCGTTCGCTGTCGGTATGCGTCATATCACCAAGGCATTCAACGGCGTCCGAGTTCTCGACGGCGTCGATTTCGATCTGAAGCAGGGAGAGGTTCACGCGCTCGTGGGCGGGAACGGCGCCGGGAAATCGACCCTGATGAAGATCCTCGAAGGCGTCCATTCCCCCGATGTCGGGGAAATCACGATACAAGGGCGACCCGTCCGACTGAGCTCTTCTCTCGGTGGAAGAGAGCACGGGATAGCAATGATATTCCAGGAGTTCAGCCTGATACCCACCTTGAACGTGTCTCAGAACATCTTTTTGACTCGCGAGGCCCGCAACAAGCTCGGGCTCTTGAACGATCGGGAATGCGAGAGGGCGACGAAAGAGCTGTTTCGAGGGATCGGCGTCGAGGTCGACGCTCGCCTGCCCGTGAGTGCCTTGAGCGCGGGCTACAAACAATTGACGGAGATCGTCAAGGCTCTTTCCCAGAATGCCCGGGTTCTGATCATGGACGAGCCAACTGCGTCGCTCACAAAAAGCGAGACGGATTCACTCTTCCACATCATTGCGCAGCTCAAAGAAAGGGGAATCGGAATCATCTACATCTCTCACCGCATGGAGGAGATATTCCGTGTTGCCGACAGGGTGACGATCCTGCGGGACGGGAGGGTTGTTGCGACCGAAGAAATCAGGAATCTCACTCTCGAACGAATGATCGAACATATCGTGGGCAGGAAGATGGAACAGTCGTTTCAGTGGCTGCCCCGGAGCATTGACCGTTCAGGGGTGCCCCTCCTGGAGCTTGCGAACGTCGTCTCAGGAGAGCGCGTTAAAGGAATCAGCCTCAAGCTCTACGAAGGGGAAGTAATCGGGCTCGTCGGCCTGATGGGAAGCGGCCGTTCCGAGCTGCTGCAGTCCGTCTTTGGCGTTCGCCAGCTTTCCTCAGGAGAGATGCGTGTCCGCGGAAATACCGTCGAAATCCGCAATCCAACGGACGCCATGAAAGCCGGGATCGCCATGATCCCGGAAGACCGTCGCGTCCAGGGGCTTATCATGGATCACATGTTGAAGGATAACATCCTGCTCCCTCTTCTGGGTCAATTCACGCACAACGGCCTCATCGATGACCGCGCCGCCCGGAGAAAAGTCGAGGAGTACGTCCGTGCCCTGGATATCCGGGCGGAATCGATTTTCAAGATCGTACGCCAATTGTCGGGAGGTAATCAGCAGAAAGTGGTGATAGCAAAATGGCTCGGAGCCGAACCGGACATCTTCCTGATGGATGAACCGACGGCGGGCGTCGACATCGGGGCAAAAACGGAGATCATGGCGCTGATTCGTCACCTTGCCGGAGACCTCGGGAAAGCCGTGCTTCTTGTTTCGTCAGAGCTGCCGGAGCTTCTTGCCGTAAGCGATCGCATCGCATTCATTCGCGGCGGTCGACTTGAGCGGGAAGTGGAACGCCGCACAATTGAGAGCGAAGCGGCACTGCACCACCTGATTCAAGGGAATTGAAATCATGAGCCAAACCCCCTCATCGGATCGCACACGAGCTGCTCGAGCCCATTTTGACTGGCGCCAATACGTCGTTTACGGCGGCTTCCTCCTTGTTTTTCTCGTGTTCTCGATCTCACTCTATGGAAGCGGCTTTCTCACTCTCAACAACCTGCTCAACATCGTGCGCCAGACCTCGACGATCACCGTCATGGCCGTGGCCATGACCTTTGTCATTGCGGCGGGAGAGATCGATCTCTCAGTGGGCTCACTGGCGGGCCTTGCGTCGGTCACGACGGCAATGACGGTGGATCGTTTCGGCATCGTCCCGGGCATCATCGCCGGCATCTTGACCGGCCTTCTTGTCGGATGCGTGAACGGTGTGCTGGTGACAAGGGTCCTCATTCCATCGTTCCTCGTGACTCTGGGGATGCTGGGAATCGGAAACGGGATAGCCATGTGGATCACCGACACGGCGCCCGTTCCGATTGCAAGCAATTTGTTCAACAACGTGTTCGGCTCCGGAAATGCGGGGCCGGTGCCTTCCCTCGTCATCTGGACGGTCGTGGCGCTTGTCATCGGACATGTCGGTCTTCGAAAGACTCCCTACGGCAGGCAGGTGCTCGCGACGGGTGGAAACGAAATTGCCTCGTCGTTCAGCGGCGTCAAGACCAAAAGAATCAAGTTTATCGCGCTCATGATCTCAGGCCTTGCGGCGGCCCTGGGAGGAATGCTCTACGCGGGACGTCTCCACTCGGGGAGGTTCCAGTGGGGCCAGGGCGACGAGCTCTCCGTCATCGCGGCAGTCATTCTTGGAGGGACAAGTCTCAGCGGCGGCATCGGCTCGGTGGTCGGAGCGGTTATTGGATCCCTTCTCATCGGGCTCATCAACAACGGACTGCTCCTCATGGGTCTTGCGTACAGCCAGCAGCTCATTATTCGAGGCGCAATCATCATTCTCGCGGTGGCGCTCGGAAGACGGGGAAGGAGCATGTAAAGCGGTCGTGAAAGGGCGGGCGGCTGCTCGCGAAGCGGCGCCCCTGCCCGCCATCATATTGGAAAACGGAGGCGGATATGGCGAGTCGGACGAAGAAAGGTTCTTCCAGGCCCATCAGCGCTGTCGACCATGAGTTCCGTATCGGTAATGAAGCGACAGCCATGTACGGGGCGGCTGCTCACTACTGGAGGTTGGAACGCAACCTCTGGGACACCATTCTGGAAAAAGTTCGGGGAATGGGCTTCACGTTCATCTCAATCTACATTCCCTGGGAGGTGCACGAGATCACGAAAGGCAGTTTCGACTTCGGGCAGGTCAACCCCAGCAACGACATCGATGCCTTCCTTACTCTCTGCGAGAAGAAGGGCTTCAATATTGTCGTGCGGCCGGGCCCGCAAATCAATTCGGAATTGACGTGGTTCGGCTACCCCCGAAGGATCCTGGAGGATCCCGAGCTCCAGGCCTTGAACGGCCAGGGAACAAAAGCAGTCCTTACCCAGGTGCCCTGTCCGATTCCCGCGCTCAGCTACGCTGCGGACAAGTTCTTCGACGAGACCGCGGTCTGGTACGACGCCATCTGCCCCATCCTTGCAAAGCACGCCTACCCCAAGGGGCGCCTCGTAGCTGCGCAGGTGGACAACGAGATGGCCTTCTTTTTCCACGTCAACGCATACGCTTCAGACTTCAGCGTCGCATCGATCAAACGGTACCGCGACTTTCTCAAGGAGAGGTACGGAAGCATCTCCGCCCTTCGAAAAGCGTACCGACGGGAGTGGCCGTCGTTCGAAGCCATCGATCCGCCGCGACGTTTCGAGGCTGAGACAAAAGAGGACATTCCCTACTATACCGATTGGATCGCCTATCGCGAGCAATACCTGATCGACTCCATGGCGCGGCTGGCCGATATGATGAGGCAGCGGGGGCTGGCGGATATTGCACTTTTCCACAACTATCCTCATCCACTCGGTCCCGGCGGCGCGGCGAGCGGATTTACAACTCCCTTCAACCTGATGGGTCTCGAGGAGAAGCTCGATTTCGTGGGATTCGACATTTATTCACGCAGGGAGCTGTACGATCATGTGAAGACCATCATCTCCTACATGGTCGGGTCAAGCAGATTCCCGTACAACCCGGAGCTCATTGCCCGGCGTCTGGCCATGGTACCTCAACCCCGGGGATTTGCGCGACCATGAGTTCGTAACGAAGGCCGCGTTGATGCAGGGCATCAAGGGATTCAGCCGTTACACCCTGGTCGAACGCAATCGCTGGCTGGATTCCCCCGTCCGAAGCGATGGACGTGTACGGGAAGACCACTACGCGATGTACGGCAGGGCCAACGAGATGGCGAAGAAGCACGGCTTTATGAGTTTGCGTCGCCAGGCAGACGTTCTTCTGATGGCCAATCGCGACTATGACCGCCTGGAAGCGGCAAGCGTGCTTGTTTCGTTCCCCGGCGACTTCCTCGAGACGCCGAGCGGTTTTTCCGAATACCCGACTTTCATGACGGTTTCCGAAAACAGCCTGGGGTTCCACCAGCCGATCCAGCTGGCGAAATCGGATTGGTTTGCGAGCTCGTATCAGGCCCTGACAAGGAGTGGTTTCGCCTTCCTGCTTTCCGACACCGCGTTGAAGGCGGAGAGATGGAAGAGGTTCAAGGTCATCACGCTCAGCTCTTTCGAGTACATGAACAGCGCTTTGCAGCGCGACCTGGTCGATTTCGCGAGCTCGGGAGGGTGCGTCATCCTCGGCCCGATGCTACCCGACCTGAACGATCAGATGGAAAAGGAGGAGACCTTGCTTGCCAACCTGAAGCGGGCAAAGCAGACGCCGCTCGAAGTGGCGGGAAAGGCGCGGGGAACGGTGTACGCACTCGGCAAGGGACGTGTCGTGCATATCGCTGACCTCAGCGATGCTGTAAACGTGCTCCAGGCCGCGATGCAGGGCATACACCTCGTACGCTTTGATCGGAACGATCTCAGGCTCGATGTGACCATCCATCGTTCGGAAAAGGACAGCAAGCGCCGGATCGTCTTCATCGCCAATCCTACGGCGGAGCTCATTCAAGCAGAGGTAAGTCTCGATTTCGAGGTGAAATCGGCGCGCGAGATCTGGGAGGACCGGGCCATTCAGACCAGCGGGCGGGTGCTTACGGAATCGATGCAGCCGTATTCGATCAAGATTCTCGAGTGCGTGCTGTAAGGGGAGGAACAAACCGTGTTACATCAAAATCCTTTGATGGCCGACATCGACGTCAATCATTGGCGCAATCTCCAGGTCCTGCTTCTGGAGTCCGCAAAACAGAAGCGCCGCATCATCATGATCCATGAGAACGGCAAGCTTCTCAAGTTCGTGCACTCGCACAGAGAAGAGATTGTCCGCAACGTCGATCGCGTTGACCAGCCTGGAGCGGTTGCGGAGAAGGTGTATCGCGCCAATGCGGGCAAAGTGGACTTTGTTGCGGTGTTCGAGCGTCGGGCATTCGATCAATACTTCGGACGCATCCAGGACACATGGAACGCTGATGAAGACCTGGACCAGTACGTCCATCGCATGTATGCCATGATCGATGAGTACCCCGATGGGCTCGTCACCTATCCGGGCCCGGCCAGCACGGTGCTCGGTCTCCAGTGGCGGCTTGGCGCGACCTATGAGGAGGTCAAGGCTGCAGTGGGACAGCTTCCCGCCGGCTCGACCGCGGTCTTCGGGGTCTTCGAAGGCAATGAGCTTTGGGCGACTCTTGTCCTTGGGTTTGACGGGGATCGGCGCGCGAAAGTGGTGACAACGGTGGATCCGTCCCAGCTTGCTTCTGCCACGACGCGCAAGGATATCGCAAGAAACGTCGTGGAGTGGACCAACCGCCGCTATCCGCGTTGCTCCCTTGGACTGTTCATGGGCCGGGAAAGCGCACGAGCGTTTCTCTCGAGCCATGACAAGAAGAAGGCGCTTGGTGAGATCATGGCCATGAACGACCTGATCGCGGATCCGGTTCCGACTTCGCTCGCGGGAGTGCTTGCGGCGCGCTGAAGTTCGAACATCGAGCTGTGACGATCGCCTCGTGTTTCCTTGCGTTTTGCCCGAGAAATGGCATACTACATGCACCATGAGGATGCCTTCTCTGCTTCGCTTTGTGTCGGCGAAGCGAAGCTTCAGGTATCGGCTGATCGTTTCCTTCTGCATTCTATCGATCATGCCGGTGATCGTTATTCAGGTCGTGTCCTACTACAGCACGGCGGATAAGCTCCAGAAGAAGATCGACGCCCTCGAGAATGTCAATCTCGTGCAGACTCGCAAGACAATCAGGACGAAATTGGATTTCTATGAGGATCTCCTCCATCAGATGTATACCGACGATCGCATCATCGACCTGGTCAACAAGGTGAACAAAGGCGAGAACGAGGAGTTCTATTCAGGCCAGCTGCGCCGGGCGCTGCATTCCTACGCCTACGCCATACCCTATGTGCAGTCGATTGTCGTCCTGGCCAGCAGCGGGAGGATGGTGTTCGATGATCTGCTGACGGGCTACAACACCAAGATCTCCTGGCTCGACGTCGCGGGAGGCCAGCCATCCCGGCTCTACCAGTCGGTGATCGAGGGGAACGAGACGCGAGTGTTTCCTACGCAGCTCGCCTCCTTCTATACGCCGAAGAAATACTACCTGTTTCATCTGGCGCATCGCCTGATCGACTACAAGGATATCTGGACAAAGAACGGCGTCATCATTCTCTCGATCGACGAGCGGATGCTCGGCGAGATTTGCGATGAGCGGCTGGATCCGGTCCCGGGCGGCACGGTGGAAGATTCAGTCTTCATCATCGCTCGCGACGGGACGGTCGTCTCGCATCCCGACAAGTCCCTTGTCGGGACGCGGCTCGATCTTCCTGCCGATCCGCTTTTGCGCCGGGATGCGGTCAAACGCATGGTATCCGGCGGCGGCGGCCCGGGCCCCAAGAGGCTGTCACTCTACGAGTTGCAGGATGCGAAAACGGGCTGGAGCATCATCGCCGCGCGGAATCAGAGCGTGATGTATCAGGAAATATCGAGCCAGCAGCGGATCACGATCGTCGTGATCCTGTCCTCAGTCGCTGTACTCTTTGCGATCATCTTCCTTATCACCGGACGCCTCACGCGATCGATCGGCGTCGTTGTGGCCGCCATGAACGCGGCGGCCGCCGGCGATCTTTCTGCCAGGATCGTGAACGATACCGCGATGCCGCTGGAGATAGACGAGATCGCGGCGAACTTCAATATCATGATCGCGAAGCTCGGCGCCCTGATCGGGGAGGTGCAGACCGCCTCGACGAAGCAACGGAACGCCGAGATCGCGGCCCTGGAGGCCCAGGTCAATCCACATTTCCTCTACAACACGCTGGACATGATCAACTGGATGGCGATCGATCGCAACGAGTTCGAGATCAGCAACGCGATCAGCACGCTGGCCGAGATATTCCGCTACGGCATCGACAACAGCAACGGAATCGTCGAGATCGAGCAGGAGGTGGCCTGGCTGAGGAACTACATCTCCCTGCAGCAGACGCGCGTGAAGGGCTCTTTCGAGTTCAAGCTGGACCTCGATCCCGCGGCCCGCGCCTGCCATATCCATAAGCTGCTCTTCCAGCCCTTCGTGGAGAACGCGATCCTCCACGGCTTCCGGGGCGTCGAGGGCAAACGCGAGCTGGCCGTCTCCATCGCGCGGGAGGACGCGAGGATCCGAATCGTCATCGCGGATAACGGAAAGGGCATCAGCGAGACCGCCCTTCGCGACCTGGACAACGGGACTGTCCAGGAGCCGGGCGGCACAGGCCATTTCGGCATGCGCGCTGCCATCGCGCGCATAAAGATGTATTACGGAAGCGAGACCCGGGTGGAGGTCGAAGGCGCCCCCGGAGGGGGAACCCGCGTCCGCATCGACGTGCCCGCCGCGTAGGTCCCCGGGAGATTGGCGATGAAGATCGCGATCGTCGAGGACGAGCTCAGGATACGCGAAGGCCTGGCACGGCTCATCCGCAAGATCGATCCCTCGTACGAGATCGTGGGCGAGGCCGAGGACGGCCTCGCGGGCATGCGTATCATCGCCAAGCTGAGGCCGGACCTGGTGATCACCGACGTGCGCATGCCCGATCTCGACGGTCTGGAGATGTTGTATCGGCTCGAGGAAGAATCCATCAAGGTAAAGGTGATCGTCCTGAGCGCCTACTCGGAGTTTTCCTACGCACGCCAGGCCATCACGCTCGGCGTCAGCGAGTACCTGCTCAAGCCGATCAACGTCGGGGACCTGACTCGTGCCCTGAAGCGGGTCGAGGAACAGATCGCGCTCGAACGGGAGCCGCGGCGGAGGGATGAAAGGCTGACGCTGGAGGGCGTGCTCTATTCGCTCATCCTTGGGGGAGCCCGCGTCGACGAGGATCTGAGGTCTCTCCTCACGCAGCACTGGAGTATCAAAACCGAGGGCTGCTTTGCGCTCGCCGCCATTTACCTGGGGTCGAGTTACGAGAGCGAATCGAAGGGCGTGCTGAAGCGCGTGCAGTCGATCCTCGCGAACGCGCCTGGCTTCGAACACCGGCTCCTCGAGCTGCCCGGCGCGAAGAGGCTGGTCGTGGTCGCTCTCAATATCGACGACGAGGGCGCGCTCCGCGATTGGTTCGCCCGCTCACTCCTGCCGCGTCTCAAGGAGGCGAGACCGAAGGGCATCTGCGTCGGATGGGCCTCGTTCAGAGACATCGCCCGGCTGAGGGACACGATGCTGGAGCTCGACGCCTGCCTGGATTGGAATATCGTCCTGGGCGGCGGGGACCTGCTCGTCTGGCCGGATGTCAATCGGAAAAGCGTCCTCCCCCTGGCCTATCCCATCACGATCGAGAGCGCGGTCCGATCCGCATTCTGCGCCTATGACCGCGAGCGCTACGAGGCGGGGATAAGCGAGTTCATGCGCTATCTGCGCGGGGACACGGTCTATGCGCCGAAGGAGATCAAGAGCGCCCTCGTCAGGTTCGTCTGGAGCGTTCTCAATACCGCCCGAGAGATCAAGTACGAGAGCTACGCCTCGCTCGACCAGCAGAAGATATTGGAGCGGATCACCTTCGCCGTCACCTGGCCCGAGCTTGAAGAGGCGGGGAATATCCTGCTGCGGCTTTTCCCGTACGATGCTGGAGAGGCCCTGGGTGACAGCTCCATAGTCCGGCGCGCGAAGAACCTCGTCCGCCAGCTGTACTCGCAGGGCATCTCGCTCAACGAGGTGGCGATGAAGGTCAACGTGACCTCCGAGTACCTGAGCGCGCAGTTCCATCGCGCGACCGGCGTGACCTTCAGCTCCTATATTCGGGACATCCGCGTTCAGAAGGCGAAGGAGCTGCTGATCGGCACGAACCTGAAGCTCCACTCCGTCGGGGAGCAGGTGGGCTACCGGGACGCGAAGTACTTCTGCAGGGTGTTCAAGGAGGTGACGGGCCTCAATCCGTCCGACTATCGCAGGGCGAATCGCTGACACTGCGCCCCGGCCATCGTAAATTTGTCCACCTTTATTAAGAGATTCGCGTTGTGCCCTTGGAATTCCTCCTCTACCATGTCTTTCCAGCGCATAGCAAGGAGGTTCAGCATGAAGAGATTCCTCGTGTCCGCGGTCGTGATCTTCGCGATGCTCGCGGTGTTCACAAGCGGCGCCTTCGCCCAGTCGAAGAAGACGGTAACTGTCTGGAATTACTGGGAAACGCCGAAGCATCAGGAGACCCTGGCCAGGGTCTGCAAGGACTTCAACTCTTCCCAGGACAAGATCGAGGTCGTGACGAAGTACATCCCGTTCGCGGACTTCAAGAAGCAGCTTTCCATAGGCGCCGCCGCCTCGGAGCTCCCGGATATCGTGATTATCGATAATCCGGACCACGCGTCCTACTCCGCAATGGGCATTTTCGCCGACATCACCGACAAGCTGGCGTCGTGGCCCGACCTCAAGCAGTACTTCGAGGGTCCGCTCAATTCCGCCAAGCTGAAGGGCAGGCTGTACGGCATCCCCTTCGGGAGCAACTGCCTCTCGCTCTATTACAACGAGGACATGCTGAAGGCCGCCGGGGTCAAGCCCCCGAAGACCTGGGACGAGCTCAAGAGCGTCGCCGTCAAGACGACCAAGGGCAACGTCCACGGCTTCGGCATCAGCTCCGTGCAGAACGAGGAAGGCACCTTCGGTTTCCTGACCTTCCTCTGGGGCAGCGGCAATACATCGTTCCAGATCAACAACGCGAACGGCATCCGGGCACTCTCGCTGGTCCGTGACCTCGTGAAGAGCGGAGCGATGCCCAAGGAAGTCATCAACTGGACCCAGGGCGACGTCATGAACCAGTTCATATCAGGGAACCTTGCGATGATGGTCAATGGGCCTTGGCAGGTTCCGACCATGCGCCAGCAGGCGCCCAACCTGAAGTGGAACGTCGTCCAGCTCCCCGTCGGCGCGAAGCCGGCCTCCGACCTCGGCGGGGAGAACTTCGGCGTCATCAAGGGCGACAAGGTGGACGAGGCCATCGCCTTCCTCAAATTCGTCGCGAGCCCGGCCGAGATGAAGAGCTACATCAACGATTTCGGCTATATCGCGTCGCGCAAGGACGTGGCCGCTACGCAGTTCACCGATGATCCCGTCATGAAGGTGTTCGCCGCGCAGATGGCCTCCGCGAAGCCCCGCGGACCGCATCCGCGCTGGCCTGAGATCTCCGACGCCCTGTCCCTCGCGATGAATGAGAGCATCACGGGTGTCTCTACCCCCGAGGCCGCCGCCGCGAAGGCACAGAAGACCATCGACTCCATCGTCAGCGCGGAGTAAGGTCGACCACGGGACTAATTCTCGCCAGGACGGGAGCGCGCAACGCAGAGCGTCGCGCGCTCCCGCGCATTGCGGGCTCAGGCCGCACGGGGACGCGTATGAATCGTATGAGGCGCTATTTCCGGCACGGGAATATCGGGTATCTCTTCGTCCTGCCCGCCATCACGTATATGCTGCTGCTGGTCGGGTATCCGATCGTCAGCAATTTCATCCTCAGCATCCAGGACGTCACGGTAACCACGCTCAACGCTGCGGGGAAGCCTCTGGTCGGTCTGCGCAACTACCAGACGCTCCTGGCCGACGGGGTGCTCCTGCGCTCGCTCGGAAATACCTTCCTATTTACTGTCTGTTGCCTCGTATTCCAGTTCGCCATCGGCTTCTGCCTCGCGCTGCTCTTCAACGTGGGCTTCCCCCTCGCGAAGCCCATCCGCGGCCTGCTCATGATGCCCTGGATGATCCCGATGACGGTCACTGCCCTGATGTTCAAGTTCATGTTCAGCTCGAACGTCGGCGTCATCAACCAGTTTCTCCAGGTTTGCGGCATCATCAAGAATCCAGTGGAGTGGCTGCTGCAGCCGCAATCGGCCATGTTCTCCTTGATCGCCGCGAATATCTGGATCGGGATACCCTTCAATACGATCCTGCTCTCCACCGGATTGACCACGATCCCGAGCGACGTGAAGGAGGCCGCGGCCATGGACGGGGCGAATAAATGGCAGGCCTTCCTCTTCATCATCGTGCCAATGCTCAAGCCGGTCATCGAGAGCGTGCTGATACTCGGATTCATTTATACGTTCAAGGTCTTCGACCTCGTGTTCGTCATGACGAACGGCGGGCCGGTCAACTCGACCCACCTGCTCTCCACTTATTCGTACAAGCTCTCATTCGTGCTCTTCAAGTACAGCCAGGGCGCCGCGACGGCGAATATTCTCTTCGTGATCCTGCTGGCGGTGAGCGTCTTGTACCTGAAATACGTGTACGACGACGGGAGGGCCGGATGAAGAACCGCGCCGCGAAGCTGAGGTCGGTCACCCTGTGCGCCGTCGCGATCGTCATCTTCGTCGTCGTCATGTTCCCGCTCTACTGGATGATCGTGACCTCGCTCAAGAAAGAGATCGAAATCTTCCAGATACCTCCGACCCTGCTGCCGCGCGTGCTGAACACGGATTCCTATTTCGCACAGCTGCAGCACGGGGACTTCAACATGTTTCGCTCCTTCAAGAACAGCTCAGTGATATCCTCCTGCGCGATGCTGATTGCCCTCGTCCTCGCCATACCGGCGTCCTACGGCATCGCCCGATACAAGTTCAAGGGCAAGCGGGCATTCATACTGGGCTTCCTGGTGACGCAGATGCTGCCTGTCTCGGTGCTCCTCACCCCGATGTTCATCATGTTTAAGAACGCCCACTTGCTCAATACGCAGTTCTCGGCCATCCTCGCCGATGTGACGATCGGCGTCCCCTTCTCAGTCCTGATCCTGATCGGCTACTTCGCCTCCGTACCGAAGGAGCTCGAGGACGCCTCCTGCATCGATGGCTGCAACCGATTCTCGGCCTTCCTCCTCATCTTCCTGCCGATCGCTTCCCCGGGCGTGATCGTGTGCACCGTTTTCTCGTTTCTCTACGGCTGGGGCGACCTGGCCTACGGCATGACCTTCCTGCAGGACCAGGCGCTGCGTCCGATCACCGCGGGAATATTCAATTTCCTGGGGCAGTACGGCACCAAATGGAGCTATCTGAGCGCCTTCGCCGTCGTCACGATCGTCCCGGTCGTCCTTATCTTCGTCTTCATGCAGAAGTACATCATCAGCGGGCTCACGAGCGGGGCCGTCAAGGGATAGAGGAGAGCGGAAGCATGGCGATTCTTGGCAGGATCGGAGACCGGCTCACGCGGGAAGAGGATCATGAGGTACTTTGGATCGAGGCCTGGGGGCCGGACGCGTTGCGGGTGCGGGCCACGAAAGGGCCCGCGATGCCCGACGAGGATTGGGCACTCATTCCGCGGCCCGCTCGGGCCCGGATCGAGATAGCCGACGGGCGGGCCTTGATCTCGAACGGCGCGATCCGGGCCGAGATCAGCCCGCTCGGGGAAGCTCACCTTCTTCGGCGCGCGCGGGCAGCCGATCGTCGCGGAGTCCCTGCGCAACCGCAAGGACGTTCTGTCTGAGGACTGCTCGGCCCTTGAACTCGAGGCTCGCGAGTTCCGCCCCATCATCGGCGGCGACTACGAGATCACGGCCCGGTTCGAGTCGCTCTCGGCCGACGAGCGGATATTCGGCATGGGGCAGTACCAGCAGCCGTACCTCGATCTGAAGGGCACGGAGCTCGAGCTCGCGCACCGCAACTCGCAGGCGAGCGTTCCCTTCTACCTGTCGAGCCTCGGCTGCGGCTTCCTCTGGAACAATCCCTCGATAGGCCGGGCTACCTTCGCCAAGAACGGCACGGTCTGGCGCTCATCCTCGAGCAAGGCGCTCGACTATTGGGTGGTGGCCGCCGACCGTCCGGGCGACATCCTGGAACGCTACACGGGCGTGACGGGGAGGGCGCCCATGATGCCCGACTTCGCCATGGGCTTCTGGCAGTGCAAGCTGCGCTACCAGACCCAGGAGGAGCTGCTCGGTGTAGCGCGCGAGCACCGGCGACGGGGCGTACCGCTATCCGTCATCGTCGCCGACTTCTTCCATTGGCCCACCCAGGGCGATTGGCGCTTCGATCCGACCTACTGGCCGGACCCCGACGCCATGATCGCGGAGCTCCGGGCAATGGGCGTTGAGCTGATGGTCTCCGTCTGGCCGACCGTCGACTACCGGAGCGAGAACTTCGCGGAGATGCGCGATCTCGGCCATCTCATCCGCACGGAGCGCGGCATGCGCGTCTCCATGGACTTCCAGGGCAACACGCTCCACTTCGACGCGACCAAGGCTGCGGCGCGTGAATATGTCTGGGCGAAGGTCAAGAAAAACTACTACGACAAAGGCATCCGCGTGTTCTGGCTCGACGAGGCCGAGCCGGAATATACGGCGTACGACTTCGACAATTACCGCTATCACCTCGGCTCGGACCTCGCCGTCGGGAACATCTACCCTTTCCTGTATGCCAGGACCTTCTACGAGGGCATGTCGGCGGCGGGACAGGAAAAGGTCATCAACCTGATCCGATGCGCCTGGGCCGGCAGCCAGCGCTACGGCGCCCTGGTCTGGTCGGGAGACATCCACTCCAGCTGGAAGAGCCTCCGCAACCAGGTCGTCGCGGGGCTGAACATGGGCATCGCGGGCATCCCATGGTGGACCACCGACATCGGGGGCTTCCACGGCGGCGACCCGAATGACCCCGCGTTCCGCGAGCTCTTCACGCGCTGGTTCGAGTACGGGACCTTCTGTCCGGTCATGCGCCTGCACGGCGACCGCGAGCCCAGACAGCCACAGGTCGGTACCAGCGGCGGCGCCTCCTGCCGTTCCGGCGCCCCGAATGAAATCTGGAGCTACGGCGATGAGATCTACGGGATCTGCGTCAAGCACATCGAGCTTCGGGAAAGCCTCCGGCCTCGAATCTCCGAGGCCATGCGCGCCGCCCACGAAGCGGGCATACCACCCATGCGGCCGCTCTTTTTCGACTACCCGGAGGATCCCGAGGCATGGGCCGTAGAAGATGAATACCTTTTTTGCGACCTGCTCGTCGCTCCGGTCCTGGCCCCGTCCCTGCGATCGAGGATGGTCCATCTGCCCGAAGGACGCTGGAAGAACCTCTATGACGGCTCGGTCCTGGAAGGCGGTCAGACAGTCGAGTGCGCTGCGCCGATCGACCGGATCCCAGTGTTCGAGAGGGTGCGTCGGTGACTCTGATCCCGAACATGATGATGTGGAAGCCGCGGGCCTGAGTGGGGCTACCGGCTGATCAATCTGAGGGCATTCATGATGAAAACATCTCTCTTCTCTGTTAATGCCTTCATGTCTTTCGCTTTCCAATCGTAGAAACCCGCACCGGTCTTGTAACCAAGCTTGCCCGCTTTAACCAGCTCCTTCAGGTACATCGAAGGCTCAACGTCGCTGCTTATTCCCGGGAGGACGCTGTTTTGCACGGAGAGCGCCAGGTCGAGCCCCACTGCCTCAATGTGTTCCAGCGGCCCCCAAACGGGCATCCGTATCCCCATCCCCATCTTCACGGCCGTATCGACATCTTCAGGGGTCGCCAACCCCATTTGAACGATATGAATCGCTTCACGAATCATGGCTTGCAGAATACGATTGGCCAATTGCCCCGGCAGATCCTTCTTGACGATGACAGGAGCCTTATCCCACTTCAGGAGAAGCTCTTTCACACGCAATGCTGTCCGTTCATCGGTCTTGTCACCCATGACCACTTCAACGAGAGGAACCAGGTGGGCAGGAAACCAAAAGTGGGTTGTCGCCGTCCTTTCCGGATGTTTTGTAAACTGTGCAATCTCGGTAATCCTCAAGCCCGATGTGTTGCTTGTAATAATCACCTCCGGCGGCACAATGGTGTCGATCAGCGTAAACAATTCCTGTTTTCTTGTGATGTTTTCCGTAATTGCTTCAATCACCCAGAAGACATCCCCCAATTCCCGTTCATAGTTCATGGATGACTGCAGCAAGTCATTTGCCCGTTGGGCCTGGCTTTTATTTACTATTTCGTTGTCAAGCAGTTGCTGGATGCAATATCTTGCCTTATTCAGACCGGCCGCTGCCTTTTCTGGTGACCGGTTGAACAGCTTCGTCTTGTGCCCTGCCAACGCACTGCACGCGCTTATGCCGGGGCCCATCAACCCGGTGCCGATTACGGCAATTGTGTCCCTCGTTGACATTCTATTGCCCTCCTGATGAAAACGTCACGCACGTGGGGGTCGGCACATTCGCGACCCTGCCCGTGGACATGAGCGTGCCGTGGAGTTGATCGATCCTGAATGTCACTATCGAATCGCTGGATTGATTGGCCACGAGAAGAAAGGTTCCTGTGGGGTCGATCCCGAAGCTCCGCGGGATCCTTCCTCCGGTCGCTTGATGTCCCTGGGCCGTGAGCCTGCCGGTATCCCGGTCGATCCCAAAGATGGCAATGCTATCGTGCCCTCGGTTCGAGCCGAATACGAATTCTCCCGAAGGGGAAACCTGGATGTCGGCGCATGTGCTGGCCCCCGCGAAATCTTCGGGAAGAGTGGAGAGAGTCTCTATCGGCTGAAAGCTGCCCCGCTCCGCGTCATAGGCGGCAGACATCAAAGTGGAATCCAGCTCGTTGATGATATATGCATGTCGGCCGTCCGGGGTGAAAGCGAGATGCCGCGGACCCGCCCCCGGCCTTCCTTCGAGCCAGGGTATTTCGTTCGGCGTCATTTTGGCTTGCTCCATGTCGAGCCGGTAGGACATCACGCGGTCCAGCCCGAGGTCGGGCACGAACGCAAACCTGTTTGCAGGATCGAGCACGGTCGAGTGCGCGTGGGGACCGCTTTGCCGTTTCGGGTCCACACTCGATCCTTCGTGTTGAATGATGGTAGACGCGTCCCGGAGGCTCCCATCTGCCTGGATTGGCAGCGCGCACACACTCCCGCTCATGAAATTGGCGACAAACACCACTCTACCGCTTTTGTCGACTGCAACGTGGCAAGGATCGGTTCCGTGTGTGAGCTTCTTATTCAAGAATTGCAGTGAGCCCGAACGCGGGTCCACGGCGAAGGCGCTGATTGTTCCGCTTTGCTTCCCTTCGAATGTCTTCAGCTCATTGACCGCATACAGAAACCTATGCCGAGGATCCATGGCCAGATAGGATGGATTTGTAACGCCCTGTATCGTGTGTCGCAGGTCCAGGGCTCCTGTCGTCTCATTCAGCTCAAAGATGTAGATGCCTTCGCCCTTTCCTTGAAAAATGTCCCCCGACCCGAAAAGAATTGGATCGGTATAAGTACCCACATAGACCAGGGTTCTGTGCGTCACGTTCACTCCTTAATCAAATTCAACCGCGTTTTCGCTGCCGGCAGGAGGGGATTTCGAATGGGGAAGTCCATGGCCTTCGGCGCAACCACGGTCTCGACCGCCGCAAGCTCAGAGAGCAGCGATGGTCATTGTAAGATATACGCTCTTCCTGGGCAACCGCATTCACCGGCAAGACTGCTACCTAGTAAAGTTGATGGTGGGGTCTGCGTCTGCAATCAGACCATCATGTCTGTCCCGTCGAAGCATTCGCGAATACCTGAATTGCTCCCGTTCGCGCGTGTGGTAAGAAGGCAGGCATATGGCAGCGACACTACGGCGTCGCAGAGAGTTCCACCCTGGCATAGCGCCCTGCGTGCTGCCGTCGAAGAAAGAGCAATGGGGAAGGGGGGGAGCAGATGGACATTGAGAAATGTTTCGCGATCCCCCCGCTCGCCCGGGTTGGCTCCTCTTTCAACGAAAATCAGCGATATCGAATGTCTTCGGTTTCCAACGCTTTCCTGCTCCTTGACCACACGCTCGAGTTTCTCCAGCGTGTCAGGCTCGCCGGCCAAGTTCTTCCTCCGGTAGTGATCCATTCCTGCAATGTACCATGTCTCCATCCGCTGATCTGAGTTCAGTGCCAGGATGCGACCGAAGTTTGTCTCGCCGTCCAGGCGGGTGCCGAGCGCTATTGGTGAGTATTCGAATATCGGAGCAAAGTTTTCCAGAACCGAAATCCCGAGTTGATGCCGCGTCTCGGGGGCGGTCATCTGCGGTTTCCGGTCATCCTTCCCTGCGATGACAAATACGATCTTGTCCAGCTTCAGGAAGGCCATGACCGCAAGACCGACAAGTATGTGTCCCCAATGCATGGGATTTGCCGCGAGGGGATAAATCCCGATCCGCAGGATGCGGTCAATTGCAATGGGCCTGCGCTCTTTTTCCGCCAGCGCAAGCCGGTGCGCCGGTTGTATCTGCCCGGACCGCACCAGTTCGTGGACGCATGAAAGCAAATCGTCGGCAATTGACGCAATCTCGTGAAGACAGGAGCGACATTCGGGATCGGAAACCCACTGCATGATTCCCGTGAGATGTGCGTGAGCCATGGAGCGGATCAAGTGAACGGCCGCGGTATCCGTCTCGAAAGAGAACGGCATTCATTCCCCCTGATCCGCCGGATCCGAAGGCATGAGCCCTGCTAAACCACCGAGTAAAGAAAAAGCTCGAATCGAGGCATGGAGATTCTTGCAGTTCCAACCGCCACTGTCCGATTCAGCCAGCCGTATTTTTCCGCAGCGGTCTCGAAGAACGCGGCGGGACAGAAGTAGAGGTCTGGGGGAGCAATGGGCTTGCCTTGAAACATCTCCTGCATTTTCTCGGGTTTCGCATGCATCAGCCCTCGATAGTGCATATAGATGAGTTGTTCGTCATCCGTCTTGATGGTCGTTCGAATGTCGAGCTCGGCCACGCCATCGGGGCGGAGGAGCATCCAATCCCCCGACATGGGAAGGGTAGTTCCCTTTATTTTCGGCCCTTCGACTTTCCCATTCACGACTCGAATAATCTGGCGGTTTCCATGCGGGCCCATTCCAACGTTCTGCGGCATGTCAAGCGTTAGATCGGCATAGAACAGAAACTCGGTTTTTACTGCCAGCTGTTCCATATGGACTACCCCCTTGTATGATTTTGATGAAATGGAGAAAGCGGGATCTTCCTGCAGAATCTGACGCGCCCGCCCATACTCCTGGAAGTTACCCACGCGATTCCCGGGAGGCAACCGGGAAGTTGCCATTTTGTAACTATTTTGTTGACTGTTGTTTTTGTCGTCAGTAACTATTGTGCATGCTGGCGAGCTGCATGCTGCAAGCTCATCGAACACCTCTCCGGCGGATCGCCACAATAAGATCACAATCCTCAAAAATCTCGCGCAAAAGGAGAAGCGGATGAAAGGGATCAAGGGCAAGGTCGCACTGGTGACAGGAGGCGGTTCGGGCATCGGGCGTGCAACGGCTCTCATATTCGGGCGCGAAGGCGCCAAGGTTGTAGTTGCCAATCGCAGCGCCAAGGGTGAAGACACCGTGAAAGCAATCAAGGCCGCCGGCGGGGAGGCGACTTTCATCAAAACGGATGTCACCAACTCCAAGGAGGTTCAGGCGCTCGTCAACCAGATCGTTCGCACTTTCGGCAAGCTCGATATCGCCTTCAACAATGCAGGGATCGCGGGGAAACTGGATACGACGGCTGATTGCACGGAAGAAGACTGGGACATCTCGATGAACGTCAACCTCAGGAGCGTGTTCCTCTGCATGAAGTACGAGCTGCAGCAGATGCTCAAGCAGGGTGGCGGAGCGATTGTCAACACCGCCTCGGCGGCCGGGCTGGTAGCGTTGCCGGGGGCGGTGGCGTACAACGCGGCCAAGTTTGCAACCGTAGGGCTGACCAAGACGGCGGCCATGGATTATGTCAAATCCAACATTCGCGTCAACTGCGTATGCCCCTCTTTCGTGAAGACGCCCATAACCGACGGGCTTGCGGCCCAATACCCCGAAATGATCCAGAAGATGTTCCCCTATCAGCCGATCGGCCGCCTCGGTGTGCCGGAGGAGATCGGGGAAGCCGTGGTCTGGCTTTCCTCGGAGGATGCGAGCTTTGTGACCGGCGCGTCATTCTCGGTCGACGGCGGCTACACGGCGATGTGAAGTCGACTTTTTTCCACGATGCCGCTGCGGGTCGATTTTGTCTCACAGGGATCTTGGATGCGTTTCGTTACGTCGCATGCGAGAAACCTCGATCGCTTCTCTTGGAAAATGAACATAACGGTCCCCGGTTGAAGGGGGGCCAGGATATCAAGACGGGTCTTCCCTACGGCTGTGTGCCGGCGCGAGACCCGTGAGGAGTGAATGCCATGAGCAAGATTCTTGTGGTCTTATCTCAGTGGGGATATTGGGGCGAAGAGCTTATCGGCCCCCTGGATGTTCTGGAGGTAAAAGGTTACGAACCGGTCTTCATGACCTCCAAGGGCAAGAAGCCGCCGGCGCTACCTCCGAGTATGGACGAGAACTATCTCGATCCTCCGCTTGATGCCAAGGTAACCAGTGAGTACTACGCGCGCAAGACCAGAGAAATGGACAAGTCGACGCGTCTTTCGAAGCCCCTCAACCTTTCAGAGTGGTTTCCCGAGCGGCCCTACTACAGCGCCAAAAGCTACCTTCGGGATCTGGAAGCCTATAACGATGCACGAGACAAGGCGCAGGCTTCTCTGGCGGAGTACGCCGCCCTCCTGCTCGTGGGCGGGAGCGGCCCTATCGTCGATATGGTCAACAACCAGCGGCTCCACGACGTGATTCTCGGATTCTACAAGATGAACAAGCCCATCGCTGCCGAATGCTATGGCGTCACGTGTCTTGCCTTTGCGCGGGACTGGTACGACCGCAAAAGTCTCATCTGGGGCAAGCACGTGACGGGACATCCGTTGGAGTACGACTACAAGGACGGCACCGGCTTCATGGGAACGGATTTCAACATGGGCCCCCCTCCCTACCCGCTGGAGTACATCCTGCGTGATGCAACCGGACCGGACGGCGGGTACCACAGCGGAGTCGGGAGACGGCTCTCTGCCATCGTGGACTACCCGTTCGTTACGAGCCGCTCGACGGCTGATTCCAAGAAATGCGGCGAGCTGCTCGTCGAAGTGCTGGAAAACGGGCTTAAGCGCTGGGGATGGTAGGCAGCGACACCGAAGGATCGGGGCAAGGGCGCTGATCCATGAGCAGAGGCGAGATGGCGGAAAAAACAGGGCGCTTCGCGATCATCGAGCAATTGCTTGCCGACGGCATTGAGTACATGTTCGGCAATCCGGGGACCGTCGAACAAGGATTCCTCGACGCCATTCGGGCATATCCGCGGTT
This sequence comes from uncultured Spirochaetota bacterium, assembly GCA_963710335.1. Lineage (GTDB taxonomy): Bacteria > Spirochaetota > Spirochaetia > SZUA-6 > Fen-1364 > Fen-1364. The sequence continues at coordinate 291,225 of CAVQAA010000013.1, forward strand.
GAAGTACATCCTCGCTCTGCAGGAATCGGTCGCGCTCATGATCGGAGACGGGTATGCGCGCGCGACCAGGAAACCGGCCCTCGTTCAGATACACAGCACTCCTGGCCTGGGCAACGCGATCGGCGCGATGTACCAGGCCATGCGCGGGCACGCGCCGCTCGTGGTGGTCGGGTCTGACGCCGGACTGAGATATATGCCTCTCGATGCCCAAATGGCGGGTGATCTGGTGGCATTTGCGAGGCCTGTCACGAAATGGTCGGCAATGGTGCTGGATCCGTCGTCGCTTTTGCGAATGCTGCGCCGCGCAATAAAGATCGCCGGCACGCCCCCCATGGGGCCGGTGTACCTGTGCATGCCGGCTGACGTCCTGGACAGCCCCACGGTGGAGCAGGTCGTGCCCACCTCCATCCCGTCAACGCGCGTGGCCCCGGAGGAAAGCTTCATCCGGGAGGCGGCACGGATCCTTGCGGCGGCGAAAAACCCCATGATCTTCGTGGGCGACGGGGTCGCTTCCTCGGGGGCGCAAGATGAGCTTGCGAGAGTTGCGGAGCTCCTGGGGGCGGAAATCTGGGGCGTGGATGCGGGAGAGTTGAATGTGAGCTACTCCCATCCCCTCTATCAGGGACAGACCGGCCACATGTTCGGTGCAAGCAGCCTGCCCATCACCACGCGGGGGGACGTCAACCTGGTCTGCGGCACGTACATGCTGCCGGAAGTTTTTCCCCATCTCGGAGACATCTTCGCTCCGGGGGCGAAGGTCATTCACATCGATTTGAACGTCTATGAGATCGCCAAGAATCATAGGGTCGACCTGGGGGTTGCAAGCGATCCCCGGTTGACCCTCGCGCTGCTTGCTTCCTCCCTCGAGTCGGTGATGAGCGGCGGGCAGAAAGAAGCTGCCCGGAGCCGGGCGGAAAGAATCGGGGCGGAAAACGAGAGAAAGCGCGCTCACCAGATGGGTGTGGACAAGGCGGTGCGGGAGGAGGTGCCTCTGCATGCCTCGCGCTTCATGGAAGAGCTGGCCCGCCTCGTGCCCCAGGATTCGGTGATCTTCGACGAAGCTTTGACCAGCTCGCCTGAGCTGACCCGCTACCTGCCGCCATCGAAGCCGGGGCAGTTCTTCCAGACCCGAGGAGGCTCCCTCGGAGTGGGCATCCCCGGCGCGCTGGGCCTCAAGCTGGCCAACCCGGAAAAAACGGTGGTCGGTTTCACAGGGGATGGGGGAAGCCTCTATACCATTCAGGCGCTGTGGACAGCCGCCCACCACCGGATCGGGAGCAAGTTTGTCATTGTGAACAATCAGAGTTATATGCTCCTGGAGCTCAATATCCTTCAGTACTGGAAGGAACAGGGCATCGAGGAACACGCTTTCCCGGACTCTTTTCTGTTGAGCAACCCGATAGTCGATTTCGCGGGCCTGTCGCGCTCTCTGGGAGTTCCCGCAGTTCGTGTGACGAAACCTGAAGAGATCGTGCCGGCCATTCATACGATGTTGGAAACGGACGGACCGTTCCTGATAGATCTTGTAGTGACGAACCGCGTTCCGGGCGCCAAAGGTGGTTGAGGATATGAGCGAGTGGGAAATTTTTATTTCAGATGATGGAGGGAAATTATGAGCAATACCAACCCCCTCACCCAGGAGGAGGTACGGAGTCTCGCCAGGGACTGGTACTTGAAGCTCGACGTGCATGCTCCCATGGTCGAGCTCCTGCCGATGCTCCTGGACAAGGGTCTGGAGATGAGGTTCCCCGAGGCCACGCTGTATGGCCACGGCCAGTTCGAAGGCTGGTACCAGGGAGTGATCAGGATCTTCTTCGATGAGGTTCACGAGCTGAAGGAGGTGACGGCCAAAATCAGCGGAGACACCGCATCGGTGAAGGTGGTAGTGAACTGGCAGGCCCACAGGTGGAAGCCTCCTGCGGCCAAGAGCGAGCTTCTGTGGTTCGATGCCTACCAGACATGGGAGGTGAAACGGTCGCCGGACACGGGGAAAGCGGTGATCGCGATCTATAAGGTCGATGAGCTGAAGCCAATGAAAGGTTCAGTCGCGCTTTGATGTGCGACTGATCGTCCGCCGAGGACGAAAACATACGTGGAGGAGGGAGTAATGGGTGACCAATTGAGCAAGGAAGAGCAGAACGCTCTGGATGTCGTCAAGAAGATGTACGCCGCGTTCGCCAAGGGCGACCTCAATGCCGTGCTGGATCTCCAGGCGGATGACGTGGTCTGGTACGTCGGAGAAGGAGACCGGGGGGCCAAGACGACCCCTGATCCGCGCCTGCCATATGCCGGCACTTTCAAGGGCCACGACGGCCTGCAGCGCTTTTTCAAGATCCTGGATGAAACCACCCGCTTCCGGTCGTACGAACAGACGGAGTTTGTCGTCCAGGGTCAGACCGTCGTTGTCATTCTCCACGATCAGGCTCATGCCAAGCCCACGCAGACGGATTACGACACGTGGCTGGTCCACAAATGCGTCGTGAAAGGCGGCAAAATCGCCTCCCTGTGGAACCACATCGACACCGGGCCCATCTGGGCTGCCTTCGGCAGGAAGTAGTGGAGAGGCTGCGCAGGAGGGACACACATGGGAAAACCGCCCGACTCGGCTCTGGGGAAGATGTATAAGAAACACATCGGGTTCATTCTGGCCAAAGACGTGCGGGCCCTCCTCAACCAGTACGCGGGGGACTGCCTGCTCATCAGCACGCTGACGCCGGACCGCAGTCCCCTCTACGTACGGGGACATGGTGAGCTCGAAGCGTTCTTCAAGAGCCGCATCTTCAGTCTTGAGGATCTTGAAACGGATATCAATCAGTGGGCGGAGACGGAAAACACGCTGATGATAGTGGAAGAGATCAGGACAAAGGGCACTGATGGTTCCACCGGGTCGGTCGAGTTCTATGACAATTGGTTCTTGCGCGGGGGCAGAATCGCCATACATTTCGCCGGCACGATCCGCTATCCGGACGGAACATATGCCGACGGAACGGGATTCTCTCCGAACAAGGCACCGCAAAAGAGCGAGCCTCCCGACACCCCGATGGGCAGGCTTTACCGGGAGCACATCGGCTTCATCAAGTCCAGGAATGTCAAGGGAATCTTGAATCAATACGCGGAAGATGCCCTGTTGATCGGCACGCTCACGGAGGGTCGCAAACCCCGCTACGTGCGAGGCCGCGCGCAGCTCGAGGATTTCTTCACGGGCAATTTTATGGGCCTCAAGAGCCTGAGCTCCCGCATCGACCAGTGGGCGGAGACCGAAAACACCCTCATGATCGTGGAGAGCGTCGATGTGGTCACCACTGACGGCTCCGCGGTCGCCATGAGCTTCTACGACAACTGGGTGCTGGAAAAGGGAAAGATCGCCGTGCATTTCGCGGGGGTTGTGCGTTATCCGGACGGTTCCTATGCGTGAGGGTTTGAAGCTTGCGGGGAGGAAGATCGCCGTCCTTATCGAAAGCGACTTCTATGAAAAGGAAATCTTCTATTACAAGATGCGATTTCCCGAGGAGGGAGCCGAGCTTCACTTTCTGAGCCGGCTCTGGGGCCAGGAAATGCTGACTTTCAAGGGGCACGAGTATCATATCCCCTTCGAGTGCCGCGAAAGCTTCGAGAACATGGATGACGCGACGCTCCGCAGCTACTCGGCGCTTATCGTCCCCTCGGCGATGGTCTCTGACCGGCTCCGTTACACGGAGGATGTCAACGAGGTTCCCCCCGCTACAAAGCTCCTGAAGCGCGCGTTCGCGGAAAAGGGAATCATCAAGGGGATCATCTGCCATGGGATGTGGCTGGTTGCCCCGGCGCCAGAGCTGGTGCGGGGCCGTCGGGTCGTGGCCCACAACAATCTGATCGGTGACGTCAGGAACATGGGTGCGATCTACACGAACGAGGATGTTGTGGTCGACAACGATCTGGTCACAGCGCGAACCGGTGACCACTGTCACGTGTTTGCAAGGACAATAATCGAGATGCTGGCCAGGGAGTAAGGGGGAGAGCGATCGATGCTGCCACTCAGTTTTTCCCACGTTTCACTGAACTGCAGTGATCCCGTCGCAGTGGAGCGGTATTATAGCAGGCATTTCGGATTCACACGTGCCCGGGTCATTCCGCTCGGCCAGCAACAGATCGTGTTCATCAAATCGGGCGGCATGTATATCGAGCTGTTCAACGCCACGGAGAGCAGGCCGGTCCCGATTGCAGGGAAAGACGGGCCCGGCTACCCCGGCGTACGGCACATCGCGTTCAAGGTGGATAATGTCGACGCAAAGCTTCGTGAAATGGGTGACGACGCTCGGATCACGCTGGGCCCCCTGGATTTCGACGATTTCATTCCGGGATGGCGGACCGTCTGGCTGGCGGATCCGGAGGGAAATGTCGTCGAGATAAGCCAGGGTTACGTCGATCAGCCGAACCCGCCGCAGCCGGATTCAGCCAGGGAGTGAATAGAGGGGAGCCATGGGAAATACAATGTCATTCACCTTTTCGGACACCGTCGCGGGCTATGTGTCCCGTTTCGACGAGAAAACCGATACCCTCGTCCTTGCGACGACGGACGGCCGTAGTTACCAGGTCCATCTCAAGAGCAATACCTATGCGCAGGTGATTCGAAACCTCGAGCAACCCTATCAGGACTGCACCCAGCAGATGAGAAGCATGCTTGTTCCCGGCCGCTACCTCTATGTCTATGGGATCTACTACCCGGAGCACGGGGAGTTCACCCTGGAGGCGCAGTTCCTGGTCTTTCCCGGACGCAAGGAAGGGGAGTTCCTTTTCGAAAAGCAGGACTGGTGGATCAAACAGATTGCCTCCATCGGCAACTTCTGGCTCAAGGCGCAATTCGGCGGACAGCCGGTGGACTATCGCAACTACCGCACAACGATCAAGCTTTCCGGAGAAAAGGAAACCGACAACTTCCGCCAGGAGACGGACACCATCTCGCGGCTGGTCTACGGGTTTGCCACGGCGTATCTCTTGACGGGAGATGACCGTTACCTCGAGGGAGCCGAGAAGGGCACCGAGTACCTCAGGGAGCACATGCGCTTCTATGACTCGGACGAGCGCATCGTGTACTGGTATCACGGCATCGACGTCAGGGGGGATCGGGAGGACAAGGTCTTTGCCTCCGAGTTCGGTGATGACTTCGACGCCATCCCCGCCTACGAGCAGATATACGCTCTTGCCGGCCCCATCCAGACGTACCGCGTCACCGGCGACCCGGAGATCCTTCGTGACGCCGAAATGACGGTGGATCTTTTCGACAGGTTTTTCCTGGACAAGGCAAAGGGGGGCTATTTTTCCCACCTCGATCCCATAGCCCTGGATGCGCGAAGCGACGCCCTGGGACCGAACAAGGGAAAGAAGAACTGGAACTCTGTCGGCGACCATGCCCCCGCCTACCTCATCAACCTGTACCTTGCAACCGGCGAAAAACGGTACGCCGACTTTCTCGAGTACACATTCGACACGATCGAGCAGCACTTTCCGGACTATGAGCACAGCCCTTTCGTGCAGGAGAAGTTCCACGAAGATTGGTCACACGACACGAAACACATGTGGCAGCAGAATCGCGCCGTGGTGGGCCACAACCTGAAGATCGCGTGGAACATCATGCGCATGAACAGCCTCAAGCCCAAAGAAAGGTACGTCGCGCTGGCGCGAAGGATCGCCGAGGAAATGCCGAAGGTGGGCATGGACAGGCAGCGCGGAGGCTGGTACGACGTCATGGAGCGGCAGCTCGGGGAGGGACAGGAGCTGCGCCGGTACGCCTTCCACGACCGCAAAGCCTGGTGGCAGCAGGAGCAAGGGATTCTCGCGTACCTCATCCTGCACGGCGTGCTGGGGGAAGAAGAGTACCTGAAACGGGCTCGGGAGTCTTCCTCCTTCTACAACGCCTTCTTTCTCGATCATGACGACGGCGCCACGTATTTCAACGTGCTGGCAAGTGGCCTTCCTTACCTGATGGGCACTGAACGGTTCAAGGGAAGTCACTCCAGCAGCGGCTACCATACTACCGAGCTCTGCTACCTGGCCGCCGTGTACACGAACCTTCTCATCACACGCCAGCCCATGGATTTCCATTTCAAGCCCATCCCGGGCGGATTCCCAAGGAACACCCTGCGCGTCTCACCTGATATTCTGCCGCCCGGCAGCATCCGCGTCGGGGAGGTGTGGGTGAACGAGGAGCCGTACAAGAGCTTTGACGCGGATAACCTGACCGTGAAGATTCCGGATACGAAGGACGCCCCACGCATCAAGGTGAGGCTGGTCCCCAGAGCGAAGTAGGAGCGTACGACATGGAAGTCAACGTCAGGACTGTCAAGAAGGTCATGGTTGTCGAGCTGACAGGCGAGCTGGACGGAAAGACCGCCCCCGAGGTTCAGGAGAAAATCCTGCCACAAGTTCAGTCAGGCGCGAAAGTCCTCCTCGACATGGGCAAGGTGCCGTACATGTCGAGCGCGGGCCTGCGGATGCTCCTGTCCCTGTACCGCCAAGTGACAGGCAAGGGCGGCAGCATTGTGCTTTCCGGAGTCGTCGAAGAAATTCGGGACACCATGTCCGTCACGGGATTCCTCAAGTTCTTTGTCATACATGACACGGTTGAGGCAGGCGTGGCGGCGCTCGGAGGATAGGAAAAGTGGACCGCATTGACGTCTACCCCACCCACCAGTACGAAGACTTCAAGCTCCGTCCGGGTCGCGCTTATCCCTTCGGTGCTAATCTGGTGCCCGGCGGCGTCAATTTCGCGGTCTTCTCGAAGCACGCGAACTACTGCGTGCTGGTTCTCTTCGAGAAGGGGAAACCGAAACCCCTGGCGGAAATACCGTTTCGCGGCGTGTTTCAGAAACCTGGAACAGGGGAACCTGTGTGGGCTGATTTCAGGGTCGGGAATGTTTTTTCGATGGTTGTCTTTGATCTCGACTACGAAAACATCGAGTACGGGTTCCGCATGGACGGACCGGGTCCGCGTCCTGAAAAAGGAAAGCCCGCGCTGCATCGGTTTGATCCTTCGACAATCCTCATGGACCCGTACGCAAAGGCCGTCGGCGGCCGGGACGCCTGGGGCGAGAAACCGAACTGGGCTGATGAGTACCCGCATCGCGCCCGGATCGTGCAGGACGATTTTGACTGGGAATCGGATCGGCCGCTGGAGATACCGACCGAGGACCTGATTATCTACGAGATGCACGTGCGCGGCTTCACTCGTCATCCGTCGTCGAAGGCGAAGCATCCGGGCACTTTCGCGGCAATCCGTGAGAAGATTCCGTACCTCAAGGAGCTCGGCGTCAACTGCATCGAGCTCATGCCCATTTACGAGTTCGACGAGTTCGAGAACAGCCGCCAGAGCAAGGATACGGGCGAGCTGCTGATGAACTACTGGGGCTACAGCACGGTGGGTTTCTTCGCCCCCAAGGCCGGATTCGCCGCCTCCGGAAAGATGAAAGACGGCACAATGGTGGCCGACGAGCTGAAGACTCTGGTGAAAGAGCTGCACGAAAACGGCATCGAGGTCATCCTTGACGTTGTTTTCAACCATACGGCGGAAGGCAATGAAGAGGGGCTGGCCATCTCCTTTCGGGGGATCGACAATGCGACCTACTATATGCTGACCCCGGAGGGTTACTACTTCAATTTCAGCGGCACGGGGAACACATTGAACTGCAACAACCCCATTGTGCGTACAATGGTGCTGGAGTGTCTTCGCTACTGGGCCGCAGAGTTTCACATCGATGGTTTCCGCTTCGACCTTGCCGCCATCCTGGGGCGCGACCCTTGGGGAGCGCCGCTTGCCAATCCGCCGCTCCTGGAGACTCTCGCTTTCGACCCGATTCTGGCAAAGTGCAAGCTCATTGCCGAAGCCTGGGACGCTGGCGGCTTGTACCAGGTGGGGTCTTTCCCGGCCTACGGCCGCTGGGCGGAATGGAACGGCAAATACCGTGACACTGTCCGCTGCTTCCTGAGGGGGGATCCGGACCAGGCAGGGGGAATGGCTCAGCGACTGCAGGGCTCCCCCGACCTGTACGCACGGGGGGGACGCGGGCCGACGGCCTCCATCAACTTCGTTACCTGTCACGACGGCTTCACCCTTGCTGATCTTGTTTCGTACGATGGCAAGCACAATGAGGCCAACGGAGAAAACAATAACGACGGCGCCAACGACAACTACAGTTGGAACTGCGGCAGAGAAGGCTCCACCGACGACGCGCAGGTGAACGACCTGCGCAGAAAGCAGATGAAGAACGCTCTCGCGATGCTGATGGTCAGTCGCGGAGTCCCGATGCTGCTCATGGGCGATGAAATAGGCCGGACGCAAAAAGGGAACAACAACGCGTACTGCCACGACAATGAGTTCAGCTGGCTCGACTGGACGCTGCAGAAGTCCAACGAAGAGATATTCCGTTTCGCCCGTAGGTGCGTTGCCTTTCGCAAGGCTCACCCGGTCCTGAGGGGCAACTCATATTTCCGGAACGAGGATTATGCGGGCAGCGGCCTCGCTGACATAACATGGCACGGCACACGCGCATGGAACGCAGACTGGTCCAGCGACAGCCGGGTTGTGGCTTTCATGCTGTGCGGCATGCACGCCAAAAATGCGACGGTGAAGGACGATACGATCTACGTTGCCATGAACATGTATTGGGAGTCTCTTCCTTTTGAGCTGCCGGAGCTGCACCAGGAAACATGCTGGCGCGTCTTCGCGAACACCGGCGCGCCTTCCCCGCAGGATATCTGGGAGCCGGGCGCGGAGCCCGCGCTCTCGGATCAACGGCAGTTCATCATGGGCGCGCGGTCGGTCGCTATTCTGGTGAGCGGCTCTTCCGCCGTCGGCACCAACGGGAAACGAGAAGGGTAGGGGGAAATAATGGCTTTCAATGTGCGTTTTGAGATGCTCGACAAGGGTATTGCCAGGATCACCCTGGCGGGTGAGCTGGACGCCGGCACGGCGCCCCTGTTCCAGAAGGAAGTAGAGAAGGCGACCGCGGGGAATGCGAAACGTCTCGTCCTCGTCGTCTCCGATCTGGAATATATCGCGAGCGCCGGCTTGAGGGTCCTCGTCTTTGCGAAACAGAAGATGGGACGGCAGGTCGACGTGTACGTCGTGGGCGCGCAGGAGCAGGTGATGGACACCATCCGCAAGACCGGGCTGCACAACAGCGTCATTTCGGTGAAGAGCTACGACCCCGCCGTGATCGAGAACATCTGAGCCCCGGGTCACGTGGCGGTCGAGAGGGGTGACTATGGAGACCTTGATCCTTCCAGCCAGCCTCGATTCCCTCGCAGTCATACGGAAGCATGTGCAGACAGCGGCCTCCGATGCCGGTCTGGAGAAAAAGGATTCGTACCGGCTCCTGCTTGCCGTTGACGAGGTGGCAACCAATATCATCACGCATGGCTACCTGGAAACCGGCATCGATGGCAGGCTCGAGGTGAGAGCCGACGTCGATGGCGAGCACCTGACGATCGCCCTGGGCGACTCGGGGCCGCCGTTCGATCCGACACAGGTTTCCGAACCGGATGTCAATCAGCCGGTGGAGGATCGCAAGGTCGGAGGCATGGGCCTCTACCTGGCGATCCGAAACGTGGACCAGTTCAAGTATCAGCGCGTGGGGGACCAGAACAGGAACATTTTCGTCATGAATCGAAAACAAAAGCACTCCGGAGGAAGCGGATGAGGGCCTCACGTTCCCCGGCCAGCGCTGCTCGGAAACCAGCCGGCGACAGGAAAGGGAGCGCCGGCAAGGAGCACGGACGCGGGCAGCTGATAGTGCTCGGGACCAGCCGGGAGTTGACGGGATCTTTTACTTCTCTCCTCACGGGCCTGGGGTACTCGGTTGAGTCGGCGCAGGAAGAAACCGATGCATTCGACCTGCTCCGCGCCGGGGGCGCCGATCTGATCCTGGTGGAGCATGCGCTTGCGAAATCCGACAGCTACGGGCTTCTGAAGCGGCTCAGCTTGACCCCGCCCGCCCAGCGCGTTCCCATTATCGTCTACGGCGCATCAGAGGAGATTACGAACGCCGACAGGTGCATCAAGAATGGCGCTGAGGACTACCTGACGGAGCTCCTCAACCCGGCAGTAGTCGCTGCACGGATGGAGGGACTTCTTTCCCACCGGCGTCTCGTGCGCTCGCTTGAGTCGTCTTCCGAGCAACTTGCAGGTCTGACAAAGCTTTCTGATGATTTCACAAGAGTGATCATTCCCATTGGGATTGCGCTTTCCGCCGAGAAGGACCCGGACCGCCTCATTGAGAGGATACTGGTAGAGGCGAAGGGGGTCTGCAATGCGGACGCCGGGACACTCTACCTCCGAACGGACGACGACTGCCTCAAGTTTGAGATCATGCACACGGATTCACTCAAGATCAGGATGGGCGGGCCAAGCGGACCGGAGATACTTATTCCACCTCTGCCCCTGCACGATCCGGCCAGCGGCGCCGCGAATCACCATAATGTCGCTACACACGTCGCCCTGGAAGGAATATCGATCAACATCCCTGACATTTACAATGCGGAGGGCTTCGATTTCACGGGTACCAAGGCTTTCGATCAGCGCAACCACTACCGCTCGATATCGAGCCTCACCGTACCGTTGAAGAATCACGAAGCGAAGGTCATTGGTGTGCTGCAGCTCTTGAACGCGAAAGATCCTGCCACGGGAAAGGTGAAACCGTTCGATGCGTACTTGCAGCAGATTGTGGAGCTGCTCTCCTCACAGGCGGCCATTGCCCTGAGCAATCAGATCCTGATGCATCGGGAAAAGAAGCTCCTGAAGTTCGAGAACGACGTGCAGATTGGCCGCAAGATCCAGACGGACTTTCTTCCCGACAAGCTGCCGCAGCCCCCCGGTTGCGAGGTGGTATCCTGCTTCCACCCGGCTCGAGAGGTGAGCGGGGATTTCTACGATGCGTTCCTGCTGCCCGGCAGCAGCCACATGGGTTTTGTCATCGCAGATGTCTGCGACAAGGGCGTTCCCGCGGCGCTCTTCATGGCCGTGATTCGCAGCTTGATACGGGCTTTCTCCGAACAGCATTCCTCTTTCGGACTCAGCATTCTGGCGGACCACAAAACGTCGGCCCCCAACTCTGTCGAGCACAGGCTGGCCACTCTGTTCGAAGATCTGAACGCCCTGAACACGGTCGTGATGGCCAACAACTACATTGCCCGCACGCATGGGAACCTGAACATGTTTGCCACTCTCTTCCTCGGCGTGCTCGATCCAGATACGGGCCTTCTGACCTATGTCAACGGCGGGCATGAGGCGCCGGTGATTATCGGGGCCAACGGGATAAAGAGCCGGCTGGGACAGACGGGGCCGGCGGTGGGGATGATGCCGGATTCGACGTTCGAGCTCCAGCAGTACCAGCTGAAAGACGGGGACATCTTTTTTGCGTACACCGACGGTGTCCCTGAGAGCCGCAACCGAACCGGTGGTTTTTTCACGGAGAAGAAGCTGTTTGCCTTGCTGGAACAACCTGTCACCTCGGCTGCGCAGCTTGTCCAGCGCGTCGAGACGGGCCTCAGCGACCACCTCGCCCAGGCCGACCAGTTTGATGATATCACCATGATTGCAATACGATGGTCCAGCCAGCCTCCTGCAGAGGTGTCCTGAACCTTATGGAGGCTTTGACTGCATGAAATCTCTCTACTTCCTGACTGACCAAAGCGGCAAGCTCTGTCTGGCTTCCACTATCATACATCGCGCGATCGTTGAGGTCCTCGACATTCCGGAGGAGTACACTGACACAGAGGTACTAGCCATCGCCGATACTGTCTACGAGGCAGGTGTGCTGAAGGCTCCGGGTCGCAGCGGTGTCGCGGGAGGGCCGGTGCGGATCACCTGGGCGGCGCTTGTTGAGAAGGGGAAAGCTGCAGGAGTGTTGGCCGAAGAGAACTTGTGAGGGATTCTGACCGCTATCCGAGTCGGACAGCGTTCAAGGAGGTGATTGAATGGTCAACGAGATTGGTGCGGCGGCTGGAGAAATCTGGGCGGCCTTGGTTGACGAAAACAAGGCGTTGACTGTCAACCAGCTTAAAAAAAAGACGAAGCTGCCGGAGGATCTGCTTTGCATGGGAATTGGCTGGTTGGCACGCGAGGACAAACTTCTGTTTTCCGGTACGCCCGAGATCATGGAAGTTTCCCTCAAGTAGCTGATCAGCCGCAAGCTCGCTCCGCGCAAGAACGCCAGAAAGTTCGCTTTTTTCATTTGACTGTAGGCTTGACTGTACGCCAATTAAGAGTTATTTTATTGATCAGTTGGTCAGACCAATTGACCAAATGGCTAATCTTTTATGGAAGATTACAAGGTCCTAAGGTCTTATGGGTTCCGCAAAGATCGATTGCTAAGCCAGATGACGGCGCGAAACCTCGATTGTCTGCTGTTGACTTCCCCTGAAAACGTTTTTTACGTCACCGGATATACCGTGCTTCCAAGTAGCGGCAATCCCATCCTCCATACGCTGCGCAATCGACTTCCGTATGCGGTGCATATTGATTCCCAAGGTGCAGTTTCGCTGGTTTGCTGGGGTTTTTCCGTCGAAGGAGTCTCATTTGGGGTGGACGAGATCGTCCGCATCAATACCTTCCGCGAGAGCATCGAGGCTCTGCTTCGCCTTTTATCCACTCGCCAAGATAAAAAGCTGCGGGTTGGAATCGAGTCGACCATGCCGTACGCGATATTCTCCGCCATCCAGAGTGCCTATCCGGCGATCGACCTTGTCGACAGTGACGAGGTCATGGCCGAGTTGCGTCTTATCAAGTCATCGAGCGAAATCGAACAGATCACTCAAAGCACACGGAAGATCGAACAGACCGTCCAGGAGTTGTACGGCGTATTGAGCGTCGGCATGTCTCGCCTGGAGCTCATTCAAGAGGCCAAGTATCGACTTTTGAAAAACGGCGCAGACGGAATAAGTCATGCCACTTTCGCCTTCGGGCGGGATAACCCGGAAATCGCTTTAGATGAAAAGCTTGAAAAGAACAACCTGATAACCCTCGACCTCGGCGGGATATTCAATGGATACAGCTCGGACACGCGCAGGTACGCATTCACCGGCAAGGTGCCGAGCTCGGTCCTTGCGAAATACGAGACCATGGTCCAGATCGTCGACGGTGTCGGCGCCGCCCTCGTGCCGGGCGCAACGTACGCTCAGGTATCTAGACGCGGAATCGAGCTTTTCGAAAAGCACGGTGAAAAGTCTGCCGGCCGCTTGACGCATGTCGGCCACAACATCGGGATCGAAACCGAAGAAGAATGGATCGATGAGACCGAGAAACAAATCCGCGTCGGCATGGTGATCAATATCGAGCTCTATACGACGACAGATACATTCGGACATGTCGGAAACGAAGAAACTTTCGTTATCGAGCAGAGTGGACCGCGGAAAATATCCACTCTCCCCCGGAAAATCAAAGCGATAGGTCTCACATGAGGAATGGAAAGCTGCAGCTCGGACTCATTGGTCTCGGATCGATCAGCCAGGCGCATGTGGCGGGGTACAAGGAGGAATCGTCGCGAGTTGAAATCGTCGCGGTGTGTGACATCCGCGAAGAGGTTGTCAATGCAACGGCCAAGAAGCTCCGAGCAAAGGCATATAGAGACCATACTGAAATGCTCGCTGACCCGAAAGTCGAGGCGGTGGATATTATCCTGCCGCATAATCTGCATTTCCGGGTAACACAGGCAGCCCTCGAAGCTGGAAAGCACGTCCTGGTTGAGAAGCCCATGACGCCGAGCAGCAAGGAGTGTTCTCAGCTCATAGCGCTTGCTGCCGAGCGGGGCCTCACCTTTACCGTGGCGGAAAACACTCCATTCGTCCTTGCCTACCTGGCTGTCGAGGAATTGCTGAAATCGAAAGTGATCGGAGAACCGCGGGTGGTTCGCACTTTCATTTATGGCTCTGAGGTCGAAAGGTTGACCAATACGAGCTTGTGGAAAGGCAAGCTTGATGGGTCAAACGGGGGAGCAATACTGGACGCGGGACCTCATTCCATTTATCTGATCAAATGGTTGTTCGGTGAGATCGCCGAACTGCAGGCCGCTCAGTATAAGGTTGTCGACGAAAGCGAAGTCGAAGACAACGCAATAGTCTCGGGTCGACTCAAGGACGGCACAGTCTTCATTTCAGAATACACCTTCACCGCCGAGATACCCTGGAGCGAACGTCTGGAGGTATACGGGAGCAAGGGCACAATCATCGCTGACCAGCTCTTCGATCCTCCGGTCAGGGTCTATAGCGGACGGCAGGACTTCGAAAGCAGACCTGTCGAGAGCGTCGAGTACAACCCAAAGAATTGGAAGCTTGAATCCATCGGGCGCGGAGTCAGGGATTTCGCCGCCGCAGTGCTTGACGGACGTCCTCCCCGGGTCGATCCGAAAGACGCTCACTATGGAGTTTTTATCGCGGAGAAAGCCTACGAATCAATCCGGTCCGGAGGCAGGGCAGTCAGGGTCTAGCGAGGCGAAAAGCGAAACGAGAACGGCAAGGGAAGAGAAGGCGAAATGATCGGAAGGGGGGATTGTGGATAACCGGGTCGTTATCGTAACAGGCGCTGCAAGCGGGATTGGCCTGGCAACCGTCACACGTTTTGTCCGCGAGGGAGACATTGTAAGCGGTCTCGATGTAAAAGAACCTGAGAAGGAACCGACCGGGCAGTATGAGCACTATCACTGCGATGTGAGCGACGAAGAACAGGTAAAGAGGGCCGTTCAGCACGTGGTCGAAAAACACAGGCGCATCGATGTCCTTGTCAATGTCGCAGGGATCGTGCTTGTCAAGCCCATTGAGGAAACACAATGGGAAGAGTTCTCCCGCATTGTCAACATCAATCTCGGCGGAACCTTTCTGCTCATCAAGCAGGTCCTTCCTGTTTTGAAATCCCAACGACGAGGCGTAATCGTCAACGTCGGATCTGTTTCCGGCCATGTCGGGCAAATCAACCATTCTCTCTATGGCGCTACAAAAAGCGCAGTCATTGCTTTATGCCGCTCGCTCGCCTGGGAATTGGCGCCGTATCGCATACGGATCAATTCTGTCAGTCCAGGGTCGGTCGATACGGCCATGCTGCGCTCGGATGTACAAGGTGAAGCAAACAGGTCGGGCCGCACTTTTGAGGAGATGAAAAAGGAGCGGGAGGCGGAGCAAGCGATAGGCAGGTGGGCCGATCCTTCCGAGATTGCCGAAGTGATCTGGTTTCTTTCCAGCGACGGATCGTCGTTCATCAATGGAGCGGACGTTCTCGTTGATGCCGGGTGGGTTGCCCGATGACGCAACGCGGCGTTTTCAGTCGTTCCAATGCTCGATGGCGAAAGGAGGGTAAGAAAAGAAAGAAATTGACGATTGCCCAGAAAGACTTTCGGGGCCTGAATGTCGACAGAGCGCAGTTGCGCTATTCCATGAGGAGGGACTCTATGGAGAAGCTTCTGATCAGGAAAGGAGTTGTGATCCTGACGATTCTCGCCGGCCTGTTTGCTTTGACCAGTGCGGTTTTTGCAAATGGATCTTCGGAAAAGCAAACGGCATCCGGAGGTCCGGTAGAGTTGAACTACGTCTATCGGATCACCAGCGCGGACCACGACAAATACATCAAGTGGCTTACTGATGCGTTCGATCAAGTGAACCAGGGGAAGATACATTTGAATGTGACGGGAATTGCGGACAAGATCTACAAATCGAAGATAGAGCTCCAACTGGCAGGAGCCGGCGCGCCCGATGTCTTCTTCTCTTGGGAAGGTGGGTACGCTAAGGCTATGGTAGACGCTGGATATTCCGCGCAACTTGACCCCTACTTCCAAAAGTACGGATGGGACACCTCGCTCACGGCTGCGGCGAAGTCGATCGCCACGATTGAGGGCCATCAATACTGTCTTCCCTACGTGATGGATGCCTCTCTGGTCTGGTACAACACAGACATCTTCAAGAAGTACAACCTGAGCGTACCCAAGACCTGGGATGACATGATGAATGTTGCAAATGTGCTCAAGCAGAACGGCATAGCACCCGTGCTGCTCGCCAACCAGCAGAAGTGGGAAGCCCAATTCGACTGGACTGCCTACTTCGTCAACAAGAACGGCGCGCAGACATACAGCGATCTTCTGAATCGCAAGATCCCATGGACCGACGGCAGGGTCGTTGACGCATTCGCTCAGATGAAGAAACTCGCGGACGACGGTTTCTTCATGCAGGGTTTCAGCTCAATGGATTTCAGCACGACCGCCGACCAGGTGTGGGATGCGGGACGGGCGGGGATGTGGTACCAGGGTTCGTTCATATTGAATTATTTTCTTAACGCGGACCGGACAGGGCTCAAATCCCCTGTATCATTCTTTCCTTACCCGAAGTTCGATGACGTGACGCCAAGCATTGAAATCTTCGCTGAGGAAACAGACATGATCAACGCCCACAGCAAGTACAAGGATGCGGCCGCTGAGTTTTTGAACTTTGCCGTATCACAACAGGCCCAGGAGCAGCAGACGAAATTGGACGTTCCGTTTCCAGTGAACAAGAGCGTCCAGCTTACTGGTCTCCCAGAAATGGTCAAGCAAATCGGGGCGCTGATTGCCGGGTACACCGGGTCGACCTGGATGCACGTCGACCACGCACTCGCTTCAAATGTGGCAATTCCTTTCCTGGATTCGCTTTCCAGCGTACTCACAGGACAAATGACTCCTGAGGTTGCCGCCAACACTGTCGAACAGGCGGCGCAGGCAGCGTTGGGGCCAGTGGCGAAGTGACCCGCATGTTCAGGGGGACCTTTGTGTCCCCCTGCTCAATGCAACGCGCATGGGATTCTCTGGAAGGGTTCAAAAGATGTTGATGGCGCAGAGACTTGCCAGACTGAAAGAACATTGGTTTATTGCCACTTTCGGCGTAGTTGTTCCCTTTGCCTTATTTTGCGTGTTCGTCGGGTATCCAATCGCCTACAACGTCTTTCTGAGCTTTATGAAATGGAATGGGCTGTCGCCTCTTCTTCAGGCTGTGGGGCTGAGGAACTACGTGGGGCTCGTAAACACCGTAGTGTTCTGGACGACGCTCCTCAATACGTTCAAATGGTTGATAGGTACGGTGCTGCTGGCAAACGTATTTGGACTGCTGTTTGCCGTCGCCTTCCAGGCTCGGAACATGTACCTGCCCACCCTATTCAGGTCACTAACCTTCCTGCCTGTAACGATGTCACTCGTGTCGGTTGGCATCATGTTCGCGTTCATACTCGATCCGACCTTTGGAATGGTTGGCGATGTATTGCGAGTGTTAGGATTAGGCTCGGTCAGGCCGGAGTTGTTGGGGAATCCGAAAATCGCAATCTATACGCTGATTGCAGTATTCGGTTGGTCATACCTTGCAATCCCTATGATGATCTATCATGCAGGAATTTCACAGATTTCTCCAGAGCTCTATGAGGCAGCCTGGCTGGAGGGTGCCGGGAGAGCTCACGTTCTTCGTTATATAACGATTCCTTCTCTACGGCCCGTCACTGTCGTTGTCACGATCTATTCAATAATCCAGGGCTTTAGAAACTTCGACTTGATTGCGACTGTTACCAGCGGTGGTCCCGGGAACGCGACGAATGTGCTCGGTTTCTATATGTATATACTCGCCTTTCAAGAACGTTTTTTTGGGTCGGGCGCAGCAGTCAGCAGCATTATCCTTGTCTTGAGCCTGCTCTTTATCGTCACCTATTTGAAGCGAGTGGGGGAAAATACGCTCCATGCATCGGAAACTTAGGCTGGGAAAGCTTGTCTGGACCGTCATTGTGGCCGCGCTCGTTCTGGTATGGTTGTACCCCGTCGTACTATCTGTCTTTACTTCCCTGAAAACGACGGAGCAGATAGCGAACAGTCCGTTTTCCTTGCCGCATGCCGCCACTTTGAAGGCCTACGTTACTGCCTGGCAAGTGCTGGGGTTTCAGTCCCTGCTTTTGAACAGCGTGATTTATGGGGTTGGCGGATCCCTCCTGGCGCTGGTCCTTGGCATTCTGCCGGCCTTCGCGTTTACGCGGTTTCGTATCCCGGCCGGCACGATCATATTCATCATGATCCTTACGACTCTGATGCTCCCGCAACAAACAGTGATAATACCTCTCTATAATCTTTTGCACAAACTCGGGCTTCTCAATACCCGGATCGGGCTTATTCTTGTCCACGGTGTTTACGGGATGGCATTCCAATTGTTGATTCTCTCCGGTTTTGTAAGCACCATTCCAAAAGAACTGGAAATGGCCGCCCGTGTCGACGGGTGCTCCGACATTGGTATTCTCAGATGGATTGTCCTTCCCCTGGCTATTCCGGCGGCTGCAGTAGCGATCACGTTGAACTTCATTGACATTTGGAAGGAGTTCTTTTTCGCCCTTGTCTTTCTCAGCGATCAATGGGTCATGCCGGTGACCCTGGGGATTCTGACCATGAGTCCGTTGGGGACCACGTATTTTACTTCGATCAACCTGCCCGCGGCGACGGTCATCATGTCTCAGATACCGATTATCATCTTGTTCATCTTTGCCTATCGCTGGATCAGCTCGGGCATTTTCGTCGGATCAGTGAAGGGATAGCACATAATTGGAACACCAGGAGGCTGCTCACATGGAAAAGCTCGTAATTACCGCAACCACGGCAAATTCGTGGATTTATCCTGATTTGAAGAACTGGGCAGGAAACGACAAAGATCTTGTCGAAGATGCGCTACAGTGCGCCGAAGCAGGCGCAGCAATCATCCACATCCATCTGCCGCGCGGCCGGGAAAAAGAGGTAGTGCAGCGGCTTCGCGATCGCACTGATGCCGTCATTCAAGCTGGCATGTCGAGCGAGCCCATACCGGATCGAAAGGGGGATTTCGATGCCCGACCGGACATGATGTCGATAATTCTGAATCATCATGCCGAGCAGTTTACAGGGATCGAAGTTGACCGGCTCCATCCGCTCGGAGAGCTCGAAGATTATTGCATACGATGCCGCGAACACGGCATCAAGCCAGAATGGGAAGTGTGGAGTACTGGGTCGTACTGGAATCTGGGACATCTCCAGAGGAAGGGCCTGTTGCAACCCCCGAGCGTTCTGACTTTGTTTTTTGGTTGGCCGGGGGGCACCTGGTCGCCACCCACTCCCGACGAGTTCTTTCACCGAACCCGATACATACCCCCTGAATGCATTTATTCAGTTAGCGTTATGGGTGTTGAACAGACGCAGATTGCCATGCTGTCGATTGTGAGCGGAGGGAACGTGCGCGTAGGCACCGAGGACTGGCCATTTTTACGTCCCGGGAAAAAGGCAAAGAACAATGCAGAGATCGTGTCACGAATGGCGAACATTTCGGGCGAGCTTGGGCGCGAGATCGCGTCGCCTCAGGAAACGCGCAAGATGCTGGGGTTGCCCAGCTGAGGTCGACGTATGAAGTTTGAGGGAAAAGTTGCCATCATCACCGGGGCGGGAAAGGGGATCGGCCGCGCAACGGCGTTGGCGTTCGCAAATGAGGGAGCACATGTGGTGTGCAACTCAATAACCGATTCCGGACGCGCCGTGGTGGAATCCATCGGAGATCCGAGCTCTTCTCTGTTCCTTCAGGGTGACGTTTCCGACGAAGCAACTTCAGCTCGGATTGTCGCTGATGCCGTCCGAACCTTCGGAAAGATCGATATTCTTTTCAACAATGCCGGGATCGTGATTCCCGGGGCGCTCGATCGAACAAAGATTCCCGATTGGGACAGGATCATGTCTGTCAACGTTCGGAGTGCGTTCCTCATGTCATTGCACGCTTTCCCATACCTTGCAAAGACAAAGGGTGTTATCATCAACAATGCATCATCGGTAGCTCTCAAAGGCGTCGCAGAGAGATTTGCATATACCGCTTCCAAGGGTGCGATTCTTTCGATGACTCGAGCGATGGCGGTTGACTGTCTCACGCATGGTATTCGGGTCAATTGCATCTGTCCGGGAACCACCGACACCCCCTCGCTGGATGAGAGAATCATGAGCGGCACAAATCCCGATCAGGCGCGTGAGGAGCTGAAAAGAAGACAGCCGCTGGGACGCTTTGGGACACCGGAAGAGATCGCGGAAGCGGTTCTCTATCTTGCAGGGGCCTCTTTCTGTACAGGCATGCATCTTTCGGTTGACGGAGGAATGACGGCGTAGCAGAGTGTCAAGACGTGAGAATGGATTGATGTTCTCACTCATCTTGTTGCGGTGAGGGGCTTGGGAGGATCGTTCGTCCGATGAGCAACGAGGATCGAAAGGTCGAATACGGAATCTTCAAAAGAGAGGTACTTTCGGAAAAAATCGTGCAGCGCCTTCTGTCGATGATCCGGGAAAAACGTCTTCGACCGGGGGATAAGCTTCCCCCTGAGCGGGAGCTGGCCGCAATCATGAACGTCAGTCGTCCCTCTCTCCGTGAGGCCCTTCGTGCCTTGTCTCTCATGGGGATCATCGAACACCGTCAAGGCTCGGGAACCCGAGTGGCTTCCCTCGAACCGTCCCGTCTCATCGAACATATTGACCTGATTTTCTCGCTGGAGGATTCGACACTCCTCGATCTCTTTCAAGCGAGAAAGATCCTTGAAGTCGGTCTTGCCGGACTCTCGGCCGAAAAGATCACGGATGAGGAGCTCCGTCAAATCGACGAGGTACTTCGAGAAGGTGAAGAAAATGTCGATGATCCCGTGGCGTTTTCAAATTGCGACATCAAGTTCCACGGACTAATCGCCAAATCCTCCGGAAATCAAATACTCATGACTTTCATGGCATCAGTTGCGCAACTTAACCTTTACAGCCGTCGACGCACAGGTGAGCACGCGGATGTTCGAGAACACACTCGAACTGCGCATCGGAATATCCTGGACGCTCTCAAAAGACATAGCCCTGAGGATGCACGGGACGCTATGATGCGACATTTGAGTTTCGTCGAAGAACGGCTAAAAATCATTGCTCAGAAAGAGACCACGGGGATGGGTTGAGGCATCTGGCAAGGGAATTGGGGGCGTCCGTTATCCGCTTCCTTGGTCGCTCGCTTGCGGCGATCTTTTGTTCCAATCCGCATTGCGGAACATATTGAGGCCTGGATCGCGGATGACCCCTCCTTCCATCTCTGGATGATGCTGCTCCAGCTTCTGCAGGTCGAGCTCGACCCCCCAGCCGAAGCCCGCGGGGACTCGGAAGAAGCCGTCGACGACCTCCGGGTACGGGGAGCCGAAGCTCTTGACGCTTTCATCAGCAAAGTCGTTGAAGTGCTCGAGTATCTTCGCATTTCGCAGGGTAATCATGAGGTGAAGGGCCGCCGCGGTCGCAATGACTCCCCCGACATTGTGCAGGGCAGCCATCATGGAATGAGTCTCCGCGAACGAGCAGATCTTTTTTGTCTCGAGTATGCCGCCGCACTGCGAAATGTCCGGCTGCACGATATTCGCAAGCCTTCCGGCGAACAGCTCGTTGTATGCCGACGACGTGTAGAGGCGCTCCCCCGTTGCGATAGGGATGGTTGTGTGGTCCATGACGTAACGAAGCGCCGCAATGTCGGTCGGCCTGCATGGCTCCTCTATCCACCCTGGTGAGAACTTCTCGACGGCCCTGGCAATCTGGACTGCCTGATGGGGAGCGAAGCGTCCATGCATTTCCAGGAAGAACTCGGCCTTGCCGCGTATCGCGGAATGCACTGCCTCGATCAGTTGAATGGACCTCAGGAACTCATCGTGGGACAACTCCAGATTTCCGTTGCCGAACGGATCGAACTTGAGCGCGCGGTATCCTTTTTCCAGGACTTTGCCCGCTGCCGCGTGGAACGCTTCCGGCGTTCGCTCAACGCTGTACCATCCGTTCGCGTAGGCCGGTATCCTGTTGTTGACCTTCCCGCCGAGAAGCTGGTACACGGGAAGTCGCGCCTTCTTGCCGATGCAGTCCCAACATGCCATCTCCACGAGTGCCAGACCCGTCATGACGACCTGGCCGGGTGAGCCGAAATCAAACAGCGTGAGCTTCTGGTAAAGGCTTTCGATATCATGGACGTCATGTCCGATGATGTGGCGGCGAACGTCCTTCAGGTACTCGCGAACGGTATGTGTTTTTCCAACGATATGGGCCTCACCGTAGCCCAGGATGCCTTCATTTGTTTCAAGGATCAGGTAGGTCAGGTTCCTCCAGCCTGCGGCGACAGTAATGCAGCGGAAATCCGTGATCTTCATATTCGGAGAATGCCGCCCAGCCTTGCCAGGTGGAGGACTCCGCGGATGCTCAGCTGGTCGATGTCCTCGTCGTTCGAAACAGAGACGATGGAGGTGGAGGATCCCAGGCGCGCCTTGAAAAGTTGCTCATAGATCCTGCAGCGGCGGGCGCTTCCCACCAGAACGAAGCTCGATTGCGAGCCGGGCGACATTTCGCGCACCTGGGAAAGCGGGCCCATGTCGTCTGCTGCCAGAAGCGCCTCCGTGAAAAGCCTTCGCTGGTACCATTGCGTGTTGAGGAGGGTATCCAGGAACCGGGGGAACATGAGGCATCGCAGCAGGCCGGCGGACGCGAGGAGCTCCGACGCCGTTTTCACGATATTGGGATCGTAATAGTCATCATCAGGGACTGTTTCGTCTTCACGAACCGACTTACCAATAAAGGTTTCCTTCACGATTGCCTCGTAGAGCTGCCCGGAGAGGGTTGTGACGCTGCCCAGGATCCGCGATTGTGCGTCAAGGGGAACGTACTTCGTGTGAGAGGAGAGAATCACGACGGTTGCAGGAGGCTTGAGCAGGTGCGTGGAAAGCAGGCCCGCTATCTGCGTCTCCTCGCCTCGCATGAAATCAAGCTTCCAGACATTGTCGATTCCAGTCGACTCGGGCAGGTAGTGGTTCTTTATGCCGCGGACGAAATGCACAGGAGCCCGTGAGGGAAAGACTCCGGGATCGGTAACCTTCTTCATCTCGTGTGCAAGCTCATCCACGCCGCACGGAGCCCAGAGGTGGGGGATCTCGCAAAGGCCCAGCTCAGAAGTGATCATCCCCGATGAAAGAATGAACGAAAGATCCCCCTCGTCCAGGGAGGCGCAGCGAAGGGCCTCCTGGTAGGTTTCCCACAGGCCGTTTCGGAGGGTCTCATTTGTTCCCTGGATTGCCGTATCACGCACCCCGACTTTTCGGGAAGCCTTGGCGAGCAGCCGGGCGTTCTCGTCAACAATGTAGACCCGGGAGTTTGTCGTGCCACAGTCTATCGTTGCACAGTACATATCACAGCACTCCTGCCATCTCGAGAGATCGACGCATTTCGCACACCTCCTGGTTGGGTGCGGGAACAAAGGGGGCGCGCGGAAACGCATTGATGATTCCGCGGATTCCCGCCATTGCGTAAACCGCCAGCTGGGTTGACCGGGCAACGTACATGATGTCCCGAATCTTGTTCACGAGGAACTGGGTCTGCCTGCACTGGGCCATGTCATTGTTCATTCCCTCATGCCACATCTTCACGCAAAGCTCAGGAAAAACGTTCCCAATGCCCGGGATGAATGCCTCGCAGCCCAGCGCGCGGGCGGAAAGCCACATCGATTCCGTCCCGAGAGCTACATCGAATGTCTCACAGGAAAGAAGGCGCATGTAGTTGGCAAATGTCACGATATCGAATGTTGCGTCCTTGACGCCTCGAACCCCGAGCTCCTTCAACTTGGTCATTGTCGAGATTGAGATCTCGTAACCCTGGAACTTCGGGTTGTTGTAGATGTAGAGGGGAAAGTCGTGTCCCACCGCTTTCACGACCTGAGCAAAGTGGAAGAGCAGTGCATCTTCGGTATGATGGAAATAGTACGGACCGATGGCGCCGATTGCGGCGCAACCGATCTTTTTTGCGTGGAGGGAAAGCTCAACTGTATCCCGGGTGTTGGCCGTTCCCGTATGCACAACAATCGGAATTCGCTCTCCCGCCACCCTCTTTGCTACCTCAGCGACCTTTTTCCGCTCTTCGACAGACATCAGCGCTCCGCTTCCATATGATCCGCATATGTACAGGCCGTGGACGCGAACGGCAAGGAAATCGACGAGCTTTTCCAGAGACAGGATGTCAAGGTCGCCTCTTTCATCGAAAGGGGTGATCATTGGGGGCAAAACGCCGGAGAGCTTGAACATGGGGTGCCTCCTTATACCTCTCTCACGGCGCCACGGAACGTCGACCCCACCCGCCGCGCAAAGTCATTCAACAAGGCGGTGCCGTTCGACCTGTCCGGGGGAACGAGGGCACGCATCCTCTGCGCAATCACAGTTTCGTCAAGGTGCAGGTTGATGGCGCGCTTTGCAACGTCGATCACTATCTCATCGCCGTCTCGAATGCACGCGATCTCGCCGCCTTGCGCGGCCTCGGGGCTGACGTAGCCAACGGAAAGCCCGCCGGTAGCTCCGGAAAACCGGCCGTCTGTCACTATGGCGATTCGACGACCGAAAAAAGCTCCCGCGATGCGGTGCATTTCCCTCATTCCCGGGCCGCCCCTCGGCCCTTCGAACCTGATGACGACAACGCTTCCCTCGGGGATCGTCCTGGCTTCAACGGCCTCGCTGGCCTGCTCTTCTGAATCGAAGACGAGCGCAGGTCCTGAGAAGCTCATCATTCCCGGAGGAACGGTGGAGGTGCGCATCGCTGCCCCCTCCTTCGCGATATTGCCCTTCAGAATGACAATCCCTCCCTGCGGCGCCACTGGATCCCGAAGCGGTCGTATCACCGCGGGGTCGCGATTGACCGCTTCCGCAATGACGCTTTCCATGGCTCTGCCTTCCACGTTCATTGCACCGAGGTCGAGGAGGGGTGCCAATTCCTTCATGACAGCGGGAACTCCTCCAGCCCTGTGAAGGTCCGCAATGGAATGTTCGCCGTTCGGGTTTATGGTGCACAACTGGGGAGTCTCAGAGTTGACCGCGGCAATGCCGTCGAAGTCCAGGTTGAGCCTGACCTGTCGCGCAATTGCCGGGACGTGCAGGAGATGATTCAGAGACGCGGAAAGAGCGGCAAGCACGCGCAGGCCGTTGCGAAATGATTGTTCTGAGAGGAGCGTGGAAGGCCTCGTGCCGTATCGGGCAAGGCTGACTGCGGTTTGGCCGGTCTTCTGCGCGCAGCGCATTCTTTCGCTCGTCGCGGCAGGTATGGTCGATGAGCCGGGAAGAGACAGGCCCAGAGCTTCGACAAAGATGTTCATCGTGTTCGCAGTTCCGATGTAGGGACAGATGCCCGGGTGAGGGTACAGTTGAGCGTTGCCTTCCGCCATTTCCCGTTCGGTTATCCTTCCATCCAGAAAAGCCTTCCGCAGCCGTTTGGAATCGGAGAAAGAGATTGCCGGCACACAAGGCCCGCTGCACACGTGAATGCTCGGGAGATCGAGCCGAAGGATTGCCATCAGCATGCCGGGAGTGATCTTGTCGCAGGAGGAAATGAACACCAGCCCATCCATGATGAACTGGGAGCGAACCATCACCTCCAGAGAGTCCGCGATTATTTCCCGGCTTGGCAGGATGTAGTCCATGCCGTCGTATCCCTGCGCAAGCGCATCGCACGGGCCGATTGTGTTGAACTCCAGCGGCAGTCCGCCCGCGGCGCGCACCCCGTCCTTCACCATGTCTGCAATCTGCCGCTGCGGCATATGCCCGTGATTGAGCTCGTTCCAGGAGTTCGCAATTCCTATGATGGGTTTTTCAATATCTTCATAGGCGCATCCGCAGGACATGAGGTGGCTTTTTATCAGCGCGCGGGTAAAGCGCGGAATCATCTCCAGCCTTTTGCCCATTCCGGTCTCCTTTCGGGTGACGTCAGAGCTGGCTCAAAGCCTGCAAGCCAGAACGAATTTTCTTTTTTGCGGCTTCGTCTATCTCAATGAGGGGGCTTCGTGAGTACCCCGCATCGATCCCCTTCATCCTGAGTATTTCATGCAGTATGGGCACCGTAGGCGCGCACTTGGTCAGAGCACGGATGTTGAGAACGAGCCTCTGCATCTCCATCGCCGGCCCTCTCTCCCCAGCCTGGTAGGCGCCGTACATCTTTTTCAGCAGCTCGGGAAATGCATTTGCAAGACCGCAAATCATGCCGGTGGCACCGGCATCGAAGGCGCCCATGAAGAAGGCTTCCGTGCCCACAATCACATTGAAGTCCGGATACGAAGCGACGGCATCCTGGAAAAGGAAGAAATTGACGATGTCAAACGAGCTGTCTTTGCACCCGCGCAGCCCGTGAGCTGCCAGGCGCGCAAGAAGCTTCGGGGAAACGGAGTTCTGAGAGTAGTGCGCATTGTTGTAGACGAACACAGGGAACTCTTCTTCGTTGACGGAGTCCACAAGAGCGGCGAAGTAGTCGTACAGAGAGTCGTCGGGCAGGTGCGGAGAGTAGTAGGGCGAGATGGCTCCGACACCCGAGGCTCCCGCACGTTTGGCATGCCGGGCCAGATCAATCATCGGGTTGGTTCCGGGGTGCCCCACGTGAGGCACGACAGGAACACGGCCATTTACCTCATCAAGGATTATGGTGAGAACCTGTTTTCTTTCCTCGCTGGTCATTAATGGCCCGCAACCATAGGTGCCGATGGGGTAGTACCCGTGCACAAACGGCAGAGTGTAGCGGATGATTTCGCGGATGCCTTTCTCGTAGATTTCTCCGTCCTTGGTGAAAGAGGAGAGCAGAGGGGGGATGATTCCGTGGAACTCTTTCGCTTTCAATTCAGTGCCTCCTGAAAACTCTATCTCTGATTCGAGCCGAACAGGTCTGAATACAGCCGCTCATACGTGCCGAGAAGCTTGCGGTACTGCGCGTTTCGCAGCGGATCCGGCTCCTGCTTTCCCGAGAAATCGACCAGCGCGGTGCATTCCTGGAGGTCTTGCATTGCGCCAAGCGCGCGAAGGCCAATGAGCACTCCGCCCCATGCTGCCGCCTCCGGCACACGCGGAAGCCACAGTTTCTTCCCGAAGAAGTCCGCAACGATCTGGAGCCAGGTGGGCGATTTCAGGATTCCGCCGGTGACGACAAGGTCTGGCTCCGAATCTGAAATCAGCATCTGGTAGACGGAATACAGGTTATAGGCCAGGCCCTCCATGAGCGCGCGAACAAGATGCGCCCTTGTGTGACTGAAGGAGAGCCCGTACAAGGCGCCCCTGGCCCGCGGACGATAGTGCGGGCACCTCTCTCCTCCCAGGAGAGGAATGAAGCACAAGCCGTCCGCGCCAAGAGGGGCTTCGGCGGCAAGTCTGTTCATGGCATCGAAGACGTCTTCCCCGCCCTTCTCTGTCGGCAGGAGAGTGTCTGCGAACCAGCGAAGGGCGTTTCCGGCATCGTGGAGGACGCCGCCCTGCAGCCAGTTGTCTTCTGCGAGGTAGTAGCACCACGCCTCGGTACCCGGCTTGATCCGAGGGGTGGAAATCCGCTTGCGCACCGCGGCCCCTGTGCCGACCGTCAGGCTCATCCTGGATTCGTCCAGTCCGACGCTCCCCAGATGTGCCAGGGCTCCGTCCGCGGCCCCCAGAACGGCTGGGGTCCCCTCTCCCACGCCGAGCAGAGAGGCAAACTCCCCGCGAAGTCCCGGGAGGGCTGTCGTGGGCTCCGCGCATTCTGAAAAACGGGCCGATGTCAGGCCGGCCTCGGAGAGCAGCTCATGGTCCCAATCCCGGGTCTCCATGTTCCACGCGCCGGTCCCGGAGGCGGTGGAGCGGTCTGCCTTTCTAAGGCCGAAGAGGCGCTGGAGGACAAACTCTTTCACGGAGACAAACCGGTCCGCCCGTCGATAGACCTCAGGCGCCTCCTCCTTCATCCACGCGAGGCGGGACAGGAAATACATGGGATGGAGGGGGCAACCGGTGCGGCGCCGGACCTCTTCGGTATCAATGCGGCCCTTGAGTCGATCATTTTGCGGGATGGAACGCGTGTCCGCCCACAGTGAGGCGGGCGCCAGTGCTTTCCCCTCACGGTCGACCGGCACCAGGCTCTGCCACACGCCGTCGAACACGAGCGCGTCTGTCTCCTGCGGCCGGAGAGAGGCGCTTTCCACCACACGGCGTATCACGCGCCCGACCGCTGCCAGGACTTCTTCCGGGTCCTGCTCCACATATCCGGGCCGCGGATAGGAGGTTGCGTATGACTCCACTTCCTGGCCGTCAATCCCGGACTCCTGTCGATAGAGGACAGCCTTGACGTTCGTCGTTCCGATGTCGACGGATATCAGCCTGAGCCCTCTTTCCTTATGCATGGCGCGCGTCTCTCACGATGGGCATTATCTCTCCGCCATTTCGCAGGACGGCAACGGTCGCGCTCTTTCCTTTCCTGGCGAGCGCCAGGTCAAGCGCGGCCTGGGGGGTTTCCGCGGAAAGAAACCCGAGGGCGGAGGCGGTGGCCGAGTCGATTCCGGAGCTGACCAGGATTCCGGTTGCCTTCTCGCGGACCACTCTTCCGACATGAGCGAGATGCGCAGCGAGGGTGAGGTCTTTCAGCTCTCCGCTGCGAACCAGCTCTTCCACTTCACCAAACGGTCTGTACCCGATGCGAGTCATCTCGGGGAACTCTGCTGAAACGCCCTCCTGGCATGGGGTGACAAGGATGAGGATTCCCCCCGGCTTCAGGGCTAGGTCAGCCGAATAGACTCCCTTCGATGCTTGCCAGAGCTCCATGTCTGCGGGAAACGAATCCGCAATCACGATGTCAGCCGTTTCGGCCATGGGCACCCCGAAGATCTCCAACGCCTGGCGAGCTCCGGCCTGGAAGGCCTTCACCGGATGGCCGCAGACGAGGGAGGAGAGGTTGCCCTTGCCGTCCAGAACGGCATTGACGATGCATTTCAACCCCGCCGCCGCGGCGACGGCATCGATTTCACGTCGAACAGGATTCTCAACCTTTCCCATAATCTGGACGCCCTCGGACTTTGCGCTGAGCCAATGGGTCTGACCCGTTGTCACGGATCCGCAGACGCCGGGTTGGACGATCTTGCCTCCCCCTGAGAGACCGGCAACCCGGTGAGGGACGATGTGACCTATCCCGATAACCAGGTCGGATTCCGTCACTGTCTTGTTCACCCAAACCTCTGTGCCGTGCTCCGTCGTTGGCAATTGCACAAGTTTCGTGGGATCGTCGTGGCAATGGTCGAGCACGATATAGTCTGAAACAACCTCCGCGCCGAATCTCTTCTTTTTCTCCTCCCCTGTCATTGGACGATGCGTGCCTGAGGCGACAAGGATCCTGATGTTGTCTTTTACGGCTCCGGAAGAACGAATCTCATCGAGAACGAGCGGAAGAATGCGATGGATGGGGGTTGTCCTGGTGTAGTCATCGACAAGAATCACGATGGATCGCTTTCCTTCAGCCATCTTCCTTATCCGGGGAGTCCCGAGAGGCTTCATGAGGGCTTTCCTGATGATGTCGTCTTCACGTCCGGCCTGCCGGGGCAGGATCCGAGGCTCCAGGGAAGCTATCAGCGAGGTGTCTGCCACCTCCAGAGGTGGTACTGCCGGATAGGGAAACGTCACCGTCATGGCTCTGTTTCCAACGCCTTGCTGAGCGCTGCAAGGCACGCGTCGTCCATGCGCCGAAGCGTTTCCCGGGTGTAGGCAGCTATGTGCGGTGTGAAAACGGCGTTTTCCAGGTCCATGATCTGACTCTGAACTGGAGGCTCTTTCTCGAACACATCGAGCGATGCGCCTCCGAGCTTTCCGCTTGCAAGCGCCTCAGCAAGGGCCGACTCATCAACGAGCTTTCCCCGCGACGCATTGATCAGCACAGCTCCGTCTTTCATGCGAGCAAGCGTCTTGGCGTCGATAAAATGAAAGGTCTTGTCATTGAGCGGGAGATGGAGGGAGAGAAAATCTGCTGACGTCAAGAGGCAATCCAAGTCGACGTAACGCCCGCCAGCGGCAAGAAAATCCGGGTTCTTTATCGGATCAGAGCCAAGAACTGTCATCTTCAGTCCTGACACCATTTTGGCCAGGGAGCACCCAACGGCCCCTGTGCCGACTATGCCCAAAGTCTTTCCCGTCACGTTGATTCCAAGGAGACGCTCCCATTTGCCTGTCCGTACCGACCTGTCGCCTTCAGTGATCCTGCGGGCCACTGCCAGAATCAAAGCCAGAGTCATTTCTGCGACAGTGACTGAGTTGATTCCCGGGAGATTCAGTACCTGCACTCCGCGCTCACGGGCTGCCCCGGTGTCGATATTGTCGATTCCGACGCCGTATTTCACCACTGCCCTCAGGCCGGTTGCAGCCGCGAACGTGCTCCTGGTAATCATTTCTGTGCCTATGATGAGACCTTCCGCCCGGGCAAGGGCGCTGCCGGCTTCCTCCAGCGAAATGAAGACAGGCTCAAGCCGGTACTTTTTAAAAAGAGCATGGAGTTGATCACCTTCTGCGCCGAATCCGAATGACTTGGATGCAACCATGACGCAGTGCATGCGTTTCCTCCTGAAAGAATTGTCGAGAGCTTCCTATGCCGCGTCTGAATGGCAGGGTAGCTGATATAACAGGGTAGTGTCAAGAAAAAAATACCGCCAAATATTCATTAAATAATATCAAAATGGCAAAATATTCCTTGACAACCATTCGTCGCTATTACATCATGGTGTGCGCAATGTCCGACATGGAAACGTTGAGTAATAACCCACTTCCGGTTCTTTCACTGATTCGAAGCAAGAGAAAGGAAATGACTCCATCTCAGAGAAAGCTGGCGGATTTCATCCTGGAGAAGCCCACTGAGGTGATAAAAATGTCCATAAGCCAGCTTGCAATGGAAACAGGATTGAAAAGTGAATCTTCAGTAGTGCGGTTCTACAGAACTCTCGGGTTCTCAGGCTATCACGACTTCAAGGTGACCCTTGCAACAGAAATTGGGGGAAAATCCTTCTATCATACATACGAAGACATCCTCCCCGGGGACGACATTCCGGCCATTCTCCGAAAGATCTTCAACGGCACAATACAGACCCTGCATGAGAATCTCGGGATGCTCCAGCCGGGAGTTCTCCAGAAAGCAGTCGATCTCATGACGGAGGCCAAACGGCTGATATTCCTTGGTTATGCTTCCTCCGGCGCACTTGCCATGGAAGCATTCTTCAAGTTCAGCCGGCTGAAAGCACATTGCTATTTCTTCCAGGATTCGCACATCAACGCAGCCATTCTTGCTGAACCCCTGCCGGGGGATGTCATCTTCTGCATCTCCCATTCGGGTGAGAGCAAGGATGTCGTCATCCCTGCAGAACAGGCCAAGCCAATCGCGAAGGTCATTGCCTTGACCGGATCCGCGGAAAATCCCCTTGCGCGAATCGCCGACGTGTGCATCACCACTTTTTCCGAGGAGGTGAACTACCGGACCGAAGTCATGGTTTCCCGGATTGTTCAGCTCAGCATCATCGAGGTGCTGTTTACCGCGTGCAGCATCCGTCAGGGGCCTCATACCCTGGAACGGCTGAAAAAGGCACGGCAGGCGATATCGTACCTCAAGTATTGAGCGAGGGAGGCGTACGCCATGTTCGTGGAAATGTCACGTGCCCTTTCCCCTGACATCCCGGTATTCCCGGGCCTGCCTCACGACGAGTTTGTGTCCCTGAGCCGAATGAACGCCGGGGGAGAGTCGAACAATTCCATCATGAGGCATCCCCTTCACAATGGCACGCACGTGGACGCCCCCTACCATTTCTATGACGACGGCAGGACCATCGATCAGATTCCCATTGATGACTTCATCTTTGACAAACCCCTCGTAGTCGGCAAAAAGCTGGCAAAAGGGGGATTGCTGCGGGTTGAGGATCTGGAGGCGGCGGGTCCGATGCTTCGCACCGCCGACATTCTTCTGCTCACCACGGGGTATCACGCGGTCAGAAACAATGCCGCGATATATGTCGACGATTTTCCCGCGCTTTCGGTGGAAGCCGCCAGAATGATCCGGACCGGACTTCTCAACGTGAAGGCTGTGGCAATCGACACCCTGAGCATCGAAAGCTGCACGCAGGGGCCGGCGTCGGATTTCGTCGTCCACAAGGCCCTTCTCGACGGGAATGCCTACTCGACGAGACCTCTCCTGATCTTCGAAGATGTGAACATGGGCCCCATCCTGGGGAAAGCCATCTCGCGGATCTACGCTTTTCCCCTCCGGCTGGTCCGGCTGGAAGCGTCGCCGGTGAATATGGTGGCGGAGGTCTCCTGATATGCGGAGAGGGCGGCGTGGGCAATCGGTGGTTGCAGTGGCGAGGTCGGATACGGCCGAGTATGAAAGAGTCGATTTCCGGCGTCTGATGACCTCGGTGATCGAAAACCTGAAGGGGGAAGGCATCCCATTCCCCGACAGCGGGACTGTGTTCATCAAGCCGAACGTCGTCGTGGGGGCAAAAGCGTCAACAGGCATCACGACAGATCCCCAACTGATGTATGCCCTCATTACGCTCCTCAAGGACAACGGGGTCCGCAGGGTGTACGTCGGAGATTCTTCAGCCGGGTTCCAGAGCGCGCGGGACACGTTCAGGGCTGCGGGGCTGGACCAGCCGGTCGTGAAGGCAGGCGGAACTCTCGTAAATATCGATGATCCGAAGGAGCGGGTCGAGCTGCCTCTGATCAACAGTGATATTCTCGAATCCGTCACGGTCCCGCGCACGGCCCTGGAGGCGGATTGTCTCATCAATTTTGCGAAACTCAAGACCCACCGTGTCGGCTCATTCACCTGCTGCGTGAAGAACTGGGTGGGCTTCATCGAGCAGGCAGTCAGACTGCAGCACCATCAAACGCGCTTGCCAAAGCTGGTGGCAGAGCTCCACGCCGCGCTCCCCGAGGACCTGTGTTTCGGAGACGGCGTCGTGGTTGGCGAGGGAGACGGCCCGGACCTCTGCCGCCCCCGATTCCTGGGCGCCTTGCTTGCTTCGAATGACCCCGTCGCTATTGACGCAATCGGCGCCGAGATGCTCGGGATCCACCGCCACGATCTTGTGTTTCCGTGGACCGCCCACCTGGACGGTGTGGGAGAGATCGAGAGGAGCAGGATCAAGCTGATCGGTCCTCTCCCCGCCGAGTTCGCCATTTCCGTGGAAAAGCCTCTCGAAGTGATGTACAACCGTTTCCCCTGCCACATCGTGCAGGGCGGAGTCTGCGAGGGCTGCTTCGCCTGGTTCATGGGCCCGGCGCTCTTCTGGCAAAGGGACGGCGTGTGGGACGAAGTGCGGCAGAAGGCGGGCACGCCCACCTTCATGCTGGGCTTCAACGCCGTGGACCGCAATTTCGAGAAGCATCTTGGCGAAGGCCCGTATTTCGTCATTGGAGACTGCACTCCTGCCCGCTTCCGGCAAGATCGCCGGGTGGTGTTCATCCCGGGCTGCTGTCCCGGTCCTGCCATTCCGGAGACGATATTGAAGACCTGTGGAGTTGACGCGCAAGGGAGCTCTTCATGAGCGGTCCAAGAATCGTCGATTTGAGCTACACGATCTCAAGCGACATGCTGGTCTACCCGCACACCGAGCGGCCCAGCTGCCAATGGGTCGGTCGGGTCAACTCCGAGGGCTACAACCTGACTCGAATCACCATGAGCGTACATACGGGAACTCACGTGGATGCGCCCAAGCATTTCCTGGACGGCGTCCCCTGTATTGACCAGATTCCCCTCGAAAAGTTCTTCGGCACATGCAGGCTCTTCCGCGCCGGCGAAGGGCCGACGCGTCGGGCAATAACGTTGGACGAAGTTCGTTCCTCCGGTTTCGATCTTCACGAGCACGATATCTTCGTCCTTGCAACGGGAATCGAAGCTTTCGCGGAAAAGGGAGAGTACAACACCCTCTACCCCTTCCCGTCGAAGGATCTCATTCTGTGGCTCATCGAAAAAAAGATCTCAGCGTATATGACGGATGCAACGTCAGTGGATCCTGTGGAGGCGGCGGACAGCCCCAATCACCATCTCATTCTTGGCGCCGGAATCCCCATAGTGGAGAACCTCCGCAATCTGACCGAGTTGCCCACGGGAAAACCATTCACGATCTGCGCCCTGCCCTTGAAGCTGGGCGGGCGGGAGGGAGCACCCTGCCGGGCAGTTGCCCTGCTGGATGCAGAGACTCCTTCCCTGCATGGAGTCGCACGGCGGCCCCGTTGAGGGCCGATAAATGTCTATAGTCTGTAGAAGGAGAGATCTATGGGCAAAAGAATGTTTCTGATTCTTGTGATCCTGCTCCTGGCGGGATCCATGGTGATGGCCGCTGGAACTGCCAAGAAGACCAGCGGGTTCGTGATCGGGCTGAGCGACTTCAGCCTCGGAAACTCGTGGCGGGTCCAGATGGTGGCGGAGGCCAAGTATGCCGCCTCGCTGAAGAAGGACCTCGTGAAGGAGTTGATTGTCACCGAAGCCGACAACTCGGTGGAGAAACAGATTGCCGACATCGAGGACCTCATCTCCAAGAAGGTGGATGCCATCCTCATAACCGCGGCAAACCCCAAGGCCCTGGTCCCCGTGGTGGACAAGGCAATGAAAGCGGGCATCGTCGTTGTCGACTTCGACAACCTTGTTGACACAAACAACATCACCGCCCATGTCGACGTAGATCAGAAAGAGTTTGGAAAGGTGCAGGGCGAGTGGCTGGTGAAGGCTTTGAAGGAGAAAGGCAACATCATCGCCTTCAACGGCATGAAGGGGACCGCAATCTCCGCTCTCAGATTCGAAGGCGCCAAGAGCGTTTTCGACAGATACCCGAATGTCAAGATTGTCCAGGAAGTGTATGCGGACTGGGACTATGCAAAGGCAAAAAGGGCCATGGAAGACCTCCTGGCCGCCTATCCCAAGATAGACGGCGTCTGGTCCCAGGGTGGCGCCATGTCGGAAGCGGTCATTGAAGCCTACCTGGAGAAAAACATGGACCCGCCGCCCGTCACCGGCGAGGACGGAAACGGCTTCCTGAAGATCTGGAAGAAAGTCAAAGATTCGGGGGAGCATCCTGATTTCGACTCCATAGCGACGAGCATGCCGACCTGGTGCAGCGCAAAGGCCATGGACGTTGCTCTCGATGCGTTGACCGGCAAGACGGTGAAGAAATACAACCTGATCCCCATCCCCACTATCACCGCGGAGACACTGGACAAGTACGTGAAGCCTGATCTCCCGAACAGCTACTGGTGCAACTCGCAGCTTCCTGCGGACATCGTTATGAAGATTTTCACCAGGTAAATTCGTCCCGGTACAGGTGGGGGGAGACTCGGATTCCCCCCACTTTTTTACACGGAGCTTCGAGATGGCAGACCAATCCTCCCCCATCCTGCTGGAGATGCGGGGGATCGTAAAGTCCTTTGAGGGGACCCGGGCGGTTGACGGCGTCGACTTCTCCTGCTCACGCGGAGAAATCCACAGCCTGGTCGGAGAGAACGGCGCCGGGAAGAGCACTCTCATGAAGGTCCTTGCCGGCATCCATGCTCCGGACTCAGGAAAGATCTATCTGCGCGGGAAGGAGTGCAGGTTCGGAAGCTATTCCGAGGCCAGGGATGCGCGGATAGGCATTGTGTACCAGGAGCTCTCCCTTCTTCCCGAGCTGACCGTCGCTGAGAACATTGTCATGGGGGCCTGGCCGGGCACAGCGGGCGGTCTGCTGGATTGGAACAGGGCGAGGGCCGTCAGCACAAGCATCCTCAAGGGGATCGGCGTTGAGATCGATCCGTACACGCTGGTCGGATCTTTGCCCATGGCCTTGCGCCAGATGGTCGAAATAGGAAAGGTCCTGTCTCAGGAGTCCGAGCTGATTGTGTTCGATGAGCCCACGGCGCCCCTCTCTCGAGACGAGGTTGGCATCTTGTTTGACATCTTCCGTGATCTGAAGCGGAGGGGAAAGGGGATCATCTTCATCTCTCACCGGCTCGACGAAGTCCTGGCGATTTCAGACCGCATCACGGTGATGAAAGACGGCAAGCATGTCGTGACCGATTCAGCCTCCTCCTTCAGCGAAGAGAAGCTGATCACGGCAATGGTGGGACGCAAGGTTTCCGAGATATTTCCCCTGAAAAGCGGGAGCGGCAGGGACGCCCCGGTGTTGTTTTCCTTCGACGGCGTCCTTGAACCGTCGCGCACGCGCGTCGCCTTCTCCGTCCGTAAAGGTGAGGTGCTCGGTTTCGGAGGACTGCAGGGCCAGGGCCAGCTTGAGCTCCTGCAGGCGATTTTCGGCCTGGGGGGATGCGAAAGTCTGAGTCTGAAAATCGGGGGAAGGCCGGTCGCGGTGAGGAACCCCATCCTTGCCATGAGAAACGGGATTGCCCTGGTTCCGGAGAACCGCAATGAAGAGGGAGTCTTTCCCATTCTTTCCGTGCTGGAGAATCTCTGTGCATCCACGGTTGATCACCGCAAGCGGTTTGGCTTCATACGGAAGGCGGAGGAGAGTCGCGTTGTGAGGCAGATGGTGGACCGGCTTTCCATTCGCATTGCGTCGCAGCGCCAGCTCGCCCGGTCTCTCAGCGGCGGCAACATGCAGAAACTGGTGATCGGCAAATGGCTGATGTTCGATCCGCGAGTGGTGATTCTCCTGGAGCCGACGAAAGGCGTCGATGTGGCCACCAAGCAGCAGATCTACAAGCTCATCCGGGATCTGGCCGAACGAGGGGTGGCAGTGATGGTGAAGACGAGCGACATGCTGGAATTGATCGGCGTCTGCGACCGCGTCCTTGTGATGAACCAGGGCCTCCTGACCGGCTGCCTGGAAGGGCCGGCGATCACGGAGGAGAACATCATGAAGGCGTCGGTCAGCAGCAGGGATCTCGTGGGCGCGGAGGAATGCGTATGACGGAGCGCCAGAGGAACCTGAGGCTGTTTGTTCCCGTCTACGCGATTTTTCTTTTCATCTATCTCGGGGCATGCATCGTCGAGCCGACTTTTTTTACCTGGAACAACAACGTCAACCTTTTTACCCGGATCACGCCTCTGATCATCGTCGGCATAGCCCAGTCCCTCGTTATCCTCACCGGAGGGATCGACCTTTCCCTGGGCGCAAGCATCGGACTGTCCAACGTCATCGCGGCAAGTCTTCCTTTCGTCGATTCGCCGGCGAACATAGTTCTGTGGCTCGTCGTGCCCCCTCTGGTGGGTCTGTGCGTCGGCCTGGTGAACGGATTCATTATAACGCGGGGAGGTTTTCCTCCGCTCATTGTCACCCTCGCGTTCGGCGCAATCTGGAAAGGAGTAAGCCTGTTCATCCTGCCGGAACCGGGCGGAAACATCTCACAGGGGATTGCGGGGACTCTGACAGGCACCCTGTTCAACTTCCTGCCGGTGCCGCTCCTCATTTTCCTCGCGGTTTTCTTCCTTTTTCAGACGGTTTTGAGACGCACCGCTTTTGGTCGTTCCGTGTATGCCATCGGCGGGAACGAAACCATCGCCTTTGAATCAGGAATTCCGGTGAGCCGGATCAAAATTGGCGTATACGCCATCAGCGGAATGCTGGGAGGACTGGCGGGGATGTTCCTTTCCGGCCTGATGAACTCCGGAGACCCGCTGGTGGGCGAGCCCTACATCCTCAACTCCATAGCCGTGGCGGTCATTGGCGGGACAAGCCTTTCCGGCGGTACAGGCGGCGTTGTCGGTATTATCGGAGGCGCGTATATCTTCCAGCTGTTGAACAATATCCTGAACCTTCTCGCGGTATCAACTTTCTATCAATACGTCGCAAAAGGCCTTGTGCTGATCGCTGCGCTTGCCATTACTTCCTCCGGCGCGGGCATTCGGCTGGGCAGCACTTTCCGGAGGCCGAAGGAAAGGGAGGCGGAGTGAGAGAATGGAAAGAGCCAGGATAAGAGCATCAGGGCAGACCCTGCCGGAATTGCTCTCGCGCAATGCAATCATACTCCTGCTGTTTCTCATTGTCGTGGTCATGTTCATCTCCGGGGAGATCGTTGCGCGCGGGTTCGCATCCTTTTCCCACATCGGCGCCATCCTGCGCACCGCTTCCTTCCTCGGCATTGTCGCGGTGGGCCAGACGCTTGTCGTGTTGACGGGGGGGATCGATCTCTCCGTGGGACCCATCATCACCATGGGAAACGTGTTCATCTGTATGTTCATGGGCGGTCTGGATGCGAACAACCTGTGGGCTCTCTCCGCAATCATCCTCCTGGGGATGGCGTTCGGCACCATCAACGGCCTGGGTGTCACGTATCTGCGAATATCGCCGCTTGTGATGACCCTGGCGGTCGGCTCTCTGGTGACAGGTGTCACGCTCATTTTCAGTCAGGGTGCCCCAAAGGGGCTTGCCTCCCCGTTTCTTCGGCAGATGGGTGTGGGGAACCTCGCCGGCCTGGTCCCGATCATCGTGGTGATCTGGGCGGCGCTGAGCGCCGTTGTCATCATTCTCCTCGGCCGCTCCGCATACGGGAGAAAGCTGTACTACACGGGGGCGAACATAAAAGCGGCCATCCTTTCAGGGGTGCGGGTGCGGCTGGTGAAGACCGTGGCCTATTCCCTGAGCGGGGCGTTCGCCGCGGTCTCCGGCGCGCTCATGGCAGGTTATACCCGCACAGCTTTTTTGGGGATCGGCGACGAGTACACGATGTGGTCCATCGCCGCGGTGGTGATCGGCGGGACCTCCCTGACGGGCGGGAAAGGCGGGTATGTCGGAACCATCGCCGGAGCCATCATCCTCGTGCTCCTTGAGAGCCTCCTTACGGTCATGAAAATGCCGGAGGCAGGCCGGAGAATTGCCGACGGCTTGATCATACTGATCATGATCACCGTCTATTTCAGGAAGCCGAGCAGAGGGTGACCCCTGGCTCAGTGAGGGTTGCTATGCCGCACACGAAAATCGTATTCACCGACTATTACTACCCGGATATTGACCAGGAGAAAGAGATCCTGGGCAGGCTCCCTGGTGCAGAGCTGGTGGACTGCACCAGGGAGGTTCCCGGCGGCGCAAAGGATGAAGACAGCATTCTCGAGCACGCAATAGATGCCGATGCCCTCATCGTCCAGTTTGCCCGCATCACGCGCAGAGTGATCATGGGGATGAAGAAATGCCGCATCATAAGCCGTTACGCGATCGGTGTCGACACGATAGACATCGAGGCAGCCCGGGAGAAGGGAATCGTGATAGCCAACGTACCGGACTATTGTATCGAGGAGGTCTCCGACACGGCGCTTGCCCACATTCTGAACTGCGTCAGGAAGGTGGCCAATGCCAACGACCTGCTTCGCGCGGGGAAATGGGCCTACCAGAAGATCAGGCCGATCCATCGTTTCGCCACGCTCACTGTCGGGCTTGTCGCATTCGGGCACATTGCACGGCGGCTGGCGGAGAAGTTGAGGCCATTCGGCAACCGCGTGCTTGCCTACGACCCGTTCTTTACCGACAAGGAGAAATATCCATGGGTGGAGTTCCTTGCCATCGAGGAGTTGCTCCGGCGTTCTGACATTGTTTCCGTGCACGCCCCACTGAGCGGGAGCACGCACCATCTCATCGACCGCAGCCGGCTCGCCCTCGTGAAACCGGGGACGATCGTCGTCAATACCAGCCGAGGCGGGCTCGTCGACGAGAAAGCGCTGGCGGAGGCTATCGAAGACGGGAGAGTCACAGGGGCCGGGCTCGACGTTCTGGAGTATCCGGATGAGGAATACTGCAAATCGGCTCTCATGAAATACCCTGACCGGGTTTGCATAACGCCTCACTTCGGCTGGTATTCGGAAGAGGCCATCCAGGATCTCCAGCGAAAAACCGCGTTGAACGTGCTCGAAATGTTCACCAAAGGCGCACCGCTCTATCGAGTGTGAATGGCGCCGGTTCGATGAAAGGGAGGGTGCGCATGGCCCTACTGGATGGAAAGACCGCCGTCGTCACAGGCGGCACAAAGGGAATAGGCCGCGGGATCGCGATGGAGCTGGCGCGTGAAGGGGCCCGGGTGATGATCAATCACCGACAGGGGGACGCCGAACGAGGGAGGGAAACCCTGCAGCTCCTGATGAGCCTCGGCGCGTCGCAACCACTGGCTTTCGAAGCCGACATGACCCAGGAGAAAGACGCACGACGCCTTGCTGATGTCGCTCAGGAAAAGCTCGGCAGGATAGACATCTGGGTGAACAACGTCGGCCTGCACACGGTGACCCCGGCGCTCAGCCAGTCAGGAGAGGAATGGGAGCGCCTGTTCCGCGTCAATACCACCAGCGCGTTTCTCGGGTGCCGCGAAGCCGCCCGCATCATGCTGCCCGCAGGAGGCGGCGCCATAATCAACATTGCCTCCAAGATGGGCACGGCAGGCTCAGCGGGGAATGCCTGCTATTGCTCCGCAAAAGCAGCAGTGATCATGATGACAAAGTGCCTCGCCGCAGAGTGGGCTTCTGGAGGCATTCGGGTGAACGCCATCGCTCCGGGCGTGACCCTCACCGATCCTACCTTTGCCGTCATTGAAGGGAAGCCTGCCGTGGAAGCAGCCCTTCATTATCGAACACCGCTGGGGCGCTTCGCCGAGCCGTCGGAAATAGGGAGGGTTGCGGTCTTCCTTTCGTCAGACATGTCGAGCTACATCACGGGGACGGTCATTGCCTGCGACGGCGGATGGACGGGGCACAGCGACTTTCCCGGCATACCACCGGAGAAGACCGGTGAATGGCAGCGGGAGTTCCCCCGAGTTGTGAGGAAATGAGTTGTCTTGATGCGTGGGGCCGTCACCTGGACGGTAGGGCGGATTCTCCGGCTGCGCGCAGCGCGTCGTCGATAGCGCTCTTGAAAACTTCATAGGATTGCGCGCCCACGATCATGAAGCCGTTTACGAAAAACGTCGGCACGCTTGTCACCCCGCGGGCGATCCCCTCATCGTAGTCTTTTTGCACGCGGCCGGCGTACGCACGGCTTTCGAGGCTTGTTCCCAACTTCCTGCCGTCGAGAGCGATTTGATCGGCCGCGTCGATGATTGTCGCGTTGGAAAAGACCCCTGAATTGGGACTAGCTTGGAGCGCGAAAAAGCGATCGTGCAACTGCCAGAACCGGTTCCGCTCAGCCGCGTAGTATGCGGCTTCGGCGGTGCGCAGCGATTCGGTGTTGCCCTCTGCCTTGCGAGACACCCAGTTGCCGAATGCATGGTAGATGAACTGGACTTTGCCGCTTGCCACGTAGTCCTCGAAAATCCTGGGCTGGACCGTATCAGCAAACTCCTTGCAGAAAGGGCATTGGAAATCACCGTACTCTTCAATTGTAACGGGGGCTTTCTGGTCGCCCAAGGCTGCGCCGCGCGCAGGAACGGAAACCGTTTTGTCAGATGACGATAGGGTGAACGTGTACACCGCCGCGTTCGTGGCACAGGAGGCGATCAGCGTGCATGCGAATGCCACCAGGCCGATCACGAATGCGACAGCGCGGAAGTGAATGTTGGGTCTTGCACGTCTTTCCATTTCTGTGCCTCGCAGCCGCAGGACTGCCGAATGACAAGCTCAGAATCGATGACAACCGCCTGGGGATCTGCCGGCTTCCCGGCGAGCCTTGCAAAAAGGGTCTCGCACGCCCGTGTCGCAATGGCCGCGATGGGCTGACGGGCGGTTGACAGCGCAGGGCTCACGGCTTCCATCCAGGGGACATCGTCATAACCAAAAAGCGCGACATCGTCGGGTATCCGCTTGCCCATCTGCTTGATTGCCACGAAAGCGCCAAGCGATATCGACTGGCTTGTTGCGAAAACTGCATCGACCGTCGCGCTTCCGAGAAGCTCGCACGCCACCTCGGTAGCAGTGCTACCGGCGAAATCGGTCTCCCGGATCAGGGCTTCGTCAAAGAGGTCCGCTTCCCTGACTGCTCGGAGGTAGCCGTCGATGCGCTCACGGGTATTCGTGCCGAAAGATTTCATGGTGATGAGCGCGATACGCCTGCGCCCGTGCTCGATGAGATGCCGCGTGGCCCGAAAGCTCGTGTCCAGGTTGTTCGTCACAATGCATTCCATTCCGGGGACGCAGCGCTCGATGAGGACGACGGGAATCGTGGATTCCGCATACTGAAGAAGATCGTAGTTCGCCTGCATGACCGGTGAAATTATGAGCCCATCGACTCGTTTTGCCAGCATGTTGTTGATTGCGGCCCTTTCCTTGTCTATATCCTCCTCCGTGATAGCGACAAAGGTATCAAAGCCGGCTTGCTGAGAAATCTTCTGCACGGTGTGGACCAGGGGCGGCATGACAGGGCTGAGGATATTGGGAAAGACCAGTCCTATTGACTTGGTCTCTTCGAGCTTGAGGCTTCGAGCCACAAGGTTGGGCCTGTAATTGAGCTTGCGAACTGCTTCCAGCACACGTCGTTTCAGCTCAGGACTTACGTACTTGCCGCTCTTGTTCAACACTGTAGAGACGGTGGATGCCGAGACCCTGGCAAGTCTCGTCACATCCAGAATCGTAACGGCCTTTCTTTCCATGCAGCGGGACCCTCGAAACGTAATCTAACTGGCAGTATATCGTTTCGCGAAACGATATACTCATTGGTAGCACCATACCATAGGAATCTGGTAATGTCAAGCCATGACAGGGAATAGAGACTTGAACGGTTGACTTTCCTGTTAATTTTATTATTTATTATATAAGCAATTACATTATAAAGACCATGGGACGTGCAGAGATTTGGCTTCCTTCACTATTCGCTTGACAAGCTGAAAATCAAGGTATAAAACCAGAATAACGATTCGCGCAAGGTTTATCTGGAAGGTTCCAGGAGTAGTTGCGATGAGCGGGATAATGCAATGAAATACATTCCATTTTTGGATCCAACCCAGAAGGTCTCCAAAATCTGCCTTGGCACAATGACCTTTGGCGATAAGTGCGACATGTCAGCTTCGAAGGCAGTCGTCGATGCCGGAATCGACGTTGGCATCAACTTCTTCGACACGGCACCCATGTACGCCAACGGTGTCGCGGAGGAGTATCTTGGCGCGGCTTTGTCGGGCAAGCGAGACAAAGTGATGATCGCAACGAAAGTGCATTCGGGTTTGGACGAGCCGGCGATATTGTCCAGCATCGACGCCAGCCTCAAACGCTTGCGCACGGATTATGTCGATCTTTTCCTCATTCACTGGCCTGTCAAGGGCATGAACCTGACTGAGATGATGAGCGCGCTCAATAAGGTCGTGAGATCGGGCAAGGTTCGCTACGTGGGGTGCTGCAACTTTCCGGCCTGGCTCCTCGCCT
This sequence comes from uncultured Spirochaetota bacterium, assembly GCA_963710335.1. Classification (GTDB taxonomy): domain Bacteria; phylum Spirochaetota; class Spirochaetia; order SZUA-6; family Fen-1364; genus Fen-1364. The sequence goes on from CAVQAA010000013.1 coordinate 334,271, forward strand.
CTTCGAACGCCGTCGCCACGGAGCATGGCTGGCCGAAGCTGCAATGCAACCAGGTTGCCTACAACCTGATCGAACGCGGTATCGAGGTCGAGGTTCTGCCGCAGGCTGCCACGGATGGAATCTTCATTACCGCATACCGTCCGCTTGCGGTCGGTATGCTCACGGGTGCCTTTGCCCCGGGAAAGCCGCTATCGGAGGGCAAACGAGGGTCGACCGACTCACGGGTGATCACGTGGCTGTCTCAGCATGGCAGGTCCCTGGAGCTATACCTGGCATTCTGTAAGCGCAGAAATCTGAGTCCCGCGCAGGCAGCGCTTGCGTGGATAAGTGCGTGTCCGGCGGTTTCCTGCCCCATTGCCGGGGCCAGCTCACCGCACCACGTCAAGGAAGCCGCAGGCAGCGTTGACATTGCCCTTGATGACGAAAGCTACACGGAGCTGACCGACATGTTCGACACGGAGGTGAAGGAGGAAGGACTGCAGCGGTTCCCGGGCATGAAGTATAACTACCCAAGGCTGCGTCGAACGCTGTTTCTGGCCGTCAGGGAGTAGGGACTCTCGTGGCCAGCGGCAACGGGGAGATATTGCCCGGCGGGGGCAACCGAATGAATTACCTCCTTGAAGCAAGAGAAGTCACCAAGGCCTTCCCCGGTGTCCTGGCGCTGAATAAGGTGAGTCTTGGTTTGTCCCGAGGTGAAGTGCATGCCTTGGTCGGTGAAAACGGCGCCGGAAAATCGACGCTGATCAAGATCATCTGCGGCGTGTATCAGCCGACGGAAGGCACGCTCTTCTGGAACGGTCAGCAAGTCTCAGTTCATAGTCCTGCCGAGGCCCTGCGACTCGGCATAGTGCCGGTGCACCAGGAGTTGAACCTGGAGCCCTACCTGTCAGTTGCAGAGAATATTTTTATCGGCAGACAGCCCACGAACAAGCTCGGGCTCATCGACCATCGGCGAATGAACGAGATGGCTGTTTCCTGGCTTGAAGAACTGGGTCTGAACACAGAGCCCACTGCTCCCGTGGGCATGATTTCGGTCGCGGAACGACAGATGGTTTCGATTGCGCGGGCGGTTTCCCTGAACGCCAGCATGGTGATTTTTGATGAGCCGACAGCCTCGCTCACTCGCCGCGAGACCGAGCTCCTCTTTGATGTCATCCGGAGACTGCGCGCCAAGGACCTCGGAATTATCTTCATCTCTCACCGCATGGAGGAGATTTTCGGTCTGTGTGATCGCGTGACGATCATGCGTGACGGAAATGTGATCACGACCACTCCGGTGAGCGACATATCGAAAGACGAAATCATTCGAAAAATGATCGGCCGCGATCTTCGAGACATGTTCAGGAAGGAAAGGTCACACCCGGGTGAGCCGGTGCTGGAAATCCGGAACCTGAACGTCCGGGGGCTTTTGCATGACGTGTCCCTGTGCCTTCGCAAGGGGGAGATCCTGGGCTTGGCCGGTCTTGTCGGCGCCGGACGGACGGAGCTGGCCCGCGCCATCGTTGGAGATCTAAAATACGATTCGGGAAGCCTTTTGATTGACGGCAGGAACGTTCAAATCAAAAACCCATCGGAAGCAATCAAGGCCGGGATCGGCCTGGTGCCGGAGGAGCGCAAGGAGCTTGGCCTTGTTCTCGGCCTGTCAGTAAAAAAGAATATCTCGATCGCCATTCTGCGACGTCTTTCCCGTCTTGGCCTGATCCGCATGCGCCAGGAGACGAAGATCGCTCGGACCTACGTCGATCGCCTGTCGATCAAAACCCCTTCGTTGACCCAAGGTGTTCAGTACCTGAGCGGGGGAAACCAGCAGCGTGTGGTCATTGCCAAGTGGCTCGCGACGACACCAAAAATCCTCATCGTCGATGAGCCGACGCGGGGAATCGATGTGGGTGCGAAGGCTGAAATGCACAGCCTCCTGAGCGATCTTGCTCGGCAGGGTGTGTCGATCATCATGGTCTCCTCCGAGCTGCCCGAGGTGCTCGCCATGAGCGACCGAATTCTGGTCATGCATGAAGGCGAGATCGTTGCCGATCTGGACGGCTCGGCGACAAATGAAGAAGAAATCCTGAGATACGCGACGGGCGAATCGCGCCAGGAGGTGAGTCCTCAGTGAAAGACGACGGCAGGAGCGCGCACACCGCGTCTTCGGTCCTGGAGAATGTCGAAGCAGTGCCCGGGATTCAAGCCAGGCGTGGCAATCTGCCGGAAAGGCTTTTCTTCGTGGCGCGGGAGCAGACTGCGCTCATTATCCTGGGGATCCTCGTCGCAGTCGGTGGCATCGCGTCCCCGGTTTTCTTTTCCTATCAGAACTTCATCAATATCCTCTGGATTGTCTCGGTTCTCGGCATCATCGCACTGGGACAAACCATGCTGCTTCTTACGGCCAACTTTGACATGTCCGTTGCGTACACGGTCGGGCTTGCCGGGATTGTCACGGTGATGGCGCAGATCAACGGCGCCGGCTTGTGGCTTTCAATCATTCTTGGCCTCGGGGCGGGCGCAGTTGTCGGCGTGGTAAACGGAACCATTGTCGCGCTGACCGGTGCGAATCCCTTTCTGGTTACCCTTGGCACGAGCACACTTGTCTACTCGCTCAACCTGACAATCACCCAGGCAAAGACCTGGTATGCGACGATTCCGGAGTTTGCCGTTCTGGGGCAGGGCAAGACTTTCGGAGGCATTCAGATTTCCGTCGTCCTTTTCCTCGCGCTGGCGGTGCTGCTTGAGTTTCTCATTCGGCGCACGCCGTATGGGCGATCCTTGTATATCATTGGGCTGAACCAGCGTACCGCCTGGCTGTCGGGCATTCGCACGAACAAAGTCAAGCTTGCCACGTTCATAATGTGCGGCGTGACCGCGGCCTTTGCCGGGCTGGTTATGACGTCCCGCACGGGAAGCACGGTCGGGAATGCCGGGGCAGGAATGGATTTTGAGTCGCTGATTGCTTCAGTGCTTGGCGGGACAAGCCTCTTCGGCGGCCGCGGCGGAACACTGCGAACCGTGGTGGGCGTGCTGGTTCTGGGAGTGCTGGACAACCTGCTTATTCTGCTCGACACCCCGTACGAGGCACAACAAATTGCCAAGGGAGCTGTCTTCATCCTCGTCGTCTGGATCGACAGCATGGTACACCGCAAATGAACGCCAAAACAGTCGCACAGAAATCCGGCCGGTTCCTCGCTCAACGCAGCGTCGTGATCCTGTTTGCTTTTCTCTTTGCGCTCTTCTCGATTGCCGTTGGCGGCATTTTCGTTTCCCCGACCAACATTGAAAACGTCTCGCGCCAGATCTCATTTGATCTTCCTGTCGCACTCGCAATGACAACTGTCCTCATTGCCGGGGGGCTGGATCTATCGGTTGGATCCGTCATGTCCATGGCGGCCGCGCTGTCGATTGGGCTGCAGCCCCACGGAACGTATTTCGCAGTGTTTGTAGCCCTTGCTTTCGGAATCGCGGTGGGGGCCGTGAACGGGCTCCTCGTCACACGGGGCGGCATTGTCCCCTTTATTGCCACTCTCGGAACCATGACGCTTGTCAACGGGATCATGCTCACCTACACGGCACAGAGGCCGCTTGCCGGGCACGATGAATCGTTCACGGTCTGGGGAAGCGGATCGATTGGACCCATCCCGGTTCCGCTGATCTTTGCGGCGGTCATTGTCGCAGTGCTGGCTACTCTCTATCGATACACAAAGTTCGGTCGTAACCTTTACGCAAGCGGCGGAAACGTCGAGGCTGCGCACCTCGCCGGGATCAACGTCAGGCGCAGTCGTTCCATGACCTACCTCATCAGCGGCCTGCTTGCTGCCGTGGCGGGCGTGCTCCTTTCTTCCTTGCTCAACTCGTCTTCGCCACACATCGGGCTTGATACCCCGCTTTGGGCGCTGGCCGCGTCCATCATGGGAGGGGCGAGCCTCCTGGGCGGAAAAGGCACCATGGTTGGAACGCTTTTTGGCGTCTTGTCCCTTGGGATTCTGGCAAACGGCATGGACCTTGTCGGGGTTCCCACCTACTATCAGATCGGAATCAAAGCGCTGATACTGATCCTCGTCGTCGCTCTGGACGCAATCCTTACACGAAACCTGTACAAGCGGCTGAGGCGCATCGTGGCATGAACTACAAGGAGGTCCGGTATGAACAGTTCATAGTTTGCATTCAACTGGCATTCGCGCAAAGGTGAATACTTGCCCTGATCCTTTTCAAGGAGGAACACATGAGACATGGAGCTAAGTGGCTGGTCATCGCTTTGACCGTCGTGGCCTTGATACTAACCGCGGAATCGGCGTTGGCCCAACAAAAGACGCTGAACATCGTCGTGATCCATAACAACGCAGATCATCCGTCAATCACCGCGATCGTGAAGGGAATGAACGAAGAGGCAAAACTGTACAACGCCAAGATCACATATTTCGACCCGGCGTTTGACCCGCAGAAACAAGCAACGATGATTGCTGACGCCATTGCCAGAAGGCCGGACGTGATCGTGGTGAACGCTGTTGACCCGACCGCGGTTATAGAGCCGATCAAGAAGGCCTATAATGCCGGAATCCCGGTCATCACTCAGAATGCAAACGTTGCGCCGGAGGGATATAAGTACATCCGGACCTTTGTCGGCTCGCAATCCTATGATCAGGGCTACGCCGTGGGGAAAATGATGGTGGCGCGGCTCGGAAAAACCGCGAACGTCATTTTCATAGGCGGCAAGGCGGGGCAGACTGATTACGTAAATCGCGTGCAGGGCGCGAAAGATGCCTGGAAAGACGCCGGTGTCAGCTACAAGGTACTGGCTGACCAGCCGGCCGACTGGAGCCAGGACAAGTCACTGGCAATCATGCAGGACCTGCTGACGCGCTATCCAAGCGGAATCGATGCGGTCTACGCGGTTGACGATCCAATGGCTTTGGGGGCACTGAAGGCAATCAGCGCGGCAGGCCGCGAGAAACAGGTTGCTGTTTTCGGGACCAACGGCAATGTCGAAGCCTGCAAGGCGATCAAGGCGGGCACGATGGCGGGTACCGCACTGCAGATGAGCTATCTGGTGGGAGTCTACACTGTTCGCGCGGCATACGACATCAAGATGGGCCGAATCTTGCCGGACAAAATCCTCGCGCCAACTGCGCCTGTGACACCCGCCAACATAGACCAGTGGATGTCATCCTGTTGGTGAGACGAGAGTCTTCATATTATATGATGCAAATGTCGCGGGGGCGCGTCCCCCGCGACAAGGGGTGCGATAATGGCGAGGATCGTGAAGATAGTCGCAACGTCTCTTGGTACGCTGGAGCAGGTCTCACCGCCTTTCAACCTGTCGGTGCCTCATGTCGAGGACAACGTCAAACTGGCAACTGACATCCTGAAAGCCGCGATGCATTTTCAGCCGGATCTTGTCCTCCTTCCTGAGACATTTGCGTTCGCCGGCTTGCCTTCTTCCAAGATACCGGCCGTGGCCGAGGAAAGCGACGGCCCCACTATGCGGATGTTGAGCGCAATGGCGCGTGAGGGGCGGATGAACGTGGTCGCGGGCCATTTGATTCGCGAAAAGGGCCGCTTGTTCAATAGAGCGGTAGTCTTCGGACGCGACGGAGATCTTGTGGGCTCATACGACAAGATGCACCCTGTTGGAGGCGAAGCGCTGGCCGGTGTTACTTCCGGCGCCTCTCCCGGAACGTTTGACCTTGATTTCGGCCGGATCGGAGTATCTATATGCTTTGACATAAACTGGCCGTCCATCTGGAAGGAGATGGCCTCACGCAAGATCGATCTTGCATGCTGGATTTCTGCTTATGATGGCGGCTTCCCCCTGCGTTGCTACGCATGGGAGCACCAGTACCCCATTATCTCATCGGTGATGTCGTACCATGGACGCCTGTATGATATAACCGGAGAGCAATTTACTCTCACCTCGCGATGGCAGCGGCTGGGCTTCGTGGAGCTTAACTTGGACAGAGGGCTGTTTCACACCGACAACCAGATGCACAAGCTGCTGGAGATCCAGTCAAAGTACGGCAGCGCGGTGCGATTGAAGACGCTGACAGAGGAGCACCTTTTCACACTTGAGTCCCTTGACCAGCACGTTACAGTGGCGGACATCATTTCCGAGTTTGAGCTTGAAACATACCGCGACTATATTGCGCGCTGCTCAGCATAAGAGCAACCGCCAGCACAGCGCGTCTTTGACCTCGGCATACTCCAAGCCCTGCGGTTGATCCATGAATTACGTCCAATCGATAACCACACCGATATAATTGCCGGGGTCGTTCAGCAGACTGTCGTAGGCATGCTTGATCTCCCCTGGTTTCATGACGTGGGAAATGAGGGGCTCTATCTTCAGCGCGCCGCGCTCAATCAGGTTGAATATCATCTCGTGCTTGGCAAGGTGGGAAGGGCCATTCTTGATTTCGGCGTACGTAGGCATGCACCACTCGGAACCTGACGTGATGTTAATGAATCGTGCATGGAGCTCATAGAGAACCGGGGTCATATTACCAGTGAAATCCCCCCTGGGGGTGCCCACGAGGTTGAGGGATCCGTGATCGGCGCAGGCCTTGATGCACTCCAGAATGACCGCGCCTCTGCCTACGGCATCAATTACCACCGATGCCATTTTCTTCTGCGTTATTTCGGCAATGGTTTGATTGACTTCGTCGGGCGAACCGCCCAGCGTGTAGGGAATCCCGCACGCGGTGGCTACTTCACGACGGCGTTTCAAACGGTCAATTCCAATGACGCGACACCCCGCGAGGCGGAAAAACTGAGCGGCTAGGTTCCCCACTGAACCAAGACCGAACACCGCCACCCAACTGTTCAGTTCAGGTTTGGTGATGAACAGAGGCGTGTAGGACACATCTGCCATACGGGAGACTACCGCGACGCGTGGCGTCAAGCTTTGAGGCACCTCGATGACCAACTTACGCGTGTCGTATATGTGGGCGGAGGCGTGCGGTCCGAACGTGAACACGCGCTGACCTATCACGCTGCCGCTCACGTTCGTACCGACTTTCCGAACGATGCCGACATTTGCATACCCAGATTTCCACGGGTATTCGCACCATTCGCCGGGAGTGCGCACTCGAGGATCGACTCCGGTGTAGTTCCCCAATTCGGTGCCTGCGCTGACAAAAGTAGTTTCCGTCTCAACCAAAATTTGATTGGGATCAAGGGCCTCTTCATCAATCATGAGGTCCTGAAGCTCCACCGCGTATTCTTTCGTCACGACAGCCTGCTTGATTTTCATTTTTTTACTCCTTTCTACCAGATCTGTGAGCCAAAATAAAAGAAGTGGGCCTCATCACGGGTGCCGGATCGATACGAGGCAGCCTTAATGTAGAACGAAAAAACCGGCTGCACAACGATGCATGTGCCGTCGGCCCATACACGGGATTTGCGGCACCCGTGTTACAGCGAAGTTTCGGGAAGCATCAGTTTTCTGGTGGCTTCGTTACTCCTTGGGGATAAAGGGACTGCACTGTCGTGCATATCCTGTGTGGTTCAAACTGGAAGAACTCTTGCAACTCTTTCATTGTCGCTGACATTCCGAAGGTTTCTACACAGAAGATGCGCCCCGATTTGCCTGCGATTCCTTCCCAGCCTTGCGAAACGCCTGCTTCCAGTACGATCCTCCTGGCCTCGGTTGGAACAAGTTTCTCCTGAATCGCAGAAGGCGCTTTGTTAAAAAGCTCTCTGCACATCATTGACACCACTCGCACATCGTCCGAACCCAGGAGCCTCCTGGTTTCGAGAGCAAGGTTTACTTCGGACCCCGTCGCGATGAGCACTATCTTCGGCTGGCCTTTTGAATCAGAGACGATATATCCTCCGTGGCGAAGGGTCTCCTCCCATTCTGCATCAGCTTTCTCATATACCCTGAGCGGTTGACGGCTCAGAATCAACGCGGTAGGGCCGTCTTCCCTCGAAATGGCCATCTTCCACGCTGCGGCCGTTTCTTCTGCGTCTCCCGGCCGCAGCACCAGCAGATTCGGGACCGCACGCAAAGACGCCAATTGCTCGACAGGTTGGTGGGTTGGACCATCCTCGCCAAGAAACACCGAGTCATGCGTGAAAACATAGATAGTCGGCAGTTTCATCATGGCGGCGAGTCGTATCGAGGGTCTCATGTAGTCGGAAAACACGAGATAGGTCGAGCAGAACACACGAAAGAATCGACCGACCGCGATACCGTTTGCGATCGCTGCCATTGCGTGCTCCCGTATGCCGAAATATATGCTCCTTCCACGAGGATTCATGGAATCGAACCGACCGAGGGCTTCCATGTACGTAGCCGTCGAATGCGAAAGATCCGCCGAGCCACCCACAAGCTCGGGAAACTCGTTCGCCAAAGCCTCCAGAATCCTGCCGCTTGCGATGCGGGTCGCTATTTCTGCACCCTTCTGGAAGACGGGAAGTTTCAGCCTTTCCGTCCTGCTGGTGTACAAAGGCGTATGCAGCGGTACGGTAGTTGAGCCGGATCCCAGGGCCTTTTCAAATTCAGACTGCCTCTCAGGATTCTCTATTTGCCACAATCGAAAGATCTGCTGCCACTGCGCATGGCCATCTTCCCACTTTTTCATTCGCTCAGTCATATATGCGGAAGCCCGGGCGGGAATGTAGAACTCGCTGTCCGCTGGAACTCCCATGGCCTTCTTGCTTGCTTTGACCTCTTCTTCACCAAGGGGCGATCCATGTACTTCGTGCGAGCCGGCGAGATTCACTGATCCCTTCCCGATCACCGACTTCATGATGAGCAGAGTAGGCTTTCGCGTTTCCTTTTTTGCCGATCCGAGGAACTTCATGATCCGAGGAAGATCATATGCGCTTCCCTCGAACACCTGCCAGTTGAAAGCTTGGAACCGCTTTCGTACGTCCTCCGTGAAGCACAGTTCGGTCGATCCTTCTATCGTAATCCCGTTCGAATCGTAGAACACAATCAGTTTCCCCAATCCCAGATGTCCTGCCAGGGAGGCCGCCTCATAGCTCACTCCCTCCATGAGATCTCCGTCTCCCACCATTGCATACGTGCAGTAGTCAATGATCTCTCTTTTAGTGTTGAACCGTGCCGCAAGCATTCTTTCTGCGATAGCCATCCCAACCGCATTTGCGATCCCCTGGCCGAGGGGCCCCGTCGTTATTTCCACTCCTGGCGTGACTCCAAGCTCGGGATGCCCCGTTGCCTTGGAGTTCATTCGTCGAAAGCGCTTGAGGTCATCAAGGGAGATATCATATCCGCTCAGGTGCAGAAGGGCGAACAGCAGCACGCATGCATGTCCGGCCGACAGGACGAACCGATCTCGATTGATCCATCCCGGGTCACGCGGGTAATGATTCAGTATTTCACCGAATACCAGCGCCCCCAGCTCTGCACAACCCATCGGCGAGCCCGGATGTCCGGACCGAGCCCGCTGAACTGCGTCCATGGAAATACATCTGATTGCTGTCGCAACCGCTCTAATGCCCTCGATATCCATTTTCCGCTCCATGATCAAGCCCGGATTGCTATCAGGGCGTCTATTTGATAATCAGAGTACGTCCACCTTTTTCGGAGTTAAGGAACACGGCGAGTATGACAAAGGCCCCGAACACGATTTGCTGCCAATAAACGTCAAGGGCTACCGTGTTGAGCCCGTTCTGGATGATTATGACGAGCATTGCCCCAAGAAGGGTCCTCAGAACGCTCCCCCTCCCTCCCGTGAGGGGGGTGCCTCCCAGCACCACTGCCGCAATCGACAAGAGGGTCAGCGGATCGCCTATTGTAGCGAGACTGGTTTTCAGTTCGATCGAATAGAATGCGCCGGCCAGGCCGCTCCCTATCCCAGATAAGGCATAGGCCCAAAACTTCGTAGAGTTCACCTTGAGGCCGCACATCCTCGCGGCCCGTTCGTTGGCGCCGATCGCAAAAACGGATCTGCCAAGCGCCGTCCTCGTTTGAACGAAATAGAACACAGCAAAAACGACAAGGGAAATGAGGAACAATAACGGCACAATTCCAAGCGACAGGTCTGCCCATGCCAGCCCTTTCCAAAGCTTCATCGGGATTCCCTTGGCACCTCCGCCAACAAGAAGAAGGGCAACGCTCTTCCACAGGCTTAGTGTGGAAAGCGTAACGATAAACGAAGGTATCCTCAGCCAAATGAACAGGAGGCCATTGACGCTGCCGGCCACGAAACCGAACAAGACGGCCACGAGGATGCTCCAGTTGCCAAGGATTGGAAATGTCGTTCCGTAGATGACGCAGGCAGCGGAAACAATCGCCCCGACCGAAAGATCAATTGATCCGGCCATGATGACGTACGTGGCGCCGAACGACAGGGTAAGTAGCGGGGCGGCGACCAGGAATATATTTGCGAGACTGTACGCCCCTAGGAAGCGCGGGTTGATGGAAGTGAACACTCCCAAAAGCACGATCAGTGACAACCACGGGAGATTATCGAGAATTAACCGCCCGGATACTCTTTGTGTCATTTTCCGATCCCCACAACCTGTCACATCATGTAGCGCACAATATCGACCTGTGATGGCTTGTTATCCTTGGGCGCTTTCAACTCTGCGAGAACAAGCCCGTCCTTCATGACGATGAGCCTTGAGCTCAGGCTGATGGTTTCGTCAAGAGTATCCCCAAGTAGCACGACGCCGATGCCTCTCTCTGTAATTTCTCTGATGAGCAGGTAAATTTCCTCTTTGGCCCCCACATCAACACCGCGAGTTGGGTGATTGAGTATTAAAATCTTGTTCCCCCCTCCCGAAATTGCCCTTGCGAATACAACCTTCTGTGCGTTGCCGCCGCTGAGCGTCTCAGTGTCCTCCTTGGGTCCCGAAGTCTTGATATTAAGCTTCTGAATCCATTCTCTCGCCCGACTTGAGCGTTCCCGATATGAGATTACATTGTGGCGGCTGATCGCTTTCATGCTCGAGAGACTTATGTTCTCTGCAACGCTTAACGTTCCAATAATGCCTTCCTCTCTTCTTTCTTTCGGGACAGACAGTATTCCTGCCTTCAAAGCCGCTGCAGGGTCCGAAAAACGGCATTCAATGTTGTTCACGAATATCTCTCCTCCGTCAGGGCGATCATCTCCGCAAAGCACGGCGCAGACCTCTTCTTTGCCGGAACCAACCACCCCACAAATGCCCAGCACCTCGCCCCTGCGAACGCGAAAGCTCACATTCTTGAAGTAGCCTTTGAGAGCCAGATTTCTTACTTCCAGGATGATCTCTTCGCCAGGGTCAGTTTGACGATCAACCTTGAAGTATTCTCCGCTCGTGCTCCTGCCAACCATTTTTTCATACAATATGTCTTCGTTCGCGTTTTTTCTTTCGACCAGGGCTGTCTGCTGACCATCCTTGAAGACATAAATACGGTCAGATATCTTGATCACTTCGCTGAGCCTATGGGAAACAAAGATTATGGAATTGCCTTGATCTCTTATCAGCTTCATTTTTTCGAACAGCTTCCTGATTTCAATTTCATTCAATACCGAAGTCGGCTCATCGAGGAGTATGAGGCAGCCTTCCTGCTTGTCGCCGACAATGTTCAGAACTTTCGCGATTTCTACCATTTGTCTGGCTGCAAAATCCAGCTCTATCACCTTGCTTGCAGGAAGTATGTCCTTTAATCCCAGGGATTCGAGGACTTTGGAGGCGGCGACATTCATTCTTCTCCAATTGATGAAAAACAGTGTCCCAAAGCTCTTCTCTCTTCCAAGGAAGATGTTCTGAGCAACAGATAGTTTCTTCATCAATGACTGTTCTTGGAAAACCATTCCCACGCCCATGAGATTGGCTTCCAATAGATTCTTACCGCGAAATTGCTTGCCATGCATCTCCATGCTTCCGGAAGTGGGCTGTTCTACGCAGGAAATTATCCGCAAGAGTGTAGATTTCCCGGCACCATTCTCACCTACGAGGCCGACGATTTCGCCTCTGCGGACCTCTAGATCTATGTCCTTGAGAGCAACCGTCCCGGGATATTGTTTTCCTATTTTTCTCGTCCGAAACAGCACATCTTCCACCATCGTTCTCCCGCTTATTTGAAGATAAGCTTCTTGCCTCTCGCGACCGTGAGTGATACGGCGGCGATGACGATCATGCCTTGAACCGCAGGTTGAACATAGGCGTTTACTCCGAGCAAAATCATGCTATCCTGGATCATTGTCACAATTATGACACCCACAAGTGACTGTACTACCCCTCCACTGCCTCCCACGAGAGAGGTGCCGCCGACAACGACGGCGGTAATCGTCGAGAAAAGGAACCCGTTGCTGATGATGACCTGTCCAATGTTGAGCTTAATTGCCCCGAAGACTCCCGCGACGCTCGAGCAAAACGCCGACCATGCAAAAACAACAACCTTGATCTGGTCTACGCTTATCCCAGTCGCCCTGACCATACTTTCATTTTCACCAATCGCAAAGAGATGTCGACCAAAGGCTGTATACCGCTCAATCGAGAGCGCGATGAAAAAGATGATCAAAGCAAACCATGTCAAAAGCGGCATGCCCAAGAAAGCTCCCGCCGCAAAATGGGCGAACATCGGGTCGTTGATCGAGGCGGGGATCCCTCTGTAGCTGAGGATGCCGAAACCGGTAATGGCACTTCCCATCCCAAAGGTCACCATAAATGAGGGTATCTTCAACCTCGTGTGCAAGATCCCTGAGACAATTCCGAAAAGTGTGCCAGCCGTGATTGCAATGAGAATCCCGACTACACCCAGATTGAGCGAGTTTTTCGTGTTCAACACGAGGAGAGCGACTATGGACCCCGTAAAGCCCATCACTCCTTCGAGAGAAAGATCAATGCTGCCAAGCAGAAGCACAAACGTCAGCCCCATTGAGAGCACAAGTGGAGTGGCGATCTGTTGAAGCAGGGCGGCCAGATTATTCCAGGTGAAAAATCCTCGGACGAAAACCGACATGACAGCTATTAACGCGCACATCACCAGGAGTGGACCCAGTTCAACAATCCTATTCTTGGTGCGTTCAGCGGCAATTCTCTCGGAAAAGTCGTCGGCGACCGTTGTTGTGATCATGTCCGTTTTCGTGCCAGAGGTGTTTTCTTCTGTGGCCATCGCTCCTCACTCCGCATCAAAACGACGCACTGCTTCGATCGAGCCCGCGTCACCAAACCTCTCATGTACCTTTCGATAGGAAGCAGGTTCCTGTTGGAGAGGTGAGATCGCATTTCGCGCGATCTCACCTCCCCCAATCCCGACCAAGAACTACTGTGTCACCAGCTCGTAGGGGCTTTGAATCGCAAACTTGAGATCGTTGAAATCATAGTGAGGCTTGCCACTCAGGAAGTCCCTCCTAAACTGGGCAACATTTTTCTTGTCGACGAAGAGCGCGTTGGTGTTGAATAAGCGCATATCTTTCGGCTGCTTCATCGTGTCGATTTTACCAATGAAGGAGAAGTAGGCGAATGCCGCCATATACCCGCCCTGAAGGAATCCGTTGTTTACTTCAGTCGCGACCACATCACCGTCTTCGATCGCCTTGGCCATGGCGGGAACCCCGTCAGTCCCAGTCACTCCCACCTTGCCGTTGAGCCCCTTTGCCTTGAGCGCCTGCACAGCTGCCAGGGCCATGTCATCATTCGCCGACCAGATTCCATCAACGTCCGGATATTTCGCGAGCCAGTCCTGCGTAATGCTCAATGCTTGCTGGGGGTCCCAGTTCCCAACTTCGGCGTCGAGAAGCTGGACACCCGGATTTTCCTTGAGCGCCTGCTGCAGCCCTTGGAATCGATGAACGCCCGCATCGTCGCTCAGAGGCCCTTGAAGCGCAAGTACCTTCCCTTGGCCGGGTGTCTTGAATGACTTAAACAAGGCTGTCGCGGTCTCATACCCCTGGTGCACTCCGTTCACGCTTGAGAAAGCTGCGTAATACTTGTATTGCGTCGGATCAAATCCGATAGGAATGTGCCAGGTGGTAGAAAAATACACATGGGCTTTTTCGAGAAAATCCGCAATCGGCGGTATGTTTGCTTCGCCACATGGGTCAATATAGAAGATTACGTTCGGTCCTTTCGACGCGACCAGACTCTTTATGTTCTGGAGCTCCGTGTTGGGATCCCCGTTGGAAATGAGGGCCTGGACGGTGGCTGTCCCGGGAGGGAGCGACGCGGCGAAGAGCTTGACCCCCTCAAGCTCCTGGTTCCAATACGCATTGGCAATCCCGTGGATATCGACGCCGATCGTTACTTTCTTGAGCCCTTGACCCCACAACGCCGTCCCGCACATCAGGGCAGCGCAAAAGGCCAGTACTGCAATCCTTCTCATAAAAACCTCCTCGACCATGAAATGATTGTCCTTCGAATACTCTGATGGACAAAAAGACCGAAGACACCGAGCCGCATCACCTCCTCTCCTCATTTGTGCCGCGATTGGTCTGCATTCGGTTCATTCGCGGCGTCTTTCCTCAGCCCGGTTTCCCGCGCTCTCTCGGCGCGCGGATCGAGCTGGGCAACGCGTCGCCCGTAAGGGCGGACGCTGAGATAAAGATCGCGATAGATCGGGTAACACTTTTCGTAGAACCTGCTGCGGGCCGGGTCGGGATGAATGACCCGCTCCTCGCTGCGCAGCAGCCCTGCACACGCGGCCGGGATGTCGCTGAACGCGCCGACGCCGACGCCAGCCGCAAGGGCTGCCCCAAGACTTGCCTGCTCTTTCGCTCCGGTTGTATGGATTTCGCGTGCAAGAACATCGCTCTGGATCTGGAGCCACAGCGCGCTGCGGGCGCCGCCGCCTGAGGCGATGATGCGCTGCACTGGAATGCCGAGCTTTTCCAGGACGTCAAGGCAATCCCGATAGGAATACGCAACACCTTCCATGATGGCGCGCGTCATATGCGCGCGGGTGTGCTTCAGGGTCAGTCCGAAGAACATGGCGCGCGCGTCGGGATCCAGATGCGGCGTCCGTTCGCCCGCGAGGTAGGGCAGGAAGAACGCCCCCTCGCTTCCGGGCGGAATTGTGGCTGCCTCTGCAGAGAGAGTGTCGAAACTCTCCCCGTGAGCGATGTTCTCCGAGAACCACGAGAGTGAGAGCCCCGCACTGAGAGTGGCGGCCATTACATACCAGGTTCCGGGAAGAACGTTGCAGAACGTATGCGTGTTGAGGTCCGGGTTGAACACCGGCCGCTCGACAACGGAAAACAACTGGCCGCCCGTGCCCGTGGTCAAGGAGAGGCTGCCAGGTGCGGTAAGGCCATTTCCGATGGCCTGCATCGGCTGGTCCGATCCGCCCGCGATTACCGGTGTGCCGGCCGCCAGTCCCGTCTCCTCCGCCGCGGCCGCCGTGACTCCGCCCACGACGTCAAGGGACTCGGAAAGGCCGGGAAAGTGAGATTCATCGAGGCTGAGAGTCTCGATGATTTTCGTCGACCATCGTCGGGCCGCGGTGTCGAAGAGGAGGGTCGAGGAGGCATCGGTGATTTCCGTGCCGAGGGTACCGGTCAGTCTATAGCGGATGAAGTCCTTCGGCAGGATGACCTTGGCTAGTCGCCTGTAGTTGAGCGGCTCGTGGTCGCGCATCCACAGAAGGGTCGCCAGCTGAAAGCCGGGAGAAAGCGGGTTGAGCGTAATCCGGCTGAACACATCCTTCCCGACGAGCCCGTAGACATAGTCAACATATTCCAGCGCGCGCTGATCGGGCCAGATAATCGCGGGCCGTACGACCTCGCGTGCTTCGTCCAAAGGCACCATGCCATGCATCTGTCCGGAGAGACCCACAGCGGCGATATCGCGGGTCGCGATTCCTGTTTCGGCCAGCAGGCGACGAACGGCATCCGTCACGGCGAGCCACCAGGACGAAGGATTCTGCTCCGCGCAGCCGACAGACGGGACGAGGATGGGGTACTCGCCGCTGCAGGTTCCAAGCACGACGCCGTCCTCTCGCAGGAGAAGCGCCTTTACGCTGGATGTGCCAAGGTCGATACCGAGAAAGGCCTGCATCGCCATCAGCCTCCCCCCGATCCGGTATCCGCCGGCAGTGCCCCGTTTTGTGAGAACCCTTTCAGCGCCGAAGGGCTCTGAAGCACTTTCTCCAGGACGAGAGTGCTGACGCCCACGAGAACCGGGTCTGTCTCGAATGAACTGAGCTCGATGCGCAGCGTGCGGGAGACGCTGGGCAGTACGTGGCTGAACACCGTCTCCTGGACTGCCTCCAGGAGAGGCTGTCCGGCTCGCGCCAGGTCGTCTCCAATCGTGATTATATCCGGGTTGAAAAGGTTGACGATGCTGGCGAGCCCGAATCCCAGGTACCACGCGGCCCGATGCAACTCACGGACCGCCAGTTCGTCACCGGCCTTCAGCGCCTTCATGATTGCGGAGAAGGAATGGTCATGCTGCAAAGGGCTCTCAGGGAAATCGACGAGTGCCTTCTTCACCTCGCGTTCCAGGGCGATGGCGGAGCAGTAATGCTCCAGGCATCCGTTGTTGCCGCACTCACACTTCGGCCCGTCGAACTCGATGCTCATGTGCCCGATTTCCCCCGCGATGCCAAGGGTGCCACGGAACAGCCTTCCGTCAATGACAATGCCGGCGCCAATGCCGAGTCCTGCCGCCACATACACCATTGTTCCTGTTTCGCGGCTGTGCGGGCCCAGCCACCATTCGGCGAGGGCGCCCGCATTCGCGTCGTGCTCCAGGTAGACGGGAATCTGAAAGGCTGACCGCAGCTCATCTTCCAGGGCAATCTGCTCCCAGCCGGGAAACTCGGTCATGAGGGCGATCTTCCCCTCTGTGCGGAAGAACGGGCCGGGGATTGCTACGCCGATGCCGAGGATCCGATCCTCCGCGCGGGAGGCAATTAAAACGGTTACTGCGTCGACGATTCGACTGACAGCCTTTGTCGAGCCCTCGAAGACCTCGAGGGATTCGTGAAGAACGATGTCTCCTGATCCCCAGAGATCGAATATACCGACAGAGAAGTATTTACGTGCAAGACGGACGGCGATCACCTTGAACAGATCTGTGTTCAGCGAGATTCCAATCGATCTACGGCCCTTCTCGCCGTCGATGATCCCGCGCTCGGCCACGAGGTTCCAGTCAATGAAGTCGTTGATGATGTTCGTGATCGTCGATTGCTTGAGCCCGGATTGTTTGGCAAGATCGGCACGGGAGCACAACCTAAGCTTGCGAAGAAGCCTTATGACTAAGGCCCTGTTCAGGTCCTGGACGTCCTCCAGGTTGATACCCTGTTTCATTTTTCTTAGCATAAGTTGATATCATTGAATTGATGAATCAATTCAATGATTGAATTAATTACCAGGTTATCACTTGGATCTTGGCTTGTCAAGAGAATTGGCTTTCTTTCTATATAAATTGTGTGCTCTTTGGCGCATCAAGGGGCTACTCGAGGCCTCCACGTCAGGCCATTACCGCGCTTCAGTGTACATTTCAAAATGCTCCAAGATTTCTTGACATTATTGGCATATGCCCATATCCTGACTGCTGACAATGATGGATCTCCATGAGGAGTTGCCATGCCGCGCCCTGTGAACGAACGGCGGGTCGGCTGCCGTGTGCTGGCCCGGGCTTTCAAGCCTGCCGGCGTGCCGGGCTGCGATCTCAAGGAAGTGGTCCTCAGCCTGGACGAGGCGGAAGCGATTCGGCTTGCTGACTTCGAAGGTCTCTACCAGGAAGCCGCCGCGCTGCGGATGGGCGTCTCTCGCCAGACATTCGGGCGAATTGTGGAAGCGGCCCGCCGCAAGGTCGCCGACGCCATCATCAATGGGAAGCTCCTCCGCATCGAAGGCGGAGAAGTCGTCATACAAGAGGAAGGAGAGAAACTGATGAAGGTAGCGGTTCCCGCACGGGAAGGTCGGGTGGATGAGCATTTCGGACACTGCGAGCATTTCATGGTGTATGCGCTGGATGCCGATCGGCGAATCGCCGAAGAGCAGCGCGTTGATCCGCCCGAAGGCTGCGGCTGCAAGTCGGATATCGCAGGGATCCTTGCCCGGATGGGCGTCACGCACATGGTGGCAGGGAACATGGGGGAGGGTGCCGTCCGCATCATGCAGGCGCACGGGATAGAGGTGGTTCGGGGCGCCAGCGGCGACGCGCGCGAGGCAGTGGAACATTTCGGCGCGGGAACCCTGGCGGATTCCGGGGCGACATGCGCCGGACACGCGGGTGGACACGGCCACGCGCATGATCACGGCAGCGACTGCCCCCGCTGATCAAGGAGTCGAGCATGGCGGAGGAAAATCACGTCTACACAACGAGCGTGCGCTGGGAGTCTGAAAGGCGAGGGAGCCTCACATCACCAGGACTGCCGGATCTTGCCGTGGCAACCCCGCCCCAGTTCCCCGGGGGACATGCGGGCATCTGGTCGCCCGAGCACCTGTTTGTCGCGGCCGCGGAAGCGTGCCTGATGACGACGTTTCTAGCAATCGCGGAGAACTCCAAGCTGGAATATCTTGAGTACAGCTCGGAGGCTGAAGGAGTCCTGGAGAAGACTGACGAGGGCTTCATGATCACCGCTCGTCGAATAGTCGAGAAGGCCGAGCAGCACTGCCTGATCTCCAAGTCAATGAAAACCCGCGTCAGTCTGGAGCCGGACGTCGTCGTCAGAGCCTGAGGGTCAGCGCGAGGAGCGTCGCCCGAGCACGACCCAGAGGAGATTGACTTTCAGCCATGAGAGCGGCGAAGGCGGCCGCCGAACGCCGATACCACCGCAGGCAAGCCATGAAATTGTGCATAGAGGAGGAATGCCGGAAGGCCGAAACCGATGAAGCTAGCGGCCGCCCCCAGCACCCCGTAGACGCGCAGCCCGACAGACAGCCCATCGGATATTGCTCCATCCTTGTCCAGCGTGGCAAAGTCCAACCGTGCCGCAACATCCTCCTGCGTCATGAGTAAGGCGATGCCTATCGCGGATATGACACCACGGCCAATGGCGCATTGCAGCGGGTCATTGCCGAACAGGCGAGGTGGCTGACCGCGGAACCCGCTGTGATGCCGAACCCGACAGGCACATGCATGCCGCATTCCGCCGTGGATGCCAGCGCGTCGAGATTGGGCGTGCGAGCAGTCTCAAGCTCCGTCTTGCCCCCTTTCTCTCGCGGCAAGCCACGAAGGCCATTCATGACGAGAATGACAATCTTTTTCTGGTTCCTGGTCGAAAGCTCATTCATCAGGGAAGCCCGGCGCGCCCGCGCGGGCGGGTATTGCCGTAGGTAATACATCCTATTCCGAAATTCGACCTTTGTCCGCTTTTGGGGTGCTGACCGCGCGGAGTAGGCTGGTTTTCATCCCCCGGCCCGGTTGGGTTTCGGCGCGGGGCAACTCACAAGAGGAGGTACTCGATGCAGAAGAGGATTTTGTTCGTCTTCGTGGCTGTCGCCTGCTGTCTGTTGCTTGCCATGCCGGCGTTCAGCCAGAAGGTAAAGCTCACCGTCTGGGTAATCGATCTTGCGGACGATGAGCCGGCGCACGCTTACTCCAAGGCTTTGTCCACGGGATTCCAGGCCGCCAACCCGGACATCGATCTGGAATATGTCGCCCTGGGAAACGATCCCCTCAAGGACAAGACGAAAGTCGCCATGGCGACCAACACCGGTCTTCCCGACATCTTCCAGACCTGGGGCGGATCCGTCATGGGAGGCTACGCTGATGCCGGCAGGTTGCTCGATCTGACGTCGGACCTGAAGTCAATCCCCGGAAGCGCGGCCGCAACGTCCGCCATGACCTGGAAGGGCAAGATCTACGGCGTTGCCCCGTTCTTCGCCATTGCGGGACTTTTTGTCAATGAAGGCATCTTCAAGGACAACAACCTCAAAGTTCCCACAACGATTGCCGAGCTGGCGAAGGTGGCAGACGTCCTCAAGGCAAAGGGGATCCAGCCCTTCGCCTGCGGCGCCAAGGACAAGTGGCCGACCCTCGCGTTGTACATGTACCTGACGGACCGCAATGGCGGGGACATCTTCACGCAGGCCGCGGCCCGAAAGGCACGGTTTGACAGCGCCCCGTTCGTCAAGGCCGCCCAGCTGTACCAGGAATGGGTAAAGAAGGGCTACTTCGGGGACCAGCCGCTGGGTGAAGCCTATGGAGACGCCCAGCAACTCATGGCAACAGGCAAGGCAGGCATGCAGGTCTCCGGCTCATGGCTGTGCTCCAACTATTCCAGCGCGGACTTTACGGACCAGACCATCGGGTTCTACCCGTTCCCCATCATTCCGGGCGGCAAGGGTCTTGCCTCTGACGTGATGGGCATGACCGACATCGGCTATGCCGCAACGGCGCAGGCCGCGGGCAAGAGGGCCGCCGTCGTGCGCTTCATGAAGTACGCGATGAGCCCGGACGCCGCGCAGGCCGAGCCCGGACGCGTGACCTCCGTGCCGGGTGTGAAGCCCCCCTCCCACTTGACGGAGATGGCTTCCGCTGTGTTCGGGAAGGCCAAGATGGTCCAGTTCTGGTGGGACCAGAACCTGCCGCCGGCAGTCACCACGCCGTTGAACGAAACCATCCAGACATTCTTCCTGCCGGATACCGACGTCAAGGCTTCTCTCGCCAAGTTCGAACAACTGGCGACGGATAACATGGGACCGGTCAAGTAGGAAACAGAGCGATCGTCGGGTGACGGCGCAAGCCTTCACCCGACCGGTCGTTCGCTGGACGGGTCTTGCACAAAGCCGCCTTGACTCACCGGCCCCTATAGATCCAATACAGATAGAAGGAATGTCACGCGCATGGAAGGAAGGGAGGCAGGTATGAGCGATCTCGCGCACGCGATGACGATCTCCACCAGGCGTACTCGCCGAAAAAAGGACATGCATCGCAGCGCGTTCGTCGTGCTCCTGCTCCTCCCGGCTGTCGCGGTGCTCTTGTTCTTCATGTACTTCCCCATCGAGGAGACGTTCCGGCTCTCCTTCACGAAGGCCACGGGCATGGGAGACGCCTCGTACATCGGGCTTCAGAACTACGTCCGGCTGTTCCGGGACGAGCAATTCCTGGCCGGCCTGCTGCACGTTTTCGCCTGGGCGTTCTTCAGTGTCATTATCCAGGTCCCGCTGGCGTTCCTGATCGCCTTCTACCTGATAGCCTACCGCAACCGGGTGAACCGGTCGCTTCGCGCCGTGTACTACATGGCAAGCATCCTTCCCTCAGCAGTGACGGCGATGATCGGACGGTTCGTGTTTTCTCCGAAGAACGGTATCATCCCCACCCTGGCTGCCGCGCTGAAGCTGCGCCTCCTTTCCCGGATTGACTTTCTCGGGGACCCGCACGTCGCGTTCTGGACAATCTTCATCGTGGCCACGTGGACCTACACGGGATTCTACATCGTCTACCTGATGGCGCGCATCGAGCAGATCCCCATGGAAATCCGGGAAGCCGCTGAAATGGATGGAGCCACGGGCTGGCGGTACGCGTGGCACATCGTCGTGCCCATCGTTTCTTATCCCCTGCAGATCATCTGCATCCTGTGCATCGTGGGAAGCATGAAGGTTTTCGACCTTCCATACATGATCACTGCCGGGGGACCAGGCAACGCCACCATGACGCTGGGGATCATCCTCTACAATAGAGGCTTCGTGGACTGGCAGTACGGGACCGCCTCCGCGGTGGGGGTCATCATTCTCCTGTGCTCCCTGGTGTTCACCGTGGCGCAGTTTTCCCTGCAGAGAAGAGAAGGAGCCGTGTGATGATGAGCAACCCCAACCTCATCGAGCCTGTCCCCGGCCGCAGCAGCCGGATCCCGGAGATCACCGTCACGACGATCCTGGTCATCCTCGCCCTAGTTGTCATCGTGCCGCTCATCATTCCCTTCTTCTTCGTTTTCAAGACCCGCCTGGAGTTCAACTACAACCCCTGGGCGCTTCCCAAGGCCATCCGCTGGGACAACTTTGTCCTGGCCTGGAAGGGGATCCGGCTGGACAAGGGCATGTTCAACACTCTCATCGTCTGCCTGGGCGCCATTGTCTGCACTGTCCCTCTGTCCGCCATGGCGGGCTACGTCTTTGCCCGGTATCGGAGCAAGGTCACCGAGGTCGTCTTCTATTTCATCCTCGGGGGCTTCTTCGTTCCCGTCCAGATGGTGCTCATTCCCCTGGTAAAGATGAGCAGCGCGATCGGTCTTGCAAACACATTGCCCGGTGTCTTCCTGCCCATCGCGGCCTTCGGCGTGTCGTTCTGGACCATGATCTACCGCTCCTTTTTCCGCGACCTTCCCGGAGAGCTTGCGGACGCTGCAAGGATCGACGGTTCCGGCCACACCGGTACGTTCTTTCGCATCATGCTGCCGCTTGCGCAGCCTGCCACCATCCTTGCGGTCATTCTCGTGTTCATCGGGGCGTGGAGCGACTACCTGGTCAGTCTCGTGATGTTGAACAGCCAGGAGCTGTTCACCATGCAGCTGCGAACGTGGCAGTTCACGGGACAGTACGGAGTGGACCACATGCCACGCTACTCAGCCGCCGCAATCATGTCCGCGGCTCCGACGGTGATCCTCTACATCATCGGGCACAGGTGGGTGCTCCGGGGGACGCTCGCCGGAGCGCTGAAGGGCTGAAAAGCCCCGCGGCACTACCTTCGCGCTGCGGACTACTGCCAGCGGGCAACCGCCCAGAATGCCGGCTTGGGTCGATGCATCGTGTCGAACAGCAGGGGCCAGTTCTCTCTGCCGGCCACCGGGAAGGAATCCAGCCAAGTGTGGTCGTCCGCAATTCCCCAGAATGTCACGCCGGTCAGCTTTCCCGGCTGGCCTGCGCGGGAGGATCCGGGCGACCCCGCCTCGCCGCGAAAGACCGTGAAGAGGGCGCTGTACTGCTCCGCCTGCCTGGTCGCAAGGTCCGGAGGCAGCGCGGCGAGAGACGCCGAATCTCCCCATCGATACACGGAGAGATCCAGTTCCGTGATCTGAACCTCCACGCCCAAGGACTCGAAGCGCTCGATGGCATTCCGCACGGTCTGAGCATCCGGGCCGAAAATGGACCAGTGCCCCTGGATGCCCACTCCATCCACCAGGCCTTTCTCCTTCAGCGCTTTGACCAGCGCAAGGGCTCCTTCCAGCTTTGCCCCGGTTTCGATGTTGTAATCGTTATAGAACAGCAAGGCAGAGGGGTCCGCCTGCCGCGCAAACTCGAAAGCCTTCTCGATGTAGTCCGGGATTCCGTCACCGTCTTCGTCTGCGCCCGCCGCGGCGAACCATGGGCTGTCCGTGCGCCAGCCGCCATCGTCGGACAGCGCCTCGTTGACAACGTCCCAGCAGTAGACCTGGCCCTGGTAGCGGGTGAGCAGGGTGGAGATGTGCTCCTGCATCCGGTCCAGGACCACAGCCCGGGTGGCTGGTCCTTTGTCTCCCACGAAAACCCACCGGGGAACCTGCTGGTGCCAGACCAGCGTATGACCCCTCACGCGCATGCCGTGCGCGCGGGCGAATGCCACGATCGCGTCCGCTCCATAGAAATTGTAGGATGAACCAGCGTTGCCGCGCCGCGGATGGATGTGCTGCCATTTCATGTCATTCTCCGCGACAAGGCTGTTCACCTGTGTCACGAGAAGATCCTTCTGGATGACAAGCGACTGCGGTTCGACAGCGGCGCCGATGGGAAAGTACGGCTGATACAGGGAGGCAAGCGACGGCACGACAGCTTCCCGGGACGCGCCGGATGCCTCACTGCCTGATTGTGCGCCAAGGCGGGACGCACAGACGCAAACATCCAGAAGCAGCGTGACGATGAGGGCTTTTCTCATCCGATCACTATAGCCGCTTCCCTCCGGGAGATGAACCGGAAGAAACAACGTACTCTCCGTCGGATATCTGACGGAGGATCGGTAGCTGACTCGGGACCCGGGCATCGGTAATAGCAC
Source organism: uncultured Spirochaetota bacterium (assembly GCA_963710335.1). GTDB lineage: Bacteria > Spirochaetota > Spirochaetia > SZUA-6 > Fen-1364 > Fen-1364. The sequence goes on from CAVQAA010000013.1 coordinate 358,064, forward strand.
CTATTGACGAATTCATATTTTATCCTCTTTCAGCTGTCCGCCGGTCCGTATACCGTGGGGGCCGTGACGCACGATCACGGGAAAATGACGCGCCATCCGCGCATGATCAGAAATCCTGTCCTTCGCGGATTCTGCCCGGACCCTTCGATTGTCCGCGTGGGGGACGACTACTTCATCGCCACCTCCACGTTCGAATGGTTCCCCGGCGTCTGCATTCATCATTCCCGTGACCTCGAGCACTGGCGCATTTGCTCGCGTCCGCTCGACAGACCCGGCCTGCTCGACATGAGGGGGGACCCGAACTCGGGAGGGGTCTGGGCGCCCTGCTTGAGCTGGGCTGAAGGCCGATTTTACCTCGTGTACACCGACATGAAGCGATGGGCCGGACAGGTCAAGGACTGTCACAACTACCTCACCACGGCTCCTTCCATCGAAGGTCCGTGGACTGATCCGATCCATCTGAACAGCTCCGGGTTCGATCCGTCGCTGTTCCATGACATGGACGGCCGCGCGTGGTTGATGAACGTGCTCTGGGATTATCGCCCTGCCCACAGCGGCTTCGGGGGAATCATCCTCCAGGAGTACTGCCGGAAAGAGAACCGCCTGGTCGGCGCGCCGCGGCTGGTCTTCACGGGGACCGATCTGGGGCTCGTGGAAGGTCCGCACATGTACCGCCGGGGCAGCTGGTACTACCTGGTGACTGCCGAGGGAGGGACCTTCGCCACGCATGCGGTGAGCGTTGCCCGGTCTGCGTCGATTCAAGGTCCCTACGAGGTCATGCCGGAGAATCCGCTCCTGACATCCGCGCATGATCCGCTCCTGGGAATGCAGAGCGCGGGTCACGGAAGCCTGGTGGAAACGCAGAACGGCGAGTGGATCCTCGCGCACCTCGTGCGGCGGCCACGCGCAAAGGGCAGGTCGATACTCGGACGAGAGACGGCGCTGCAGCCCCTGGAATGGACGGCGGATGGCTGGCCCAGATTGCGGTGCGGAGGGCGCGCTCCGGCCGACACTTTCCCTGCTCCTGACCTGCCGATGTGTCCATGGGACCCGGAGCCGGCAGTGGATCATTTCGATGCGCCGATCCTCGACAGAGCATACCAGTCGCTGCGCATTCCGCTCGAAAGCTCATTGATGAGCCTGACGGAACGGCCGGGCTTCCTGCGACTGAAGGGAGCGGAGAGCATCCTCTCCAATTTCCGGCAATCCCTGGTGGGCAGGCGGATCTCTTCCTTCCGGATCAAGGCAGCGACATGCGTGGAGTTCGAGCCGAAATCATTCCAGAACCTCGCGGGCCTGGCCGCCTTCTACAGTACGGAAAGTTTCTTCTATTTATTCATCACCCGGTCCGATCACGCTTCAAAGTGTCTGGGTCTCATGCAGTGCGAGCGCGGCGGGCTTTCGTTCCCCGTTGAGAAGGAAATACCCGTCGAGAGCTGGAATCGGGTGCATCTTGGGTTCGAGCTCGACCACGAGAGGCTTCAATTTGCCTATTCTCCGGATGGCGTGACGTGGACGAAGATCGGGTGGGAGCTGGACGCATCCATTCTCTCCGACGAGCATGCCAACCCGTGCGGATTCACCGGAGCCTTCGTGGCTGTGTGCTGCCAGGACCTGAGCGGCCAGGGCCATCACGCGGACTTCGATTTCCTGGAGTACGTGGAGTTGGACGCCTAGAAGGTTCGAGAACTATTGCAACGAATCCGCCCATTTTCTCCCGGGTATTTGACGAAAGGTGCGTAATCGCAGCAAGGAAGTGGCCGATTCGGCTATCCGACCAGCGGAGGAACAGCCAGTATGAGCGACTTAGATTCGAGCATCGTCAACGTGGCTATCCGACGATGATGAACGTGTTCAACGCAAATCCGAGCTCAATCGAATGGGTCTCTACTATCTATATGCTTGCTTTAGGGGTAGTTATTCCGCTCTCAGGCTGGTCGGGAGACAGGATTGGCGCCGTTATGCCTTGCTTCTTTCTGTTCTTTGGTCAACTGAACTCCGAACGCCGTCGCGCCGAGGCCGAGGAAAGCGAGGAAGAGACGGAGCAAGGTCGGCCGCGGGACGTCCACCGTGCCCGGATCCGCCTGGTCCTCTAAAACATTGGAGTCGGCACGTCGCCCCATCCCGTCCCTCCGGGCGTGTCCTGGACCTGGAGAACTTCATTCGAGTGAAGGTGGACATCCACAAAAAAGCGGGGGACGCGTGTGTCGTTGATTCCGAAATCCGCCGCGGCTGACCGAAGGGGCTGATTTCCCTGGACCCCGATGAAAATGATCCGCCTTTTCATCGCCGGGCTGTCATGCGTCATCGGACCCATGTGGCTCATGTGGCCGCCCCCCTGCAGGTGGCCCATGGGATTGATGATGTAGTCCGTAATCATGGGGAGGGTCTGATGACGCTGGAAGAGCATCCACTCAGGTCCCGTGTTGGCGATCATCCCCTGCATCACGTAGTTCACGGGCACGATATATGCCAACGTGCGCGCTCCCTGAGTGGTCTGCATGGACTGCAATCGTTCGGCGATCTGGGGATCGCGCTCTGCGCTCTGAAGAAGACCGTCGGCCAGCGGGATGTCGTTGGGAAGGATGCTGATCACATCGACTCCGTCGATTGTTTCCAGGGGCAGATGGGCGACCGTGTACGCGCGCAGAACGAAGCCGACAGCGGCAGCTCCACCCACCAGAAGGACGAAGAGGACAACGGCATTCAGCAGACGCAGCGGCCGTGCTGCTGCCCGTCGTTTGCTCGGACGCGGGAAGAACATCCCCGTTCGCTCCAGGTATGCCTGATACGACTCGCCGTAGCGTCGGAGCATACGCTGCTCTTCATCCTTTGCCAGGAGGTAATAGAGGAACATCATCACCCCCAGGAATATCAGCGTCAGGAAACGCGGCCACAGGATGGCAAGACCCGTTCCCGCCATGGCCAATCCCGTGTATTGAGGATGGCGTATGAGCGCGTAGAACCCGCGGCTCGCGACACCCCATTTCAACAGCTTGCCCAGGTACACCTGCCCTGCGCAGATGAGAAAGATGAGGGTCCCCGCGATGAACAGAATCGACCCCAGAACCCGCAACCCGACCAGGAGGGGGGTCGGCGGAACGATCATGTGGGGAAGGAAGAACGCGGTGAGCCAGCGCGTCCCGCCCCACTTGTTCAACCCCAGAAGGATGGGATTGAAGACGGAATAGAAGAAGAAGGCGAACGGGCTGATCATGATGACGATTTCCAGCGCCGCGATGAAGTAGACCAGGGCTACGCCGCCCACCAGGTAGCCCCGCCCGCTTCCCTTTTCAGTATTTTGATTCTGAGTCATTTTTCCCCTCCGTTTCGCGCGTCGTGCGACAAGCGCCGACCCCTTGTGTCCACGGACGGACCGCCGTCGACAAGCGTCTCCAGGAGCCAGGCCCTTCCGCCATTGCGCGCGCCAGCCAGTCGCGCATCCCAGTCTTTGAGCATGGCTTGCAGATCATCGCGCAGCTCCCGAAGGGCCCGAATGCGCCCTTCCAGATCTTCCAGTTTCTTCGCAACGAGCGCCCGCACCTGTTTGCAAGGCGCGCCGCCCTCATCTCGAACCTTGAGAAAGCTTGCCAGCTCATCGAGGGAGAACCCTACCGCGAGGGCGTGCCGGACAAGTCTCACGCGTGCCAGCGCCTCAGCCGGATACTCGCGGTACCCGTTTGAAGCCCGCCGTGAAGAGAGGAGGCCCATGCGCTCGTAATGGCGCAGCGTGTCAGTGCTGACCCCCGCAAGGCTGGCCAGCTGCCCGGAACGCAACGGGCTCGTTCTAATGGCATCGCCCATGGAGGGAAGATAAACCCTGGAATCGATTCCAGGGTCAATAAAATTCCTTGTCTGCGGTTTCTTCAAATCCAGCAGCCCCTGCCGTTTGAAGGCTGCATGCGACTGTCCTTCCTCTACGCCTTCTCAGCGCACGGCATGTATACTCGCTGTTTCTATCCATGCCTTTCGTCCTTTTCCGTGCTTCAATAACCTGAGCAGGGGATGCACACCGGTTTTCCATCCTTGGTGCGTACGTATCGTTCGAAGACGTATTCGCCGCAAACGCTGCATTTAGCCTTGTTGAAAGAGCCTTTGGGCGGGGTGTAGCGGAAATCCGGCTTCGCCTCCACCTTGAAAATTGCTTCGTCCGGCTGGTCGTAGACCCACTGGATGACCTCCCGACGCACCGCCAGGGGGATCTGGGACGGCTCGACGCCTTTCTTCCGATAGTCGAAGAACTCGAACTTACCCATTGCGTCGGTGAACTCCGGCAGCAGCGCGTAGCGCACCGCACCCTTCTTGGGGTGATAGAAGGTTGCCGCCAGCTTGCCGTAGAACGTCTTGGCGATCATCACCTTGCCGTAGGTTGCTCCGGTTGCCACCTGCATTCCATCCATCATGCAGGTCTGCGGGTGGCCTTCACCCAGCTCGGGGAAGACGAAAAACCCGTGATCTGCTTCCTTTTCCACGCCCAGGTATTCCATGGCCAATCTGCCCATGCGGTATCCGATGGGCATGAATGGGCACTCGTGGGCATGAAACTCGAATGCCCATTCGGGAGGAATGAAACGTGTTGCCATAATGGCCTCCTTGTCCTGTTATTTGACCAGGTCCCAGATCATTTTGGCTGCTATCAACCACAGAAGGACGCCGATCATCCTCTTGAGCTGGTTGCTGGATATCTTTGCTTTCATCAATTGAGAGCCGACCACCGAACCCGCCGCAGCCATCACAGCCATGATGCCTATGAACAGGGGATCGATCCCGCCCAGGGTCGCGTGACCCAGGAAGCCGGAAAGGGAAGAGAACACCACCACCAGCGCCGTGGTTCCCGCCGCCACCTTCGGATCCAGCCCCAGCCAGTTGAGAACCGGCACAATGAAGTTTCCGCCCCCCACGCCCAGGAGCCCACCCAGGAATCCCGCCACCCCGCCGACGCCGACGCCGGCGCCTGCTTCAACGGCGCGGCCCATTTCCCTTTCCCTTTTGCGTACTTTGAAGAAGAGCATCATGATTCCCGCGAAAACCAGGAAGCCCGCAAACATCCACAGCAGCACACTCTTGTTCACGCGCGGCGTGAGGAGCGCGCCAAGCGGGGAAAGAATCACGGCTGTCACAAGCACAGGCAGCCCGACGCGCCAGTTGATGAGCTTTGCGCGCCAGTAGGTAATTGCCGCGAACAGGAGGCTCACTACGTTCAGAAGCAGTGCAGTTGGAGTGGCTTCGGCAAGCGGCACGCCCAGGTAGTAGAAAAGCGGCACGAAGAGAAACGCAGCCCCCAGGCCGGCCATCGCAAGAAGGCCGGAGAAAACGAACACCAGTGCTGCGCTCACCGTATAGACGATCACGGACATGGCAATGTCCTCACATGACAACGTTGAACAGGTAGCCGGTCAGTATGATCGCCAGTGCGACCACACCCATGAAGATGCCCAGCAGCTGAGGCTTGAGGACCCGCCTGAGGATTATGGCTTCCGGCAGGCTCAGCCCCACGACCGCCATCATGAACGCAAGCACGGTCCCCAGCGAGGCTCCCTTCTCGATCAGGGCGCTCACGATCGGGATGATGCCCGCTGCGTTTGAGTAGAGGGGCACACCGATGAGCACGGCGGCAGGCACGGACCACCAGGCCTGCTTTCCCATGATGGAGGCAAGAGCGCTCTGGGGCACGTAGCCGTGTATTCCCGCGCCAACGGCTATGCCCACCAGGATGTAGGGCCAGACCTTTCCCACGATCTCCTGCACGCTCGCCCAGGCGCTTTTGATGCGATTCGGCCAAAGGAGTTTCTCCTCGGGAGAAGCAGTCTGCGCGACCTGCAGCTTCCAGACGAAATCCTCGACGTAGCGTTCCAAGCGCAGTCGGCCGATGATCATTCCCGCTGTGATGGCAATCAGGAGTCCCGAGGCGATGTAGAGGGCGGCCACCTTCAATCCGAAAAGGCCGAAGAGCATCACGACCGCCACCTCGTTGATCGTTGGCGCGGCGATGAGGAAGGAGAAGGTCACTCCCAGGGGAATACCGCTCTCCACGAACCCGATGAAGAGCGGAACGGCGGAACAGGAGCAGAAGGGTGTGACGATCCCGAGCATCGCCGCCAAGACGTTCCCAACTCCCTGGCGCTTTCCTCCCAACATGGCCCGGGTGCGGTCGGGGCTGAAGAACGTCCGAACGATGCTGATCATAAAGATCATGCCGGAAAGCAGGAGCAGGATTTTGGGAACGTCGTAGAGGAAAAACGCCACGGATTCCCCGAGGCGGGAGCCCCGCGCCAGTCCAAAGGCACCGAAGGTGAGCCATTGCGTGACGGGAGGCAGCAGGATATATGCTGCGACCCACAGAACCGTCGCGGCGCCGACGGCAACATATGTGAAGATTGGCGATCGCCTCATCTGCGAAAGCTTAAGATGCAGAATGTTCTCCATTGATCCGTTCCTTTAATCCGTTCCTTCTCGGCTCAACTCTGATACGAAAACCGCGATGTCACTATTGTTGTACCTTCGCTTGTTCAAGCCAATTCACGATCTCTGTCTCCTGCGGGATCCTTCCCGCTGAAACCAGCTTTTCGTTGATGACAAGCCCGGGAGTCGAGAGAATAGGGTAGCGCATGATCTGCGCTATCTCGGTGACCTTCTCGACGTTGGCCGCAATTCCTTTAGTCTCAATCACCCTGCGCACGATCCTTTCAAGGTGAACACAATTGGCGCAACCCGATCCCAGAACCTTTATCGTGAGCATCATCTTCCTCCTGTCCAGAACTCTCGTTTCGATGTCGCGTCAGCTCATGCGTTGCGACAGGTCGATTTTTTGAACTTTCGTCGGACTTTCAAGATTGCACTTCGGGCAAGGGCATCCCCGAGGACGGGATTTGTCGGGCAATTCTTTGTTCCCTTTTCGGCCGGTGACTATTGCTGCCGCTGCATCGATGATCTCGAATACCCCGGGCGCAATAGCCTTGTAGTAGATGTTCCACCCGTCCCGCCTGACGCTTACCAGCCCTGCTTCCCGAAGGACCGTCAGGTTCTGCGAAATGTATGCCTGTCTGAGCCCCAGGGCCGCCTCCATATGACAGACGCATTCCTCGCCGTCCCTGAGAATGGCGAGGATCTGAAGCCTCACCGGGTGCATCAATGCCTTGAAAAAGTCGGCTGTCCTTTCGCTCGTGTCCATTTTTCCGTCCCAACAATCATATTCAATAAAGCGAATATATTCCTTCTTTGCCGATTTGTCAAGAAGGTCAAACTAAGTCTTGCCAACTTGTTGGGCGCGTTCAGACTACGAAGAAGATGAAGCGGACGCCCACGATGATCAGGATCGGGGCGATTGTCAGGTTGACGACCCTGTTGAGTCTTTCAGACCAGAGCTTGTTCACCACCAGGGCAAAGACGGTGACAAGGACGAACTCGTAGAGCCCGAGAACCACATCTGCGAGGGAAACTACGGAAACGAAGCCGAACTGGGTCGCCAGGGCTGACCAGGCCGCCGCGACGACACCCAGCGACGCATATGCATAGGCGGTCTGTGGGTGGTGTCCCATCGCGTTGTTGTAAGCGGGAACGGCGAATGGCTTGCCACCGGCGGAGAGAAATCCGGTCAGCAACCCGCTCCCAAGCGCCACCGGCGCAAACCAGGCAGGGTGAGCTTTTGCCTCGCGCTCGGACAGGGGTTTGATGAGAAGTATCCTGATGCCGACGAGCACGGCATAGACGCCCAGGGCTGCCAGGAGCACTTTGGGTGATGCCATTGCTCCGATGATTCTTCCCGCTACGCCGCCTGCAACGGCGGCAGCGACAATGAGAAACGAGACGGTTTGCACAGATGTGGCGGAGCTGAGGGCCTTTCGCTGGCGGAGGAGCATGAGAAAGGCCGAAAGACTGACGACGACAAGGTTGACAAGAATAGCCTCGCCAATGGGCAGGCCGACAATCCCCACCAGCATGATGAGGAGAAAGAACCGGTCAACCCAAGTCCTGATCGAGGCTGTCACGAAGCCGACGACGAGCGCGGCCCCGAGCCCTTTGAGCATGACAATACCGCTTATCACCATTGTGTTGGATCTCCTTCCTTGACGCAGGCCGCCAGTCCCTATCCGGGTGTCCCGTGCGCGTTCACTTCCAAGTCCCATCTACCATATTCATTCCCTACAGGGAAATCCTGCCCCTTGATTCCAAGAAGAACTTCCATCTTGTTCCCGGCTTCAGCTGCATTCACGGCGACATTTGTCGTGAGGGCTACGTGTCCCACAGCGCCGCGTCTCATGGCCTCATTTTGTGCCGCTGCACGTGCCTCGTCTAAAGGTATTTGAATTGCCTCATCCTTGTCCATGACATGGCTGTTGGTGAGCCTTCCAAAGACGATATACCCGTCGATTCCGGCAATTGAGTGCTGGGGTTTGATTTCGATTTCACACGTTCCCCCAGCGCGTTGGCAGCAACCCATATTAGGAAGGTCGGTACCCATGTGATCGAGACAAGGAACCTCAAAGTATTCCACATGTCGACAGGATCAGCAGGTGACTTTGACTTAGAACGAATTCTCACAATTCTAATGGCATAAGCATAAGCGAGAGCCATATTGCCGTATGCCGTCACAATCAACTGAATTGCAAGCCACAGACCAGGGTGGTTCAAATTGTTGATTGTAAACTTGTTTAGGCCCAATCAGGCTGTCGATTTATCCATCTTTCCAGTGAAAGCATTGCTTAGCAACCGTCAGCAAGTTATGATGCATCGGTAGTCTGCCGTGATGAAGCTCGGGAGGGGACTTCATGCCAGCATTCATGGTGCCTGAACGATCTCAACGCATTCTGCTCACCGAAATTGATTTGGATATCGTCGCGCCGCCTGGGAGCGCAGTGCGGATCATCGACGAGTTGGTGGAGTCCCTGGATACCTCTGAGATAGAAGCGCATTACGATGTCGCTTCCGATGTCGGCCGACCTCCTTTTCATCCAAAGACGCTTGTGAAAGTGGCGATGCTTGCTTTGCATAACAAATGCAAGGTGCCGGGCGCGTACCCCCACCTCGAGTTTCCAAGCTCAAAGAGTTTGGAGGGTCACTTGCCTGCGATCTTTTTGGTCCCTTCGCCACCTACCTTGATGAGGACCTTGACAGCATCTTCCATCGGGTCTTTGAAGGGCACCTCGATTCGAAGCAGGCCGTGCTCGTATGTCGCCTCGGCTTTGTCAGGTTTCACCGCCCAACCCAAAGCCAAGGATGCAACATACTCGATGTCCCTAGCCAGCGCTGACAGATGGACACTGTCTTCTAGCATCTTGAGATCGATGGTATCCGCTGGCGCTCCTGGGATGGCGAACTCCAGTATCAGCTTGCGGTTCTCCGGGTCAGCATATGCCACATTGTCAGGGGCAACCTTCATTCGATTTTCGGGCATCTATGTACCCTCCTTTTTTATCTATGTACAATGTAGCCATGGTGAGGGTAAAAAGATAGGAACTTCGAATAATTACCCACCTTGAGACGACTGACCTGCGACCACGAGAACTCCGTTCCGTTTGGGAACAACGGTCAGAGCTGTCACGCCGCTCTCGTGGGGCTTGGAGGCCAAAGGAGATCAAAGATGAAAGCGAAAGTGGGCTTGTGGATTGATCACAGGAAGGCGATTGTAGTAGCTGTCACTGACAATGGAGAAGAGACAGGACTGGTGATATCTGCGATTGAAAAACAGACCCGTCGTTCTCAAAGTTCGCGCCACACAGGTCCCTATGAACCACAACAGGTACCGGCAGACGATAGTCGACAGAAAGCCTTTACCGGACATCTTAACATCTACTACGATGCGGTCATCGCGAGCATTCGTGATGCGGAATCCATTTTGATCTTCGGTCCTGGTGAGGCAAAGGGCGAACTAAAAAAGCGTCTTGAGAGAATCGACCTCGGCGGACGCATCTTAAGTGTTGAAACAGTCGACAAGATGACGGATCGGCAGATTGCCGCGAAAGTTCGACGGTACTTTGCCAAATAGCATTCAAAAATACAACCGAGGTGGAAGAACGAGGGCCTGAAAGCAGCAAAAGACTGCATGATGAGGGTGCCTGGGAAGACTGCTGGAGTTTCTCATTGGGCGGACTCTGGGCGATGCAGTCCAGTACATGCTCATGGCCGATTTCCTCGCTTAACTGGAATGCCAGGAACGCGTTGAAGCCGTCTACCGTGTCGAGGAGACATGGACGTGGATGTCCATTCTAAATGTGGCGCGCATGGGTCGATTACGAGGAGGAGACTTGGGACCCCAAACCGGTCCTCGTCAGGATTGACAGGATGGAACCATAGCATCGTCGATTTGCCGAGAGACCTTTTGCCTTCCAGTTTGCCCTCCCAAACTGATCCGACTTCCAAAGGTCTGGTACAAAAGCACTATGTTCAGGAAGAGTATGACCACGGCACAAACGGTTGCGAGGATCGTGGTGAGACGTCGATTCACAAGTGATCCCATGATCACTCGATTTCTCGTGAAGATGATCAGCGTGATAACGGGAACAGGCAGGGTGAAACTCAGGACTACCTGGCTTATCACCAGCGTTCGTGTGGGATCAAGCCCGAGGGCGATCGCAATCAACGCGGGAATCATTGTTACGACTCGACGAATCCATGTTGGAATGCGAAAACCAACAAACCCCTGCATGACAACCTGACCCGCCATGGTACCCACTTGAGAGCTAGAAATCCCAGAGGCGATTAACGAGATCAGGAACACCGCTGCGGCTCCCCCTCCCAGAAGGGGTGTAAGGGTTTGATAGGCGGTCTGGATTTCTGCCACATCGGCGTGCCCAGTGAGGTTGAAGACCTTGGCGGCCATGAAAAGCATCGCCATGTTCACTAACCCCGCGAGGCCCATTGCCACGATGACATCGATTGTCTCAAAACGGAATATTTTGTGCCTCTCCTGGTCGCTATGAGGAATAATGCGGTTCTGCGTAAGACTGGAGTGCAGATAGATCACATGAGGCATGACGGTGGCCCCAATGATGCCCACCCCCAGAACAACTGCCTCGCTTCCCGGCAGGCTCGGCACAAAACTATGAATGAGAATCTGACCCCAATCAGGCTTTGCCAACAGAGTCTCGACCCCATAGCACAGTGCAATCACCCCAGCGGTGCCACCGATAAAAAGCTCAAGTCCACGGAAACCTCTTTGTGTCACTACTAGAATGACGAACACGAGCACTCCCGTCATACCTGCTGCCAGCAACAGAGGAATGTGCAGCAGCAGATTGAGACCTATCGCCGCCCCGAGAAACTCCGCAAGGTCCGTTGCCATGGCCGCGACTTCCTGCGTGATCCACAACGTGATGCAGACCCCTCGAGAGAAGCGGATTCGGCACATCTCAGCGAGGTTTTTCCCGGTAGCAATTCCCAGCTTCGCGGAGAGTCCCTGCAAGAGCATGGCCATCAGGTTGGCCAGCAGGATCACCCACAGCAGGGCGTAGCCGAACTGGGCACCCCCCTGGATGTTTGTTGCGAAGTTGCCTGGGTCAATGTAGGCGATTGAGCAGATGAAAGCGGGACCTATGAAAGGCAGGATGGCCAGTAGTCCCCTGCGTTGCCCACCAATTGCTTCTCTTGCGGCCGCCTGCAGTTTGGGGTGGGGGGGTGGTAGATTTTCAACGGGGGTGTTTGATTCCGACGTCTCACTCTCCTTTGAGTTATCTGGCGGACTCCCGGAGTTCGATTTTCAAGCCTATCGGGCTTGTCGAAGATTTGTGCCAGCGAAGGATCTTATTCTACCCTTTTTGGGACTGCAATGCACAAATCCCGAGCGTCCTCCCTATCGCCCATGATCCACTGTGGTTCATGATCGCTGTGCTCAAAGGCATAGCGAATCCTATTTTTGCCGCCGCGTTCTTCTTGACTTTGGAAAAAGAACTCGGCGTCGATAATATCATCGACCTTCCTGCCGCCATTGCCCGAGGAGGTAGGGCCTCCATTGTCCGACGTTGGACCTTGGCCAGGTCGGTCCCCCGCTGATCCCTGTTGCCTGCCCACCGACTGCTTATAGACTTCCTCTGCCAGCTTGTGGGACGCTTTGGTCAGCTCTTCCGTAGCCTTTTGATCCGGTCAACTTTCTTGTCCTTGATCGCGGATTTCACATCGTTGAGCTTCGCCTCGATGTCTGCGCGCTCCGTCTGGCTCACCTTGGGCCGCATCGATTTCTTCAAGGCAAACCCACCGGGGAAGGACTGGGACGGTGTCTTCCGTCTGACGGTGAAATAGGCGGAGACACTAACCTGCCTCAGGAGAAGGTGTGTGCGGCCGCTCTCCACATTGACCAACCGGAGACCTGTCTCTCCAAGGGTAAGGCCTATCTCCGGGGCTTTGGCCCCCAACTCGGAGAATGACGGCGAGCCGTCCAGGGATGATCATTTTCGCGAACTGTCCACCCGCGTGAGAGCAGGTACTCGCGAAGTTTCTGGAGGTCGTCTCTTCTTTTTGCCACTATTGACCCGTAGTAGGAGCCTGAACTGGCCACTTGTGGTTTGGCTTCAACTCCAATAGTTAAATCATTTTCAGAGATCTTGAGTGCAGCCCTTGCGGCATGAATCTCCGGAATAGGGTCTTCTTCGGTATAACATTCAACTAAATACGGCCACGGGTTGGAAGGATCATCCGACTTGATTTGTGTAATCTCTTTTCCCATTCTTCCTCCTTGCACCCGCGTGTGCAAGAGCGAAAAAAACCAGGCGAAGCACGGTGCAAACAGCGAAAAGAGCACGCTCGTCTATGACGTCCATCCCAAACGTATCATGAGTCGTAGCAGCAGGCAACAATGTACTGACATCGGGTATTAGGAGGCCTTCTTCGTCGGGTTCGATGTGTCTGCCCCTGTTTGGACTCTCCGAAGGTGACCTCTCGACCGTGGAACTCATTCTCAGGCTCCTCGAGCTGTCCACAAGAAGCAAGCAGTATGTTGATCGGGATCTCGCCGACATACCGCTGCAGCCTGTTGAACGGTTCCACCTCTGGTCTTCGTTCGGCGAGTACGAAGAGTTCTTCAACCGCGGTCGGCGGTAAATGTTTTACGGCCCACCAGTAGCAATGAGAGCTCGTCAAAGCGCGCTACCGCACAGAACTCGTCGAGTATTGTCATTATGCTTCCCATGCAAGGGATACAGCCGCCACGAATGCTGCGATAATTAGAGTCCCCTACGGGGAGAAACCCCCTCGTCTTTAGACGAAGACTTTAGTAGGCTTGCGGTCGATGAAGCAGTATAGAAAAGCGTCGCACTGCGTCTACGATTTGAAGTATCACATCGTGTGGATAACCAAGTACCGCAAGCCAGTATTGAACCGAGAGATAGGAAGTAGAGTAAGAGACCTGGTGCGGATGATTTGCGCGAGCCTGGACGTAGAGATCGTGAAGGGCAGCGTGAGTCGGGATCACGTGCATCTATTGGTGAGTGCACCGCCTACGCTATCGGTGTCCAGGCTCGTGCAACGCATGAAGGGGCTGACATCACGGAAGCTCTTGATGGAAAACCGCGGATTGAACAAAGCATTCTGGGGGAGGCATCTGTGGGGCCGCGGCTATTTCGTGGCCAGCACAGGGAATGTGACTGAGGAAATGATCAGTCGCTACATAGAGAATCAACAGGACATGGAGCGGGACCAAGATGCCGACTTCAAAGTAGAACCGTGATGTCGGCCCCAGTCGGCTTTAGCCGACGAGCGCAGAACCCCCCGACTTTAGTCGGGGGTGGTTTAGGAGCGATTGTGGTGGCCGATAGAAGTCCTCCTTGTTCGGCTTCCTTCTTGCGCAGCTCAGTGATCCAATCCTCTATCATCTTGGCGTTAATGCTTGAGAGCTTTACCTCTGCGAAGTAGGGGAGGAGATGCTTTTCGAGATAGCCTCGGCGAACGTCGGCATAGCCCCGCGACATTGAGTGTCCATGTGCAAGCTTTCGACTCACATACTCGAACTTGTCCCATAGCCACCAGATGCGGCATGGTGCCGAACGACTGCGAGTGACGCGCTGTCAGTGCTCCAGCCTTGAACAGCTCCAGCACATAGAGGCGCGCATCTGCTTTGGTGGTCTTCCCGGTTGAATGACCGGGGGATCGTCGCCCGCTCTCATCGCGGACTTGGAAGTAATACCAGACTTTCTTTCCTACTCTGCGCCGATAGATCGTGAACGGCTCTGAATGACGCATGGCGTCTCTCCTCTCCCGTTGGGCGATGAGGAGCACAGACGTCGAGGGAAGTGCTGACAATGCTGCAGTACAATGACGGCATCTTCCAGCGTCCCTGCGTAAGGCAAATAGTCGTTGCTGTCCGTACTTCTTTATGCACAAACGGGATAAGAGCTGCTGCGGACTGGACTTGAACCAGCACACCCTTTCGGGCACTAGCCCGGATTTCTCAGTGCGCCGTGAAAGGCGTGTTATTTCTAGCGGGTGCGAATCCCGCCCGGCAACTGTCGCTCCAGCCGGAAGCACTTGAAGCAGTTCAAGGAGGTAACGAATTGGATTGAAGCACTTCAAGAAAAGGCCCCCACGGGGGGTTAGCGAGCATGCAGGCCGTAATGTGAGTGAACGCTGAGCAGGCCTCGAAACGGGTGACGTGGGAGCCGACCCGACTGAGAAACGGGGAAGGCCGATGTCTTCGGGAAACGCAGAGCGAAAGACCTGAAGAATCCACCGGGGTAGTGGCGACGGCATGTGTGCAAGAGGAAATGACAGGCAACACGGGAAACCCCAGCGGTGCGGGTGCGTGAAGCCGCAACTAGCGCTCCGTGAGGAGCAGGCTGGGCCGCATGGGGCGGCGGATAGGCCCGTAGTAGTGAGGAAGCCGGGCAATGCCGGTGGAGCGAAGGGGCCTTGGTTCAAGGAGAGCGCGCGAAGGAGTGAAGGCCGAGGAGATTGGCGTGAGCCTAACAACCCTACAGAAGGTCGAGAAACTACAGAGTGCGCTGCACGCGAAAGCGAAGGGATCGCCCAACTTTCGTTTCTACAGTCTGTACGACAAGATTTGTGGCAAGGACGTGCTGTGGGTCGCCTACTGGCGATGCCAGAGCAACGGCGGCTCGGAAGGAGTCGACGGACAAACGTTCGAGCATATCGAAGCGTACGGCATAGAGCGATGGGTGGACGAACTGGCGGAAGAACTGAAGAGGAAGGAATATCGATGTAGTGCGGTACGTCGGGTGTGGATACCCAAGGCGAATGGGAAGCAGCGACCGCTAGGCATTCCTCGGATCCGTGATCGAGTGGTGCAGATGGCGGCGGTGCTGATACTTGAGCCAATCTTCGAGGCCGATTTCCAGCCGGAGCAATATGCGTACCGGCCGGGGAAGAGCGCCCATGATGCCATTCGGCAGGTACACTCGCTGCTGAACACGGGCCATACCGAAGTAGTTGATGCAGACCTGAGCGGGTACTTTGATTCGATCCCGCATGGGGAGCTAATGAAATCGGTGGCCAGACGCGTCAGCGACAAAGCGGTGCTGCACCTGATCAAGGAGTGGCTGGAAGCGCCGGTGGAAGAGATCGATGAACGGGAAAACACTCGGCGGACCACCCGAAACAGGGACGAAAAACGAGGTACGCCACAAGGCGCACCGATTTCACCGCTGCTCAGCAATCTTTATATGCGCCGGTTCGTGCTTGGCTGGAAAACGCTTGGGCACGAGAAGCGGCTGAATGCACACATCGTCAACTATGCTGATGATTTCGTGATCTGTTGCCGTAACACGGCTGCGAAGGCCATGACTTCGATGCAGGGGATGATGCAGAAGCTGAGGCTCACAGTGAACGAACAAAAGACGCGATCCTGTCGGGTGCCGAACAAATCGTTTGACTTCCTCGGGTACACCATCGGTCGGTGTTACTCGCCGAAGACGGGCAAAGCATATATTGGCACGCGCCCATCGAAGAAGAAGGTCGTCGCGATGTGTCGCGCGATCAGCGAGATGACCACGCGCCGACTGACACTGCTGTCGGCGGAAGACAGGGTAACCGAGATCAACCGGAAATTGGTTGGCTGGGCAAATTATTTCTGTCTGGGACCGGTGAGCAAAGCGTACCATGCCGTGGACCAACATGCGTGTCGACGGCTTCGTCAGTGGCTGTGTGCAAAGCACAAGACACAGGGGCAGGGAACCTCACGTTTCTCTGACGAATACCTGTATCAAACGCTGGGATTGCTCAAACTCTCAGCACGCACACGCAGCTTCTCGTGGGCGAAGGCGTGATTCCTTGTCCGAAAGCCGGATGCGGGAGACCCGCACGTCCGGTTTGATGAGCGGGGGGTCGATATGCTCGAAGGGATTCTCTTGGCACACCCGGACCAGCTGGCAATCGTGACCGGGGACAAGCGATGCATCGTCAGGGCGGGCGTGCCGACGAAAGGCAAGGTCGGAATCGCCACGGGGGGCGGCTCGGGACATCTTCCTCTTTTCCTCGGGTACGTCGGTCAGGGAATGCTGGACGGCTGCTCGGTGGGCGGGGTCTTTCAGTCATCTAGCTCGGAACAGATGTTCAACGTTACGAAAGCTATCGACGGGGGAGCTGGCGTTCTGTACATCTACGGCAACTATAGCGGTGACGTAATGAACTTCGAAATGGCGAAAGACATGGCCTCCATGGATAACATCCGCGTAGAGCAGGTGGTCGGAACAGACGACGTGGCTTCCGCTCCCAAGGGCCAGGAGGGCAAGCGCCGGGGCGTTGCGGGAATATTTTTCCTCTATAAATGTGCGGGGGCTATGGCGGAAAGTGGCACGCCTCTGGAGGAGGTGAAGCGAGTGGCGGATAAGGCGGCCGCCAACGTACGGACGATAGGGGTGGCGCTCTCCCCGAACATCGTTCCCGAGGTGGGCAAGCCGCAGTTCTCCCTAGGCGAGAACGAGATGGAAATCGGCATGGGCATCCACGGAGAGCCGGGGATCCGGCGGGGGTCCTGAGGAAGGCAGATGACATCGCGGAAGAGATGATGAAGTCGGTCCTCTCCGACCTGCCGTTCTCCGTGGGTGACAAGGTTGCGGTGCTCATCAACGGTCTGGGGGCCACGCCCAAGGAGGAGTTGTACGTGCTGTACCGTAGGGTCGGCATGATCCTCAAGGAGAAGAGGATCTCGGTTTACCGCGTGTACGTCGGGGAGTTTGCAACATCGCTTGAGATGGCCGGCGCATCGATCTCGCTTCTCAAGCTCGACGATGAGCTCACGCGGTTCCTTGCAAAACCCGCCCGCACCCCGTTCTTCGAGCAGGCGCAGCTGTGATCATGGAGTCCGTCGGCATTCCCGAGATCAAAGCAATCCTCACCACCATTGCCCGGATCATGACGGAGAAGAAAGACGAGCTGATCCGGCTAGACGGCGCCGTCGGGGATGGCGACCTGGGCCTGACCATGGAGAAGGCGTTCGTCGCCGCACAGGATGACGCCGCCGCGTCCGCGGAGACAGACCTAGGCAAGCTTCTCATGAAAATCGGCATGACCATCGCGCGTACAGCGCCATCTACCATGGGAACCCTGGTGGCAACGGGCTTCATGTCGGGCGGCAAGGAAGTGGGCGGGGCCTCTTCACCGGGCCCGGCCTCCTTGGGGCCGAAGGAAATGGCGGCTTTCCTAGAAGCGTTCGTGAACGGTATCATGCAGCGTGGCAAGTCGAAGCCGGGAGAAAAGACGGTCGTGGACGTGCTATACCCTGCGGCCCAGGCGCTGAGGTCAGCCGCGGATACCGGCGCAAGCCTCGCGGATGCCTTCGCCGCGTGCCGCGCGGCCGCGGAGAAAGGGCTGGCCAAGAGCCTCGACATGATTGCCAAACACGGACGCGTTGCGTACTACCAGGAGCAGTCCCGAGGAAAAGAAGATCCCGGCGCAGCGGCCGGCAACTACATCATCCAGGGTTTCGCTGTTACGATTTCCGGCGATATTCCGGAACACCAGCGCAGCGGATAGACGCAATTGCAAAGGATGGCGCCGTTGCTGAAGGGCTTGCATAAGGTGAACGTAGAGCAAACCTGCGGTATCGGCCGGGGTGTGCCGACTAGGAATCAGTCTCTTTTTGCAATTCAGAAACTGAAGACTGCACAACCAACTGGACTGTCGATTCGATTTCACGGATGGCAAGATCAAAGTTTCTCAGACGAAAACAGGACGCGAAACGAGTGGCGCCTGTTTTCCCGCCGCAGCGAGAGCAGTTACTGCCACAAGGTCATCTTTTGTGCTGGCCCCTGCCTCTAGTACATCTTTTCTCTTAGGAACAGATCCATGAAGCCCAGGGAGAAAGTGGCCTGGATGTTTCCAAATGCCACAACCTGGCCGCCGGGACGAAGCATGTCGATCTCCTTGCCCTCTCAGACTTCACAACAGGGACGATCGAAAGCATCCTATTGGCCGCCGTAGGGATCGGCGTCGATGGCTTCCGGGTCGGAAACCCTGAAACAGAGGGTCTAGCTAAAAAAGCGGTGTTCGATTTTACAGAAGGCGAAGGCGACATCATCTCTTCAATTGAAGAGAAGCTACACATTGCCTTCGAAAAGCTGGGTAATAGCAACATTTTTGCTTTTCTCTATGTGATCAGCAAGGATTGCCTTGGCTGCCTCCAAGTCCTTTCTGAATAGAGCATTTACGAGTTCGAGATGTTCACGGTTGGAACGCATGATACCTTGAGGGTCGAGAAGTGCCTTAGTGCGGAAACGCTGGCTCAGCTTGAAGAGCTGAGCCAGCATTTCCTGCAAGCGTCGCATGTGACTTGATTGGGCTATGTAATTATGTATGTCAATGTCGAGAGCCACGATCTCTTCGAGTGGAGATTCTGGCGTTGTCGAATCTATGCGCATCCGTAAGTCGCTCAGGTCTTGCAAACGAAGAAACGGCAGCGCTGATTCCAAGGCCAAGAGCTCCAAAGTTTTGCGTATTTCATAAAGTTCCCGAACATCATCATTAGTCAACCCGACAACTTCCGTTCCTTTTCGGGGGACAATTCGAACTAATCCGAGGCCAGCGAGTTGCCGAAGCACCTCACGAATTGGGGTTCTGCTTGTCTTGAACTCCTCGCTGAGCTCCTGCTCTCGCAAGTATTGTTTTGGCGCGTAGAATTGTTTGGTAATGCGCTCGAATAGGACTGTGAATATCACATCTTTCGAGTTTTGTTGTCGAGTTTCTTTTGCCATTTGTCTACCATACTACATTATGCAGGTTGCTGACAAAGTGTGTCGCCTTTCGGTAGCTTGTTAGTGATTTCAGAGCGTTTCGTCCATCGCCTCCCCGAGAACGGCGATTCCCTCTTCGAGCGCCTCGCGCGCGATGTCCAAGGGGGGCGCGATTTTGACACACTCTCCCGCCACGCCCACTGGGGCGAACATGAGGAGGCCTTTGTGGAAGCATTTCTCATTGAGCGCGAGCGCGACGTCGGGGTCGGGATTCTTGGTTCCGGGCTTGACGATTTGGATACCAGCAACAAGACCGCGGCTCCGCACACAGCCTGCGTGGTGAGGATGGCGCTTCTGCAGCGCTTGCAGCCCCTCACGGAGAACCGGGTCTAGCGACAGTACGTTGGGGAGATATTTTCCGGACCGCAGCGTTTTGATATTTGCTACTGCCGCCGCCACGGGAAGGGGCGAACCCGAATGAGTTGAGGTCATTGAGCCGGGTGGAAAGAGCTCCATCACCTCGGTACGGCCGATCACCGCTGATAGCGGCAGGGAGCTCGAGATACCCTTGCCGCAGGCAATGAGATCTGGCGTAATACCATAGTGTTCGAAGGCAAACCACTTTCCAGTTCTCCCGAATCCGGCTTGTACCTCATCCATGATGAGGAGCGCGCCGTTCGTGCGGCACCACTCCTCAAGCCTCCTCGCATATTCGGACGGGAAGAAGTCCGGCCCGACTCCTTGGTAGCTCTCGGACATGACACCGCATACTTGGGATGGTTTAACGCCCGTTTTCTCCAGCGTTTCAAGGAACAAATCGAAACGCGTATCCGGATTCTTATACCCGTCTGGGAAGGGGACCTGTACGAAGCTTTCGTCGAGCCGGCCCATCCATCTCTTCTGGCCGGGGTTCCCCCCTGCGAGCTGCGCCCCCATGGTGCGTCCGTGGAACGCATTTTGGAACGTAACCAAGACGCGGCGCTCGGGGCCGTCGCTTTGTAGACCCCACTCTTTGGCGAGTTTGATGCAGTTCTCCGTTGCTTCTGAGCCTGTGGAAAGGAGGAACGCCTTATAATCTGGTGTAGGTGCGCAGCCGACCAGGAGTTCCGCCAGCTCGGCTCTCTTCTCGTGGGAGAAAACGTAGGTACTGAGGAGCGGCCGGTCCAGCATCTCGCGCAGCGCCTCGATGATGACCGGGTTAGAGTTGCCGAGGTTGGAGATCAGGACACCCGAAGACCAGTCCAGCCACATGTTCCCCCATCTGTCATACACGTGCCAGCCCTTGGTTTTGTGGATAATTACAGGCGGCTGCCCTTGCATGGAGGAAGGCTCAAACTGCTCCAGTTTCAGCAAAGTTGGGATGGATTCCGGCACGGGAAGGCGAGTGACTATCTTGCGATGGGTCGTTTGTACCCGGGGAACTTCGCGTGGCGTGAGAGAATACTTCCTTGCGTGCGCTTTCATTGCTCCTCCCGTATTTTACTGAGGCGACCTGCTACGAATCAGGATTTACCCAGTTCCCTTCCGTCTCTAAATGCCCATTCATTTCTCCCGCCTCTTTGTCTCTTACTATTTCTCAGTTCTGCACCATCTCATGACCGCAAGGGCCAGGGAACGCGTTGCCTTCACAAGATTCCGAAGATCAACGTGTTCCGTCGAGCTGTGAGAATCACCCCAATTGCATTCTACTCCAAAGAGAACGCTCGGTACGCGGCCGTACAAGACAAGGAGCGGCAGGTCAGTGCCCGCGGGATATCCTTTCACTTTTGGCGTACTTCCTGAGATATCCGCTACCGCTTCGCTTAAGCACAGAACGAGGGGATGATCAGCGTCGATTGCTGTACCTTCTTTGTTTAGCCCAGTCCATCGAACTTCCGGTGGATGCTCATTGAGCCATGGATCCTGGTTAGCCGCGAGAGCAACCCTTTCCTCGAAGTGCCGTCGAGCATCGGACCAATGTTCTTGCGGCATGTAGCCATACAACCCTTCGAACACGCATCTTTCGGGCACCTTCGAAGGAATGAGATCAGCCGAGATTTTTCCGACGACGATTGGGGCAAAGACGGGATAGTCACGAAAGAGGGGAGTCCGCAGGTTGTCCTGCCGCTCAGATTCAAACTTTTTCAAATCGCTCAAAATAATAATTGCTTTTTCTAACGCGCTGACCCCCGTCCATGATGCAACCGGGTGCGACCCTTTTCCTTTGACGCTGACCTGGAAAGCCGCGCCGCCCCTGCTTGCGGTAAAGATGTCCGGGCCGACGGGCTCAAGGATGATCCCTGCGTCTGCAGTATGGCCCCGTTGAACGGCAGCGAGAGTACCCGATCCCCCCCATTCCTCGTCAATGACGCTATGCAGTTGCAACTGACCGGCAAGGTGTACCCCATTTTCGCGGAGAGCCCTGGCGACGGTAATCATCATGGCGACGCCACTCTTGTCATCGAGGCTCCCTCGCCCGTGGAGAGCGCCGTCGATGATCTTCCCGGACCATGCCCCGTGTGTCCATTCGGTTTCCGGCTGTGCCTGCACGACATCGATATGCGCGTTTAGGAGAAGAGAAGGACCTTTACCCCTACCTGCCAAGGTCCCGACCACGTTAGGTCTGCCCACGAATGATTGGCCCCTGGCGAAAAATGACGGGTGGGCTTCGAGGATTGCCGCATCCGGCTCCCACACGTCCACGGTATCGCAAACTTCTTTCATACCTTGCGAGACAAGGCGCTGGGCTTCCCCTTCCTGCCCAGTAATGCTGCGGATCTTGACAAGACTTTGCAGGAGCCCGACAAGGAAGTCCTTGTGAACGTCTATCCAACTGAGGACTCGATTCTCACTCTCTTCGATTCTCACTTCAGCTCGCTCCTTCTTTCGTACTTCCGGCGCCTCGCGCCGGAAGGTATTTCTTCGCGAGCTTGCACACTATCAGTGCGGGCCAGACCGAAGACATGGTCTATTCCGTCTTTGAAACGCTGGCCGAGGAGAATGCTCGCCGCAGCGGGGTTCGGGGGCTATCCTCCCGGAGCCATCGGAACATCACTATCGTGTAGTGCCGAACAGCTTGGTCCAATGGCCTAGCATTTTCGATACTCATGACGGTTCGATCCGCAGTGGGTGCCGGAAGCTATCCGTGGAGATCGTTTGGCCGCCCTCCATGAGCAACTCGAAAATAGCCGACTTTCTACGCCATCGCCGATCGTGCTCCTGACCCGCCCAAGAGTAACACCTTCCTCCGTGAAGTGTTAGCGTCTTGGCCGTGAGAGCCTTGTCGCCTACACTTTTCAAAAGGCGTGTTAGCCAGGAAGTATTGTATACAAGTATAGTCATAAATGTCAATATTATGTTGCTTAATGTATTAAATATTTCTTGACTTGTATACTATATTCTCGTATTATGGTTCTTCGCGAGATTGAAGAAGCGGAGATCGATTTCTAAGGATCGGAGGAAAAAAATGCTCAAGAAAATGATGGGATTGGCAATTGTGCTTTTGGTGTTTGCATCGGGATACACCTTTGCGGCAGGGAGCGAAACCATAAGCATACTGGTACACAAGGATCCCTATTATGATGGGATAGGGAAGGTGTTGCCGGAATTTGAAAAACAGACCGGCATAAAGGTCAACCTGGAGGGCGTGCCGTACGACGGTCTGCGAACAAAGGAAATGACGGATTTCGTCGGGGGCACGGCTCAGTACGATGTGGATGCAATTATTGCGGGATTTGTCTCATCATTCGCGAACGGGAATTATCTGGAGCCCCTTGACAAATATATAGACAGAGACAAATCGCAACTGAACATGAACGACTTCTCAAAGGGGGTCTTGCAGGTAGATCAATGGAAAGGAGTACAATACGCGCTTCCACTCGCTGCGTACGTAAATTTTATTCTTTATAGAAAAGATCTTTTCCAAGAACACAACCTGAAGGCACCAAAGACCTGGGACGACTACCTTGCCGATGTTAAGGCTTTGACAGTAAACGGCATGTATGGAACAGCTGTCAACGCAAGACGTGGAATGCCGATAGTTGACATGTTTTTCTCGTTTTTTGTTGACTTCGGTGCACAGTGGTTCAAAAGCTTCCCTGATCAGCCGTGGGACTTGCATCCGGTCGTCAATTCTGAAGCTGGGATAAAGGCGTTGACTTTCTACAAGGAGTTGATTAAGTACTCACCGCCAGGGGTGTTGAACTACGACTGGTTTGATACTGGCAGTGCATTTTGGACTGGCAAGGTCGCTATGATATTTGACTGGGACTCATACGCAGCTTTTGCGAACGATCCTTCCCAGTCGAAAGTCGTGGGCAAAGTCGCCTATGCGCCTCCGCCTGGGACGGGTTACGGATCTCTGGGTGGCCCTTCACTTGCAATCAATGCGGCTTCGAAGCACAAACAGGCAGCGTGGGAGCTCATCAAATTTCTCACGAAGGCGCAAACAGAAACGAGAATGGTCAAAGAGTCGGGCTATTCATCTCCTTCAAGACTGTCTGTATTCGATGATCCAGGAGCAGTCAAATTGTGCCCATGGTTTCCAGCACAAAAGGAAGCGATAGCGAAAGTGGTCCCCTATTATCAGCCAAACATGCCGGTGCTGCCCGAAATGGCGGAAATTCTTGGACTGCGGGTGAATCAATGTCTTATTGGAGAAATGACCCCGAAGGATGCACTAGATAAGGCTAACTCGGAAATTGAGGCCCTTCTGCAAAAAAACGGATATCTCAAGTAGAAAGCATAACAGACTGACGGAGTCGTTGTCGGGGTTACGACTCCGTCTATCTTAGTTTCCCTCCTGAGAGGAGGTCATATATCTTGATCGTTGACGCGCACGCCCACAGCTTCCCTAGTGTGCGTGGCTGGCTGAACGGTAAGGAAACGAGATCCCTCTCGTACGGAAAAGTTAAAATTGGCGACGATTCCGAACGTTGGTTTCCCCCAAGCTTCGTAGATAGTGCGAGCCCGATGGAGCTTCTTATTGAGTATATGGATTGGAATGACATTTCGAAAGCTATTTTGACCCAAGGTCCTATGTATGGTTTTCATAACAATTATCTCATTGAAGAGCAAAGAAAACATCCTGACCGCATAAGGATTCTTGGTATTCTTGAAACATACAATAATGGGCAACCTCTCGATGCACTTTCTAATCTAGCTCTAGGGGGAATCTGCGGGATAAAATTCGAGCTCGAGAGCATTATCTCAAATGACGCTCAGTTTCAATTGGACAGCCATGAAGTGATGAGCATTTGCGAACAATGCCAAGCGAGCGGTCTTTGCGTAATGGTCCACCCTGTGAGGGGGGAGGGTACAGAAGTCGGAATTGCCAAGATTGCAGACACATTCCCAAGGCTAAGGATTATCATAGCTCATCTCGGCCTGGCACCTTATCCGGGATCGGAAAGCAAAATTAATCTTGCGAAACGTGAGAATGTCTTTCTTGATACATCAGGATTGCCTGCATCTTTTGCTGGCGATGAATACCCGTATCTGCAGGCCCAACGTTTTATTAAATGGGCAGTAGATCAGGTCGGAAGTGACAAGATCATGTGGGGATCGGACTATCCAGCGTTGCTGAGATGGTGTACTTATCGCCAGACTCTTGATCTCGTTAGAAATAGTACTGTGCTTTCTGATTTAGAAAAAGAAAGAATTCTCGGCACGAACGCGGCGCGAATGTTTGGGTTCCATGATTTGTATTAAGTCTCAAACATTTTGTATAGAAGGAGGGCCTGGTCATCGAAAAGACAAAAGCGTCGACACAATTTTGCATAGATTTGCTGTTGTAGAAACAAAAGCCAGGTTCGGAAATTGCGCAGTCTCATAAACTGTTGCCCTCCTAGCTAAGCCGACAAAGGCGGACATGTTGTGAATCTATTGAAAGAGAATAAAAATATTCCTCTAACCCTCATTGTTCCCTTGGTTTTCATATTGTTTTTAATTGTGATTTTTCCTACGGGATATTCCTTTTACGTTAGCCTCTTTGATTGGAATCCATCAAGCGGCACTGGGATGCATTTCATTGGTCTTGGGAACTATTTGGGCGTTATTACGAACGCACAAGCTGTTCACGCAATTGGAGTAACTTTATTAATGACCGCTATCGCAGTGTCCGTTGAATTCCTTCTTGGCTTGGGAATAGCCTTGGTTCTTACTCAAAGTAGGAGCGGCGTTAAGTTTGTACGATCTATATTGATTATGCCTATGGTTTTGGCGCCGATAATTGTTGGCTTAATGTGGCGATATATATATTTTCCCGACGGAGGTATTTTCGGATATATCTCAGTAAACTTGCTGCATTTGCCACTGCAAGAGGGCGTTCTGGCGTCTACTAAGACAGCCCTTCTTGCTGTGGTCATAGCTGATATATGGGAGTGGACGCCTTTTGTTTCTTTAATATTAATAGGCGGCCTCAAAGCATTTCCATTGAAGCGGTTGAGTCTGCGCGAGTTGATGGTGCCAACGCAACTCAGATCTTTCGATATATAACTATGCCTTTGATGAGATCATTCATACTCGTTGCTTTGCTTTTTCGTACGATGGACCTCATCAAGGTCTTTGATATAGTATATGCACTAACACGAGGAGGCCCTGGCGAAGCAACGACAACAATTAGCTTTTTCACTTATCAAGAGGGACTTTCGTTTTTCAACTTAGGATTCGCATCTGCACTGTCATGGGTAGTGCTAATTATCGTAACCATAATCAGTCAGTTCTATATCCGAGTATTAAATCAACAACGAATATGAAGATGAAAATCGCACGAACGACACTCTTCTATATTTGCCT
>CAVQAA010000014.1:0-29425 GCA_963710335.1 uncultured Spirochaetota bacterium
CTGACCGGATTTCTCCGACCGGAAGAGCGCATCCAGCACCTTCATGTTGTTGATGGCGTCCTGGGGCGGCGTGGGGACCGGCCCTTCGCCCCTGACGGCTCGGGAGAAGCCTTCGAACATCTGCTGGTACTGATCCGACGCGGTGGTAAAGATGTCTCTCTCCCCCACCCCCGTCGTGACCGTGAGCCTCATGGGCATGTCCGGATATGCGTTGTACGGCAGGTGGACCCTCATCTCGCCGTCAGAGCCGATGACATCCACTTTCTGCCAGGAGAATGTCTGCGTGCCGACCGTGAAAACCGATCTGGCCGTGCCGAAATCAAGGATCCCCGAGGAAAGTATGTCGGTCTTGAGCTTCGGGTCCCGGTGCACCAGGCTGATGACGCGCGTGGGCTCCCTGCCGAAAATGAACCTCGCCGTGGAAACGGCATAGCAACCGATGTCCGGCAGCCCCCCGCCACCCATCGATAGCACGTTCCTGATGTTCGCCGGATCCTTCAGCATGTAGGTGAAAAGCGTATGTACAGAGTGCACATCCCCGAGCTCGCCCGCTTTCACGATTTCCCGGGCGCGCTGCCACTGGGGGTGAAAGCGGTACATGAAAGCTTCCATGACGCGCACGCCGCGCTTCTCCGCGTGCCGCACGGCGTCCTCCGCCTCACGGGCGTCCATGGCGAATGGCTTCTCGCACAGCACATGCTTGCCGGCGTCCGCGCACTTCTTCACCCATTCGGCATGCATGTGGTTGGGGAGCGGAATGTAGACTGCCTCGATCTCCTTGTCCGCCAGAAGCTCCTCATAAGAGCCGTACCCGCGCGGTATGCCGGACTCCCTGGCAAACTCCTGCGCTTTGTCCCGGGACCGGGAGGCCACGGCGCGCATCTCCACAAGCGGAGACTTGACCACGTACGTATGCACGCGTAGTCGGTAATGGGTAGACACGGAAAGGACGCCCCAGACCACTGGCTTCATTTCATTCCTCCGTATGATTCATAATCGCAAAAAAACCATTCCCGGTCATCCGCGGTCAAACGCCGTCGGCCCTGGAGCCTGGCTCCGTCAGCCTGGTCATGATGCGTCCGTTTCTTCCCTCGAATCCGGCCCGCGTGCACAGGGTGATGGTCCTCTTGTCGCCCGTCGAAGCATCAAACTGGATTGCGCAGGTCCCCGGGGGCGCAACCCGTGCCAGAAGGTTGAGGAAATCTTCCGCAATCCCCTCGTCCCGATGGTCCGGCTCCAGGTAAAGCTCGTCGATCCTGAGCACGGTCCCCCCGTATGCGTTGCTCCAGTGAGTGACGAGGATGCAGTATCCCACAGGGTCCTGTTTCCTCTCGAACAGGAAAATGGAGCCCCGGTCGGGATGGCGTGAAAGCTCCTTCAGGGTAGCGAGCATCCTGTTGCGGGAAGGGTCCCCCGGCGGACCTTCAGCGGCGAACTCCGCGGCAAGCCTGAGAAGCGCCGGCAAATCGTCCCGCCGGGGCAGGCGATAGGATGCCTTGCTTGTCACCAGGTCGTAGTCGAGCATCGAAATACCACCCCTCGGCATAATCTCAACTCTGCGTCACAGGTTCAAGCGTCCCCGGCGTTCGGGGTGACCGCGGAGTGCACCGCGCCGCGCCGCGCGTCGTCGCATTTGACACCGGGCTGACCAGGGGATAAGCTTCTTGCATCCACCAATGAAGAGCGCTGTCCTGCCGATCACTACTCTGCTGCTCATCCTGCTGGGAATCAGCGGATGCACGGTGCAGCAGCCAGGCACGGTGACCGTCTCTGGAACCGTAACGGCTCCATTCTGGGGTTACTATATTACCAGCGGCAATGGAAATCCCATTGTGACAGTCTCCGGAGGCGGCCGCAGCTACTCGGTATTGGTCCCCGTATCGGGGTCCTCGGGGTCTGAGACCTTCTCATATTCCATCTCTTCCGTGCCCACCGGGACGTATTCTGTTACGGTCACCGTCATATCAACCTTTGGCGGATCAACAGGGTCGACCTATAGCGTAAACGGGGCGCCGTTCCTGCCGGTGTCGTCTGAGCGGACAACCGGTGGGCCGACTGTTTATGCCTATACGATTGAGATCGATAACATTACGATAAACGTAAACACCCAGATCGATCTGATGTTGCCAAGCATTGGATGAGACTTGGAGAGGTGAAAAATGAGAAATCAAATAGTCGTTGCGGCAGCTCTTGCGGTCCTCTTGGCGGCTTCCGCGTATGCGCAGACAACGGATTTCTTTGATCTGGCAAAAACCGGGACCCCACAGAGCATTCAAGCCGCGATCAACAAGGGCGCGGACGTAAAGGCTCGAAATGAGAACGGTGCCACCGCGCTTTTATTCGCGGCCATGCTGAACCGTGACCCCGCGGTCATCACGACGCTTCTGAAGGCCGGCGCGGACATCAAAGCGCACGACAAGGACGGCGCGACATCGCTGCTGCTGGCGGCCCGCTACAACCACAATTCCGAGGTGGTCGCGACGCTTCTGAAGGCCGGCGCGGACACCAAGGCACAGGACAATAACGGCGCCAACGCGCTGCTGTACGGAGGATGCAATCAGAATCCCGCGGTGATCTCCACGCTTCTCAGGGCGGGCCTTGATATCAAGGCGCGGGACAAGAAGGGGTCGACTGTGCTGATGTGGGCCGCGATGATCAACCCGAACCCTGACGTAATCACCGCGCTCTTGAAGGCCGGCGCGGACGCGAAAGCCAAAGACGGCTCGGGGTCAACAGCATTCGATTACGCCCAGTACAATGCAAGCCTGGATGGAACCGATGCCTATCGCAAGCTGCAGGGAGCCGCACAATAAGGCAGGCAATGATCGGTCGCCCCGGACGGACGTGAGTGAGAAAACGAATCTTCCTTGTAGTTCTTGAGTTTCTTTTCGCGCTTGCTTTGGCGCATGCGCAAAATGCCGATTTCTTTGATCTTGTATCCACTGACATCCCGCAAAGGGTCCAGGACGCCATCAGCAACGGAGCAGACGTGAACGCGCGCGACCTGGAGGGCTGGACGCCGCTCATATATGCGGCCGGAAGCAACCCGGACCCCGAAGTGGTCAGTCTCCTCCTGAAGGCGGGAGCGGTCATCGAGGCACGGGACAAGGACGACGCAACGGCCCTGATGTACGCAGCGAAGTGGAACAAGAATCCGGAAGTGATCATCAGGCTGTTGAAGGAAGACGCTGACATCAAGGCTCGGGACAAGGACGGAATGACAGCGCTGATGTATGCGGCCAGGTGGAACAAAAACCCGGCGGTGATTGCCGCGCTCTTGAGAGCCGGCGCAGACCCAAAGGCCAAGGACGCGGACGGCTGGACCGCGCTGATGTATGCGGCTGGGTTCAACGAAATGCCCGAGGCGGTCACAACCCTTCTGAGCGCCGGCGCAGATCTCAGGGCGCGCGACAAGAATGACGCGACCCCGCTCATGTTCGCCGCGGAGTACAACGCAATCCCCGAAGTGACCTCAGCTCTCTTGCAGGCCGGCGCCGACGCGGCGGCCAGGGATTCTGATGGCAGGACGCCGCTCATGTACGCCGCTTGGGGGAGCCAGGAGCCCCAGGTGATCGCCATGCTCCTGAAGGCCGGCGCGGACCCAAAGGCCCGGGATGACGACGGCCGAACTCCGCTCATGTACGCCGCCGAGTTCAACCAGGTTCCGGAAGCGATTACCATGCTCTTAAAGGCGGGGGCAGACGCCAAAGTGAAAGACGGTGCAGGGAGAACAGCCCTTGGTTATGCACGGGAGAACGAAAAGTTGAGAGGTACTGACGCCTTCAAGCAACTTCAGGAAGCGATGTCCGCCGAGCCATGACGAGCCGAGGCGGCTGAGAGAAACGCATCGATCAGCGGATGCCGGCGGCCCAGAAGGGCTGCCCGTTCTGGCTGAAAGAGCGTCCCCATGAAAAAGGGGTGCCCGGCCAGCTCGAATGCCCGAACTTCACCTGCCGCGTCTCGTGCTGTAATCCGCAATCCGGAGTCGAAGAGCAGGTGTTGGAGCGCCGGGTTCACAGAGAGCACCGAACCCTCAACAATCCTGATCCGAGCAAATTGCCGATCGTTTCGGTCCTCTCATGCGCGAAAGCCAAGGACGTTGCGCGCATACTCGATCAATGTGTGTTGACATCCCCCGCATGTGCCGTGAAACGGGAGACCGGACTCCCGGGCAAACCTGATTGCACCCAGGGCTCCCGCCATGCTGGCATAGGGGCTTGCGGGGACGCACCAGACAGCATCACAGCGTGAAAGTTGAAGCGCGGGATCCGCACCGATTGAGGACGTTCCCACCCAGTCAAAGGAAGCGGGAGTGCCGGCGCCCTGCGACGCCAACCCCAAGGCAAGCGGAATTGCGCGATGGGCGGTGACCTCTGGATCGCAGTCTCGACTACAAAGTTGCTGCCCCGGTTGCCGACTATGTCACCGCTTTCAAGGGCAGTCTGCCGCAATCGGCAAGGGGGAATATCGCTTTTTCCTGTAATTGCATTCTGAACTATCTTTATTCCGATCTGGAAGGAAAGCGAACTGGCAGCATTACACCCATTACGTTTGGCGAAATTGCCTACCAATTGTTGAACCAGACCCTGGCGTACGTCACCATACAGAACGCCGCCTGTTGATTGAGAGCGGTGACCGGGGCACCCGCTATTGGCCGGGCGCGACTTTTCTGATGCGCTGGTTGCGGTAATCCGCGATGTAAAGATTTCCCGATGCGTCGACGGCAATACCCCAGGGTACGTTGAGCATAGCCGCCGTGGCCACGTTTCCATCACCTCCGTAGCCCGCTCCCAGGTGGAAGTTGCCTGCCACTGTGCTGATGTTCCCGCTGGTGTCGACCTTGCGAATGACGGAGTTGTTCTGGTCCGCGACATAGATGTTGCCGGCTGTGTCGACGGCTATGCCGGCAGGGTAATGGAGCAAGGCTGAGGTGGCAGGCCCGCCGTCCCCGGAGTAGCCATAGCCCGAGGGACTTCCAGCCACGGTGCTGATGTTCCCGCTCGCATCCACTTTGCGGATGAGGTTATTGGATGTGTCTGCGATATAAAGATTGCTTGCGGAGTCTACTGCTATCCCATAAGGGTAGTTGATTCTTGCTGACGTCGCGGGCCCGCCATCTCCGTAGTAACCTGCGACCCCGGTTCCCGCCGCCAATTTTATTGTGCCGCCGTGAACCATCAGGATGCGGTCGTTGTTGTAGTCGTCGATATAAAGACTGGCACTGGCGGAATCAAAGGCTACAGCGTAGGGAGAGTCGAGCTCGGATAAGGCGGGCGACGTATTCAAGGTGGACCCTGCCGTCCCGTCTCCCGCGACCAGCGTGATTGTACCGCTTATATCTACCATGCGAACACGATTATTCAGCGTATCGGCAATGTAGAGATTACCAGATGAATCAACCGCTATGCCGTACGGATACTTCAATTGCGCGCTTGTGGCAGGCCCAGTGTCCCCAAAGTAGCCTGGGCCCGCGTTGAAATTCCCCGCGTAAGTGATGACGTTTCCTCCAGCAACTTTACGGATCACGCTGTTGCCTGAGTCCGCTATGTAAAGGTTCCCCGCGGAGTCAACCGCAACGCCTTGCGGCCCATCAATCTCAGCGGATGTCGCGGGTCCACCGTCTCCTGAAAAGCTTCCTGTCCCGTTCCCCGCAAAAGTGCTGATCTTGCCCCCATTCGGAGAGCCAAAGCTCTGCACAACGCCCAGGACCCAGTTCGAGCAACTCCCAACGGATGCCAGGAAAACCATCGCCGCCGCGAACCGCAGGATTCTAAAAAGATTTGAACCGCGTCTCTCTTTCATTCTTCTACCCAGTTTGCGGAGCGCTGGCCGGCTTCGGCGGCGCGCGTGCCGCCTTGGGGCTCCTGGCCGGAGGCCTGGTATTGCGCAGCCAGCTGCGGATCGAGTTTCTTCGCGTTTGTGTAGTCCGCGTCCGCCTCGTCGCGCTTGCCCAGCGCCACCGCCGCACCGGCAAGCTCGAGAAGCGCTCGCGAATTGTCCGGCGCTGCCCGGGCCGCGCGGCCGTAGTAGTCGTAGGCGGCTTTCGGATCTGATCTCACCGCGGCAAGGTTTCCCATGTTGAGAAGCGCATACACGTAATCACCCCTTGCGTCGAGGGCCGCAAGAAAATCCTTTTCCGCCGGCTCGTAGCGGCCCAATCTCGCGTAAACGACACCTCTCGCGTTGAGGTTCTTCGGCGTGGGCTCTCTGGCTATCGCCTCGTTGAGCGCCGCCACGCGGAATGTGATCTCACCATCGACCAGCTTGGACAGCTCGGCGCTGAATGCCAGCGCGACGAGGTCCTGGGCCGGGATCTGCGCCCTGGTGCTGTCGGCGGCCAGCCCCACGGGTTGATATATCTTCCAGGCCTCATGAATGGGATAGAAGGCCGCGGTCTTGTCAGCCAGGCCCTGCCTCCACGCCCGGGCTCCTTCCCGCCAGGCGTCGAGCAGCCCCTTGTCCCGTATTGTCGTCTCAATAGGGAGCCAGGTCTTACCATCCACAAAGATGAGATCTTCCCAATCGGCAACCCTGGCCTTGGCTTCTTCCTCACTCAGCTCAAGGTTGATTGCCATGAAAATGTGGCCGGGAACGGTGATAAACGCGGTCTCGATCCCCACCGACTCGAAAAACGAGGCATAGAGGATCGAGAAATCCGAGCAGTCACCCGCCCTGTAAGTCAGTGTCTGCCGGGGGAACTTGAGGAAGTCCACGGTTTCCGGATGGGTGGAAGTGTAGGAGTACGGCGTGCTCGGGTTCGGAGAATACGCAAGGCCATAGATCCTGAGGGCATCATGGAAGGCGATTGCAGTCTGGATGTTCTTCACGATCCCCGGATTGCGAAGATCGCGCACCATGGCGGACACGTTGTTGGAAAGATCGAGGACCCAGGGGTCTTTTGCGGAAACGAATGCAGCGGCCTTGCGGTCATCGTCCCAGGTCATTGCGTTTCGGTCATACACCCGCAATGCGGCCGTAGCTGCTGCCTGGTTCTGGGTAGAGTCGCTTTCCTTGTATGACGCATCCACCTCAGCCGTCACTTTTGTGGGCTCGGTGACCCCCAGGATGCTCGTCTTGAAAAGCGCGTAGAGCGGTACCTCCTGAGTCTCCCCCGGCTTGAGCTCCGCAATCACGGCGCTTTGCTTTGGCCCGTCCATGTACTCTTTGATGACGAAGCTCACCCTCACATCGGTAAGCGGCTTCTTGCCCGTGTTCTTCACCATAGCTGAACCGACGGGATGATCATCATAAAAGGCACGAAAGACGGGAAAAACGCTCCCCAGATGAACGCTGCTTATGTCGAGAAGCCGCGGACGTCCGGGCAATTGCCCCCCGCTCGTCACATTTTGGGGGCTCAGAGTAAAAGCGGCGCCGAGTGAAAGTCCGAGGCTCCCGTACAGCTGAAAGTAATAGGTATAGAAAGCGTCGAATCGAAGGGCGACATTGGGGTTGAGCGCGTAGGAGAGACCCGCCCCTGCTTCGGCGAACCCGTTATTTTCAAAGAAGTACCCCGAATATGCGACGTGCGTCAGCAAGTCAACGAAGGAGTAGCCCAGGTCGCCAAACAGGCGTGCGGAAAGCGGCCCAAACATCGGGATGCGGTACGCCGCCCCAAGGGCGCCGGCCATCTCGTAGAGTCCCCCCACCCCCGCAACTGAGAGTGGAACATAATTCAGGTTGATCCTGAGCAAAGGCGCAAAGCCCAGTAACGATGGATGGACGTACTCTCCTGAAAAATCCACGGTCACACCGGTGGAAAAGTAGCTTGCGTTGAGACCAAGAGGCAGCGTGGCTGCGGGGGCAATGTTCCACCAGAACGCGGGGCGCTGGTTTTCATCCTGCGCGAAAACACTTCCGAGAAGCAGAAGACCAAGCAACAGTGCGAATGAGTTTCTTTTCACGCCAAACCTCTCACGGCTTCGGTATATCATGTCGGGACTCCCTTGCCAAAGGCCATGGCTGATGCAAAAATACGTGGCGTGTACCAGCGGGCGTCCTTGTTCCGGCCAGACTCGCCTCTCGCGCTATCCCTCCACCTCGTCGTCTATCTGAGCGTTCTTCTGCGCGTGCTTCTGCGAACGTCGGAAGAGGGTCTTGTCTCCCCCCTCGTATACGGTCTGCTTGCCGTGTATCTGGCTTTCAGCGTGGCGCAGTCCCCCATCAGCCGGCGCTGGGCGCCATGGACCCATATCCATCTCGCCCTGCTCTCCCTGCTTATCTGCACGCTCCTCCTGACCGAGCCCAGGCTGGACTACTTTGCCATTCTCTTTCTCGGGCTCAGCATCGCGGCAAGCGGCCTTCCGAAAGGCGCGGATCTCATCTGGCTCGCCGTGATGTGTGTCCTTCTCACGCTTGCTTTGCTTGCCGCTTACGGCGTTCGAGGCGCGGCTTCGTTTCTTCCCATCTATATCGCGGGGCCTCTCATCATGGAATTGGGAGCGCGGGAATCCCGCAACGCCGAGGCGGAACGGGCGAAAAGCCAGGATCTCCTTGGTCGGCTGACGGAGGCAAACAAGCGCCTGCGCGAGTATGCCGAGCAGGCTGAAGAAACAGCCGCGGCGCAGGAGCGCTCCCGCCTTGCACGTGACCTCCACGACGCAGCCACGCAGACGGTATTCAGCATGAACCTGACCGCAGAGGCGGCCCGACTGGCTCTGACCCAGGAGCCCGCCCGGGTGCCCGGGATGCTTGAGAGACTGCAGGAGCTGGCGCGCGACGCTCTTGCCGAAATGCGCGCGCTGGTGGACCAGCTGCGGCCGCAGTCCATCGAAGATCTCGGTCTGGTGAAAACCCTCCAGCGGCATATCGCCATGCGCGAGCGCAGGGACGGCATGAAGGTGACGCTGCGCGTGGAGGGAGAGGAACGGGGCGACCTTGCGGTCAAAGACGCACTTTTCAGGAGCGCCCGCGAGGCGCTCAGCAACGTGCTGAAGCATGCAGGAGTCAGCACGGCGGGCATCACCCTTCACTTCGATGCGCATTCCGCCGTCCTGCGCGTGAGCGATGCCGGGCGCGGCTTCGATCCGGGCGCGGACAGCAGGCCCGAACGCTTCGGGCTGACGGGCCTCCACGAGCGTGTTGCCTTGCATCACGGGACAGTGGAAATCCGCTCCGCGCCCGGGAAAGGCACCGACGTCGAGGTTCAGTTGCCCCTTACGGAAGGAACAGAATGCCAGGAAAACCCGTCGAAACCGTCCGCGTCATGATCGTGGATGACCACGCCGTGGTCAGGGAAGGCCTTCGCAACTTCCTGGGAATGGTGCCCGGGATCCGGGTCACGGCGGAAGCGGCCAGCGGGGTGGAGGCTTTGGCCGTGATTGCCAAGGCGAAACCGCAGGTCGTTCTCATGGACCTGGTCATGCCGGGCATGGATGGCATAGAGACAACTCAGAAGATGCACCAGGAGCACCCTGGTGTGGCCATCATCGTCCTGACGAGCTTCGCGGAGGACGACAAGCTTTTCCCGGCAATCCGTGCCGGCGCCGTCTCCTACCTGCTCAAGGACGTCGGACCCCGGGAGCTGGCTGATACAATCCTTGCGGCCGCACGCGGAGAAGCGCGCCTGCCGCCCGAGGTGGCGCGGCGCCTTGTCAGCGGAATCACGGAAGGGGCGGAAAAGCGGATTGAGGAGATCCTCACCGGACGGGAGCTTGACGTCCTGCGCTGCCTCGGACGCGGCCGATCGAACAAGGAAATCGGTGAAGAGCTTTTCATCAGCGAGAAGACGGTCAAGACGCACGTCAGCAGCATCCTGGACAAGCTTTCGCTGTCCGATCGCACGCAGGCAGCGCTTTTCGCCTCCAAGCGCGGGCTGACCTAGGAGCTCTCCAGGAGCTTTGTCCCTCTTTCCTGCCTCCGCCTAAAGTCCTAGACAAATCACATCTCGCGACCGATGCGCCCGGAAGGCTCCGGCGGCATTCTATTCACTGTGAAGGCACAGGAGGTATCGAGATGAAAAAGCACATAACGGAAGGCCAGCGCGTCAAAGAGAAGCACCCGCGGCCGGCCGTTCGAGTTGTCGGGTCCAGGAAGGCAGCTGCCCCGTCAGCGGAGAAGCAGATTGCCCAGGTGGAGCGAACTTTCACTGATCGCTGGGAGTGGTAGGGAGGAAGCCATGGGAACTTTGAACGAACACGCCAGGCCGCGCCTGGCATACATCGACAACCTGAGGTGGACCGTCATCATCATGGTTGTGCTCATTCACGCCTGCGTCACGTACAGCGGCATCGGCTCCTGGTTTTACAAGGAGCCGACCGCGCTGGATGCCGTGGCGAAGCTGGTCTTCGAGGTCTACGAATCGTTTTCCCAGGCGTTTTTCATGGGATTGCTTTTCTTCGTCGCCGCAACCTTCGTGCCTGCCTCGTATGACCGCAAGGGCTTCGGCAGGTTCCTGGCGGATCGGTTCGTGCGCCTGGGCATTCCCGTCCTCGTCTTCATGCTCGTGCTGGATCCGTTCATCCGGATCTTCATGGCCCTGTCTGCCGGCCAGCGCCCCCCTTTGTCCGTCATTGCAGCACACTACGTGGCAATCATCAGAAGCGGAGTCGTCCTGGAGAGAACCGGACCGCTGTGGTTTGCCCTTGCGCTTCTAGTTTTTTCGATCCTGTACGCCTTGGTGCGGTTGGTTGCATCAGCTGTGACCTCCCGCGCGGCCGCTGCCGACAAGGCTGGACCGTCACGCCGTCCGCTGACCCCTCGCATGATTCACGTTGCGGCGGTCATTCTGGTGGCAATCATCGCAACCGGCTCGTTCTTCGTCCGTCTGGTCCAGCCGTTTGGCACGGCATGGTTCAACATGCAGCTGGCCTTTTTCCCCCAGTACGTCGTGTTTTTCCTTGTGGGCCTCTGGGCAGGGCGAACGAGATTCCTCCAGTCCATACCGACATCGGTTGGAAAAACCTGGCTGAAGCTCGCGTTCGGAGTGGGCGTTCCCGCGTGGTTCCTGTTGTTCGGGCTCGGGATGTCCCTGCACATGACCAGCCTGGATTACTTCTTCGGCGGCTTCCATTGGCAGGCCGCCGGGTACGCGACGTGGGAGGCGTTCTTCGCGGTGTCGATCAGCCTTGGTCTCATCGTGCTCTTCCGGGAAAGGGCCAACGCGCCGACGCCTGTCACCGGCTTTCTGTCCCGGACCAGTTTTGGCGTGTATTCGTTCCATGCACCCATTCTGGTGGCGGTGTCCCTTGCCCTCCAGGCCTGGGCGCTCTACCCCCTGGCCAAGGCCGCGCTGGCGGCGGCGATTGCGCTGTCGGCAAGCCTGGTGGTTGCAGCCCTTGTTCGAAAAGTTCCCGGGCTCGGAAAGATATTCTCCTGAAGTTGTGGTGGCCGCGCGCTCCCCTGCGGAGCGCGGCGGTCACTTATCCGACTGATCGCATGCATGATTTGAGTATCCCCACCCCTTCTTCGATCCGCCGCGCAGAGAGCATTCCGTAACCAAGGATCAGCGTGTCGGTCCATTTGCCCTTGCGGATGGCGTGCTCTTCCACGGGATACACCTTCGCTCCCGCCTGCTCGATGCGGGCAAGGAGCGCGGCAGTGAACCGCGCTCCACGAAACCGCGCGCACAGGTGAAGACCCGCGGCGCTCCCAAGAGGTTCCACGACATTTCCGAAGCGTTTGCCGAGCGCGGCAACGAGAGTCTGCCGCAGCGCCCGGTGGGCTTTTTTCATCGCGTGAACATGGCGAACGAAATGCCCCTCCGCGAGAAAACGCGAAAGGATGAGCTGTTCCACCGAGGAGTTGTGGAGGTCCGTGAACCATTTGACCTCCCTGCCACGGCTGACCAGCTCCGGAGGAAATACTATGTAGCCGATGCGAAGAGCGGGACACAGGGTCTTGCTGAATGTCCCCACGTACACGACCCGCTGGGGGTCCAGCCCCTGGATGGAGCTGATGGGCGGCGAATCGTATCTGAACTCGCTGTCGTAGTCATCTTCAATGACATAGGCGCCGCGCGCCCGCGCGTACTCCAGGAGCCGCGCCCTTCTCTGGATGGGCATTGTCACGCCCAGCGGGAACTGGTGGGAGGGCGTGACATAGATGAAGCCCGGCCGCGCGCGCGGCGGGAGGAGGTCCACGTTCATTCCCATTCCGTCAACGGGCACGGGAAGGATCCTCCCTCCGTGTCCCGCCGCTATGCTCTGGATGTCCGCGGTCACGGGGTCCTCCAGGATGCAGGTCCGGCGTTCGCCGCTCAGCAGGAGCCGGCTGATGATGCCCACGGCCTGGGTGGTCCCCGCGGTAACCAGGATCTGGTCGGGATGGCAGCGCACGCCCCGGTATGCCGCGATGTATCGGGCAATTTCCGTTCTGAGCTCCCGCCTTCCCTCGGGCTGGCTGTAGGAAAGATCCAGGGGCGTCAAACTGGCCCACGTCTGCCGGCTCAGGCGCTCCCAGATCCTCACGGGAAACAGGGAGAGGTCGGGCAGGCCGGAGCGAAAATCAATGAGGTCCGTGTGATAAGGCCGAAATCCCACGTTTCGGATGGCCGGCAGGTGCGGAAGGCCCTGGGGCAGGAAGGTGGCGCCGGAGGCGACAAAGGTACCGGCTCCGACCCGGGCCTCGATGTACCCTTCGGCCATGAGCTGGTCGAAAGCGTCCAAGACGATGTTGCGCGACACTCCAAGCTCCCCGGCAAGGCGGCGGGTTGAGGTCATGCGGGACCCGGATGCAAGCGCGCCGGCAAGGATCATGGTACGCAGGTGATCGTAGATCTGCCGGGTGAGTGGTGTGCCGGCACGGCGGTCAAGCGCTACGAAAGACATTCTTCTTCCTCCTGAGCTTCCGGGAAGTGGCACCATAGAATAACCACGGAAGTGGCTCTTCTGTAAACCACTCCGTACGGGCCACCATCTCGGCCGGGAGTAGCGATGAGCGCAGACATCTCGAGCACAGCAGTGAGCCGGCCCGTGGCGCGCGACGAGCTTCGCGGCCTCCTGGAGGTCATTCTGGCCATGGCCTTCGCGGGAAGCAGCGTGGTGGTGGGCAAGCTCCTTTCAGTCCGCGTCCCCGTCTTCCTGTCCGTGGAGCTGAGCCTCTGCGCGGCGCTTGTCGCCATCCTGCCCGCGCAGATTGCGCGCAGAAAGGAGCTGCGGCTTCTGGGGACCAGGGAGCTTGTGTACATGTTCCTCCAGGCCCTTTTCGGGATCGTGCTTTTCCGCGCGTTCACGTTGTACGGCCTCCATTTCACTTCCGCCGTCAGCGCAGGGGTCATCACGAGCGCCGCGCCCGCAATCATGGCGGTGCTCGCGGCCGTTGCACTGCGGGAAAAGCTGGGGCCCGGCGCGGCGGCCGGAATCGGGCTCACGGTGGCCGGCCTTCTTCTCATCAACCTGTGGGGTCATGGAAACGGCGGAGGATCGAGCTCCCTGGTGGGCAACCTCCTGGTTCTTGCCGCGACGGTATGCGAAGCGCTTCTCACGGTCTTTCGTAAGTCCTCCGGCGGCCGCATCGGCTCGGTCACCAACACGACTGTCCTGGTCTCCATGAGCGCGCTGATGATGCTGCCCTTCGCCCTCCTTGATCTGCGCGGCTTCCCCCTGGCAAGGATAGACCTGGTTGGATGGATCTCGGTGCTGTACTACGGCGCCGTGGCAACCGTCATTGCCTACATCCTGTGGGGACACGGCGCTCTTCGAATACCGGCCAACCGGACGGGGATAGCCACCGCGGCGCTGCCGGTGACCGCCCTGATTCTCTCCGGGCTCCTGCTGGGGGAGCCGCTGGGCCCGCAGCATATTGCCGGGTGCGCGGCCGTGGTCGCAGGCATTATACTGGGGAACCTATGATCGAAATCTCAGACAGGTGGAAGAAACTCTACCCTGGCGCTGTGGTCGGCCTTCTTGTCATGCGTGGAGCGCGAAATCCGCCGCGTCACGATGAGCTGGACAGGCTCGGTGAAAAAGCTGAGGTCGAGCTGCGTGAGAGGTTCTCCGCGGGCGGAAAGCAGGCGTTGAAGGGGCATCCTGTGATGCTGGCTTACGAAAGCTACTACAAGGCCTTTCGCAAAACGTACCATGTGGCCCTTCAGCTCGAGTCGGTGATCTGGAAAGGCCGAAGCATTCCGTCAGCCGGCGCAATCGTCAAAGCAATGTTCATGGCTGAGCTGTCCAACATGCTGTTGACAGCGGGGCACGACCTGGGCAAAGTCACCCTTCCTCTTCGCCTCGATGCCGGAACGGAAACGGAAACGTACACCGCCCTTGGCGGAGACCTGCGCGCGGTCAAGGACGGCGACATGCGGATCTCGGACGCCGCCGGTGTCATTTCGAGCGTGATCGGCGGCCCCGACCAGCGCACTTCGATTTCCGCCGACACCAGGGACCTCCTCTTCACGGTATATGCGCCGCCGGGAATCGGTGAAGCTCTTGTCCGGTCCCACCTGCAGGACGTGGAGCGTTTCGTCCATATAATCGCGCCGGAAGCAGTGACCGAACACAAGGACGTCTACCACTCCCCTCTCGCAACGCCGCCCTGATTCGTGCATGATGGGCCCACAGGGACACAGCCTCAATGAAAAATGCGCGGACCGAGATAACACTCGGGCACATGTTTGCCATTGCCGCCCCAATGGTCGTCTCCCAGGCCTCCGAGACCCTCATGCTGTTCTTCAACCGATGGGTCGTCTCATTCCTGGGCGCGGATCACATACCCGCTTCCATGAGCGGCGGGCTCACGTCCTTCGTCTTCACATCGTTCTTCACGGGAATCACCGGCTACGTGAACGCGCTGGTGGCGCAGTACCACGGAGCCCAGCGGGAGGAGCGCTGCGTGCAGGTGGCCTCGCAGGGCTTCTGGCTCACGCTCGTCTTCTATCCCCTGCTTCTCCTCCTCATCCCTGCCGGGCACGGGCTTTTCGTCTGGGCCGGGCACAGCCCGCGCCAGCTGTCCCTGGAGTTTTCCTACTACCGCATCCTCATGCTGGGCTCCTTCATCTTCATGACCCAGAGCGTCCTGGTGGGCTACTTCGTCGGCCTGGGAAAGACACGGGTCGTGATGGTGGCCAATCTGCTGGGGATCCTGGTCAACCTCCCCCTCAACTGGTGCCTCGTGTTCGGCAAGCTGGGGTTCCCCCGGCTGGGGATCCAGGGCGCGGCGCTGGGCACGCTCGGGGGATCGCTCTTCATCGTCAGCATCCTGCTGGTGGCCTACCTGCGAAGCCCGGGCTACCGGCAGCGCGCCAGAAAGACGTCCACCTGGGTTCCGCGGGCGGACCTGTTGAGGAAGCTGCTGAGATACGGTCTTCCCGCGGGAGCCGAGACCTTCATCAACGTCTTCGCCTTCAACGTCTTCATAATGCTCATGCAGTCATACAGCGAGCAGGTGGCCACCGCCGTCACCATCACGTTCAACTACGACCTGGTCTCCTTCATTCCCATGCTGGGCGTGGGAGCAGCCACCACCGCCCTGGTGGGACATCGCATGGGGGCAGGCGATCCAGTGGGAGCGCGCAGGGTGGCTTTCCTGGGCCTGAGGCTCGGATGGGGATACGCGGCGTTCATTGGAATTGTGTTCGTGGTGGGAGCCCCGGTCCTTGTCCGGTTCTTCGCGGGAGGCTTCACGACGCAGGACCAGTCCATCCTGCCGATAGCCCAGACGCTGCTCAGGATGGCCGCGCTCTACACCATGGCGGATGCTGCCAACGTGGTTTTCAGCGGGGCGCTGCGCGGGGCAGGAGACACCCGGTGGGTCATGGTGGTCTCCGGCATTCTTCACTGGATCATGGCCACGGGAGCCTATGTGTTCATCAAGGTCCTTGTGCTTCCGCCCGTGATGGTGTGGCTGTTTTTCATCATCTTCGTTTTTTCCCTGTGTTTTGCCATGTTCTTCCGGCATCGAAGAGGAAAATGGATGAGCATCCGACTGGTGGAAAGCCAGGTCGTGGGGGGCCATGTGAGCAGCGTATGAAAGTCCCGGCATTCAAGACAACGCCCGTGTTCCAGCTGCGCCCCTGGGGCGGCAGGGCCATGGCGGAAAAGCTGGGCAAGAAAACTCCCGAAGGGCTGGTGGGTGAGTCCTGGGAAGTGTCCGCCCATCCAAACGGGGTCTCGCGCGTTTCGGGCGGGCCCCTGGACGGCACGCCGCTGGACGAGCTTGTTCGCAGGGCGGGGGCTGACCTGCTGGGTTCCCGGGCGTTCAAAGAATACGGGGACAGCTTCCCTCTGCTCGTGAAACTTGTGGACGTGAGCTCCATGGCCTCCGTCCAGGTCCACCCGAATGACGAGCAGGCGCAGCACCTGGAAGGCTACCGCTGGGGCAAGACGGAGGCATGGTACATCATCGACCGGGCCCCGGACGCGCGGTTTCATATCGGCCTTGTCCCCGAGGTCACTCCCGCCAGCCTGGCAGACGCCCTGGAGTCCGGGAGCGCGAAATCGCTTTTGGCCACCTCCGAGGCAAGGCCGGGGGACTGCATCCTTGTCCCTCCCGGCACCGTCCACGCGGTGGGCCAGGGGGTGCTTTTCCTGGAGATCCAGCAGAGCTCGGACATCACGTACAGGGTATACGACTGGGACCGCAGGGATGAACGCGGGCAGGCACGGGAGCTGCACATAGAGAAGGCCCTGCAGGTGATCGACTTCGACGCACGCCCCAGAGTCTTTCGCGCCGACAGGCGGGACGACACGCTGGGCCGCATCCTGGCCGGGCGTCAGTTCGAGATCTTCGAGGCAAGGGTGGCCGCGGGTGTGGACCTGCCGGCCCGCGCATTATGCGCGGCCGGCACGGTGGTGGAAGGGGACCTGCGGCTCCTGTGCGGGGATGCAAGCATCGACCTTCGCTGCGGTGACAGCTTCGTGATTCCCGCGGGAGCCCGCGCCCGGCTGGAGCGCGCATTCCGGCGCACGCGCGCATTCGGCGTGGGCCCGGTGCCGCGCGGGATCGGGTCCCGCAGAGGCTCGCCCGCCATCGCGATTATCACGTATATTGTCTGATTACGCATGAAACCGGCCTTTGCCATCTTTGCCGCGGCTTTCGCATCGTTGCTTGCAGTTTCCTGCGCCGGCGCGCAAAAACCCATGCAAATGCCCGCTCCCGAGATACCTGCCGCTGATCTGCTCCTGGATGGAGTCAGCCAGCTGGCCCCGGTGGCGCAGCTCACGGGAACAGACTCGATCAACCGCACGGACAAGTACGGCGTCTACGGGTGTGACCTGGGCAGCATGTTTCAGGATGACGACCGCACGTACTTTCTCTTTGGCGACACCTTCGGGCCCCGCTCCCCGTCCCAGGTCGGCGCGGGAGGGGAGAACTGGC
Organism: uncultured Spirochaetota bacterium; assembly: GCA_963710335.1. Classification (GTDB taxonomy): domain Bacteria; phylum Spirochaetota; class Spirochaetia; order SZUA-6; family Fen-1364; genus Fen-1364. Next base: position 17,254 of record CAVQAA010000014.1, read on the forward strand.
GCAGCAACACCATGGCCTGGAGCACCACGACAAATCCTGAGAACGGGATCACGTTCGACGGCTGGATCACCGACACCGCCGGCACGGCCGTGGAGCTTCTCTCATCCCGCAAGGTGGACCACGATGAGATCACCGTCATCCCGACCAACGGCGTGGCTGCAAACGGCGCCCTGTACATCTTCTTCATGTCGGTGCGCCACTGGGGAGCCCCGGGCTCCTGGGACTGCAACTACTCGGGGATTGCGCGCTCAACGGATTCGGGACACACGTGGACAAAGCTCGCCCAGCCCCGATGGCCGGGGGGCAGCAATTTCATCCAGACGGCAATCTGGAAGCAGGGCGATGACCTGCTCATCTGGGGCATCCCTTCGGGCCGGCACGGCGGGGCGGCCCTGATGAAGGTCCCTGAGAAAGAAATCGAGACTGCCGCGAGCTACCGCTACTTTGCCGGCGTCCAGGGCGGCCGGCCGAAATGGAGCGCGGACATGCGGGACGCCGTGGTGATTGTCGACGCCCCAGTCGGTGAGCTGTCGGTTGCCTGGAACGCATACCTGGGTCGATGGATCATGACCTATCTGAACGAGCACTCGCACAACCTCGAGATCAGGGAAGGCCCGGAGCCGTGGGGACCGTGGGGGCCGGCCAGGATGCTGGTGGCAGCGCGGCGCTACCCCGCGTTGTATGGCGCGTTCATGTGCCCCGGCTTCACAGCGGAGGGGGGCAAGGTCATTTATTTCACGATGTCGCAGTTCGGGCCGTACAACGTGTTTCTCATGCGCGCAAACCTCGACAAGGCTGACACCGCTTCGCGATAACCCCGCCTCACCACAACAGCGTCTCTTCCTCGATGGGAAGCCTCTCTTTCGCCGGCAGCAGCTTCGCAAACGGCGCATGGGGCTCGGTCTGGTACCAGTACGCAGTGCTGGACCAGTCGTCGGATCGATGGTTGGCATGGCCGTGCTCAATGGTCACGCGGATGGACTTCTCGAACATGATGGGATCCTGGATGTGGTAGCGGTAGTAGCTGATCTTCCCTTTCCAGTTGTCCCTGCCACCCAGGATCAGGCCATGATACGGTGCGCTGTATTCCTGTTGCGGGCACCATGCCATGTTCACGTAGTCCTCCGTTCCCGTCCCGTGCAGCGAAGGTGGCCAGCGCTCGCCGTCTATGAAGATCATGTCGTCACCTTCTCCCGGCCAGTCCCACTTCGCGGACTTCCTCAGGTTGTGGATGTTGATGTTGCATCCCACGTAGTGCCCGGCGCCTTTTGCCTCCAGGATGACGTAGTTGCCTTCCCCCGTGGTGTTCGCTCCTTCGAAGCTCCAGTCCCTGTTGGGAACGCCTTCATCAGGGGTGCCTTTCGTCGGGCACTCGCGGTGCCACTGCGCATGAAAGCGAAGAAGGTCCCCGGGCAGCTCGCTCCACGCCTCATAATCCACGTAGTAATAGAAGATCAGCAGCGTATCGCACTCATTCGTGATCTGCAGTCGCGCTCCGGAGGCGAAAGGCATTGGGAACCACGAATTGAAGGCTTTCCCGTCCTGGGGGCTCATCTGCAGGGGCGCCGAAACGAAGTTGCGGGATTGCGCGTGTCCCATTCCGAAAAAGTCGCCGATGGGCCCCTCCACGCTCGGGGATGCTTCCCCGTCCCAGTACATCCGAAGGACGACCTTTCTCAGGTAGTTCTTTTCCGGAGCAAAGCCCTCGTTCATGAAAGAGCACCATATATGGGTGATGCAGCCTGCTCCCGCAATATCGGCAATCGTGGCAGACTCACCTGGCTTCACATAGATGCGGTCGTCATTCCCTCCTTTTCTGTCATAACTTGAAATTCTCAGGCGCTTGCCGGACCTGCGCCAGGCCAGCGTCTCCAGGGAAGAAACAAACGGTGCTCCGGCGGTCATGTGATGCCTCCTTGGACGGGCTCCACGCGAACCTCGTTCGCGGAAAGAGATCCCTGCGTGCATACCAGGGCAACCCCTCCGCCCTCGAGGGGTTCCTGTGAATCGACAGTGTCGAATATCGATCTTCCGTCGATGCTTGCCTTGATCCTGTTGCCGACCACCTCCAGGGAAAAAGCGTAGCTCGCGCCTTCGGTCCTTTGGAAATCGGCGCGGTCCAGAACCCGGGTCCCGCGCAGAACCTTGCGCAGCTCCACCTTGCCGCTGGAAGACAGAACGAGCGCGTAATAGCGGCGCAGGCCTTGCACCCGGACCGCAAGGCCGAAATCCATTGCCATGTCCGATGCAATGACGGAGGTAACGCGATAATCCGTCCAGTCGCGGGTGCCCGTCATGCACAGCCCCGTGCCGCGATCCTGGGAAAGTCGGAACGCCTCCGGCCAGATCACCCCGTGGTGGTCGAACGCATTCACCCAGGCCCGCCTCCAGCGCTCACCTCCTCCGGAGGGCTTTCTGAACGTCACCGTCGGGGGGCCGTTCCAGGTCAGGAAATCCAGGTAGATGGAGCCGGCCGCCTGGGCTCCCGGCACAAGCTCCAGCCCCGCGGCGAATATCGGGCATCCGCCCGTATCGGGTACGACCCACGTGATCAGCGCCGACTCACCCGGCTTGATCATCTGTTTGGCCGAGGCAAGGCTCTGCTCCTCATCAGCCGGTCCGTAGAGCTTCACAAGAGCGCTCACGCCTACCAGTGCCGCATTGCCCTTGTCCGCCTCCGCCCTCAGGGACAGGACCTGCCCTGAATAGAGAGTGGGTGAGGCAAGCAGGTCGTAGTTTTTCATGGTGAAAGCGTCGGGAGGGATGAAAGTGGACGTCGTGACCCGAAGCCGCCCCACGGTGTGCGCGCCCGGGGCGGAGCCGTCAAACCTGACCGCCAGGCTGCGCGTGCCTTCCCGGCTGTGTCCTTCCACATTCTCAAGGGAAACCGAGCTTCCCGCCGGAGCCTCCGCGGAGAACCCCTGCACCGCGCCGGGCAGCTGGAAATGGAACCGGGCGCCGGCCTTGGGGGCCGGCACAGCCTTCTCTCCTGCCAGGGACCTTCCGATGTCCGCAATGCGAAACGCCTCTGAGACTGCATCCGTGACGGCCCGGCCCCCGTCTGCCGTGGGCATGTACATCCTGTCGGCAACAGGGCCTCGCCAGTCGGGCTGGTCGCGGAAAATGGAAAGGCCGTCCTTGATCCCCAGCAGGCAGCCGACATTTCCGGAGTTGCAGTCCGTGTCCCAGCCGGAGGTGTTGGCGATCATGAGGGACTTCTGGAAGTTCCCCTGGCCAAGGATGAGCGCCATGAGCACGACTGCGAAGTTGGACACCACGGGCACGTGGCCGCCGTATCTGGCATACCCGTGGTTCTTTTCGACCAGGGCGCGTGTTTTTCGCCAGTCTCCATCCTTCGAAGCCCATTCCCGAACGTCATCGATCACGCGCCTGATTGTCGAGCCCGCGGGAATGAAGCCGATTGCGGCATCGATCAAACGGCTGATGTCCTTTTCCAAAAAGGCCAGTGACTCCATGGCGGCGATGAGCTGGGCGGCATAGACCGCCTCCCCGTCGTGGCTGACCCGCGCGGCTTCTCCGGCAAGGCGGACGGCCAGCTCGGGGTCCCCCGGGGCAACCAGCGCCCAGCCGTCCACGAAAATCTCCGCCCCTATCTGCTCGGAGACCACCCTGCCGTTGAGCTGGCGCGACCCGCTGCGCGGAGCGTCGATGCCGTCCATCAGGCGAAGGAACGCGGTGTGTTCCGTGGATTCACCCATCCCGCCCCACCAGAGTATGGTCTTGCCCTCGATGATGTAGTTGAGCCAGGCCTGGCCGACCTCCCGGGAAGTCAGGTCCCGGCGGTTTGCGTTGTCGGGGAGCGCTCGCAGGAACGTGAAGGTCCCCGTGATGTCGTCATCCGTGACCACAAGGGGCTGGCCCAGCCTGTCATGCACGTACCAGGTGATGTCCCCCAGCTCCCGCGTTATGCGTTGATGGCTCCAACCCTCGAAAGGCCGGCCAAGATACACGCCGATGATTTTTCCCAGCACTGCCGCGTAGACGCGCTCCAGGTAATCGTCAGGAAGTTTCATCACAGGCCTCCCCGTGCGACGGGGACTGTACCACAGCCGCAGGCTCTTGCGCGAGCGCCCGAACTGAGATTAAACTTTTCTCCCGCACGAGGGCCATGCGCAATGTATTTGAGCTTACGGCCTGCCTTCAGGAACATCCCCATCAAGCGAAAGCTCGTCATCACTTTTGCTGTCTTCTTCATGATCCCGTTCCTGCTCAGCAGTCTCGTATTCTACGTCATCTCCACGGGTGACATCACGCGGCGCGAGTACGACCGTTCCCGGGAAACGCTGAAGTTGTTCCAGAACAGCGTGGAAGCGCAGCTGCGGGAGAGCGCGAACCACAGCGAGGAGATCTACAACGACCCGCGGATCTTCGCGCCCATGGGGGAGAAGGTCCCCGCCCGGTTTGATGACTTCCAGCTCTTCCATATGCAGCAAGCCTTGCAGAGCTTCCGCGCCAATCAGAACCACCTGGAGTCGGCATACCTCTTTTTCCCCAACGGGCAGTACGTTTTTGCTGAGACGTCGGGAGGCGGCCGGTTCGCGGGGATTTTCCTGCAGCACCCCGAGTGGAAGGACGCAATCCAGGCCCTGGACGGCCGGGCGTACTGGATAGCAAGCCTCGCCCTCCCGAGCCTCCATGACCCGCCGGAGCCGATCTACTTCGTGTCCTTCGGCAGGGTGGTGAGGGACATCTATTCAAGCATGTTCTTCAACGCGGGAATCCTGGTGGTGAACCTCAAGTCCCAGGTCTTCGATGACATCGGAAAATCCAACCGGCTGAGCGGCAACGGCCTCGTCATCGTCACCGACCGGGAAGACAATCTGGTCTGGAGCGCCGACCGGGAGTGGTACGACCAGGTTGCGAACAAGTACGGGCTTCTCCCACGGCTGGAAGCGCGGGGCGGTGACACGCTTCGAAAAGAAAACATCCAGGGAAAGACGTATTTCGCCGTCTACATCAGGTCCGCGTACAACGACTGGCACTATGTCGCGCTGATCCCGGAGTCGGACATCCTGAGCCAGGCCCGGGGGCTGCGCGGCTATTTCGTCGCAATCCTCGTGCTGTGCCTCGTCCTTTCCGCGCTGGGCGCGGCCGTCATCAACAGGTACGTGACCAGCCCCATCGAGCGGCTCATCGTCTCCATGAACCAGATGGGACGCGACCCCGCGCCCCGCTCGCGCCCCCCGGAGTCAGAGGACGAGATCGGCTTCCTCTCCAAGAGCTTCAACGCGATGTCGGCGCGCATCGCCAACCTCATGCGGGAAACCGAAAACGCCCACCAGCGGGAAAAGGAGCACGAGATCCGGGCCCTCCAGGCGCAGATCGACCCGCACTTCCTCTCGAACACGCTGGACACCATCAACTGGATTGCGCGGGAAAGAGACGAGCAGAAGATCAGCAGGATGCTGACGGCCCTGTCACGAATTCTCCAGTATTCGATCTCTGACGGCCGGCCGGTGACATGGCAGGATGAAATCCAGTGGCTCGCGAACTACGTGTTCCTCCAGCAGACGCGCTACGAAAGCAAGCTGGAGGTCCGCTATGACATCGATTCACGGATCCTTGGCCTCAAGACCATCCACCTTCTCCTCCAACCGTTCGTCGAAAACGCCATCGAGCACGGCTTCCGGGCGCGCCAGGGGGAGGGCATCATCGTCATCCGCGGAACGCTCGAGGACGGGCGCGTCAGCATGGAGATATCAGACAACGGCTGCGGAATGACCGAGGCGAAAATCGACGAGATCTTCAGCGGCAAGCCGAAAGGCAGCGCGGAGCCGGAGGGCATCGGGATATTCAACGTCCACGAAAGAATCCGCCTGAGGTATGGTCCTCCCTTCGGCGTCACCGTGGCGCCCCGGCCGCAGGGAGGGACGCTTGTTCGCATCTCCTTTCCCGCCCTCGGTGAGGAGTGATGGGATACTCCATCTCGATTGTCGATGATGAGCCGCGGGTGAGAAAAGGGCTCGCGAAGCTCATCGGTTCGCGGGGAGAGGTCTGGAAGGCGTGCAGGCTCTTCTCCAGCGGGAACGCCGCACTGGAAGCCGCCCGCGCGGAGCGCATGGACGTGATACTGGCGGACATCCGCATGCCGGGCCTCGACGGTCTGGAGCTTGCCCACGCCCTGCGCAATGCATCGCCTGACACCGTGGTGGTGATCATGAGCGGCTACAAGGAGTTCGACTACGCGCGGCGCGCCATGAAGGTCGGCGTCCTTGATTTCATCGTGAAACCGATCGAGGAGCAGGATCTGTTCGCCGTCCTTGATCGGGCCCGCGCGGAAGTGGAGCGGCGCAGGTCCGAGCGCCTGAGGGCCGCGCCAGCCGGGGACTCGGATGCGCTCAAGGACACGCTTTTCACCGACGCGCTCGCGTCTGCCTCCCCTGCCGAAGCAGGCGCGCGGCTCTGCGAGCTGCTGGACATTCACCTGGGGACATTCGTCATTCTCAGCGCACAGATCCTCCCGCCGACCGCTGAGGGCGGCGCGCCGCCGCCGTCCCGCGCAGCCCTGGAGTCCGCCCTGCGGCCCGAGGCGCACCTCTTCTTTTTCCACGACCAGTATGTCGTGCTTGTCCCCGGGGCTTCGCCGCAGGCGCAAGAAATCGCGTCGCGGCTTGCCGACCTCCTGGGAACACGGGGGAGGATCGGGGTGAGCCGGGAAAACGAAGGTTGCGCGCGAATCGGCGCCGCCTTCGAGCAAAGCATGCTGGCATTGCGGCCGGGGTACTATGACCGGGGAAAGACGGTTGCATTCTATGAGCCCTGGACCGCCCGCGCCCTGCCCTATTCCACGCCGGCCCAGGACAAGCTTGTGGCCTGCCTGGTAACCGGAAACCGGGATGCGGCGGAGGCCTGCGCCAGGGATTTCCTGGCTCCCTTGCGCCAGGCGCAGGTTCCCCTGCAGCTGCTCGAGGAGCACGTCGGGGCCGTGACCAGGCATGTCCTGGACGTTCTCTCAGCGGTCCTGCCGGACCAGGACGAGAGGCAGAAAACCGCGCTGTCACTCACACCGGTTCTCAGACACGGATGGTTCGACGCGCTGGAGGCGCATTTCGTCGAGGTCATGGGCGCGCTCGCGGCCGGGGTCGAGCAGGCGAACCAGAACAGGCTGGGCAGGGCCGTGCGGCGCGCGGTGCATTTTATCGAGGAAAACTACGGGCGCGATCTCCCCCTTGAAGAGGTTGCCAAAAGCGTGGGCCTGAGCCCCAGTTACTTTTCCTCCTCGTTCAAGCGGGAGACGGGGAAGAACGTCGTGGAATACATCACGGAGTACCGGGTGGAAAAGGCAATCGAGCTTCTGTGCACGACAAATCTCAACGCCTCCGAGGTGGCGTACCGGGTGGGGTTCAACGACCCGAAGTATTTCACGCGCATCTTCAAGCGGAGCGTCGGCGTGACGCCGTCTCTGTACAGGAGGTATTCGCAGGAAAAGTAGAATACTCCACCAATTGAAAAGAAATTCGTGTTTCTTTTGCACGCGGGCGATGAGAGGATGACCATGGATTTAATCACGCGAGAGGAGGAAAGAATGAGAGAAAAACATTTCCGGATCTTCCTTCTTGTTTGCGCCGCGGCAGCCTTTCTGATGACAGCAGCGGGCGCGTTTGCCGGAGGAGCCAAGGAAAGCGCGTCCGGCGCCGCCGCGAGCTCAGGCGGGGTCAAAGAGCTGTCACTGTGGGACTTCCACGGAGCCGCCGAGGGAGAGTTCTTCAAGAGCCTTCCCGACTTGTACACTCAGGTCAATCCCAATGTAAAGATCACCGTGCAGACAGTCCCCTGGGACGACTACCTGGGCACCAAGCTCGAAGCCGCCTTTGCTGCCGGCGCTGGTCCTGACCTTTTCTTCGTCAGCCCGGGCACCATTGGGAAGTACATCAACTCCGGGATCGCTTACGCGCTGAATGCATTCATGGCGGGTAAGATCGTCTCGGATTTCTCCCCAAGCTCGATCAAAGGCGTCTCGATCGGGGACAAGATCTACGCCATCCCCTTCGAGATCGAGCTGGTCGGCCTGTACTACGATGCGGACGCGCTTGCCGCCGCCGGGGTCCAGCCTCCGGCAACCTGGGATGACCTGAAAGCGGCGGCACTGAAGCTCAAGACCGACAAAAGGGCCGGGATTACGATCGAAGTGAGCAAGGGCGCGTACCAGACCTACACCTGGTATCCGTTCCTGTGGCAGACGGGAGCGGACGTGTTCACCGCGGATCTGAAACACTCCGCCCTGGACAACCCGGGTGTGGCGAAAGCCCTGCAGCTTTGGAAGGACCTCATCAACTCCGGTGCCGCGAACCTTCGCCCCAGCCGGTCCACCACGGACATCGGTATCCTGGGAGACGGAGAGACGGCCATGCAGATCTGCGGCTCCTGGGCAATACCGACAATCGAAAATCAGTACAATACGAAGAACATCAAGGTCGTGCGACTCCCCATCCCTGATGGCGGGAAGCCGGCCGACGTGGCGGGGGGCTGGAAGTTCATGGTCAACGCCAAGGGCAAATACCCGGAGGAAGCGGCCAAGTTCGCCGTGTGGGCGTTCGGCACGAACGTCGACATCCCGCTGAAATGGACCACGGTCACGAAGTTCGCGTACTCACCGCGCAAGTCGGTCATAGACGCGGGCCAGTCCGTCTTCACAAAGGGCCTTCGCGCCGTTTTCACGCAGGACATTTATGGAACGGAGAAGCCCGAAATCCGAATGCCGGCAGAGGCCAGCAGCATCCTGGAGGACATGATCCAGAACGCCATGTTCAACAAGGACTATGACGGCGCCAAAGCGGCCATGGATGCCCACCAGAGAATGGAGGCATTCCTGAAATCGTATCCGGGGCAGATCTAGGCAACCTAAAGCACAAATTATTCCGAGAGGCATCCCGCAACCCCGCAAAGCGGATGCCTCTCTTCCTTTACGAGGGAGAGCGGAATGCGCCGAATGAGAAGGGACAGGCTCCAGGAAGCGCTGTCCGCGTACGCGATGCTCCTGCCTGACGTGGCGGGGCTCCTCATTTTCCTGTTCATACCAATCGTCTCCGCCTTCGTGGTCAGCCTCCATTCGTGGAACGGCCTGAGGCCCATGGTCTATACAGGCGCTGAGAACTACCGTCAACTCCTGGGGGACCAGGTGTTCTGGCGGTCCCTCCTTACCACCGTCAGGTACGCCGTCCTGTATGTTCCGGCGGTTTTCATCATTTCCTTCGCGCTTGCCCTCCTTGTGAACGGCATCAAGGGCAGGAAGCAGCAGGTATTTCGAACGCTTCTGTTCATCCCTTTCGCCATCTCAACTGTCGTAGCCGCCCTCGCGTGGTCGTTCATCTATGATCCGATGCGAGGGTATCTCAATGGTTTCCTGGGCTTGTTCGGGATACCTGGGCAGCCGTTCCTCGGCTCCATGGGCCAGGCGCTGCCCTCCGTGGCCATCGTCGGGATCTGGCTCGTGATCGGCTATTACATGGTGATTTTTCTGGCCGCCATCAAGGACATTCCCCCGGCCTATTTCGAGGCTGCGGAGATAGACGGCGCCAACGCCTGGCAGAAGCTCGTGTACATAACGTTCCCATCCGTTCGCGACACCAGCCTCTTTGTCGCTATCGTGACCACCATCGGGTCTTTCCAGGTCTTCGACCAGATCCAGGTCATGACCCGGGGAGGCCCGGCAGCGGCCACAAATGTCACCGTCTACTACATCTTCCGGCAGGCCTTCGAGATCTCCCAGCTAGGCTATGCGTCCGCAACGGCGTTCATCCTGTTCCTCATCATCATGACCCTCACGCTCGTCCAGTTGCGCGTGTTCGGCGCAACCAGGCAGCAGTAGGAGCAGGCAGTGAAGTCCCACAGAGGAAGACAGGTGATCCTTATTGCCGCGGGCGTGCTGGGCGTGGTCATCATCCTGCTCCCCATCTATATCATGGTGTTGAGCTCATTCAAACCGCTCAGCCGGATTTTCGACCTCGTGCTCCTGCCCAACCCGGCGAGCTTGACGCTTGACAACTACCGCCAGGTGCTCGTGAGCGAGAACTTCCCGCGCTACATCGGCAACTCCCTGTTCGTGGCGGTGACCGTGACGGTGGTTGCCCTTTTCTTCCACGCCACCGCGGGGTATGCGCTTGCGAGGCTTCGGTTCCCCGGCCGCCAGCTCATCTTCGTGTGGATCCTCAGCACGTTGATGGTTCCTTTCGCCGTCATCATGATCCCGCTCTTCATCCTTGTTCGAAACCTCGGAATCACGAACTCCCTCTGGGGTATCATCCTGCCGGCCATCCCCCACGCCTACGGGATTTTCCTCTTCCGCCAGTTCTACCTGGGGATCCCCCGCGAGCTGGAGGAATCCGCCATGATGGACGGCTTGTCCCATTACGGCATCTTCTTCCGGATCGTCGCGCCGCTTTCCACCGCCATCGCCGTCACTCTTGCCGTGGCCTTCTTCGTGGCAAACTGGAACAACTACCTCTGGCCGCTGATCGTGACGCAGAAGCAGGAGCTCTGGGTGATCCAGATTGCCATCGCGAACTTCCGCGGCGTGCGCACGGTTGCCTGGAACCTCGTTCTGGCTGCCTCCTGCATCACCATCATTCCCACAGTCATCATCTTCCTCGTCTTCCAGCGATACCTGGTGGAGGGGATCAAGATGTCGGGGATCAAAATGTAGTAGCTAACGGAGGGCACCATGATTACCCCGAGCGCAGGCTTTGTCGTGTACGGCGTCCACAAGGACGGCCTTGCCGATCCGATGGGAACGCCCTTCATCGATGAAAAGATCGTGACCCGTTCTCGAGATGCCCTGAAAGCGCGGGGCATCAAGCTTCGCGAGCACCCGATTGTAATAGCCAGCAAGGCCGAAGCCCGGTCCGCGCTGGATGAAATGAAGAAGGACGATGCGGTGGACTGCCTGGTGCTTTTCTCCGGCACGTGGGTGTGGGCCGCGCACCTGGTGGCCGCCATTCGAGACTTCGCCATGAGCGGCAAGCCGGTCCTGATCTGGACCCATCCCGGCTCGCAGGGATGGCGGCCCGTGGGAGGACTGGTTCTTCACGGAGCGCTCCTGGAGGTCGGCATCCCTCACAAGTTCGTGTACGGCTCCGCGGATGACCCGGCCGAGGTGGACCGCGTCTCAAGCTGGTGCAAGGCGGCGCACCTGAAGCGGCTCCTGAACATGGCCACCATCGGGACATTCGGCGGCCGGGGGATGGGACAGACCTGCGGTGCCGCCGACCCTTCCCAGTGGATGCGGATCTTCGGCGTGGACATCGATTCGCGCGACACCACGGAGCTGATCCGCACCGCCCAGGAGGTCAACGCCGCCGAGCTGCACGCGCTGGAGCCCCGGCTGGCGAAGCTTTTCGGCAAAGCCCCCGAGAAGAGCCTCGTGAACGAGAAGTCCATGCGGCTGTACCTGGCCATCAAGAAGATCGTGGAAAAAGAGGGCTTTGATTTCTACACCATCCAGTCGTTCCCCGGCCTGGCGGATGACTACGCGGCAACCTGCTTTGCCCAGAGCATGATGCTGGAGGACGGATGGGGAACGAGCACCCTGGGGGATTTCAACACCGCGCTTTCCGTCTTCCTGCTGACAAAGCTGAGCAAGGACCCCGTGTACTACGGAGACCTGCAGCACATCGACAAGAAAAAGAAGGAGATCAAGATCATTGGCGATGGCGCCGTGCCGCCGTCCCTGGCCGGGAAGCTGGGTCCCGCAGGCTTCGCCGAGCACGGCATCCCCACGGAAGGCGAGGCCGGCGGGCTTTCGGTGCGGCTCATCTGCAAGGTCGGCGAAGGGGTGCTTGCCCGCCTGGGCAGGGTGAACGGCGAGTTCCAGATGGTGATCGTCCCCTGCTCCATCTTCGAGCCGCCGGCAAAGGAGGTGGAGTCACGGCTTGCCGAATGCGGCATCCCGTTCTGGCCGCATGGCTTTGTCACCGCGCACGCGGACATGGACGCGCTCCTCCAGAGCTGGACGAACGAGTACGCGTGCCTTGGGTACGGGGCTGACCTTGCCCCTGCGCTGGAAGACTTCTGCGAGATGACGGGAGTGAAGGCCATCAGGCCATGAGGAAATCTACTTGAGGTTGCGCGGATGGCTCCGACATAGGCGGCGTGTTTGCAACTAGGTAATCCGTCTTGCTGCCTTGTTATGCGCCGAGATCGCTAACAGGCGATG